>JANQQK010000011.1 GCA_028289375.1 Phycisphaerae bacterium | reverse complement strand
CAGGCTGTCGCCGTCGATGTCGTCGTCGCGTGTGTTTTCGATGCCGTCGCCGTCGACGTCTTCGTCGTAGGCATTGAGCACGCCGTCGCCATCGACATCATCGTCCTCGCCATTTGGGATGCCGTCGCCGTCGATGTCGGGGCCGTCGAAGCGCCAGAAGGGCCGCGTGCCGGCGATGATCTCGTCGAGGTCGAGCAGGCCGTCGCCGTCGGAGTCGATCAACAGCGAGGCCAATCCCGCTTCCTCATCGCTGAGGTTTGGGCAGCCGCCGCATGTGTCGGCTGCTGCGAGCACGCAGGATGGTCCCCAGAAATCGTTGCAACAGCGTGGCAGTCGATCGCAGACGCAAGCTTCGACGGCTGAGACGTTGCAGCCTGTGCGTTGTTCGACGCGGCCCGACACGACGCAGCAGTTGCCCGTGCCGAAGCCGGAACCGCCGTTGTTGTTCGCCGCGGCTGACAACGCTTCGTCGGCGACGATCGCCTCCGACGTCATCGGCGTCCCGCAGCCGGCGGCGATCCCGAGCAGACAAAAAAGCATGCTGGCCACGCCGATCGTGAGCAGTTTCTTTGATTTGGTCATGGTATTCATTGCGGAATTCCTATTGAATCTGTGCAGGCATTCACTCGCGAGCAGATAGAGGCACCAGACGGGCAGGCGATGGGAACGCCTGCCCGCCCGTGCCTTATAGAAACGCAGAACTACTCAACCGTGATCTCGAGCACGACTTCACCCTGACATGCCGTGTCGCCGCTGAAATCAGAATTCGCGAGATCGATGACCTGACGGATGTATCCGCTACTCGCGATATCCGCGTAATTCAGGTCTACAGCGATGTGCGATGAGCATAAGTTTGTGACTACACCGTCACACAATGGTGGTACGTCCACCAATCGGCCATTCACGTCGACGCGCATAGCAAGGAAGTCGCCCTGATCCATCGCGAAAACCTCGATTTGTGGGCAAAATTCCTCAATATCCGTGTCTGAAATATTGGAGGGGTTGCTTGGAAACTGCAGCAGTGAGTCACAAGTATCCCCGTTATAGCCAAGAAAGCAGTCGATGAGTTCAGAGGTACTAAGGATGAGTCGCTCTGGTTCGCCCAAGACTTCGCCTGACACATTGAAACGCCATACGATCTGATCGTTGCCTGTGGGGTTGGTCAGCGTGAATCCTACAACGCTCACCCTGACATTCTGGTCGGGGATCAGCGGATTCGTGGCGGCGGCAACTTCCTGGCTGTCCAGCCGCCCATCGCCATCGGTATCCGGATCTGTCGGATCGGTGGCGTCCCCGGCATCGCCGGGTGCACCCGGTGCGTGGGTGTCCCGTCCGAGGTACTCGGCGAGATCATTGAGCCCGTCGAAATCCGAGTCTGCAAACAACATGCTTGAGTTCACGTCTCGGGCGACGTTGTCGACCACGGAGAGAACGCGCCAACCAGTCAGCAACTCAAAGGAGTCAGGCAGGCGATCGCCATCCGTATCCTGCGAGGTTGGATCACTTCCATATTGCTGCGAGCCGGCATCGGTGATGAAGAACCCGTCGAAAAGGAAATTGTTCTGGAAGAACTGACCGAAGTTCGCGAACTCGTCAAAATCGAGGAGCCCGTCTCCGTCGGTGTCAACATTTCTTGGATCCGTCCCGATCGCACGTTCGACAAGGTCCGGCAGGCCGTCGAAGTCGGTATCGTTCTTCGTAGGATCGGAGAACACCGTTCTTGTGACGGTTTGGGTACCAAGTTCTTGGCAATCGGCACAGTCCGTCCCCAAGGCGCATCCGGTGGGCACGCATGCGAAGTTCGTGAACCGAGGAAGGCAGTCGCTATCACTTGTGCAAGGTGTCCCGTCGTTGCTGGAGATATCGCATTCTCTCTGCAAGTTGCATGTTGTTACGCAGTCTGCATCGGTCGCGCATGTGTTCCCAGACGGTATGCCGCCACATCTGAAAGCCCATGTTCCAGTGGTCGGGCACCCGGAATAGACCACGCAGCCGGTATCGAAAATGCACGGGTCTGCTCCGCTTTCACAGGATCCAATCCCGAGCCCCTGACAAACTGGTGCCGGGGGTGGATCATTGCAGTCGGCACTCGTGGTGCACGCCATTCCGGCGTACGGCGAGCCGGGAGCACAGACGGAACCATCGTCCTCACCACAATCTCCGTCAAACGCTGTGGCACAGGTGTTGTTGCATCGGATGACCTCGACCTGCCACCCAATCAAACTCTCAATGTTGTCAGCCAATCCGTCAGCATCCGTATCCAGAATATCTCCGGCATCCAGAGGATTCAGATTGTCCGAGCCGAGTTCGTCCTCAATGCCATCGATCAGCAGGTCGCCATCTGTATCGGGGTTGAGCGGATCGAGATGCGTTGGCGGACTTTGAGCGGCGGCGGTGCATTCTGCAGCGAAACCGCCGTTGTCATCGTTCAGTTCATTGAAGTCACTAATGCCATCATCATCGGTATCCCGTTTGCGTGGATCAGTACCGCATGTTTTCTCCTGCAAGTCCGAAACACCGTCGCCATCGGAGTCGGCAATTCGCGGGTCGGGGAACGCTCGGTAAGGCTCGCGTCCTGTAACATCGATGACCCACCCTTCGCGGACTTCAACGACATCTGACAGCGTGTCATTGTCTGTGTCCTTGCTTTGATCACTACTGCCGAACGAGAATTCGTGACGCGCGAACAGGCCGTCGCGATCGGTGTCCTGCTCAAAGCCGAGGAAGACATTCATGCGCGGTTTCAGGATGATGTCACCAAAGCTTGTGCCAAAGGGAATTTCTTCGTCCGAGTAAACGAGCCAGGCTCTGTTACGAGTACCGGTAAGAGCACTCTTGTATCGCTTTAGTACCTCACGTCCGTTGCACGCACCCCCTGGGCACTGCTCATCTCCGTTACACGGGTCTCCTGGCCCGCGCAGTTCGTCATCTCCGAGCGGAGATGTTTCCATGACTCCATTGTCACCAGCCTCAATAATGGGCTGTCCGGGAACGACTGCATCACCCACCGCGAAGATGCCGGGAGCGAACCTGTCGTCACCCGCAGGTTGGGTGTTGACCACAAGGTCGCCTTCACCATCGAACGGCTCGATGATGCGCGGCGTGGTAAACTCGTTGCAGGTCGGCGAGAGCGCGTAGCCCTCGGTGACCGCGAATTCGTCATCACCCAATAGCTGAGTCGTGTCCAAGACTCCGTTTGCTCCTGCAGAGATGATGACACTGATGTCACTCAATCCCGTGATGGACGTATTGAACACCTGTACATCATCACCGGCAGCAAACGTCTCAACGATGCCGTTTGGTCCGGCGATGACAGAGTCGAATACGGGCGTGTCTGACTCCTTGGTCAGTCCCAAGATGTCCTGCAAAGCGTAGTCGAGCGGAATGCCGTTGAGTCTGCCTTCATCGTCAAAGCCGCCGACGAACGCTCCTAACTCACCGACAAATCCCTTGTCGTCGATTGAACCTGCGATCGCAATGTTATGCTGTTCGACCGAACCATCACCCAGATCGATGATCAGCGTGGCTGTTCGGTCATTGGTCTCCTGCGATGTGAAGGCGAAATTTCGGCCGAACTCGTCGACGATATCGAAATTGGCTGGAACAATGACCGGACCGCGTGGAGCACGGAACAGATCCTCGACCAACGACGGAAACACCTCCCGTGTTCCAAGATTGATGGGGCCGCGCTCGTCGAGCAGTGGTCCAATGTTCAGTGTCGTCGTTTCACCGGTGGCGATTTCCGCGTTCGGCACAAGCGTCGCAATGGGAACGTACGTTTCGCGGTTCGGCCCCAACTGTAGGACGGACAACTCCAGATTCGAGACACTGAAGGCAATGTCGCCTGTCGAGCGGACTGTCAGAGGTGCATCGATGCTGGCACCGAATACTTCGCGCGTGACTTGACGCGTCGTGGTGAACTCACGCCCTTTGTTCAATGACGACTCGTACGAGGATTGGAGACTCGCGGCGGTCGTCGTATCCGATCCCGAGTAAGTATCTGTGCTCCCAAAACCTCTCCCGCTGGCCTCAGCGAATACGTTAAGATTGCTGTTGAGACCAGTTGTTATCGCCGCTCCACCGCGGAAGCCAAGTTCCCACCCCTCCCGATTGATCGTCTGATTGAATTTGACTTCACTAGATTCACTTGCTTCGGCGAACGTCGATGATGTCGAGGATACCTCGGTGACTGTTTCGCCGTTTTCGTCGACGTACGTGTAGCGCTCGTCAATCTGCAACAGCAGGTCGCCAACGTCAATTTCCCATTCGGGCAGGTCAGCCACGCGCGGGTTGCGGTTCAGTTCGAGGATTTCGGTGTCGTCATCCAGACCGTCGCCGTCTGTGTCAGCCAGGATCGGTGACGTCTTGTAGAAGCTGACCTCGAGGAAGTCGTCGAGCTGGTCCTCGTCGGTGTCCTGGTCGATCGGGTTGCTGAAGAACAGATTGAACTCGCGCTCGTCGTTGATGCCGTCACCGTCGGTGTCGGGGTTGCGCGGGTCGGTGGCCAACTCACGCTCGGTGAAATCGCTCAGACCATCACCATCGGTGTCTGCGACCAGCGGGTCACTCGTCACATCCCGCTCCTGAGTTTCCCGTCGATCAAACACGCCATCACGATTGGTCAATTCGATCGTCACTGGCCAACCGCGCTGCTCGATGTGATCCGGCAGGCCATCGCCGTCGGTGTCCTTCGTCGAGCACTCGCATACGCTGTCGTCGGAGCAATCATCATCAGACTGACATAGCCGGGTGGTGCCGCTGCACATACGCTGACAGACCGGCGGCGTGCCGCGGAACGTCGCGATCGACGGATCGACCAGCAACTCCGGCGGAGCCATCTGCTGATCAAACTCGTCGCGAACGTTGACCACGCGGAGCGTGTAGTTCACTTCGTTCTGCGCGAACGTCTGGAGGATCACGATGTCCTTCGTGCCGCCGAACCGTGCCGCCGTCACGCGGAGCACACCGGCTT
>JANQQK010000003.1 GCA_028289375.1 Phycisphaerae bacterium | reverse complement strand
CAAGAATCGGTAGAGTCGAAAAGTGGCGCGGTTGTTTAGGCGTAGCCTATCTGTTGCCGACCCTTTCGGTTGCCGGTGCCTCACTCGCTTTGCCGTACTCCGTTTCCACTTCCCGCTCATCGAACCGGACGTGCGGATTTCCCGCATCCGGCTCTCGGACCAAGTTCATCCTGAAGGCTTGCGCAGTTTCAGAAGCGCGCAGGGATTTACAAGACCCATGGTCTCGTAGAGATACGTCGCAGGGTATCGGCATTCCCCGCGTGATCCCAGTCGGTGCTTGTGAACCAGCCAATCGCGAACACGTCGTTGAAGAAAGCGTTCCGCTTGGCCGTATGTTTTCCACAACGTCCCGTAGCGGAAATAGTTCATCCAACCGTGCATCACGCGATTGACGTTTTGAACCAAATGCTCCTCGCTTTGCCAAGACATGTGCGACCCAATCATCCGACGTAGTGTGCCCCTCAAGCGACGCACGCTCGTGTCAGATGGATAGGCAGCCAAGTACCCGCGGCCACTCCCGAAGGAATATTGCTTGCCGAAGGTATAACCCAGGAAATCAAACGAGTCGGTCGGCGCGTAGCAGATCCGTGTCTTGGCCTCATTGATCGTCAGACCAATCCGCGAAAGAATGCTCTGCGCCTCGGACAGGGCCTCTGCGGCGTTACGCTGACACAAGATCACGAAGTCATCGGCATAGTTCACAATGCGGCTGCCGAATCGACGGTCATGGCCGCGTTGCTTCCACGCATTCAGAAACCGACGCATGTAAATGTTCGCCAACAATGGCGAAAGCACCCCACCTTGGGGTGTGCCTCGGTTGCCGGTACGCCGACGTGTGGGTTTGCCATTGTCGCTGGTCTCCTCGACAGGCGCTTTCAACCACATCTTCACCAGATGCAGCACCGAGCCATCCGATACCCGGCGCGAAACCGAACGCATCAGTTCCGCATGCGGAATCGTGTCGAAGTATTGCGACAAGTCGGCATCCACGACTTGGACGTGTCCAGCCTTCAAAGCCTTGTGCACGGCGCAAACGGCATGATGAGCGCTTCGCCGAGGGCGATATCCGTACGCGTCGTCCGTAAAGTCTGCCTCGAAGACAGGCTCCAAGACCAGCTTCACAGCCGCTTGCACAACCCGATCTTTGATCGTGGGAATGCTCAACGGACGTCTCTCGCCATTCGGCTTTGGGATCATCACCCGCCGCACCGCCTCAGGGCGATATCGTTTCTCCTGGAGTTCCTGTCTCAACTCCGCAAGGAACTTCTCCACGCCATACGACGCAATGTCTTCAAAACGAACACCATCCACGCCGGGAGCACCGCGATTGGATTGGGCAAGTGCGTAGGCGTGAGCCAGAATGTCCGGTCGACAGACCTTGTCGTACAGTGCGTAGAAGCGAAGGTTCGGCTCCTGCTTGGCCTTCAGGTATAGCTTTCGTTGCAGCGTCTGAATTGCATGGGGCGTTGCTAGACTCATCGTCAATCGCCACTTTCCCTTGCTGCTTCGTCCGCATCCTGAAACCAGGGCTCCTTCCCTCCACCGGCATTACCCGGCTTCGTCGGTACTACGAGCCCCTCCGCCACCCGTCTGTGGCCAGACGCCAAATACGCCTGGTGGCTGAGCCGAATTCTGCCACCCCAGACGGGCTTCCCGTGTTGCGCGATGTTCCTTGTTGACATGCTGTCACCCACCACCCCGGCGAAGCGGATCGAAACTGTCGTCCAACGCGATCGATCCGTGCCAGCCTTCCCCCAGTCCAGGCAGGGTCGGCCTTCGCATCGTGTATTTCGGGGCCGTCTCGGTGTTCACGCATGTTACGGCCTGCCAACTTGCAGACGGCCTCACGCCGCCCTTATGTCTCCCAGGCTCCGACCACTTCGTTACCTCCATAGCCGCTGGGATAGCTACCCGGCCGCGACGACCTTTACCGGGGCAGGACTTCCACCTGCTGGAACATCACACCTTTGCACGGCACACGTGGACCAGTACACCACGCCAACATTCTGCACTTTCTTGTGCGAATACTCGTCACTCTGGGATGCGGGGCGACAATCTCGCCATCCGCATGCACGCGGAGGCCGGACCGGCGTCTTATTTGGGCAGACTTGTTCTCGCGGAAGTTGTTCTTTGGAGTACAAGGGGCCCTGCCTTCCGCGGCGCACAGTGATCCATAGATTTCTCCAATGCACTCATTCTTGGTGGCACGAATCATGTGCCAGGTGAGGCGTCAGGTGACGATCGGCTTGGGCGGCTCACAGGTCGGACACGTTGTTGCCCGATTTGCTTTTATCCGAGATTGCCGTGCGACTTTCTTGGCTGCGGCGAGTTGATCTGGTATGTGATCGCCGGTGCCAAAGTACATTTCGTTCGGCGTTTGTCCTTCGAACGCAGAATGGGGTAGACGCGTGTTGTGCTCAGTCACGTAGAACCGCACCAATGTCTCGAGTCTGCTCAACGTGTCAAGCGTGTTCATGTACAGCCACTGCTGCTTGAGCGCTCGCCACCATGATTCGATGAGCGAGTTGGAAAACGAAATGTCGGTCTGGGCGAGAAGGCGTTGGAGAAGACCAGAGTCGACCAGATTATCGACGGCACTGTTGAAGTTCTCGGCACCGCCGTCAACGACTACGGATGGTTTTCCGGCGACCAATTCACTTGCGGCATTGAGCAAGATTTCGGCTGTCACGCTCGGATCAAACATCGAGGACACCTTCCATCCGAGTATCCGGCGGGAATAGTGATCGATGACGGCGTGAAGGTAAGCGCGCTGTCCATCGAGTAGTCGAATCAGAGTTGTATCGACGTGCCAAGTCTCATTTGGGCGCGTCGCTCGAATGCCCTCCTTCGGCTTGGGTGGGTGGACGCGTAAACGAGGGCGTCGCCACTTGTACAGTCGCACGAGCTTGTACCAAGTCGTCGCGGAGGCAAAGACCTTGCCGAGACGCTGGGCGAGCAATGCCAATCTGCCGGTGGGAACATGTCGAAACTCATCGGAGGTCACCATGTCCTCGATGGTCTTGACTTCGGCTCTAGTCAATTGTTGCGGTAACGAACGTGGACAAGAAGGCATGTCGTCGAGACCACACTCTGCCTCACGATTCCACGCGTGGTATCGTGACGAGGACAACTGAAGCACACGTAGTGTACTTCGAAGTGGAAGGACCGAGCGTGATCGATTGATCGCCCTGAGTAGCAACGCCTTTGTGGATCCATCAGGGAGTCGGGTGTATCGGAGCGAGAAGCCAGACACTTTCCGCAAGACGACCAGAAGTCGGAGGATCGCTATGAGCCCCTCAACGCGCTTTCGAAGCGCCAACACCTCTTGCCTCAGGCTGTCGACTTCCATATCGACGATTTTGAGGGCGACAGTATCGGTGGGAGTCGAATTGAGCCAGCCGTGCGCGGTGGAGCGAGGAACTCCGTGTCGTTTCGCGTGTCCGAGATCGCTCGTTGATCGGACAAGGTCGCGAAGTCGGTGGTCGTATCTTCAAAGAATTCGATTCGTTGAAGCCAAGAGTCAATCATGGCCGTTGTCTCCCCCATATCAACTCCATGCAGAACGTACCAGTAGTTCGAGCCTGATTCCTTGACGAGCTATGGGAAGAACGACGAGAACTCGAACACAAAAGTGCAGAATGTTGGCGTGGATAGCGGTGCTGCCGGCGTCGTTCACGATGATCACGACGTCTTCGACAGGGGCGACCAACTGACAGGCGGTGGCGTTGCACGGTGCGACGAATTCGGTCAATGGTTGCAGCGTGACCGATCAACAAGACTCAGCTGGAGCCTCAAACTTGAATGCCCCGAGGCAGGCACGCTTGCGTGGCACGATCGTCAGTTTCGCCGAGTCAGCCAGCGTTACTTGCCAATCGTGAAATCAACGGGTGCCTGCGTGTCTCGACCAATCGGAATTGGGCTGAAGGACGCGCGTCGCTGGAACTTGGTGCCCACGTCGGCGCGAATGCCATGTTGCACCTGCGGCGAGAGCAGTTCCATGTTTGCCCCCACCGTCAGCAGCTCAAGTGCATCGACATTATCGGTTGCCGCCCCCAGGCCAAGCTCATTCGCCCGCGCCATCACGCGGATCTCGCCGCCCGCCTCGACCACGAACACATCCGCCGCCGCCCCGATCTTGCTGGCGTCGGCAAAAAGGCCCAGCGATGGTGACGACGGTGTGAGCGAAAAGTAGACGTGATCGCCCGGCGTGAATGTATGATCCCCATCGGCGTCCACAACGACCAAGGCGTCGATGTCATCGCCTTGTTGCAGACCAAGATCCTCAAATCCAGCAAAAACCGCCACCAACATGCCATCAACAGGATTCACACCGCCCATCCCCGGCGTACCCGATTGCCCCATGTCGCACGTGACCGCGCCACAGGCCAAATCGGGAAACGGAAAGCCTCCTCCAAGCAGGCAGTTCATGACGGTCACATCTTCGACGCAGCCCACAGCCGCACAGCAAGCTCCGGATTGCTCGATGACCGGGCCGCCCGCACACAATTGCTCATCGCAGAAGGCTCCCTGAACCGGCACGCCCCCGCGACCATGGCACACATCGAATGCGACACCATCGCTGCATGTGCCGTCCGCCTCGCAGCAGGCGCCCGCGCTGATCGGCGCGCACTGCACAACGTCGCACGCCATCTCCGGAAACGGTAGGCCGCCGACCGAGATGCAGTCGAGTATGGACTCGTCATCCGCGCAGCCACCGGCCGTCGTACAGCACGCACCGGCAGGGATGCCACCATTGGTGCAATCAAGCTGCTCGCACGTCTGATTCGGTCCAAACGCTCCACCGCTACATCTTGAGATCGTCGTGTTGTCCGTGCAAGTACCGTCACCGCCACAACACGCACCAACCTGCTGGTTTCCAAATGTACACGACGTTTCGGCGCACGTTGCCGCGGGATTCGGTACACCGCCTTGCTCGAGGCACGGGATCAATTCGACTCCGTCCAGGCAGCTCTGATCAGCGAGGCAGCAGGCACCGGCGGGTAAGGGGCCGATACCTCCCGGCAAACAAACCGCGTCATCACACGAAAGCAATTGTGACGGCACACCGCCGATTGCAATGCACCCGTCCCGGGGCAATTCCTGACACTGCGTGTCCCCGAAACAGCACGCGATGTCCGTTTCTGATCCCGCGACTTGCGCTACGAACACGTTTGCTCCGCTGGCAGGAAGAACTCTCGAGATCGCAACGAGCGACGGCGAATCGGTCGTCAGCGAGAAAAACACCGCCGGAAATGGGTCTGCCTGTGACGACTCGAACACGGCGTGCGCATCCACTCGATCCAGCGCGATCTCACCAACGAGCGACGTATCCGCGTGCGTGATCGGATAGGCCGCGAAATCCGTTCCGCCTTCGTCGAAGTTGTTGCGCACGAGCACGTTGTTCGCAGTAGGCGGGGCGTTGATCTCGATGGCGAAATCCGAAACAGACGTTGGCAGGGCGACGGCGGAAGTCGGATCGTTGCCTTCGGTACCGAATGCGCGGAACGAAAGGAACTGGTCACCCGCAGCATGATTCCGCAACGCCTGATCAAACACGTTGAACGGAATGCCCTGATCGATCATCGACACGTCCGGCGGTGCAAGCCCGACCGTTTCTCGGTCCACGGAAAACTGAACAAGAAACGGGCTGTCCGGATTCATTCCGCTGTGCCCGGACGAAAGGGCGTCGATGTCGTCCTGTGGCGACAGAAGCCCGATGTCGTTTCCCTTAATGTACGCAGCCGGGAATGGAAAACCAAGCTCCAGCACATCAGACGCCACAACCGATCCATCGAGGACCGATGGCGATGCGAGATCAAACGAATACTGCGGCGATGCCAACGGCGCTAACGGCGCATCCGCCAGTGTGACATCTCCCGGCATGAACAACCACGCAACGATCAGCACCGATGGGAACAGACACCCTCTTGTACAATCAACCGATTTCCCAACACATGCGGCACGCATGTTATCTTCTCCCATCACATCCTGGTCTTTCGTTTCCTTCGTCCATCCCTACAGGCCTTGGCTATCCATCGAAGGCCACAATGCGTTCTGCTCCATCCGCTTCAAAATCATCTTCGTGTGATACGTGTATCGCTGCTCACTGTCGAAACTGCGATAGGCCTTGCGGAACGAATCGAGCGCTTCGGAACGTTCGCCAAGCGACAACCGACGTGCAGCGTCATGAAAATGGGCCTCGCCCAGCAGCTGCCAAGGTGATGGCGAGGACGCCGCAAATGATGCAACATCTTCCAAGTCGCGCGCGCCGGTCATCATTCCATGCAACAATGAAATCCACTGATCCGCGCCCGACCCAGGCGAAATATCGCCCAGCACGCGCTCTGCTTCTGCCGATTGCCCAAGCAGTCGCAACGTCGTCGCGGACCAAAGTGCGTCCATCGACGAGGTGTCGCCCCTGTTTATCAGCGATCGCACCGACGCAACCGCCTCTGCCATCATGCCCCGATCAGCCAACACCAACGCGGGATAGACCGCTTCGTAGAACCGGTTACCCGGATCGAATTCGGCGCATCGCGCGAGGTCATTCATGGCACTCTCATGGTCTCCGATCCAAAAGTGCAGCCGCCAACGGTAGTGCAGACTCTCCCACGTCGCGACTGGCTTGTTGGACAAACCGATCGCCCGTGTTCGGGCGGCGATTGCTTCCTTGAACCGTCCCATGCTTTCAAGGCACTCCGCTTCTGCGGTGACGGGCCGATCGTTGTCCGGTTCCACGTCCTGCCCTGCACGAGCCAATCGCAGAGCTTCGGCAAAATGATCTTCGACAAGCCCGTCATCGCGCGTCCCCTCGCTGCCCCGGTAGATCTCCGCAGCAAGCCGATGCGTGATCGACAGCAGGTAGTAGGGATATGAATCGTACGCTTCGTGCTCGATCAGCTGCCGCAGGGTCACGTCGGCTTCATGGAAAAAGTCGAGTGACCGTTGCTTGTACATTTGCTGATTCCGTGCTCGCGCCAGATGCAGCACTGCCTGTGGGTAGAAACCATGCCCTTGCGTTCGCAAACGCGACGCCTGCCGATAGGAATCCACGGCGACATCCGGTTCAGCACGATGTGCTGCCAGCCCGCGGAAAAACAGACTGTCCGCACTTTCCGGTACAGCCAGGCTTTCTGATTCCGCGAACACCGCTTTTGAGCGATCGAGTTCACCAGCCTTCCAGTATGCCCACGACAGGAGGTATCGCGTCGCGCGATCATCGGGCATAACCTGCAGAGCGTCCTTTAGATGCGCGATGGCTTCGTCGGGATCACCGATTGCAATGTCAGCCAACCCCAGAACGCGCTGTGCCTCGGGATTTCCATTCGCAATACGTTCGATGCCGCGCAAATCGTCGGTGAGCTTGTCGACGTCGCGATAATTGACAAACGCAAGCTGCTCATAAACCCTCCCGATCAGGCGAGCATGCCGCTCTGCCCGCGTTGTCGCAGCCGCAAGGAGCGACACCGTCATCGTGACCGCCAGCACCGCCGCCAAGCCCAGCGCCACTGAGGCCGACTTGTGCCGCCGAGTCCATTTCAGGGCGCGATCGACAACGCCCGGTCGGCGCGATCGAATCACCCGACAATCCGCAAAGCGTCGCAGGTCCTCGGCAAAGTCCTCCGCCGTGGCGAACCGATCCTCCGGCGCCTTTCGCATCGCCCGCAGGCAGATGGTTTCCAGATCAGCTGGGATCGACGCATCGACGAGCCGTGGTCGCGTCGGTTCATCCTTCAGAATAGCCCGCAACACCTGAGCGCGCGTTTCGCCAACAAATGGCTGACGCCCCGACAGCATTTCGTACAACGTCACACCCAAAGCATAGATGTCGGTGCGGTGATCAATGCCGTCACGCCGCGCCTGAATCTGCTCCGGTGAGAGGTACGCCATCGTCCCCATCATGTCGCCCGTCTGCGTGAGCGAAGGTTGCTCCGCCAGCATGGCCAACCCGAAATCGACCAGATGCAGGCGACCAGCATTGTCGAGCAGCAGGTTGTGCGGTTTGACATCGCGGTGCACGACCCCCTGCCGATGCGCGCAAGCCAATGCGTCCGCAACTTCCGCCACTCGTCGCGCAAACCGACGATACCCCACCGCCCGCGATCCACACTCTCTAGGCCCCAGAAGCGACGCGCGGTCATCGGCCATCACGCGATCGACGCTCGTCCCGTCGATCAACGCCATCGCGTAGTAGTGCAGGCCTTCAAATTGTCCATGGGCGTAGACGGAAACGATATTCGTGTGGTGGAGTTTGGCAGCGGCCTTCGCTTCCGCCGTGAAACGGGCAATTGCCTCATCCCCGTATCGCCCGACATTGGGCAACACCTTCAACGCCACGTCACGCCCTAGTGTCTGCTGCCGCGCGTGGTACACGACGCCCATCCCGCCTCGGCCAAGTTCGCGAATGATTTCAAACCCCGGAATTCGATCACCCATCGTCAGCCCGGAATCCAGTCCATCGCCACTTGCACCGCCGAGTCCCGACAACGCTCCTGCGGGGACAACATCCACCGAACTGAACGCGTCGCGCAATTTGCCGAGAAACGCATCCGACTGTTCGTCCAGCTTCAGTGACAGGCCTGAAGCACGAGGTGATTCACGCGCAACGCCGACATCGTGACTGACCAGCAGCGAGGAACCGCACGCGAAGCAGACCGTGCGGCGTTGCCGGCCAATGCGAACTTCCGCGTTGCAACGCGGACAGTCGTAGGTGGGTCGGGTCGCGATCATTCTGAGGTACCTCAATATCTGATAGACCGGTGCGGGGTCGGTTTGGCGCAGAGTTGGCAGGCAAAGAGAAGAAAAGTCGGCCAGTAGCGTCCGATAATGGTGTGCGCCGAATGGCGTTCTTGTAACTTATTTCGAGACAGTCGTTTAGCGTATCGCGTTCTCATGCCGGGTTGGGCGCGTCCTCCTGCGCGAGATCGGTCAGGATTGCACGCACACGCTGGCTGACACGTTCCCGCGCACGGTACACACGCCACTTGGATATCCCAAGGGTTTCCGCTGTTTCATTCACCGAAAACCCGACGATTGCGTGCAACTCGAATGCGTGCATCGTCATGTGTTCGAATTCGTCCCGCGCCAACCGAACGGCCCAGCGGAGTTGCTGCCGATCCCATTCACGATTCCAGACAGCGTCCGATGCGTCGTGGCCGTTGTCGCGCACATGGTGCAACCCATCGGGATCGACCGACGCCGGCTGTCGTGATTGTCGTCGCGCCCGGCGCGACAGTGCGTGCAGGATGGCCGTCCGGAGGTATGCGCGAAATCGACCACGGGCAGGATCGTATTCGAATTGGCCGATGCTCTTGACGAGTTGCATCTGGACTTCCTGTACGGCGTCGTCGGCATCGGCATGGGAGGCGCCGCGTGCGCGAGCGTATTGATAGAGCATCTGCCCGTACCGCTCGCGGAATAGCGACCAGCTTGGCCCATCATGCACGTCACGCAGGCGGTTGAGAAAACTCACGCGAGTGGCCTGACTCGAATCCATCGTCTGATTCTCCCCAATGAAAGGCCGCAATTCAAGCGATCCTTCACCGGCGAAGGGGCACTTCAATTCGTAGCGATCTTTCAGTACGTACAACGTCGACAAGGATTTTTCATTCAACGTGCGCGCCAAAGCAATGCGTGGTCCGCCTATCGCCTTGTGTTGAGCCGACGTGCCCATGCCGGCGACGGTCGCATCGGCCCATCATCGAAGGAGAAGCAGTCCGTGGTGTCTATGCATCTACGGAGATGAAGATGAATCGTGAGAAGACAAGGAGGAATGGATATGAGAACGTTGAATGGTCGCTTATTGGCGGCGACGTTCGCAGTCGGGCTGGTGTCGCTGCCCGCAGGTGTTTTGGCACAACCGGCTGGTGGCATTGGTCTACCCCCCGGAGCCTGTTGTCTGCAGGATACGTCCTGCCTGGATGACGTCGATCTGATTGCCTGCATTGGGCAAGGTGGACTGCCCAACCCGGGCGTGACTTGCGCGGACACGAATTGCGAATTTGGCAATCAGCAGGTTGGCGCGTGTTGCAGTGCAGATGGTGGATGTACCGACGGGATCACGATCTCCGATTGCAACGGTGGTGTCTTCGGTCCCAACCAGACCTGCGCGACGCTTGACTGCACGAATGGTGGAATTCCCACGGGTGCGTGTTGCACCCCTGCGGGTGGTTGCAACGATGATGTGTCGCTCATCGACTGTTTGTCCGAGGGTGGCCTGCCGTTTCCGGATCAGGCGTGCAATAACGACACATGCCCGGTGATTCCGACCGACGCGTGCTGCAATGGTGACGGAACCTGCACCGACGATGTTTCGTCAGGGGCGTGCATCGAATCGGGTGGCCAACCCGTGCATGGCATCTTGTGCGCGGATCTGAACTGTGACGACGTGGGCGGCGGGTTGCCGACAGGTGCGTGCTGTATCGGGGATGGTGTATGCAATGATGATGTCGGTTTCGACGAGTGCCTGGCGTTGGGTGGTTTCTTCGCGCCTGCGGCGACCTGCGACACAATTGACTGTCAGCAAGGCGGAGGTGGGGTATTCCCGCTCGGTGCTTGCTGCGATCAGGATGGCACCTGTTCAGACGACGTTGCGCTGCTCAACTGCCTGGTTGGTGGCGGATTCCCGTTTCCTGAAGAGGTTTGCGCGGACGTCGACTGCGATTTCAACAACCCACTCGGTGCATGCTGCGTGGACACCGAAACATGTCTCGATGATGTGCGTCGTGATGCCTGTGTTGAGCAAGGCGGTCAGCCGTTTGCGAACACCGAATGTGCGGACGTGAACTGCGACAACACTGGCGGCGGGTTGCCGACTGGAGCGTGCTGTGATGCCAATGGTGGCTGCGCGGATGATGTCGACTTCATTGGTTGCCTGGAGTCTGGTGGATTCCCAGCGCCAGATCAGACGTGCGACGAGGCTGCCTGTGACATCTTCGAGCCGCAGACTGGTGCCTGTTGCATCGACGAAGAGACTTGTCTTGATGAAGTAACGGGCTCCGCCTGTGTGGAAGAGGGTGGGCTTTCCATCTTCCAAGCGACGTGCGAGATGGTGGATTGCTCCACCACCGGCGGTGGATTGCCGTCCGGTGCCTGTTGTCGTCAGGACGGGTCGTGTGTAGAAGATCTGGGGTTGCTTGAATGCCTGGAGTTGGGCGGGTTCCCAGCTCCGCAGCAGAGCTGTGCCGACGCGATTTGCGATGCGATTGGGATTCCGCAGACCGGTGCGTGCTGCGATGCGGACGATGGTTGCACAGATGACGTGACCGTTAACGAATGTCTCGGTGGCGTTTTGCGAATCGGTGCCGTTTGCGATGAGGTGGACTGCACGAATGGCGGCATCCCGACGGGTGCCTGCTGCACGCCGGATGGTGGCTGCGCCGACGACGTGTCGTTGCTTGATTGCCTCGTGACGGGTGGATTGCCGACACCGGACGCCACGTGCGCGGAAACCGATTGCAACTTCAACCTGCCGACAGGCTCGTGTTGCCTGCCGGATGAGTCTTGCGTCGAAGATGTGACGTTCACGGAGTGCATCTCCCAAGGCGGCAGTCCGAATCCTCAGACCGTGTGCGATGAGGTTCAATGCGGGCCTGTCGTGATCCCGGATGGCGCGTGCTGTATCGGTGATGCTTGTCAGGGTGATACGGGCTTCGATGATTGTATCGCGCTGGGTGGCTTCTTTGCGCCGGGTGCGACGTGCGATGGTTTGACTTGCAATCCTGCCGGTGGGATTCCAACCGCTGCGTGCTGCGGCATGGATGGTTCGTGCACGGACGACGTCTCGGTTCTGGATTGTCTGGTGGGCGGAAGCCTGCCGATTCCGGAATTGACGTGTGACGAGGGTGCCTGCCCGCAGATCGCCACACCGCGTATCGTCCATGGCGGCGGTCAACTCGGTGACACGCGTCCGTGCTCCGGTTTCATCGATCCACGTGCCAACACGGTTTCGCTTGGCGATTCGTTCGAGGTGGCGGGACTGACGTCGGCGGATGTTCGCTTCAACGTGCCTGTGTATGGGGATGCGAATCAAGGTTCGGTCACGACCGACAACTTCGCTCTTGAGACCACGGGCGACGGAGAGAATCCACTCGTCGTCGCGGTCGAGATGGTCGACGATGATCCGTCGCTCTACCGCGTCACGTGGGATCAGCCAATCGCTGCCGGTATGTGGACGATGCTCAAGGCTGACGTGTTCAACTCCGTCGGAGCGTCGATCGCCGATCTGGGTGCGATGGGCGAGGGGGGCGATGAACCCGACCGCATTGATTTCGGCTTCCTGCCGGGTGATGTGGATCAAAGCGGCGACGTAACGCCGATGGATCTGTTCACATTCCGTCAGTTGCTCAACGGACAGTCCAGCGTGAACTGTGGTTTGGGTGAGGATTACCTCGACATCAATCACGACGGCGTGGTGTCGCCGACGGACCTGTTCCGCTTCCGGCAACTCATTCAGGGTACGTCGCCGGATGGTGTGCCATGGTCGAATGAGGTGATCAGCACGCGTCCGTAGAATTACCAACTTCTTCCCCAGGAGTTATTCATGGGTCCGTCTCTCGCATTGCGGGGGGCGGACCTCTTTTTTCCAAGAAAACGGCATCTGCGACGTTGTGGGTATATACCGGGACGGGAGCGTCGAATACTGGAAAGTCAGGGATCCCATGCACTGGGTGCATTACTCACGACCACTTGTTGGCTTCCAATCCCCGCCCTGCTATCCACGCCAACATTCTGCACTTTAGTGTTCGAGTTCTCGTCGTTCTTTCCATAGCTCGCCAAGGAATCAGGCTCGAACTACTGGTACGTTCTGCATGGAGTTGATCTGGTGTGTGATCGCAGGTGCCAAATTACATTTCATCAGGGGCATGCATTCTGTGGGTGCGGACACACCGTGCCCAATCACTTGGTGCCGACTATCCGGCGATACAGAAGGTCGGCTTCTTGAGTGAGTTGGGGCTCAAGTTCCGCGACCCTCCGGGGAAGATCCATCGAGCCATGCTTGATTGTCAGCAGATAAACATCGTCACCGATCGTGTCGCATACGTGCCAGTGCTTTTCAACGCGGCAGAACAACAGACGACCTGAGAATTCTCGCTTTGAACGAAGGATATCTGGGGACGATCGAATGAGCTCAAATGTGTTCTCGAATTTGGCGAGGTACGTGTCGGCGACCTGCTGCCCCCAAGATTCGATTGAATAGGCTTGGATCTCCGCCAAGTCATCGATCGCACGCTCGGTGAGGAATAGCCGTGCCATCTCTACCGACCGGACGCTTTACGCCGTTGGGACTCCTCGAAAAGTGACTGGATACTGCCGTCGTATTCGATGAACCGTCCGTCCTTAATGTCTTGATAACCCTCAAGGACAGATGCCCTCAACGATGCTGCGTCTTCACGTTCCTTTTTCTCGCGCAGAATAGCACGAACGAATTCGCTTGGAGTGGCATACATCGTCCCGTCGCCGGAGTTTTTGTCGATGAACGACCGGAGCTCGTCCGTGAGCGAGAGATTGATTGATCGGCTCATCGCTTGCCTCCTCAAACGCCCCTAGAAAATTGGTCTAACCCTAACCTGTATCGTAATGTACACGTTGTGACGATATTAGTCAAGTATCGTCACATTTGCCTCTCGTCGCGTGATCTGTGCAAGACTCTCGGCGCATGATGTAACTCAAGGGCTGTGGGTTTGATCAGCGTTGGGAGCCTCTGATATAGCCGTTCTTGGGGCCCTAGTCGCCAGTGAGCGGTGTCAGTTCAGTGTCAGTTTGGGTGTAACATCACCGTTGCGCCAACGGAGTACCAGTGCAGCGCCACTGTATCGCGTTAGAAATCACCATTCTGGGGCCGCAAGAACACCGTTCTTGGGCCCTGCAGTGCGGTTTTAGGGGGTGACGTACTGCTCGACACGCAGGAGGTCACTGGTTCGAGTCCAGTATCGCCCAGTTGCGTAACTGCCGTTGGGGACGGCGGTTACGAATTCGTCACTTCTTGGCTG
>JANQQK010000002.1 GCA_028289375.1 Phycisphaerae bacterium | reverse complement strand
GTTATGATCGCAGCGCCAATACCCACGAAGCCTTCCTCCAACTCGCCGTCGCCATCATCTCAAACAGATTCGTGAAAACAGGGTTTGTTTAGGAGCTCTAAGGATTGCCGGTTGTCGCGTTGGCGACCTGACGGTACGTTGCATGGCTCGTCAGGGTCGCGAAGCGTGCGGCCGTTTGTTGCCGCGAGCATGTGGAGGTTGCAGGTGATGAACATCAGAATGCGGTTGGCGGTCGCGTGTCTTGCATGGCCAATGGTCGTTGGATGCGGATCAGGGTCGTTTGAAGAACAACTCGTCACAGCCAAACAGGAACACCGCGTTGCCGCCGGTGGCACATCGCTGGCGTTGCGGCTGCCGGTCGCAGAGCCATTCAACGTGGCCGACACCGCACGCGCGTCGACGGGCGAAGCGAGTGCGGTATCGAACGCCAACGCGGGCGGTACGGCCAACTGCTCGGCTGATGCGACAGGCGGCGGTGATGCGAATGCGGAGTTTCACCTTGGTCATGTGCTCCACTACGACGGCAGTAAGCCGCAAAACGTGGAGGTTGCCTTCGATGTCAACTACGACTGCACCGCGAGGAACTTCCGATCGCTGTATGGTGTGGTGCCGGTGCAGTTGAAAGCGTACGTGATGGACTCGAATCGTCAGGTACTGGCGTCGGTGACGTTGGCTGAGTCGGATCCGGAACGCGTGCCGGAGAAGTGGTCGGGAAGTGAGTCGCCGGCGTTCGAGCTGACGTTCGAGCCGGGACTGGCCTATCACATGGTTGTTGCGGGTCGGGTTGAGGCGACGTGGATCGAGGGTGAGGGTTCGGCGTCTGAAGTGAAGATCAACGCTTGCGAGATTCGCGTGGTCCCGCGCGGCTGATTGGACAATATCAACTCGGTGACCATCTCGGTGGAATTCTCCATACTGGGCGATACGGGCAACATCGTCGGCGATGCGGCGTCGACCGGGTCGATGCTTTACCTGGTCATCGTCGTGATCGGGACCATCGGGGCGTCCTTCTACTGCTCCGTTTGCGAGGCAGCGTTGTACGCCGTGTCACCTGCCCGCGTCGAACAATTGTTCGAATCGGGGACATCGGCGGGCAAACGACTCCAACGGCTGCGCTCGAACATCGACAAGCCCATCGCCGCCATTCTCGCACTCAACACCATCGCACACACTGCCGGTGCGGCTGTCTCGGGGATGCTCGCGGCTGACGTGTTCGACAGCATCGGCGTTGGTGTGTTCAGTGTCATTCTCACACTGGCCATTCTCTTTCTGAGCGAGATCATTCCCAAGACGCTTGGCGTGTTTCATGCGGACAAACTGGCGCCGTTGCTTTGCGGGTCGATCGAGTTGGTGATTCATCTGCTTTGGCCGCTGGTCAAGGCAAGTCAATCGCTCACGAAGCTCCTATCCGGGGACGCCGCGACGCTCGGGTCCGTCACCGAGGACGAAATCCTCGCGATGTCACGGCTTGGTCATCGCCATGGCAGTCTTTCCGACGAGGAAGCGCGTTGGATGCAAAATGCGCTCAAGCTCGATCGGGTGAAGGTGGCCGACATTCTCACACCGCGTACGGTGATTCAATCGCTTCCCAAAGACACAAGCGTCGCCGACGCAGCCGAGACCGCGTTGAGTTGGCCGCACAAGCGCCTGCCGTTGACGGTCGGGGCGGACCTCGACGAGATCGTCGGAATCGCCATCCGGGAGGACATTCTGCACGCAGCGTCTGCGGGCGAATCGGACATGACGCTTGAGAAGCTCAAACGACCGGCCAGCTTCGTTCCCAACACGATGAAGGTGAGCGATCTTCTGAATCAGGCCCTGCGCGAGCGAAGACACCTGTTCATCGTCGTCGATGAGTACGGCGGTACGGCTGGGGTTGTCACGCTTGAAGATGCCATTGAGACGTTGCTCGGGGCCGAGATCGTCGACGAATCGGATGCCGCTGCCGATCTGCGGCGGCTCGCCCGTCAGCAGGCCGCCGAGAAAATGAAGAACCGTCAGATGGATCAGGCCGGTGGCGACAAGGGCCAAGGCAGCTGACGCGCCGATGTCACCGAGGCATCACGGTGCCTGATTGGGTTTGTGGAATCCGCTCTTCCAGTCGCGATCCCAGTAGGCCCGCCGCTCCACGAATTTCAGCTTGCCCTGAACGTCGTCGGCTTTGAATGCGAGCACGCGGTGCGGTGCGGCCGTTTCGACGTCGAACCACGTTTCCGCCCCTTCCCATTCGACCACCACGCGCTGCGCCTCGAACGAACCCATTGGTACGGTCACCTTGCGCGGCTTGCCGTCGATCTTGAGCACGGCATCAATGGGAATCGGGTCGGGCCTGTGCGTGTGGTGCATGGAGCGGAGCAGGTGCATTTCGCGTTTCTCGCCGGATGCGACCACCGCGCGGGCATACAGCGGTAGAAATTCGTAACCATCGATATTCGGTCGCGGCCAAGGCCACCATCCGTCGCCCTCGCCCTCGAAGTATGAGAACCAGCATATGTCCAGCGACCAGTTGTCAGAAGGGAAGGCGGTGGGACGGTCCCACTTGAACCACTTGAACGTTGAACCACACCATTCATGGCTCGAAATCGTCATCTTCAGTGGCTCAAGGCTGGGACGCTCGACGAATGCCGACGTCAGAAAACGATAATTGTAATTCTCTGTTGGGATTTCCTCAGCCACGACGAACTTGAACGCGGGAACGGTCTGACCGCTCTTGGGGCCGGCCTTGATTCCGAGTTGGGGGTCCATGTCCTGCCGGTTCATGAGGTGCACACGCGTGTACTTGCGGGGCTTGCCGTAGATGGTGCACTCAGCGTCGTAGTAGGACATTTCGCTGTAGCCGTCGTCCCAGATCTTCAGCTCGGAGAATTTCTTCCAGGCGTCGCTCGGTTCGCGCGGAATCGGAATCGTCAGCTTGTATTCGGGTATCTTTTTCTGCGCTTGCTCATCGGGCGCGGGAGACGCGGATGGGACTTGCGCCTGAACAGCGACGGCCGACACGAGACACCATGCGAGCACCATCAGAGACGTTTGACGTATCATGTGTTGCGTACCTCTTCGTTTCCTATTTCAGGGCGAACCCGGAGGGTCGCGTTCAAAGTTCCGATTCCGGCCGACCCATTGGCTTGGAACTCCGCGGCAAGACGGATGAGGCCGGCGACTCCATCATGAAATGCGCGTCGATCGCACCGCTGTCAACCAGCTCGGAAAGCACGAGGATGATCGACGCGTAGTCCACGCCAAGACCCTGCGGACCGAGCGCGACGTTTGGCGGCGGATTGCCAAGACGACTGATCACCTGCGCGACTTCGGTATCAACCTTGACCGGCGGCAGCATGCCAGCCTCATCGGGCGAGCGGACCAGCGTCACATGTCGATCGCCCGGATCAGCCGTGAGCATCAGGGAGTCGTCCGGCAGGCTGTAGAACAGAGGAGGCTGCGCCCGCACGTCACCGAATAGGGCGATGCGGCGATCCTCGGATCGTTTTGCGGCGATCATTTTTGTCCCGTCGGATCGGACCAGGTCGATCGCAAAGTCGCCCCTGCCGATGTTGAACGTCGTGATGTAGGGGTCGTTACGTTCGAGCAAGGCTTCATACGCGTCCATGCGAATTCTTGGATCCTCGGCACTGAGCGCACGACGCAATGCACCGGCTGCCCGCATCGAGTTTCGCGCAGTTCTGAGAACCTTGATCGCTCCGGAGCGATGATCGCTGTTGGGGTTATTCAGGTGACGATCCAGTGCGTCGACGGCGTCGTCATCCCCGAGGTGAAGTCCGGCGACCGCTGAATAGAAACTGCGCGGCGGATAGCCGTCATCGTAGAACTTCTTGACGTCCGGCAGCACGTTGCGACCGAGCGCTTCCCAGGCCAATGCGATTTCGACGTGCGGTGCATCCCGTCCGGAAAACTCCTTCGCCAGCGCGCGTCGCACTGAGTCTTCAAACCCCGGGCGGATCGGCAGGTACAGGTGCTGTACAAGCGTGACGTAGTGCTTGGGATCATCGCGATGCTCTGCCGGAATCGTGACGCGAACCTCTGATGGCGAAATGGCGTCGGCGACCGGGTCTTCCGGGTCGGCAAAACGCGCATTGATGCGGTTGGCGATGGTGGCCGCCCGCTGATAGGACGGTGTCGTCAGGAGCAGGCGGACACGGCGATCTGTATTGACGCGACCGCCGGCGATGATCGTGCCTTCGCGCTTTGAGGTTCGTGTGGCAGACCCGCGCGATGCGGCGAACGGATTCATGAAGATCGGCCCTTCGCCCACGCCAAGAATCCGTCCCGGAATCCAGCCCGAAGCGCCCGTCGTGCGGAAGATGCGCAGATCGCAGGGGATCAGTATCCCATGTTCCAGGCTTGTCGTTTGCGTGCCCGGGAGCGCACGCACGAGCAGGTCGAATTCCGTGCCCTCCGTTGCGGCTGCGGGAATCTCACCTTCGATCGTGACAACCGCCGTATCCCGTCGTGCGATCAAGTCCTCCGGACGGCTGATGAAATCGCGCTTCTTGTACATCTCCTGCACGAGTTCATTCTTGATGTGCGTTGGGCATTCAGCCGACCCGGTGTCCCTCAGGCCGACAACGACGCCATACCCGCGAACCCGCATGCGCCGCATGCCGTCGAAGTAAGCATATTCGGCGATCGTGTTGCGGTATGCGGCCGACTTCATGATCGGGTCGACGTAATTGTTGGAATCTACGTTGCCCTTCTTGTCTTTCGGGAAGAAGGCGCTCCAGTCCCAGACGCCGTCCTTGCAGCCGGACAGCACACACCCCAGCAAGGTCAAAGTCAGCAGGCAGGTTTTCTTGCAGGAAATCAAACGCATGGATGGACAACATCTCTCCGCAATCGTGGCAATCATGGAATTATCCAGAACGGACGCCGCATGGTCAATCGCCGTAAAGCAACGCTGTCAATCGAACACAATCGTGCGATTTTGGTGCACGATGATGCGGTCATCGAGATGCAGACGCACGCCGGTCAGCAACGCCGAGCGCTCCAGATCCTTGCCCTTGCGGATCATGTCACCCACGGTGTCGCGATGGTCCACGCGTGCGATCGCCTGCTCGATGATCGGGCCGGCATCCAGTGTCGCGGTGACATAGTGGCACGTCGCGCCGATGATCTTCACGCCCGCCTGATAGGCTTGATGGTAAGGCCGAGCACCGGCGAATGCGGGCAGAAAGCTGTGGTGGATGTTGATGATGCGGTTGGCGTATCGTTCGACAAATCCGGGCGAGAGAATCTGCATGTACCGGGCGAGGACGACCAGATCGACACCGTGCTGCTCCAACAGCGACTCGATCTGTTGTTCCTGCTCCGGTTTCGTCTCGGGGGTGATGGGCAGATGCTCGAACGCCACCTGACGGCGAGTCACGATCGGCTCCAGGTCCGCGTGGTTGCTGATCACGACCGGAATGCGACACGGCAACTCCCCTGCCTCCCATCGCCACAGCAATTCACGCAGGCAATGGTCCATCTTGCTCACCAGAACCGCCACCCTACGATGTCGCGACGCAACATGCGTCGACCAGGTCATCTGAAACCGCGACGCGACATGCTCCCATTGCTCCGCAAACGCGTCCGTCGACACCGTCAGGTCCGCAAGATCGATCACGACACGCGTGAAGAACATCCGCTCATCGGGATCGGTGTGCTGGTCAAGGTCGAGAATATTGCCGCCGCGTGACGCTACGAATTCCGTGATCGCCGCCACCAAGCCCTTCTGGTCGGGGCAGGATACGAGCAGGCGGATCGTGTCGGCTGGTTCATGCATGGTCGCTAGCGTACGCAGGCTGACCGCTGTCGGTCAAATCAACGGTACACGGTGGGAGGGGTTCGGCTGTCGAAAGAAGCTCAAAGAACGCCTGCCGGGCTTCGCAGTGCGTCAGATGTCGTGCGGACACGCGACTGATAGAGCTCGCGGTGGTTGGCGAGTGAACGACACAACGCGTCCACCACGTCGGGGTCGAACTGTGTCCCTCTGTGCCGCTTGATGTCCTCGATCGCTTCGTCGATGTTGCGGCAGGGACGATACACACGATCGGTCGTCATCGCATCGAACGCGTTGGCCACCAGCAGGATACGTGAGCCGATCGGAATCTGATCGCCGGCCAACTGCTCGGGATAGCCCGTTCCATCGAAGAATTCACGCTGGTACCGAATGATCTGCATCTCCTCGTCGAGAATCCGCAGATGATCCAGAATCCGGACGCTGATCGACGGAACCTGCTTCATGACCAGGGCTTCGGTCTCGCTCAGTCCGGTCGGCTTCATGAGAATGCGGTCCGGAATGCCGACCTTTCCAAGATCGTGCAGCAGGCCCGCATTGCTGATGGCCGTGATCGCTGCCTCGCCCAGTCCCATTTCCGTCGCCAGTTCTTTGCAGTATGCGGAAACATTCACCGAGTGTCGGGCCGTGAACGGGTCTTTCTCTTCCAGGGCCTGCACCAACGAGGACACCGTCTGAATGTAGACGTCCTTCGCCTGCACGCTGAGAATCGCCACGCGCTTCCGCAGCGATTCGACCTCCTCGCCGCGAATGGAGAGCAACTCGTCTTCCTGAAGGTCGACGGCGGACTTGACGTTGTTGCGCCCCGCGTTCTTCGCAGCATACAGGGCGCGATCGGCAAGATCGACCAGATCGGTTGCACTGCGGACGCGGGCATCATCAGCCGTCGCGACGCCAAGAGACGCCGTCACAATGTGACCCCGAAGTGCCTCGACTCTCACTGATCGCGAGATGCCAACGCGGATGCGTTCGCTGATCGTCAATGCGTCTTCGAGCGTGGCCTCCGGAGCGACCACGACGAATTCCTCGCCGCCGAATCGCCCAATCGTGTCAAAGTCGCGAACCGTTTCGCGCAAGACGCGTGCGACCTCCATCAGAGTCTCGTTGCCGACGAGGTGCCCGAAGGTGTCGTTGACGGCTTTGAAGTGATCCAGGTCGAGCATGATCAAGGCAAGACGATTGCCGTACCGCCGTGCACGATGCAACTCACGATCGATGACCGTCGTCAGGTGATCGTGGTTGTACAGACCCGTGAGTCCATCCGTGATCGCAGCCCGCTGAAGGTAAGCGTTGGCTTCCCACATGCGAACGCCGACGCGGACGCGTGCGACGAGTGTTGCTCGGTCAAATGGTTTGACAAGGTAATCGTCGACGCCGCACTGAAAGGCCTTCTCGCGTGCAGATTCGTCGCCACGCGAGGTGAGCATGACGAAATAGGAGGCTTTGAGATCGGGTGTTGCCCGAACCCTGCGACATAACTCAAGTCCGTCGCAATGGGGCATTTCCCAGTCAGCCAGGATGACGCGCGGGTGGTTTGCGCTGATCGCGTCCCACCCGGAACGTCCGTCAACAGCCACGACGTTCGAATAGCCTTCCATGTCCAGAACGCGCTGAACCAGCTTCAGATCGTTGGGATCATCTTCTATGATGCAGACGTCGCAGGTCGAAGTCATAGGCTGGCCTTGATCCTCGTGCCGTTTCCCTCTTCTGGGCGACCGCGTGGAACTCGCCCAAAAAGGTCATCGGTTCGATGGGCGCAGCCATTCAGGTTGTTGATCTGCGAATTTGACGCGACAGACTATCGGACGTTGGGGATCAATTCACCGTCGATTGGCGATTGCTATTTTAACTCAACGTTCCAATAGGCGTCGTTGACGAATTGGCGCCATGAGCGGTACTTGTCGTCCGATAGCTTGACACGCAGCACCGGACTGCTTGACGGACGGACCGGTTTGTTGAGCAGCTTCATTCCCGCACGTTCCGGTGTGCGATTTCCTTTTCGGACGTTGCACTTCAGGCAGCACGTGACGATGTTCTCCCACGTCGTCGGGCCGTTCTGAGACCGCGGAATGAGATGATCGAGGCTCAGTTCGCTGGTCGGCAGACGCTTCCCGCAATACTGACACATGTTGTGGTCGCGGGCGAAGATGTTGCGACGGTTCAGCTTCACAGGCTGACGCGGCACACGGCTGTAGCTGAGCACACGGATGATCCGCGGGACGGCCAGATCGAAGCGCACCGTGCGGATCCAGTCGTGTTTGGCAGGTTCAAACTCACGCCGAAACTCGCTCAACTCCTGCCAGTCGGCGAAGTTGTACGACATGAACTTGCCATCCTCGACGTGGACGACTTCGGCCATCGGCTCGTCGGATGCGTCTGTCTTGAAGAGAAGGCTGAGGGCGCGTTTGGCGCTGATGATCCGAAGCGCCGCGTAGTGCGCATTGAGCATCAGGACGCTGCTGGCCAAGCCGGACGGTGTGGGTGAAATGGCGATGCTGGACGCGGGGAAAACGAAATCTCCTTTCCTCTTCGCTTCCTGTTCTGTCGTATCTTAGGAAATGTAAACCCGTATCTCAACTGATTTTCCGCTTCATACGGGCTTTACAAAGCAGTAACAGAAACACAGGAGCCCCGATCGCCGACGTCACCACCCCGATCGGCAGACCGGCTGCCGACGACTCCCCGTCCTGCCAACGCCCCCACCACACCGGCAACAGGCGAGCCAGCCAGTCGCACACGATCAGGAACACTCCACCCCACAACGCAGCGAGCGGAAGCAGCAGGCGATGATCCCGCCCGATGATCAGCCGAACGGCGTGCGGAACGAGCAGGCCAACGAATCCGATCGGCCCGCAAAGCGAGACGACGCATGCGGTCCCGAGCGATGCGAATCCGATGTTGGCGGTCTGAAGCCAACCGACCCGCACGCCGCGCGACGCAGCCAATTCCTCGCCCAACTGCAGTTGGTTCAATCCCGGAGCACACAGCAGCAGCCCGATCCAACTGATCGCCATCGGCGGCAGCATGCGAAGCGGCTCGTCAAAGTCCATCTTTTCGACGCTGCTCATCATCCAGCGCACGATCTGTTCCTTGCCGCGGACATCCGCGAGGTAGGTCGTGAACATCAGCATGGCCGAGCAGAAAAACCCGATCGCCACACCAGCCAGCACGAGACTGTTGCCGCTGAGTCCGTAGAGTGTCCCGGCCAGCAGGAGCACGAGTCCGACGACGGCGGCACAGCCGACCAGCGCGGCCCACGATTCGGCGCCCAATCCCAGAATCGTCGCATTCCACCCAAGCAGCACGGAGATGGCCGCGCCGAGCGCTCCGCCGCTGGCGATGCCGAGCGTGTATGGCGTTGCGAGCACGTTGCGGAACTGTGTCTGCGTAACCGCTCCGCATAACGCAAGCGTCGTGCCCGCCAGCAGTGCGCACACAGTGCGGGCGAGCCTGAGCATCGTAATGTTGCGAACGATCGCGTCTTCGGGATCTTCGCCGTCTTCCATGACCGCTTGCCACGCATCGATGGCTGAGATCGGCTGTGACCCGATGCCGGGACTGACCGCCACGACCGCCAGAAGGGCGAGCGCCGCCGGCAGAATCGGCAGCGCGAGTCGTTTGAACGAGAGTGATCCCTGCATCGCGCTCATGTCGCCGCCGGTTCGGTTGTCGCAAAGACCCAGGGGCGTTCGTCGTGGCTGCGTCGTACCGAATCGAATGCGACGCCGTAGACGGTTTGCAGTTGTTTCGGAGTGAGCGTGTCACGCGGGTGGCCGGTGGCGACGATCGATCCGTCGCGCATCAGCGTGGCCACGTCGGCGAATTGACTGGCGAGATTGAGGTCGTGCGTCGCGAGCAGCACGGTCAGGTGTTGTTCGTGTGTGAGACCCCGCAGCAGCCGGGCGATCTCCAGTTGGTGGTATGGATCGAGGGAGGAGGTCGGTTCATCGAGGATGAGCATCTGCGGCTTCTGAGCCAAGGCGGCCGCGATGTGCACGCGCTGTGACTCGCCGCCCGACATCTCCGACAGTCGTCGCGTCGCAAACGCCGTCACTTCCGTCGTGGCCATGCACGCGTCGACGACGCGATCGTCCTCGACTGAGTCGAAGAAGCGGTTCTCGCGGACGGGGAATCGTCCGAGCATCACGACGTCGCGTGCGGACAGGTCATCGGGCGTTTCGGTGTGCTGGGGCAGAAAGGCAATTCGCTTGGCCCGTTCGCGCGGTGACAGTGTTTGCAAGTTTTCGTTCAGCCACGTGACCGATCCCGAATGCGGCGTTGCGATCCCGCTGACAAGGCGAAGAAGCGTGCTTTTGCCGGCGCCATTCGGACCGAGCAGCGCGTGGACCGTTCCGGGATGAATCGTCAGATCGCAAGGCCCGAGGAAGACGTCGCCGCGCGGGTAGCCGAAACGCACCGCTGAGAGCTTGACCAGCGTTTCATCGGCCACGGCTGGCACCTCCGGGGTGGATCAGGTCGCGGAGCAGGGCGGCTGACTGTACGACTCGGTCGGATGGCACGGTGACGAACGGCTCATGGACAATGTGGATGCGCCCGGAGCGGACGGCGGGGATGGAGTCGAACGCGTCCCAATGACCGATCAGCTCAGCCGATTCCTGCTCGTCGAGGGCGTCCCCGGGCAGAAACTCGATGATCACCTCCGGTTGGCGACCGATGACCTCCTCGAGGCTGATGTTGGGATAGTCGGTGGACATGTCGCCGAAGATGTTGCGGCCACCGGCGATTTCGATCAATTCGGTCAGGAAGGTGTTCTTCCCGCAGCTCATCAGGTTGGTCAGCCCGGAGCGGTCGCGGATGATGACCGGAAGCACGGTGACCGGTTCGCGGCCAGCGACCGAGTCGGCGACGCTGGCGAGGCCTGCCCTGATCCGCTCGATGAGCGCCTCGGCTTGCCGGGGATGGCCGACGAGTCTGCCAAGATCCTGGGTGGTCCGATAAATATCGCCCAGCGTTTCGACCTGATCGTCGTAAATGGCGATGTCTTGATTCTCGCAGAGTCGCCGCACCGAGCCGCCCTGGCCTCGGAGAATGACGAGGTCCGGTTTGAGGGTGAGCAGGGTTTCGACGTCGGGGTCAGTGAGGCCGCCGATTTTGGGAAGCGTCGTCAGTTCGGGCGGAAATGTGCAGTAGCTGCTGACCCCGACGAGCCGATCACAGGCACCGATGGCACAGAGCAACTCCGCCGAGTTGGGGGCCATCGAGACGATTCGTCGGGCGGCTGGTCGCTTCGGATCTGTGTCCGGTGGCGATGTAGTCGATCGTGGGTCGGATTTCCTGCATCCGCCGGCGCTGGCGAGGGCGACCCATGCCATCACGAGGATGATGCCAAGCCGGGAATTGCGGCCGAGGATTCGGGAGGTGGCGTCTGCGTGCAACTGGATCCACATGGTCGTGTACAATCTACCGCCAGCGACCGGATTCGGTCGAGCGGTCAACGTGCGTTTATCGGAATTGGGTGTGGACAAGTCAGCCGATGACGCGAGAATGCGAACCCGACGGCGGCGGTTGATCCGTACAACGTTAATCGTTGTGCTGCCATAACTTCTGAGGATTTGCGAACGGCATGAATGTGACGGCCCGATTCGGTTTGCTGCTTGTGTTGCCCACCATCTGGCTTGCGCCTGACGCTCGTGGACAGGATCGACTGGACCCGGTTTTGCGGGCGTCGCTCGTGACGTCAGCGCGGCATTTCCGTGTCGGCGAGCCGATCTATGTCGATTTCCGGATCAGCAATCTCTCTGGCGAAGCTCAGCCATTGATCGTCCCCGGCACGACCTACGAGCGCGCTGAAGACGCGATGGGCTTGCCGATCTCGCACGTGTTCAGCGGCGAAGGATTTGGTGCGTTGTCCATCCGCAATGCCGAGAACCGAACCTGGAACGTGGCCCACAGCTATCGTCCGCCGGCAGAGACGCCGATCGTCACGCTTGCACCGCGATCGTCCATTGGTGCGACCCTGGACATTACGGAGTTTTACCCGGCGCTGAATACGCCGGGACGGTATTGGATTCGTTGGGCGCCCTACGGCGGTCGGGTTGTGTCGGACACGCTGTTCATCGTCGTTGACTCGCTCAAGCAGGCGGTGATCGTGACGGACGTGGGCGAGATGGCGGTGGCGTTTCATTACGATGTCGCGCCAAACCATGTGGAAAACTTCATCGGGTTGGCCAAGGACAAGTTCTACAACAATCTGACGTTCCATCGCGTTGAACCTGGCTACTTCATTCAGGGCGGCTGTCCCACCGGTGACGGCACGGGCATTCGGCCTGACGGCGTGAAACTCGACGGTGAATTTTCCGACAAGCCTCAGATTCGCGGGTCGGTCAGCATGGCGCTCTTGGGTGACGATCCGGATTCAGCGAGTTGCCAGTTCTTCGTGACCAACACCCGAATTCCCGATTGGGATGGCCGGTATACGACGTTTGGGCAGTTGATCGGCGACAAGTCGTTCGACACGCTCGATGCGTTGATGTCGACGGACGTGGATGCGAGCGGAAAGCCCGAGCAGCGTGTCTACATCCGCAGTATTCGCATCGTCGACGTGCCGCACGACGTGGATCTGACCGATCCCGATCTCGTCGCACCCCGCCCCAGCTCGACCAACGGCAGCGGCATCTCACAGCGTGCGATGGAACTTCCCGGGGTTGGTGGTCGCTGACGAACGCAAGTCGCTCCGGTTGGCCTGTCCCCCCGTCGGGTTTTCGCGGCGAACTGAATGAGTCAATATCCACTCCTTTGTCCGATCCGAATGACGCAGCCTGACCTTATTGCTCAAGGTTATCCCGCCGGTGTTTCAGGTATTCGAGTTCGGCGTCCTGTTGGTGAATTTCGCTTTCGGCGCGTTCGAGATCCATCTGGGCTTCCCGGATTTCGCGCGTACTGACGAAACCCTTCTTGTGTAGCGATTGCAAGCGTGTGAGGTTGGCGACCAACGCGTCAATGCGTGCGGCGGCGTTGTCGCGCGCTGCCGCTGCTGAATTGATCATCGCCTCAAGCTCCGCCGCTTCGGCTGTTAGATCATTGTTGAGGTAGGCCTGACGCAACTGAAGCTGGTTCGCCAATGTATTGAGCTCCGCTTCGATGGAAGTCAGGGCGATGATGGCGTCGCGTGCCTCATGCTTGGGCACGAGGTTCTTTTCGACGAGACCCTCAATACGCTTCACCTGACGAATGCTCGCTTCGAGATGACGCTCTGCCAGACGCATACGCAGCTCGATGCGGTCTCTGACGTAATCAACGCCACCGATGAGGGGCGCGCCGAGGTCGTCGGCTGGCTCGCGGCCTCCTTCGCGAATCTCCTTCAGGTTGAGCATGAGGATTTCACGTTCAACTTCCGCTCGCACCAGGGCGGTTTCAAGCTCGACGAGTTCGCTACTGGAAATGACGCCGTCGGCTGCTTGTTGATGCGCTTCGGCGAGGATGGTGGCCTGCGTGGCGACGACGCGGTCGGCGGAGGCGAGTTGGATTTCGGCGCGTTGGATAAGCAGGTTGCGGCGTTTGGCATCCTGCTCGTGCGTGACGGCGTAGGTGCCTGCGCCGCCGACGAGCATGGAGCTGAGGATCATGCCGGCGCTCATGAAAATGCGTGTCATCTTGCGATCTCCTTTGGACTTCGATGGGTGCAGGTAGCGGCGTCCCATCGTGGTTTTCAGTTCCCATTCGAGATGGGCGACAAATTCGGGGTCAATACGCTTCTGATCGTTCATCGTGCACCTCCTGGTGGAATGGCACGTTCGAGTTGGCGTCGCAGGGCTTGGCGGGCGCGGCGGAGTCGGCCTTCGATCGCTCGTTCGCTGACGCCCATCGTGCGGGCGATGTCGCGGGTCGACTGGCCGTCGAGATAGAAGGCTTCGAGGACATCGCTGTGTGCCCGTTTCAGGTGGGCCAGTGCCCACGTCAGGTTGACCGGGGCGGGCTCGGACTCGTCCGGCTCCTGCGTCAGATAATGTTCGATTTTTTCGTTGGCCACCGGTTGGGGGGGACGTCGCCGATGGTGGTCGCGGATGATGTTCCGCGCGACCGTGCACAACCACGCCAGCGGATTCTCTGGCAGTCCCTTGTTGCACCAGTGGGTCACAGCTTTCAAAAAAGTCTCCTGTGTTACGTCCTCCGCCAGTTGGCGAGCGCCGCCCACGCGTCGCAAGGCGAACCCGTAGAGCGGTTCGATGGTCTCGCGGTAGACCTCAAGGATGCGTTGATCGTCGGGTTTGCGGGCAGCCATCGCTTCTCCATTGCCGGGTGGCATCACGGGTAGGACGTACGTTGTGGCCAAAACCCACGCGGATAAACGGAAAAATTGTTTCGCGATGGGAAATGAATTGGCTTGGGGGGCGAGGACGCGCGAGCAATGGACCTTAATGGCTGAATAAGCCGACGATCGAGCTACTTTCCGTGGCGTTTTTCCCAGACCTCTTCGGCTTCGGGGCGACGGATGTAGATGGGGATGAGGTCGCGGGGGTCGTCATATTGGTCAGTGGCGGCGCGGGCGTGGCCCAGTTGGTAGACGATTTCGGCGCGGGCGCGGAAGGTCTCGGCGGGGAGGATGGGCAGTTGGCTGCGGTCGACGGCGTCCTGATGGTAGGGGATGCCTTCGCCGAGGATGGCGCATGGGCGTGGGATGCTTTCGAGGAACTCGTCGGGATCGCGCTCAGCCGGGGTGTTGATCGGGACGTAGCCTGTGTCGTCTCGGCGGTAGGCGGCGGCGTAGATGGCTTTGCGTTTGGCATCGAGGAGGACACCGACGTGATCCGGCGGGTTGTCGGTGCTCAGGGCGTTCTGGGCGATGACGTCGAGCGTGGGGACGCGGATGGTTTTGACGTCGGCGGCCCAGGCGAGTGTGCGGGCGGCGGTGATGCCGATGCGCAGGCCTGTGAAACTGCCCGGTCCGCCGGAGACGAATATGGTTTGGAGGTCGGTCGGGCCTATGCCGGCGTCACGGCAGAGTCGATCGATGGTGGGGAGCAGTTCGACGGCATGGTTGAGGTCGGTCTGGAAGGTGGCGGCGTGCAGAAACTCGTCGCCGCGGCCGAGGCAGACGCTGCCCACGCGGCCTGAGGTTTCGATGGCAAGATGAAACGCTGATTCCGTCATGTTGCATGCATCATAGGGTGGTCGATCGTTGGCGAAAACCTCGGCCCGTCCCGGTCGATCCGGCAGACCTGTTCCAATTGATCAGCCGCTGGATCGATCAATCTGCAGACGGACAGGCGAGGTCTTCGGCGGTTTCCTGGACGATGTCGCGGTCTCTGCCTGCGGGGAGCCAGTTGAGGGCTTCGCGGACGTGTTGGCAGGCTTGTTCGTTTTGGCCTCGGGCGTCGAGGACGCGGGCGAGGGTGTCGACGATGGCGGCGCTGTTGCCGTTGGTGAGGGTGTTGGCTTTCTCGGCCTGTTCGAGGTTGGCTTTGGTCGGGCGGCCTGTCAGATAGCCTGCCCATGCGAGGGCATTGTAGGTCTGGGCGTTGTCATAGAAGTCGATGAGCAATTTGGCGAGTTTGTCGGCGTCCGAATGCATGCCGCTGCCGATGAGCACCTCGTAATCGTCGGCGATATCGTTCAGCAGACGGCCGCGTAGCCACTGGATCATCTGCTCTCGCTGCTGTTCGGGCATGAACCGGGTGGACTGTTCGTCCATCTCGATGCGGCGACGGGCGTCACCGAGAATGTCCTTGTGCTCGGCGATTTCGTGGTAGCGCTTGGCTTCGCGGAGCAAATCGTACACATGTGGGCGGATCTGGCGCAGGGCATAGGCGTTTGTGCCGTTTTCTTTCAGTTCGTCGTAGAGGTCGAGTGACTTGTCGTCTTCGGCCAGATATGCGTTGAGCGAGACGAAGTCCGCGGCGGGGGTGTTGGGGCGGGTGAGCATCCTGGACAGCCAGTTGGGTTTCTCGAGCGCGAGAACCTCTTCGCGGGCCCGATCACGACGTTCGCGGAGGGCCTGCATCGCGGGTGAATGCTGCCGTCCGAGTTCGGCGATTTCCTGCAGGAGAAACGAAACGCGAACGCCGGCGAAGCTGCGGCTTTTGCTGTTCCCCTTGTCCCAGCACCAGAGATAGTGTTCGAGGGCTTCGTCAAATTTGCCCGAGCCGGCAAGCTCGCGAGCAAATTGCATTCGTTCGTGCGGATCGTCGGGGCCATTGGACTCCAGGCGGTCGCGTGCGCGTTCGACACGGTTCTTGCCGGCGCGGATGCCCTTCGCTTCGGAGAGAAAGTGATCTGTCTGGACAACACCCTGTAGCCGACCGACTTCGGCGCCGTCAGGCTTCATGAAGACGAGGGTCGGAAAGGCGGAAATCCGATACCGGGCGGCCAACGCGGGTTCGCGTTCGGCATCAATCTTGAGGGCGACGGTGTTCTCGCGAAGCCACGAGACGACCGAGGCGTCGGCGAGCGTGGTTTTGTCGAGGACTTTGCACGGGCCGCACCATGTCGCATAGAAGTCGACGAATACGAGCTTCTTTTCCTTCTCGGCTTGTTTGAGGGCGTCGCCGAACGAAAGCGAGACGAACGCTTTCTCGTCCGCGATGGCCATGGTTGCCAAGCCAAGCACGAGCAGCAGTGCGGTGGTGTGTCGCATGGGTATCTCCGATTGAAGCCACGACGATTGTATGAAATCGTGGGTCGAAATGACAGGTTTGCACCGCGTCAGGACTTGTGTGGTGCGTTGGAATAACGGCCAACGGCGGTGAATAACCGTTCGACTGTGGACGAATGGGATGGTGTGGCCGCCAACCGCCGGATCGACCGGCGTTGACGGCGATGTTGGCGGGTCTTAGCATCTTGCATTCCACGCCGAGTGTTGGTTGGGGCTTGGCCCGTCCGGGCGATGGACTGTTGCGTGATCGGTTGGCGTTGACGGCGGTCCGACAGCAAGTTTTTCACTCTAGCCTTCGATCTCCCAGGAGTTTATGGCGTCTCAATTCGCAGTCATTTCGGACATCCACGGCAACCTGGAAGCCCTCCAGGCTGTGCTGGGTGATATCCAGAAGCGGAACATCACGGAGATCTATTGTCTCGGCGATGTGATTGGCTATGGGGCGAGCCCGAAGGAGTGCCTCGACCTTGTGGCGGAGGTCTGCAAGGGTTGCCTGTGTGGGAATCACGATCAGGCCGTCTTCTTTGAACCGTGCAGTTTCAACATCAGCGCGGAACGGGCGGCCTACTGGACGCGTCGGACGTTCGAGGAAGAAACAAACAAGGCGAAGCGCGATCGCCGCTGGGAGATTCTCGGCGGGTTGCCGTTGCAGCTTGAAGTTCATGGTCTGCTGATGGTGCACGCGTCGCCGCGACGACCGGTGAACGAGTATCTTTTCGCCGAGGATGTGTACACGAATCCGACGAAGATCCTTGCCAACTTCGAGCGCTTGCTGCCGCATCAGATGACCTGCCTGGTCGGGCACACGCACGTGCCGGGTGTTTTTCTGGATGATCCCTACTTCGAGCCCCCTGGCGAACTGCCCGAGGCGCATCACTACACGATCACCGACGACGAGAAGGCAATCATCAACGTCGGCAGCGTTGGTCAGCCTCGTGACCGCGATGTGCGGGCGAGCTACGTGGTGATCACGCAGAACGGGGAATTGGGATCGTCGGACTACGAAGCCGACGTGGAGTTCATTCGCCTCGAGTATGACGTTGAGAAGGCCATGAAGAAGATCTTCGCCGTCCCCGACCTGGACGACTTTCTGGGGACGCGCTTGATGGAGGGCAGGTAGGCGGTCGCTGCCCCGACGTTGCTGATGAACATGATGATCTCACCCGACGTGGCCATTACCCGCGCAGCGGTTCGCGCCGACATTGCGGGTGCATGTGGATCAAGGAGTTTCTGTGGCTGCTGAATCCCAATCGAATCCGAGTGTGCTTAAGGCGCTCCTGTGGGCGGCGATCGCGTTTTTCGCGTGGAACTGGATCGCGATGACGTTCATCTGGCCGCCGTCAGAAGATGCACCCAAAGAGGATGGGCCGACGGTCGTCCAGCAGACTCCGTCGCCGGCGGGAGATTCTGTCGCGAGCAGTGATCCGACCAGCGCAACACCGATTCAGGAAAATGGTCTGCATGTTGCCGTGGGCGACGCTGAGACCGTCATGATCGGTGCGGTCGGTGAGTCTGAGGGCGGGGCACATCGCATTCTCGCCGAAGTGTCGACGATTGGGGCCGGGATCGTGCGGGCGGAATTGGTGGACCACCGTGCGTCGGTGGCCAAGGACGCACCGAACTATCCGATGCTCTCGCCGGTCGAGATGCCGGATGGAACCGAACTCCGTTCGTACACGACCCGGTCGATGGTTGTGCATCTGGCTGACATTCAGATGGAGTTGAAACTCGCGGACGTGCCGTGGCGGCTGGTGTCGCGTGATCAGGACTCAGCCACGATGGTGGCTGATGTTCTCAATGGCAGCCAGCCGGTATTGCGACTGTCCAAGAAGTTTCACATCCCCGAGCAACCGATGGCGGAAAAGCGCTACGACATGCTCTTGGACCTGACGGTTGAGAATCTGTCGGACAAGAATGCGAGCGTGATCATCACGCAATCGGGTGCGGTGGGTGTGCGTCGTGAGGATCCGCGCATGGATGATCGCGGCTTGTTCGTGGCGTCGAAGGAGGCGGGCTACCCCAACGTGGGTAGCGAGTATCAGTCCAGCTCGGATGCTGCGGACGCGATGTTCGAAGTTGAGGACGGGCTGGTTCCGCTGTGGATGGCGGTGGCGAACAAGTACTTTGTGGCGTTTCTGGCGCCGCTTCGAGCAGATGGTCAGCCTGGTCCCGATTGGGTAACGGAGATTCGTCGGGTTCCGCGGATTCTCGAGTCGGATGCGAACCACCATGTGCTTGAGCTGATCACCAAACCGCTTCTTGTTCCGCCCGGCGGTGAGCGATCGCTCGACATGCTCAGCTATCTTGGGCCTAAGTCGAGGAAGGTCTTCACGAAGCAAGAGCAGTACGCCGCCCTTGAGTTCGGCGAGCAGGTGCTGGAAAGCTACGGGATGGGGCCTTGCTCGTTTATGGCGTTTCCGTCTCTGACGCGGTTCATGATCTGGCTGCTGAACAACATTCGCGCTGTCGTGTTCAACTACGGTGTGGCGATCATCATTCTCGTGCTGATCGTTCGGACGATTCTGCATCCGATCACCAAGCGCGGTCAGGTGCAGATGATGCGTGTGCAGCAGTCGATGGGCACGCTTCAGCCGAAGATGGAGGAACTGAAGCGTCGCTATCCGAACGATAAAGCCCGTCAGTCCCAAGAGATGATGAAGATCTATCAGGAGGCAGGCGTCAACCCGATGACGGGCATGATGAGCGGTTGTCTGCCGATGTTCTTGCAGATGCCGATCTGGATCGCACTCTACACGTCGCTGAATTACAACGTCGACATGCGGCATCAGCCGTTCATTCTGTGGATCAGTGATTTGACGGCGCCGGACAATCTGATCCCATTTGGTCAGACATACAACGTCCCCCTGCTCGGGCCGACGAGCGGGTTTAACTTGTTGCCGATCTTTGTTTGTCTCTCGATGTTCTTCCAGCAGAAGTTGATGCCCAAGCCGGCGCCGCCGCCCGGTCAGTCGGACGAACAGGCTGCCCAGGCGCAGCAGATGCAGAAGATGATGCCTTACATGTCGCTCGTGATGGGTGTGATCTTCTACAACATGCCCAGCGGGCTGAATCTCTACATCGCCGCGAGCAGTTTCTTCGGCATGATCGAGCAGAAACGCATCCGAGCACACATCGAGGAACTCAAGCAGCAAGGCCCTGACGAAAAACCTGCCAAGAAGAAAAACGGGGACAAACCCCGCAAGCCCGGCTGGTTCGAAAAGCTGCAAAAGGCCGCCGAGGAAGCCCAAAAGCAGCAGCACAAGGGTGGCAAGAACAAGAAACGCTGACTCGGCAGATTCCTGCTGTCCGTCCGCTATGCAAATCTGTCCAGTCGAAAGCGGCTGAGGTCATGATCGGTCGAGCCGTCGATGGCCAGGTCCGCCAGCATTTCGCCGATCAATGGGCCGAACTTGAACCCATGACCTGAGAATCCGCCGGCGATGACAGCACGTTCGGACGCGGGATGGTGGTCGATGATGAAGTCCTCGTCGGGCGTCATTGTGTAGAGGCATGTTTCAAACCTGAGGACCTCACCATCGGCGTCTGGCAGGTGCGCGCGGACGAATCGGCGGACGTGGGATTCGTCATCGCGGCGCATGCTGCGTTCGACGTGGTCGGGATCGACAACGTCGCGGCCCAGATGGTCGCCCACTTTCACGCCGGGGTGTCCAAAGGTGCCGAATCCGTAATAGTAGGCGTCGTGTTTGTCGACGATGTATATGGGGAATCGGCGGATATCGAACGCGCCGGGGCGGTGGACGTCGAAGTAGAGCACGGCCTTGCGGATGACGGATAGCGGCAGATTCAGTTCGGTCAGCAGTTGATGGGTCCAGGGGCCAGCGGTGACGATGATGCGGTCGGCGTGGATGGTATCGTCATCGAGGGACACCGAGACGCCATGATCGCTAAACGCGATGCTGGTGACTTTCGCGTTTTGCCAGATGTCGACGCCGGACCGACCGGCGAGCTCGGCAAGCGTGGCCACGCATTGGTCGGCGGCGAGAATGCAGGCGTCGGGTTGGTACACACCAGCCAATTCGCCGAGGTTCGCGAAAGGCCAGCGGGACTCGATGTCCGTACCGCTCAGAAGTTCATGTTCCAGTTGTAGTTCCTGACAGGCTTGCAACGCACCGGTGACGAGGGGGCCGCTGCGGGGTCCGATGTCGACGCCGCCGCAACGGTGCATCAATTCGGAATCGGTGTCAGATTCGATGGCTCGCCACATGGGAGCGACCTGCTGGACCATTCGGGCGTAATTCGGACCTTCAAAGTAGGCGTAGCGGAGAATGCGCGACGCGCCGTGTGAGCTGCCGCGGTCGTGGCCTATGGCGAATTGTTCGAGCAGTGTCACGCGATGGCCTCGGCGAGCGACCGCGAGCGCTGCCGATGTGCCCATGACACCGCCACCCACCACAATGACATCGGGACTTGCCATGGCGAGACACTACTCGTTGGGCGGTTCTTCGCCAATGGCGGCGAGGTCTGTTGAGCCGTTCAATCGTGCCTCCATGGCGTGCAGCTGCTCGCGTGTTTCGATCGTCGCGCGGTGGTCTGTCCCGTGAAGTTGTGTTCGGATGTCGACGGCGTGGCGTTGCAGTTTGATGGCGTCGTCGAGGCGTTCGCGATTCATCACGCATTTTGCGAGGCGTTCGATGGCAGTTGGCACGAGTCGGTGCGTATCCCCGTAAACGCGTTCGAGAATTGCGACCGCTTCGGTCAGCGTCGCCTCGGCTTCTGCGCGTTGATCGTTCTGTTCGTAAGCATCTCCAAGGTTCAGACAGGCGATGGCGGTGAACGGACTGTCCGGGCCGTTTTCGCGAGCGACGATGTCGTATACACGAGTGAACATGGTGATGGCTTGGTCGTATTCGCCGTTTGCTTGATGAAGCCGAGCGATGCCGTTGATGCTTCGGGCGGCGATGGCGTCTACGGTGCCGATGTGTCGGACGCGGGTCTCAAGAGCACGCTCGAAGTATGTACGGGCTTCTTCCGGTTCGTTGAGCTTGGCGAGAACGGTACCAACCGCGTGCAGTCGTTTGCCGATGTCTTCGCGGTCGGGATTGGGTTGGGCTTCGGCGATGCGGAGACTCTCCATCAACAGTTCCCGTGACGATTCGTTGTCACCGGCGCTCCATTTCAACGTTGCCAGGTCGTAAAGGCTATCGCCGATGATGGGGTCGAATGGGTCTGACTCCGACCGTCGCAGGTCAAGCGCTCGCTGAAGATGCGTGATCGCGGATGCGTTCTCTCCCAAGGCTGTGTAAACGCGACCCAGTGCCCTATGCACCGACGCAGCCACGAGCGGACTGTCGGCAAACGAATCGGCCACATGCTCGGATGCGTGGTCGACAGCTTCACGGATCGAAACGTCGCGCCGGTTTGTCTTGGACGGGTCGGCGGACGCGAACGTATCGGTCAGAAAGGAAACAACCGCCTGCAATTCGGTCGAGCGCAGTTCGGCTGCCCGTTGTGCACCACGTGCACGAAGGTAGAGCGTGGTCGATACGATGCTGCCGCCGATCATGGCCAATGCGAGCGTTGCGACCAATCCAGAGACCAGCGGGTTGCGGCGAACCTGAAGCCACAGCGTCCGCGTTCGCGAGACCGGGCGGGCTGTGATCGGTCGGTGGTCGAGGAATCGACGGATGTCGTCAGCCAGCGCATCCACTGATCGGTATCGTGCTGCCGCGTCCTTCTCGAGGGCCTTGCCGCAGATGGCGTCGATGTCGGCGGTCAATTCTGCATTGATCGTCGACGGTCGGGTGAAAGTCGACTCGCGGATCAGGCGCGGTACGTCGAACGGTGACGCGCCCGTCACATCATAGGGCAATCTGCCCGTGAGCAATTCGAACATGACGACGCCGAGCGCGAAGACATCGGTCCGCACGTCGATGGCGGACGGATCAGCCGACAGTTGCTCGGGACTCATGTAGTGAGGCGTGCCGATGTTTTGCCCGGTCTGCGTCAGGGTGGGCTGTCCGGTTGATTGATCTGCGATGCGCGCAACGCCGAAGTCGATCACCCTGGGCACGCCGTCGGTTCCGACGAGAATGTTGCCCGGCTTAAGATCGCGATGGATCACGCCGCGCTGGTGGCCGTGATGAACAGCTTCGCAAATCCTGATGAGAAATTTTAGGCGCTCGCGTGTGGTGAAGGAACGCGATGCGACATACGTGACGAGGTCGTGAGCGTTGACCACGTATTCCATCGCGAAATAGGGCACTTCGCTGCCTGCGTCGCCGATGACGCCGGCTTGATGGATGTTGGCGATGTTGGGGTGGTGCAGGTGAGCGAGGACGTCGGCTTCGAGGGTGAATCGGCGGATGGCGTCGCCGTCGATGATGGTGGGACGGAGAATTTTGATGGCGACGGTGCGCCGCGGATGCTCCTGCTCGGCTTCGTAGACGACGCCCATCCCGCCTGAGCCGAGGACGCGTGTAAGCGTAAAACCGTCGAAGGTGCGACCGATGAGCGACATCGATGGGGCGCCATTGTCGATTGCGATGCCGATCGGCGTACGAGGTGGTTCCGCATCCTTGGGACTCTCGTCGCGTTGGCGGACGGCGATCAAAGAACGCACCTCGTTGAGAATTGTCGCATCATCGCCACACTCTTGTTCGACAAACGAGTGACGTTGCGACTCTTCCAGGTCGAGGGCGGCGAGGTAGACGTCTCGAGCTTTCTTGTATCGTTCGGCGTCGTTCATGATGCCGCAACGGGTGGGGGATCGCCGTGGCCAAGCTCGCGTTGCAACCAGATTCGGACATGCTCCCAGTGGCGGCGGATGGTGCGTTCGGAGACGTTGAGCACGGTGGCCATCTCGTCGAGTGTCAACTCGGAGAAGAAGCGTAGTTCGACGATGCGTGCGTCGAACGGATCGAGTTCGTGCAGCTTGGCGAGCGCGTCGTCGATGGCGAGCACATCGACAACGTCGGCGGACGCCCTCAAGGGTACGCCCGATAATGTGAGCCGATGCAGCCCACCACCGCGCTTCGCACGTGCGCGGCCACGAGCGTGATCGACGAGCACACGGCGGATCGCCTTGGCCGCCATCGCGAGCAGGTGCGCGCGGCCCATGACACTGACGTCCGATTGCCCGACCAGCTTGACGTACACCTCATTGGCCAGTGCGGTCGGCTGCAGGGTGTGCTCGGCGCGCTCGTGCTTCATGCACGCTCCTGCGAGGGCGCGGATTTCATCGTAGACGAGCGGAAAAAGCGTGCTGACGGCTTCGGGACCGTCGGTGCCAACACGTGACAGTGCACGCAGGGTTTCACTGCTCGCTGATTCACCCACTTGGCGTGTTGCCCCCCAAAAAAATGCACCAAAAAAAATGAACGACATGTCCAGCGTACTCAAAAATTGTCGCAATTTGGGCAGGTCGAATCAAGGAATTCGGCACATTGGGCCCCAGCCACTCTCTGTCGGGTCCGGAACTGGAGGAATCACCATGGCCAACCGACGAGCGTCTACCCTCGCCTTCGTTATCGTCGTGTCTGTTTTGTCAGCCCATGCCACGATCTTGGCGCAGGAATGCCCTGTTGCAGAACCGCCTGCGACCAACTGCGCGATCGCCCGCGAGATTCCCGGTACGGTCGGCCATCATGTCGTGTTGACCGAACGGTCCAATATCGACATCCAGACACCGTTTTGTGGAACGACGACCCGGCGGATCGTCTGGTTCTCCGTCATGCCCGACGTGACCGGTCCGATGACGATCAGCACCTGTCACCCGGCGACGACGTACGACACGATTCTGACGGTGTTCAGCGGCGGCGATGCGGCCTGCGGATCGATGACGCAGGAGGCCTGCATCGATGACTGGGAAGACGAACCCTGCGACAACGGTTGCTCGTTCTGGGGTTCCGAGGTCACGATTCATGCAATCGCCGGTGTGCAATACCGTTTCGTGGTTGGGGATTTCGCATTCAACGATCCTGGCTGTGCCGGCTGTCTCGGGGTCACGGTGACCATAGGCCAACCGTGCGGCGACATCCCCACGAATCTGACATGTCCGGAAGCAATCTCATTGCCGGGGACACCCGGTGAACACACAGCGGCGGTCGACGTCACCGACGCCGTGACGCTCGATGTGGAACCCGAACCGACGTGCACAGGGCCTCAGATCGGCAACTCCGTCTGGTTCAAGACGACACCATCGGTGGATGGCTTGGCGACATTCAGCACGTGCACCGGTGTCACGAATTTCGATACGGTTGTGCAGGTGTACGAAGGGAATTGCGGTGTTCTGGCTGCCGTTGGCTGCAACGACGACGGCCTTCAGGGGGAATGCGTCAACGACTGCAGTGAAGCACCACGCGGTTCGCACCTCTCATTCGAAGTTCAATCCGGAAGTGACTACTACATCCAGGTAGGGTCATACGACAACAACAGCGCCGCTTGCGGTGATCCGCTTTGCCTCGAAACCTCACTCCGCATTGTCGATCAATGCGCGCTTGATCTCACGCCGCCCGTCGCGGAGCTGAGTGGGGTCAACGACCTTGCGTGTCTGTGTCCCCCCGTCGAATTCACCGGTTCGGCAGACGACGCAGACGGCACGTTCGAAGAGTACTTCATCGAATATCGCGCGCTCAATTCGCCCAACTGGAACGTGATCACCACGTCCACCGAACCGGTCATCAGCGGTGTTCTCGGATCGTGGGATTTGAATGGGGTGGCTCAAGGGCTTTACGTCGTTCGCCTGACCACGCGCAATGTCTGCGGCGCAACGTCGACGACCGAGCGCGTCGTTCACGTGGATGCACTGTTCGATACGATCTCCGTCCGCGCGCCGCTTCCCGATGACGTCCGCGCGGGCATCGTCTGTTTTGACGGTACGGTGGCCGACAACTACTGCTTCGATCAATACATGGTGGGATACAGGTCCTCAGGGATGGGTGGCTTCCAGCCGGTCGATCCATCGCAGCCAGTATACACCCAGTCGATCATCAACGATCAATTCGCAACATGGGACACGATCGCCGCGGGCGTTACCGACGGGGTCTACGAGGCACAAGTCAGTGGTGACACGATTTGTGGAGCAAGTGCGTCCCAGTCTTTCCCGTTGGTGATCGACAACACACCCCCGATCACGTCCATCGATGGCCCCCTCTCCTGCGATGCCGTCGAGGGAGTTGTGTCCGTGTTTGGAACGGTCTTCGATGACAATCTTGCAAGCTGGGTCCTGCAGGTGGCAGGTCCGGATTCTACGTCTTGGACCACCCTTGACTCGGGCAACCAGTCCGTCATCGACGGTCTGCTTGGGACGTGGGACACGTCCGGCCTGGAACCCTGCGCCTACGCACTACGCGTGGTCGCCGCGGATCAAGCCGTCCGCAACTGCAACAGCGCGATTACGAACCGAAGCGAGGAAGTTGTACTTGTCGAAATCGATGAAACCGGCTGCGTCGGTGACCTCGACAATGACCGTGACGTAGACCTGGCTGACTTCGCCGTGTTCCAGGCCAACTTCGGCAATGAGTGTCCGTAGGCGCCTTTTGTGGAGCAGGAACATCATCGCGGGCAGACGATTCGACAATTCAAAGCCAGGAGATCGCCGAACACCAACGTCGGCGAAGAACTTGTCGTCCCGCAATGGTCGTGGGCGGCGCCACCCGGGTCATAAGGGTCGAACCCAGACTATTTTTCGCCCCGCCGCTCGTGCCCGCGTCCTGCGTTTGACATGGGCTCCTGAATGAGTCATCTTTGCACAGCGATGTCGTCCCGCGACGTCGCCCGCGGCGAATGCCGCCTACATGACAGCGCGCGAGTGGCGGAATTGGCAGACGCGCAGGATTTAGGTTCCTGTGGGGTAACCCGTGGGAGTTCGACTCTCCCCTCGCGCAATCGATTTACCAAAACCCAATCCCAAAGCGACGTTTCGTGTCTGATGGGCGCTACGCCCGCGCGAATGGCGTGCGTCGCCAATACGTCAGCGTCCGCCACAACCACTCCAGCGGCCCAAAACGGAAACGGCGAAGCCACAGTGGCGAATACAGCAACTGAAAAGCCGCAATCAGCACGACGATGAGCAGCTGCCCGGTCCGATCGACCTTGCCGAAATAGCCCAAACCATGCCCATAGAAGATGGTCGTGCAAATCACCGAGTGCATGATGTAGTTGGTAAACGCCATCCGACCGACGGCGGCCAAACGACGTTGCAGCCCGGTCAGCCAACCCGACTGGCACATCAGCATGACCACGCCAATCCAGCCGAACGCGACAATCATGCTGCCGACGTAGTTGAACACGGCGCCGATCCCCATGCCCGCCACCATGTCCCATTCCGACGACACCTGACGATGCACGCCGAACGCCACCATCGGTACGCCCACGCCGAAACCAACGACGATGAATCCAATGTACAACCGCTTCGAACGCGCGGCGGACAAAACCCCCGTCTTGAACAACGCCATCCCGATCAGCATGTTGGCCGCAATGCGCCACCCAAAGAACACGAGCATCGGTAACATCGACGCCCATGCTTTGGCACGCTCGGAAAGGTGAACCATGTAGCTGCCGCGATACGCCTCCTCCTGACCCGCCAGCCACTCCGCTGTCGGTGACCACATTTGCTTGATTCCCGCAAGATCCTTTGCGGACATCTTTCCGACAAACGACTCCATGCCGAGAAGGAAAAGCCCGGTTACGCAGAACAACACGCCGGCGATGATCAAGAGCAATAGAGGTCGCAGCCGCCGAAGCAGATAGATCAGCAACCCGCACACTCCGTAGAGAAACAGAATGTCTCCATACCACAGCAAGACGCCATGCAGGACGCCGAACAGCATCAGCCAGAGCATGCGTCGATAGTGAAGCCACGCTGATTTGCCCGTGCGTTCGCGAGCGCGGGTCGTCATGAGCACGACGCCGGCTCCGAACAGCATCGAGAAGATCGTGATGAACTTGCCGTCGGCCAGGACGTGATTGACGCACCACAGTGCAAAGTTAACGGCGTCGTTGTTGCCGTATGACGTCGGGTTCATGTATGCGCTGAACGGCATCGCGAATGCCTGCATGTTCATCAGCAGAACGCCAAGCAGGGCGAACCCGCGAAGCACATCGATGCTCTCGATGCGACCCGTCTCCGTCACGGGCGCTGCCGCTGCGATGCTCGCCATGGGCACGCTGGGAGGCTGCGGGGTTGCGTCGGTTGTGGTCATAATTCCTCGTCCTCCTGATCGATCGGCCATGATACCGACGGTTGCCGGGCGATGCACGCTTGGGCGTTCGCGTCCGCAGTCCGGCAACGATGAAATAAATTCCGCAAATGGCTTGCATTCAATTTGGTATGGCGTATAGTTCAGCGTCTCGGAAGTATTGTTTTCATAAATCAGGACGGGCGAACATGCTATTTCGCAATCATCACAACATAGAGCAACGCTGTTTCATCGCGGACATGGGTGTCTGCCCATCGACGCGGATCAACAGTGATGCCTCGTTCCTCTATGCCGCCAAAGATTGCGGTGGAGTGAACCGGATCGACAGGCCCGACTGACGCTTGGTGCGAATGACCAAGCCCCAAAGGCCTCGATCATGAGGCTTTTGGGGCTTTTTTTGTGGGCTGATCGAACGGCCGGCAAGCCGCCCTGTCAGCCCATGCGGAGAACGTGCGCGCACGTTGAGACAACATGATGGAACATTTTGTTTGATACATTGTAAGTGAATGGCCTCATCGGTGACGGGCCAGCGGCGCATGCGTGACTGTTAATTCAGTTTCATGACATGTGTTCCGAACATGGTTTCGAAACCGTTATCGGAGAGTCGCGTCAGTAGCTCAACTTGGTTAGAGCACGTGGCTTGAAACCACGCGGTCGCGGGTTCGAATCCCGCCTGGCAGCCCAGACCCTGGAAGGGTACCTCGGGATCGGTTCTAAACCGATCGCAACCTGAACCGCCCGTGGGAGGAGGCGTTGTGTGACTCGTTGGTCGACCCGATGTGTGCGGCTGCCCAGGGGGCTAGTGTGGTCGCGCTGTCCGGCGTCGGCACCGGATCGTCGGCTTTGAAGTGGTTGGGATACCGTTCGGTTCACTGCTCCAAAGGCCGGTGGCGTATCGGTTGATCACGCGTACTCGTGATCAACGAATGGCCATCGGACCGAAAGGGTGGTCGCGTCGAACTCAACAGCCACTCCGTCGGCGATGCGGAACGTGACCACGGCAACCTTCTCCGACGGGTCTTTGACAGCAAACAGCGGCCAACACCGCTGACATGCATTGAAACGAGAGTTGCGTCTGAACGTGTCGGAAAACACGAAAGGAGGTGAGGCGGTATGTTTGGACAAGTACGCATTTTGAACCATCAACGTGGACTCTGGTTCCGAGACGGGAACTTCTACAGGCTTCTGACGCCTGGAAAGTACCGCCTCTGGAGCCGATTGCTCCCGGGCGAACGCACGAAGATCGAGATCGTCGATACGTTGACGACCCGCTTCGAGCACCCGTTGCTGGACATCCTCGTCAAGGAGCCAGCCCTGCGGGATGAACTGACCGTCGTCGACATCAACGACGGCCAGAGGGCGTTCGTCTGGAAGGACGACAGGCTTGAGGCGATCTACGGCCCGGGTCGTTACGCGCTGTGGAACGAGCCGTTCGACATCCGTGTCGAAGTGCACGAGATCGAACAGTTTCGATTCTCGCACCCGCGATCCGATGCCATCGTCGCCCACAAGGACGCATCGCGATGGTTGGCCGGCCTCGACGTCGAGCCATACGAACAGGTCGTGCTGTTCCGCGACCGCGAACCGGAAACGATTCTCGGCCCCGGACGACACCTGTACTTCAAGAACGTCGGCCGCGTGACGTGGAAAACGATCGACCGTCGGGAGCAGATCGCCGACGTTGCGGGTCAGGAGATCATGACCCGCGACAAGGTGACACTCCGGGTCAACATGATCGTCAGCTACGTCGTTACCGACGTCATGAAGGCCGTGTCGCAGGTCAAGGACCACGCGCAAGCCTTGTATCGCGAAGCGCAGCTCGCCTTGCGGGCAGCCGTCAGCACGCGAACGCTCGATGCCTTGCTGACGGAGAAGGAGGCTGTGACCAACGACGTTGCCGAGACGCTGTCGAAGCGCGTCGCCGAATTCGGTCTGGCCGTGCACAACGTCGGTCTGCGGGACGTGATCCTGCCTGGTGAGATGAAGACCATCCTCAACCAGGTCATCGAGGCGGAGAAGCAGGCGCAAGCCAACCTGATCCGCCGTCGAGAGGAAACCGCCGCAGCGCGTAGTCAAGCCAACACGGCCAAGCTGCTCGCCGAGAACCCGATGTTGGCCCGGATGAAGGAGTTGGAAGCGCTGTCGGACATTATCAACGGCAGCAAAGCCACCTTCATCTTCGGATCGGGCGAACTGACCGAACAGGTTCGAAGCCTCGTGTCATCGGGCACGAAGGATGAATCTTGAAGCGTAGACAACTTTACCGGCGTCAGAAGGGCCGTCGATATCCGGCGGTCCTTCGGCGCTCTCTTGAAAAACTGGAAAAGAAGTTCCGTGCCATGAACATTATCGAAAAGTGGACAGAGCGTGATCTGTCGGCTCAGGCGCGAAAGGGAACACTCGAGCCGGCGTACGAAGTCGACGAATTGCTGGGGCAGATCAACGGTATCATCGCCGCGAAGTCGTGTCCGTTGCTCATCGGAGAGTCGGGCGTCGGCAAGACGGCTGTCATTCACGAATGGGCGAGGCGATCGTCCGATCGCAAGTCGATTCTGCCGTTCGGCGGTCGACGGATCATGCAGGTATCGCTTGCGCGGCAGAACCACGCATGCGAGAATCGCTACAAGGTGGCGGAGGAAATGCAGACGTTCGTGCAAGCGATCGGCAAGGCGCCGCGCAAGTACATCGTGTTCATCAGCGACCTGCACGTGGCCTACGATCTCGATTTGGAGCATCAGCTCGGGCAATTGCTCTGTGCGATGCCCGGCGCAGTGGTGGCCGAGGGACCGACGCCGTTCGTCGATCGGCTGTTCGAGTACGATACCGATCTGCGGCAGCAGTTTACGTGTATCCCGATCCGCGAACCGAAAGCGGCGAAGACGCTGCGAATTGCCAGGCAATGGGCGAGTGAAACGACGCGTGACCGTCGTCGGATGATCGACGACGCTGCCATCGAGCAGGCGTTCTACCTGTCGCACCGATTCCTGTCGCGTACGCGTCAGCCGGGCAAGACACTGAACCTGCTCAGCGACGCGTTGGCTCGTTCCAACGATGGTGCGACGATCACGAGTCAGGACGTCATCGCGCGATTCTGCGACGTACATCGCACGCCGCGAAACATCGTGGACCCGGTGCTGCCGCTGGATCTGGACGCCGTCGAGGCTTCGCTCACCGACACAATCGTGGGTCAGCCCGACGCCGTTCGCGCCGCCATCGACATTGTCGCGTCGATCAAGTCCGGCACGACGGATGTCCAGCGACCGCTGAGCGTCTGTCTGTTCGCAGGGCCGAGCGGTGTCGGCAAGACGTACCTCGCGCAGCTGATCGCCAAACAACTGTTTGGCGACAGCGACAACATTGTGCGGGTCAACATGGCCGACCACGCCACCGGCAGCGGACTGAGCCTGTTTGGTGACCCGAGCGCCGAGTTGCCGACCCAGAAGCTGGGGACGCTGTCGACGCGGGCAGCAGGCCAATCGTTCGGCGTGTTGTTGCTCGATGAATTTGAGAAGGCCGCCATCGCGGTGCAGGACCGTTTCCTGCAATTGGTCGACGAGGGGACATTCATCAACGGGGCGGGCGAGTTGGTCTCGTTCCGTTCGATGATCATCATCGCCACGACCAACAGCGGGGCCGAGGCGCACTACGGTGCCGGCGTCGGATTTGTGCCCGACGGCGACCGCAGCGAGGAGCGTGTGCGACACGCGATGACCCAGTCGATGCGCCCCGAACTGCTGAACCGGTTCGACCGCATCGTCCACTTCGCACCGTTGACACGCGATGATGCCTGTCAGATCGTCCGCGGCCTGCTGATCAGGCTCGGCGAACGTCCCGGGTTGCGTCGAACCAAAGTGAAGCTTGAATTCACGGCGGACCTTGTCGACCACCTTGTCGACATCGGATTCGACGTCACACGCGGTGCACGAACGCTGCGACATGTTGTCGAGCAGCACGTCGTCCCCGCCATCGCCAAGGCATTGGTCCGACGACCTGCGGCGACAGCTGTTCGCGTCGTGCTGCAGGGTGGGCAGATTGTGGCGGCATCTCGACCGGATGTCGGGTCGGTCGATCGCGCGGCCGCAGTTGCCACGTCAGCCAACCCGCCGCCGGTCAGTCCGCGGTCCCGCCGGATGACTCACTGACCTTGGTAAATTACCGTTCTCCGGGTGCGTCGCGTTTGCACGAGACGCATCCGGAGATTTTTTTGTGCCCATGTGAGTGCCACAGCAGGGCACAGCGAACGGGCGTTATCAGTATCTTCAGGTGCCCCTCACGAGTCGTCTTCGTCCCTCATATTTGGTTGTGATGTGCAGTGGCGACTGCTGTAAGTGTTTTTCAATAAATGATTTGGGTCGTAGAGGTCTTGTCCGGTCCTTGGATTGACAGCATCCAGCGTTTGATGCACGTGCAGCAACGAATTCTTCTGGTGATCGAGTTGATTATGGGAACTGGCGTTGCTAATCTTCAACTTGAACGCGGAGACGACGTTGGAAGCGCTCCGCAGGACGACAAACCTGATGCCTTTGGGCGGCGACGACACTGGAGGGAAAGAAGTGTCGGACCGGCGCGGTGTCCCGCACTTGCGCAGTGTTTTCCCAGACCAACGAGAATCATGAGCAGAACATCAATCATTGCGATGGTGGCATGGATGTGTATGTCATCGCTTGGCCTGCAAGCGAGTGACGAACTGGACTCTGTCCTGGTCGAAGGGAGTATCAGTCGAAGCGACGGCGCGACCCTCGCTGATGACCGCCTGATCTGGTTCGAAGTGCGCGATCTGTCAGGCGACGTGATTCAGTTTGTCGGCAGCAGCAGCGGGACATTCACCTGGCAGGCACCTTCTGACTTTAGGGGTTCGATCACGCCGTTTCATCCCGATACCGAATTCGACCCACCAGTTATCACATATGCGAGCCAGCCGGTCGGGGCCGCAAGTCTTCCAGTCGGGCAGGTCAGCGAAGAGGCGCTGTTCACGGCGTTGTATACGTATTACGTCGACAAGGACGGTGTGAGCGGGTTCGTGGGGAACGACAACAACCCGGGAACCTCAACAACGCCGCTTGCTACCATTCAGGAGGCGATGGATCGCGCCTTGCCAGGCGACACGATCATCATTCGTGGCGGGACGTACACTCAGGATCAATACCCGCCCAACGTCGAGGTTCGGCCTGTCGTCGAGTCAGTTCGCAGTGGGACGTCAACCCATCCGATCACCATCAAGGCATACGACCCCATCAACGAACCGGTCATCGTTGATGCTGAAGGCGATCGGCTGCGGAACATTGAAATCCGCGACGTCAGCCACATCACGATCGATGGCATCATCGCCCAGGGCGCCAAGAACGAGAATTTTCACATCAATGCGAGTGAGCACATCACCATTCGCAATTGCACCGCTCGCCGAAACACCGTGGGTTTCAAGGCCGGCTTTGGCATCTTCGGGCCGTCGCGATACTGCCTGATCGAGCGATGCATCAGCACGGAGAATGGCCGCGGGTTCCTCATGTCCGGAACCGTCGAAACATCTGATCCGTCGCAGCAGAACAGGCCTCGATTCAACACGATCCGCCGGTGCATCGCATTTGGAAATGTCCGAAACGAGGAGAATGGTGACGGTATCCAGATTCTCGCGGGAAGCGACAATCTCATTGACCGTTGCATGGCCTTCGATAATGCCGACGATGGGTTCGACTGCACGCGCGGGTCCCACCGAAACAAAATCACCAACTGTGTTTCGTTCGCCCACCCACACAACCCCAACGGCGATGGAGATGGCAACGGGTTCAAGATCGGAGTCTGGGGACAAGCTCCTGCCGACAGCGACGGCGGTGGTGCGGACTGCGTCATGCGGAACTGTATCGCCTTCGGCAACGACATCGGACTCAGCAACAACGCCGTTCGACTGCAAACGTACAATTGCCAATTCAGCCACAATCGTGTCTTCGGCATCGTGTTCGACGAATCGACCGGGCATGATGGTGAAGCCATCATGTTCAACAACCTGATCTTCGCCAACGGTGAGGATGAATCCAATGGTGAGGATGTCGCCTTCAGCTTCTCGGTTGACAATCCTGTGTTGACTTCTGATTACAACTACATTGGTGACGGCTCATCCACAAACGATCACCCGGACGAAAACTCGCACGAACTGCACTCGATATTCGGCACGATCGTCGGGCCGCCTGGTCTGAACAACCCGAACAACGCCGGCGTGAGCATGAATGTCGCAGCACCTGACTTCCCGTTTGCCAGCGGATTCCTCCCGACGACCGGTTCCGTGCTGATCGATGCGGGATTCAGCGTGAGTCAAAGCTATCCGGGCGTCGAGTTTCCCGACATCACCCCGCACGCCGGAATCATCGGCGCCAATGTCTATGACATCGGCGCGTATGAATTCGTCTCCGATGATCCCGACGCCGAATTCCTCGTTCAATGTCAACGTGACTGCGACTGTGTTCTGGGCGCGGTTTCACAGGCACACGGCGCCCAGTTGGCTTCCGATCTCGTCGATGTCTGTGACTACCACTACTGCGATTCTGATGGATTCTGCTCGTCCTGTGCACGAGCCTATGGGAGTCTCTGCGGCTCTTTGAGCGGTGCAGTTCAAACCAGCGACATTCTTTGCGTCGTGGCTGGCTTCGGTGACTATTGTGCTTGCCCGAACGGGGATGTCTGGGATTCCAACGCGGCTGGTTGCAACGAACTGCTCTCCCCCGAATTGTGCAAGGGGCCCAGCGGATTCCCGATGACCACCGACGACATCCTCGCCGTCATCGGCGCATTCGGTGGTGCGGACCCATTCGACTGCGAGATTAATGCCCAACTTCCTTTGTGCGATTCACTCGATCTCGAGTCGGCCGAAGGTTGTCCCGAACCGGCAACCAACTCCGCCACCAGTCTGCCGGTGACCGACGTCATTTTGTCGGATCCGACAAGTGGTGATCCCAGTGTGCCGGATTACTACGAACCCTCCGGCGTCGTGAGACTCGTCCCGCGGAATGTCATTGTGCCCGCAGGTTCGCCGGTCGTCGTCGATCTCTTCGTGGCCGACAAGGCAAATGTGATTGGATTTCAGGCAGGAATCGTCGTCTCCGGCGGCTTGGAGGGCGAACTGGAAACGCTCGACGCCGATGTCGATTCTACCCGCACCGACTATGTCTTTGCAGGACTTCAGAGTTTTGCCGCCAAGGACCTCAACGCGTTCCGTGCCGCCGGGGTGACAACCGGAACCGGTGTCGTTGTCCCGGAAGACGAATTCGCCTACATGTGCACCTTCACGCTCGAAACCACGCTGGACGATCGAGGACTCTTCGAGATCCACCCGCACTCGGGCCACACCGCTCTTTGGACCGTGGAGAGTGGTTCTGCCCGGCGCTTCTCCGTCGAACACGCCCACGTGGCCGTGATCGGGCCTGCCAATCCAGCCGAGTAGGCCAATCCACCCGAACATCGCAATGACGCGCATCCACACCGAGTCTTTGCGCCTTCAGCTGGTCGCTTGAGGCGTGAGCAGGCTGGCGTCAAATTGCCCATATTCCCCAAAGCGCACACTTGGCAAGTCCAGGAGCGTGGCCCGTCTCTGCTCAACCTCCACGCGGTGATTGCATCAATTCCTGTGACAGAATCGCGCAACCTGTCCCGTAGCCCATACACGCGGGTCCAGCGGGGGCTCGAATTCAATTTCTTTTTTCTTTTTCTTGCACGGCTTTAGTGTTAAGATTTTGTTAAGGCTGGTGGCCATGACGCATCGCCCTGTCCCACAGGCATCTCCTGCGATGTTTTCACAACGTCTGTCGCACGACGTCGCCTTTCCGCAATGCCCGGTTCCGGGGCTTGTTGGGGTTGGAATGGCACGGATGTCGGATTCAGCGTCATCCACCAGTGGTTCAGGATTCAACCGGGGCACAGAATGGAGGAAATGTTATGGGTGAGCCATCTCGAAATGGCCAATGGCGGCAGGTCTGTTGTCGTCGCACACGTTGTGTTTTGTTCGCCGCGGCGTTGGCCGTGGTTGTTGCACCGGGCGCCATGGGCGCTCCGTGCGTCGTTCCCGACGATGGCACCGGCACGGTGATGCTGCCGCCACCGGGGTGTGGCTATTTGAGCCCTTCTGATGTGCACATGATCATCGATGGTCTGCCGCCGGGTACGACGATCGAGGTCGCGGCTGAGCACAGGAAGTTCTTCAATTCGATTACCACGCCTGGCGGCAACCTGGGTGGCAACATCGAGACATTCGATTCGTTGCTCTTCCTGCAGATGACCGGAACGGGTGATCTGGCTGGGTTCAACCGGAACATCGTCATTCAAGTTGCCTGCGAGACGCATACGGCTCCGCGAAATCCGGGTGACGCCGTGCAGGACTTCGACAATGACATGTTCTTTCTGCAGGGCCAGTTGTTCGGAGACCCCGACTTTGATTTCCTGCAGATCACGGGCGGCACGGACAACGGCATGCCGAGTCCAGGCCATACGACGCTGACGCGACTCGGCCCGCCGGGCAGCGACTTCAACGTCGACAGTTTCTTCGACATTGAATACCGCATTGATTTCCAGGGTGCTCCGGGCAGTGTCCTGGATGGCTTTGGAACGCCGTTGGCGAGTACGGATACTGTCCGCATGTCCGCAGGTGAGCCGCCGGGTGGTAGTGACACGGTTCAGCCTGGCGAAGATCATTGGGCAACAATCCAGCCAACGGAAATTGTGTTTGGTGATGGCGGGACGACCCAGCCGTCGATTCCGCCGATTCCGGCAGGCTTCTTCGATCCAGGCTCGTTGCCGTTCGAGGGTACGATTCCACTGCAGGGCATACCACTCGATCCCGCATCGAGCAATACGGACACGATCGTACAGCGATTGGCGCCGGCCAATTTGCCACTGCCTTCATCTGATACCATCCCGATCGAAATGGTCGAGCTGAGTCTGAGGAGCATTCAGCCGATTCAGGTGGAATTGGGTGATGGCACGACCCGGGATTACGACGTATTCGTCGAACTGAATCCTGATCAGCCTTCCACCGGTCAGATGACGATCGTGCGGTCGCTGCCGGAAGGCGGCACGTTCACGTCGCAGTTGGCGGTTCATCCGCGAATCAGTTTCATTCGCGTTGGTGGTGGCCCGGAACTGGTTCTGCCCGTTCCAGGACCGATCAACCTCGAGAACACGTTGAATCCGCATCCGTGGTGTTTCGACGCTGTCAACGGTGCGGTGCCTGAAGCTGGTCCCAACTTCTTCCCCAAACCCGAGCCGCTCACGGAAGAGGAGCCCGATGGCTCGGTGCACACGGTTCTGCCGGGCACCAAGACCTTCCAGCTCGAATTCTCACTTGATATCGGTAGTGATACGGAGTTGAGCGATCCGAACATGGACGGCGACGAAGGATTCGATCCGGGCGACGTCTACGTGTGGATCGGCCCAGCTGTCACGCCACCGGCAGTCCCGGGTGGTCGCGACGGTTTCAAGGATGACGAGACGATCTTGCAGATTGGCTTGGATCCATTCCCGGATGCACCCGATCTCGCCGGCACGACCGGTGTTCCTGTTGGCTTGTGCACGGGGCCGTGCGAGCTGACGTGTTATCGCGATTACTTCGATCTTGATGGCCACGACCAGCTTGACGTATCCCTTGTTGGTGTCGTCGATCCGTCCGGTCCACTCGGTTCGCCGATTTTCCAGGCCGACCTGATGTCCGGTTGCATCTTCGAGCCGCAGTTCATGGCCATCTCGTACGACGACGACAACGCACCAGGTTGGCCTGTGGGTGATGTGCCTGTGACATCGCCGTCGCCGGCTGGTCTGACGTATGGCACGACGCCGGGTCAGGACGAAATCTGGTCCGTTGCGACAGCGCCGGGATTCCCGCCGCTGGCTGTCGGCGCGTTGTTCCCGTACACCGACGAAATCGGTGTACATGGAAGCCTGACACCGAACCCGCCACCAGGAGCCGAGCCAGACGACGACGACGTCGACTCACTGGATATCGTCATCTCGGCCGGTCCGAACGGGTCGTGTCCGCTCTGGTTCTTCAGTCCCGACCACGAAGCCTATCTGGGTACGCTCGATCCGGGCGGCATCTATGAACGACTTCCAGGTGGTTCTGTTCAGGTCATCGACGAAAGTCATCTTGGCATCTCCGAAGACGCCGACATTGACGCGTTTGAATTCGCGTGGTTGCCGGATTCGGCGGGTGCGGGATTGGTCTTCGCCGTGCTCTACAGTGTCGACGAGGACGATCCTTGCACGACGGGTGACGAGTCGGGTGGGCTTGATCCAAAGATGATCTACGCCTCGACGCTGACCGGTTTCAGCATTCCGCTCTTGCAAACGCCGCTCGCTGATGACATCGACGCACTGACGCTGTGGTGTCAGGTGCTCGAGCCGCAGCCTCGCGGTGCGTGCTGTCTGGATGATCCGCCGTTCGATTGCATCGTGACGACCGTGGGCGACTGCGCGTCGCGTGGTGGTGTCTATCAGGGCGATGGTACGGACTGCGCCGACTTGGACGGCAACATGATTGCTGACGTTTGTGAGCCGGAGTGCGTGCCCAATGACGATGGTTCCGCCTGCGAGCCATTCATGTGTCCCGATCCATTAGGCATCGAACAATGTCTGCCGCGTTGCATGCGTTTCGATCCACTGACAGGCACGCAGACGATCGTTGACTGCGACTGTGTGGGTCAGGGTGAGTGCCATGTCGATTTTGGGCCAGTCGATCCGATCTGTTTCGACGCGTGTCCACCGGGCGAGACTTGCGTGCGGACCGAGACCATCGTTGACCCGACGACGGGCTTGATGGATGTTTGCTGCACGTGTGAGCCCGACCCGGTAACGCTCTGTCCGGAACCTGCGGGTTCGACGGTCTGCGCATCGCGTCAGGCGACGGATTGCATCGCCGACAACGCAGCGCAAACGTGCGAACCGCTGTGTGTGATCATTGAGCCGGACGGCATGGGTGGCACCAACCCTGGTGCGTTGCTGTGCGATTGCGTTGCGGACGATACGCCTTGCGGACCGATTCAGGTCTTCGAGGATATTCCCAATGAGTATCGCTTTGTCTGCGACGGCGATTGTCCTCCGGGGGCGACCTGCACGGTCCATCGCGGTTTTGGTGGAACGTTCACGAACACCGGCCAAAGCCTCCTCAGTGTAAGCAATCCTGCGATTGATGAGGAGTTCAAGTGCTTCTGCGCCGACGATCCTCCGCCGGTATGCGAGGAACCATCGGGTACCAACATCTGTCAGCCGCGTCAGTTGACCGACTGCCTGATCGACGGCAACGGTGAGTTCTGTGAGGCTCTGTGCGTGACGTTCACCGATGACGGTGTCGCGGGCAACCCAGCCGTTCCGACGGCCTCGTTGTGCGACTGCGTTGACATTGACGGTCCATGCGGCCCGGTCGACATCACCGTCACCGCCAACAACGAATACACGTTCACTTGCGAGGGTATCTGCCCACCGGGTGCAATCTGTGCTGTCCAGTTGAACAACATGGGCACGGGCTCCAGCGTGCTGACGCTTGTTGATCCGCCTGCGGGCACTGAGGTCAAGTGCGTCTGCGAAGACGATGAGCCTGAAGTCTGTCCATTGCTGCAAAACCAGAACCTCTGCGCAGCGTTGCAGACGACCGAGTGCCTCGACGGTGGTCCGAACGACTTCTGTCTGCCGACGTGCGTCCGCATCATCGACGACGGCACGGGCAATGGTCCGCAGCCAACGGCTGAGGCGTGCGAGTGCATCGAGCCTGGTCCGACATGCGGCCCTGTCCGCGTGACACCGATTCCGGGCACACCGCTCTCAAACCTGAGTTGCAGCGGTCAGGATTGTCCTCCGGGTCAGTTCTGCCAGATCCACATCAATGGTGTGGCTCAGGGCGTCACCAACATCGACTCCGGTCAGGTGAACGATGGTGATGAGGTCAAGTGCAACTGCAGCGGTGATCCGGGACCAGTCTGTCCGGAACCGAACAATCTCGGCATCTGTGCACCTTTGCAGATGCAGGATTGCCAGCCGGATGCAACAGCCGACGTTTGCCTGCCGCAGTGCGTGACGGTTGAAGATGGACCTGCCGGTCCGATCGTGACCGCCACCGTCTGCGACTGCTTCCCGGCTGAGACGATTTGCGATCCTGTCCGCGTGCGTCAGATTCCGGGCGCCATTGATCTTGAGCTGTTCTGCGAGGGCGATTGCCCGCAGGGTGCGGTTTGCGAGATCACGGTCAACGGCATCGCGCAAGGCACGAGCGTCCTCAATGCCGGTGCGGTGGCCAATGGCAGTGAAGTGAAGTGCGAGTGCGTTGATCTGCCGCCGCCGGTCGGAGCCTGCTGCTTCGACGCCGATGGTGATGGTGTCAGCGAGTCGTGCGGTATCTTCACCGCGGCTGGTTGTGCCGCCCAGGGTGGTGCATTCCACGGCGTTGGCTCGACGTGCGGTGTTATCGGTTCGTGCTGCTACGACACGGACGGTGACGGCGTTCAGGAAAGCTGTGACGTCATGGACTCGACCTGCTGCGAGGATCTCAGTGGTACGTTCAACGGTGCCGGTAGCGTCTGCCTCGGCGACGTGAACGGCAACATGATTGACGACGCCTGCGATTGTGATCAGCAGACCACGCGTCGCATGATCCTGCGTAGCGGCAACGGCATCGTGGGTGGCCTCGACGCGAACATCACCGCGTTGAATGGCGGCGCGGCTGCGCCACTGTCGGCCACACCGTTCACGGCGAATGTCTTCCGTCGTGCGTGCAAGCGTCCGCCTGCAGACATCGTCAATCCGTTGGCGGTCTATCTGCCGGGTAGCGGCGGCATCCTGCCGGCTGACCCGTTCGCGCAGTGGATTGGTGCGAACCAGTTCCTGACGCCGACCTCGCAGCTGTACTGCTACGAGTTTGAGGTGTGCTGTCCGGATGCGTCGTTGTCCGCTGCCACCATCGAGTTCGCCTTCGCCGGTGATGATCGCCTCGGTGATCCAGCCGGTGGTCCAAACCCGATTGGCGTGTTCATCAATAACGTGCCGGTACCGGGTCACTCGGCGGTTGGATTCGGAACGCAGACGACGTTCCCGATCACACCGATCGCGCTGAACTCCGGCACCAACACATTGCACGTCTACCTGCGTGATCAGTTCGCCGTGGCCAGTGCGGCCATCTTCTCAGCCACGATCGAGTACGAATGCCGACCGGAAGCCTGTTGCTTCCCGGATGGCACGTGCGATGACATCGATCCGTGCTGCTGTGAGGATCTCGGCGGTACGCCGCAGGGTGCTGGCACGGATTGCGCGACCGTCGACTGTCCGCAGCCTGACTGTGAGCCGTTGCCGGGTAACCTGGATTGCGCGCCGTTTGATTGTCCCGATCCGGAAGAGTGCATCCCGAGCTGTCTCGCGTTCAATCCGCAGACCGGCGACCTGCGTGTCATCGACTGTGACTGTCGCGAGGAGAACGATTGTCGTCCGGAAGTTGTTGGTGGATTGCTCCGCTGCACGGGTGAATGCCCACCGGGCGAGACGTGTGTGGAAACACTGTCGATCGATCCTGCGACGGGTCAGCAGAAGCTCTGCTGCGACTGCGAACCGTTGCCGGTCTGCGAGCCGATTCCAGGCACGCCGTTCTGCAATGCCACAACCTGTCCGGATCCGACGGACGAGTGTCGCACCAAGTGCGTCTCGTACGACCCGTTGACCGGTGCGGTCGATGCGATCGATTGCGATTGTGTCGGTGAGGGCGATTGCTTCATCGAGGCGCCGGCTGATGGCACGGCTCCGTTCTGTGTGGATGACTGTCCGCCGGGACAGACGTGTCAGCGTTCGGTCTCCATCGATCCGAATACCGGCATCGAGAAGATCTGCTGCGATTGCGTGCCTGATCCGGAAGCATGTGAACCGCTGCCGGACAACAGTGCCTGCACGCAGACGGTTTGTCCGGATCCGATGGACGTGTGCATCCCACGCTGCATCGAGCAGCACCCGGTCTTTGGCACGCGTGTCCTGGATTGCGATTGCCGCAGTCCGGACGAGTGTCAGCCAGTGCCAAGTTCGCTGCAGCCGCCAACGTCGCCAACCTGCGAGGGCTTCTGCCCACCGGGTGAGACGTGTGTCGAGTCGCGATCGTTTGATCCTGTGACCGGTGCTGTGACTGTCTGCTGTGACTGCGAGCCGCTCTGTCCGCTGCCGTTTGATCCGGCGGTCGACCCGTGTGCCGCGTTGCAGGCGACGGATTGCAAGCAGGAACCGGGCACGAACGGACGCTGCCGTCCGAAGTTCGTCACGATCGTCATGGGCGTCCCTGTTGTGACGCAGTGCGAGTGTGCCGATCCTGAGGATGTCTGTGGTCCGATCGGTGTCGATGCTGACGTCGTCTTCTGTCCGGGTGCTTGCCCGGCTCCGTTGACCGGCGATTGCCTGGTCCATGCCAACGGCGTGTCGACCGGCTCGAGCACGGTGACGGTCAGTCCGAACCTCGAAGGTGCGGTTCTGACGTGCGAATGTGCGGAACCGCCGGTCATCGGTGCGTGCTGCTTCGATGCTGATGGTGATACATTGGCTGAGAGTTGTTCGATCATCACACAGAGCGATTGCGAAGGACTTGGCGGCTCGTTCGCCGGTCCGGGATCGACCTGTGGTGTAACCGGTGCGTGCTGCATCGACCGTGATCTGGACGGTGTCAACGACGACTGCATCTCGGCTGACTCGACGTGCTGCGAGGACCTTGACGGCGATTTCCAGGGTGCCGGTACGAACTGTCAGGGCGATGCAAACGGCAACGGTATTGACGATGTCTGCGACTGCGACCTCGACGATGCCGGAACCGTCATCACGTTGCGAAGCGGCAATGGTCTGGTTGGTGCTCCCGATGCGGAGATTACCATGCTGACCGGTCCGGGTGCTGCTCCGCTGTCAGCGGCTGCATTTAACAATGCCGACTTCGCCGCTGCCTGTGATGGGCCTCCGGCGCGGATCATCTCGCCGATCGCCGCCTGGTTGCCGGGCAGCTTCGGTGTCCTGCTGGCTGACCCAGCCGCGCAGTGGATCGGCCTGACGCCATCGCGGACCGCTGGTTCGGCGTTGTTCTGCCATGAGTTCGAGGTCTGCTGTCCGGATCCGCTGGCTGCACGCATCGAGTTTGCGTTCGCCGCAGATGACCGGATCGGCGACGTCGCCGCCGGACCGAACCCGATCGGTGTCTACATGAACGGTGTGCCTGTTCCAGGATTCGCCGGTGGCGGATTCGGGGCTCAGACCGTCCTTGGCCCGGCACCGATCACGGTGAACTCCGGCACGAACCGGTTGCACGTGTATCTGCGTGATACGCTGGCGATCGTGAGCGGTCTGAACTACAGCGCGAACATCTCGGTGCAGTGTGCGCTCGAAGCCTGCTGCTTGCCGGATGGCACGTGTGAGGATCTGGACCCATGCTGCTGTACAGATCTTGGTGGTACGCCGCAAGGTCCGGGGTCAGATTGCACCAACACGCAGTGTGGTGGTGGCATTCCGTGTATGCGTGACTGCGACTGCTACCTCGATGGCATCGCGCTTGGCTCGCCGCCGGATGTCTGCGACTACCACTACTGTGAGAACGGACAGTGCGTCTCCTGCCAGCGTCGGCATGGCAACACCTGTTCGTCCTTCTCAGGATTCGTCCAGACGGACGACATTCTCTGTGCGGTCGCAGGTTTCGGTAACTACTGTGCATGCCCGAATGCGGACATCTGGGATCCTGGTGCTGCCGGTTGCTCCGTGGCAACTCCGGGCAGTTGCAAGGGCCCGAGCGGTGTCCCGCTTTCGACCGATGACATCCTCGGTATCGTGGCTGCGTTCGGCGGTGCCAATCCGTTCAACTGTCCGGTTCCACCATCCGGTGGTGGCTGCGACGCATCACCGCCGCCTTCGGCGGGTGGCTGTGGTCCGGCTGCTGCTTCGGATGACCTACCGGCCCTTGATTCAACCAAGTCGTCGACGCATGGCAACGGCAACGCCCGATTCCAGATCGTGCCGCGCTCACGCTCGGTCCGTGCGGGCGAGAATGTCGTCGTCGATGTCTACGTGGCCGATGCTGCCGGCGTGATCGGTTTCGAGTACGCCGTGAACGCAGCACTGGTTGGCAAGACGTCGTCCAGACTCGCTCTGAGTGCGGTCAGCGTCGATACCGATCGCCGCGACTACGTGTTCGCCGGCATGTACAGCTTCCCGGCCCTTGACTCCGAGTTGGGTCGTGTCGGTGGCGCGTTGCATGGTAGTGGCGTCGAAGTGGCAACCGGCAAGCGGGCGTACGTGGGAACGTTCTCGTTCAGCGTGCCCGAGGACGCCACCGGCGTTGTGAACCTCTCCGCCATGACCGAGCACGTGGGTCTCTGGACCGACGGCAGCGTTCAGACGGCGGTGCAGGCTGGAAACGACGTGGCCGTCATCGTGGTCTCGTCGGAGCGTTCGCAACGTTAGTGAATTGATCATCCGTGTGGTCCGTCCGTGACGGGCGGACCACACCCAACGCGTATCTCGGTCGGCCTGTGGCCAGCTTCAAGCTGGCTGCAGGCCGGCCTTTTCTGTGCGCCACGCCTGTCTCACGTGAATGCGTCAACTCAGATCGCGTCGATGCCGACAAACTAGGTGAGGTTATCGGTATGCAATGGTCCGATAATGGAGAGAATGGTTGACGATCGGCAAACCGCACAACGTGCTCGTGCTCGCCCCACACCCCGATGACGCGGAGTTGGGATGCGGCGGAACCATCGCCAGGCTGACCGAGCAGGGCGCCAAGGTCTACATTGCCACGTTCAGTCTCTGCGAAGATTCGCTGCCACCGGGCTGGCCGAAGGGCGTCCGTGAGGTCGAAGCACGCAAAGCCATCGAAGAGCTGCCGGTCCCGCAGGCGCATCTTCTGATCTACCGCTACCCCGTCCGGCGATTGGCGATGTATCGGCAGGAGATTCTCGACGACCTCGTTCGCCTCAACAACGAGCTGGACCCCGATCTCGTCTTTCTCCCCACCACCGACGACCTCCATCAGGACCACGCAACCGTCGCCCATGAAGGCCACCGCGCTTTCAAGCGGACGACGATCTACGCCTACGAAATGCCATGGAACAACATTGCCTTCCGCACAACCGCGTTCGTCAATCTGCACGAGCGGCACATTGAGCGGAAAGTGTGTGCATTGTCCCATTACGAATCACAGCGCGACGGTCCCTACATGGCCGAGAGCTTTACGCGGGGATTGGCCCGCACGCGAGGTGTCGCGATCGGGACGGAATTCGCCGAAGCGTTCGACGTTGTTCGCACCGTTTATCATTGACTCTGTTGTCTTTCGCACGAAGGAGCAAGACCGTGAGCGTCGCTGAAGCAGCCCTGTCGCCGGCAGACGAAGTCATTATCAATTACCATTCACATCTGCTCCGCGAATACGGCAGCGATGACGCACGTGTCATTTGGAATAGCCGGTTCTCCCAGGAGCAGCGATTCGAAGTGCTTCTGCAGGTTGGTGACTTGAACCGTGCCTCCATCCTCGATGTTGGCTGTGGTCTGGGAGACTTCTCTCGCTACCTTGCCAATCGCGGCATCTCGTACGGGTCGTACCTCGGAATCGATATCAATCCCGACATGCTCGACGCCGCGCAGGAGAAGTACCCGGGAATCAACTGTCAGTGCCGCGATATTCTCGGCAACCCGTTCAAGGAAGGCGAGTTCGACTACGTCTTTGAGTCCGGCATCTTCAACCTCAAGACGCCCAACACGGTCAAACGCACCTTCGACACCATCGACCGCATGCTCGATGCCGCCGCGAAGGGCGTGGCCATGAACTTCGTGAGCAAGCTCAGCGGCAACGACAACCCGGACGTGCACTACTGGCTGCCATCAGAAATCGTCGCACACGTCGAGAAGCATCGCTTGCCATTTATGCTGAGGCACGACTACCGCACCAACGATTTCACTGTATTCGTCTACAAACGCTGATCGATCATGACGACTGCGTCTCTTTCATCGCAGCCAGCCACCACGGCGACCGTGCACGCGCCGACAACGGTCGCCATTCATCAACCCAACTACTTTGGATGGCTTGGCTTTTTCCACAAGGTCGCCTCGTGCGACCTCTTTGTGGTCCTCGATGATGTGCAGTTCGTTCGACGCGGCTTCATCCATCGCAATCGCATCAAGACATCGCAGGGCGTCTCGTGGCTTACGATTCCAACGCGAAACAAGGGTCATTACCACGCGTGCATCAACGAGATCATGCCCGATCACGGACAGGGCTGGGTTGAGAAACACCAGCGGTCGGTGCAGCACGCCTATGGCAGATGTGCGTACCACGATGACGTGCAGGACAATGTCATCGACCCTGTCTTGGCATTGGCATCACGTTCTGGCACGTCGCTGGCGGACGTTGGATTCGCCACCATCCAGCACGTGTGCCGCTACCTCGGTATCAATACGCCGATGGTCAAGGCGTCATCGATGAACATTGCGTCGAGTTCCACGCAACGGCTGATCGACATCGTCAGACATGTCGGCGGCCAGCGCTACTTGTCCGGCAAGGGCGCACGCAAATACATGAGCGAGGAGATGTTCGCAGTGTGCGGAATCGACTTGCAATACGCGCACGTCGAGATGCCTCATTATCGCCAGCCGCACGGCGAATTCATGCCCGGTTTGTCTATTTTGGATGCGCTTTGCTGCTGCGGTCCATCAACGCGCGAGATGCTGCAGAGCGCGGGCTGACCCGTCTGCGTCGGACTCATCAACGCCTTCGGTATCGAGGCCATTCGTGTGATGCGCGTGAGGTTTCGGCGTCTTCGCGATTTCCTGGGCCGTGCGCTTCTGGACGGATTCGTAAGGCACGTCTGTCCCATCGAGATACCACACGCGCAGGTAGCCGTCGTCATCGATCTCGACGCTTCTTGGCAGGAGAAACTCCGGATCCCACTGCATGCGCTGCTCGAGTTGGTGCCCTGTCTGCAACAACACCTCGCCATGCTCATCGCGCGATACCACGGCATCTGACGAGAGGGATACAACACCGAGGTCGGTTTGTGCGATGAGGGTAGGATTCGATCGGCCGGAAAACGCGCCGCGATGGGACAACCGTTGGAGAAGTTGCAAGCCTCGCGCGAGCGATGTCCGGTGGTGGTCCATCCCCCAGTGTGGCGCACAGTGGTACACGACATCCGTTTCCACGCCGATGTCGCGCAGCCGGTCATACAATTCAGTCAGCGCATCCGCCGAGTCGTTGACGCCCTTGAGCAGCACATGTTGGTTGTAGACGATAATGCCGCTTCGCTGCATGCGACGAATCGCCGCGACGGTCTCAGGCCAAAGCTCGACAGCGTGGTTGACCTGCAGCCCCACTTCGCACCGCAGGTTCGGGCTTGTCGTGGCGACGTCGAGGAACCGCCAGTCGATCACTGTCGGGTCCACCACGGGCAGTCGGGTATGGACGCGCACGACGTTGATGTTCAAAGCCTGCGTTGCAACGGCGTGCAGCGCGTCGGCCAGGGTGGCAGGTTCCGTCAGCGGGTCGCCGCCATGAACAACCAGTTCACGAACATCCTGGCACCGCTCAGAACCCAAGTAGCGCGCCGCACGCTCGACCGCCCACGCGGACAATGCATCGTCGCGATGGGAAGGGGCGAAGCACCAGCGACAATGGGCGGCACACTGCCCTGTCAGACGCAGCGTCGCCACGCATCGATGAAGCCGTTGAATGCCGACAACCGGCTCGCCGTCGTCCGAGAGTAGCACGGCGGGGGGTGCCGCATCACGCCCGCGCACCAAACCGTTCTCACGGCGATCGCGCAAATATTGCCGATGCAGCGCGAGATATGCCGTTGATCGCGGGCCGGAAGTCGACCGCACCTCGGCCATCTTCTGCCGCAGAAAGGGCGTCACTTTTTCGTGGAACAGTTGGTCCATAATCATTGCCGGCGGAAAAACACACGTGCGACGACGTGAAACAGGCGACCAGTGAGCACGTCGTGTCCTGTCCGCGCGATGGTATCGGCTCAGACGCGATGCATCATGAATCGACCTGCATGGACCGCCGGCTGCCAACGACCGATATCACACGAATGTCCGAGAACGGTCATCATGGATCTACCCCGCCGAAGCGGCTGCTGATGATCGCCCACGCCTTCCCCCCGACAGGCGGATCGGGCGTGCAGCGCACAGCCAAGTTTGCGCGGTACTTGCCTCAGTCTGGATGGTCACCCACTGTCTGGTGTGCACCCTTGGCTGAAGGTCTGCCTCGAGACGAGGCGCTGCTGAATGAACTCCCCAATACGTTCGACCGCCGCATCTTCTCGAAAGTGGCCAGTCCAAGCCCAGTTGCCCGCAAAGGCATGCATTGGCGACTGCAGAAAATGAATGACACCCTGCGACGATGGTCCATCCCCGATGACTGCATCACGTGGGCCAAGCGATCACTGCCCGATGTCCTGAGGTTGATTCGCGACGAGCCAATCGACGCCATCTACTCGACGCACTCGCCCGCTTCAAACCATTGGCTGGCGTGGCGGGTCAAGAAAGCCACCGGACTGCCGTGGGTCGCAGACTTTCGCGATCTCTGGACCGACAACTACGACTTCACCCCGCCCACACCATGGCACCGTCACAGGCTCCGACACATGGAGCAGCAGTTTCTCACCGCAGCCGATACCGTTGTCGGCGTAACCGTCGAACAGTCCGCCATCCTCGCCCGACACTTGCCCGAACAGTCCGACAAGTTTGTAACCATCTACAATGGCGTTGATTCGGCGGACTTCGCAGACCTCGATCGCACGTCGGCACGGAACGCGCGTGGCATCTGTCAGGATCGATGCATCGTCTCCTTCGTCGGCAGTTTCGTGCAAACCGCCGAGGCGCCGGCCATCATCGCGGGTCTTCGCCGCGTGCAGCGAACGCTCCTCGGCGACCGCCACGTCGAATTGCGCATTGTCGGCTGGGTCCCGTCCGACATGGACCGCCTGCTAAGCGATTCCGGTATTCGCGTGAGCCGTACCGGGTATGTCTCGCACGTCGATGCCATCCGCGAAATGGTCGCCGCGGACTGTCTCATCTCCGGCAATACGACCACAGGCCGCAATGGCGATTCCATCGTCCCCGCCAAAATCTTCGAGTACCTGATGACCGGCCATCCCGTCGTCCACGTCGGCGCTGCCGATTCCGCCGTCGCCCGCGTCTTTGCGGACGTTGGCAGGGGCCTGGTCGTGCCGCCGACCGAGCATGAGATTGGTGGTGCGTTGGCAGACGTATTCAAAAACGCCTCGGCCAACAGTGGTACAAGTCACTTGAACGACGAGCGTTTGATTCCGTACACTCGTCGCCAACAAGCCGGCCAGCTTGCGGGCATACTGGAAAATCTGACGGACGGTATGATCAGCAAGCCCGTTGCGTCGGTCACCGACCGCGAGCCGTCGACAATCGACTGATCCACGCACGCCGCCCGACAACCATCGCACCCAGCTTTCGAAGCCCCGGTCATTGGGTCATGGCACCCGTTTCCCGGCGTTGGACGCCCTCCCCACGATTCGCTAAAGTGCTCGCCCACGGACGGGGTTTCAAGAAATCGCAACACCACGAACTCAGGGAACACGACCATGCTTACCACCGCTCTGCAAATGCTCCTGTTCACGACCGTCACCGCCGACGATGCCCTCGAACCCAAACGCATGGAAAACATGCTGAAGAACGGCGATGACCGCTGGATCATCCAGACCTTCCGACGCCATCCATCCGAAACGCTCCCATTCATCGACCAATACCTCGAAGGCGGCCTGAAGATCATCGAAGATGGCGGCGGTTCCGACAAAGCCCACGAAAGCATGCGCAAGGGCTTGCAGTTTGCCGAGTTGGCCGACCAGGCATTTGGCGAGGAGATCTTCGGTAATTACGCCGCCGCATTCGGAAGCTGGAGCCCGCAGGAACAAAAGGACTTCCGCAAAGGCCAAGCCAATTTCAAGCAAGCCAGCAAGACCGAAGATCCCGCCGCCGCCATTGAATTGCTCGAGGAGTCCTTCGCGCTCGCCAACGTGCTTCAGGACGCGTGGGGCGTGGCCATGTACCAGACCGGCATCGCCCAGAACCTGCTCAAGCAGGGCAAGCATCAGGAAGCCGCCCAGGTCGCCAAGCAGGCCGTCAATCTCAATGGCCGATTGCGGCTGCGCACCGGCTTCGTGCGTTCGAACGTCATCGTCGGCAAAGCGCTTTCCGTCACCGGTCCCTACAAGGAAGCCGCCGAACACCTGGCCGCCGCATGGAACACACTGGTCGACGACGACCCAATGACCTTGCGTGACGACGTCCGCGAAGCCTACATCGCCGTTCTCGAAAAAACCGGCGACACCGCCGCCGCCGCCAAACTCCGCGAATCCAAGGAAATGGACAACAAAGACGGCTGATCGCAACGGCGACGCGTGCAACGGAAACCGTTCTGACCCTGAATCGGATCCTTCCGCTCGCGGTATGCACACTTGCAGTACTCACAGAGTCCCCACTAAACTGTGACTCACGTTGTTGAATTGACACAAGTCTGACAGGGGAGCAGCATCCATGTCCGATGAACACGTGATCACGCGAGACATCTATTGCATTGGCTGTGGCTACAACCTGCGCAATCTCGATCCGTCCGGCGCCTGCCCCGAATGTGGGATGCCTATTGAACGATCCCTTCAGACATCCATTCTGAGATTTGCAAGCCCGGATTGGCTCCGAAATATCAGGCGCGGATTCAATCTGGTCATTTTCATTTTCGTCATGAACTTACTCCTGGGAGTTGCTGTTGGCGTTTCAGCCGGCGGGGGAGCACCGGTGGTGGGCGGATCGTTTTTCGCCGCTAGCAACGTGATCGGGCTCATCAGTCAACTCGTTTACATCTGGGCTATCTTTCTCATCACCGCGCCGGATCCACGGCAGTCCGTCACCGAGTCCCCCCGATCGTGGCGTCGGTTGACGCGCATGTTCATTCTGGCAGGGTTCGCGTGTTTCGCCGCGGGGCTTTTGGCACAAGAATTCGCTTCCATGATCGCCTTCATGGCCATCGGCGTTGTTGCAAACCTCATTCAACTCGGACTCATCTTCTGCGGATTATCTTACCTTCAAACGCTCGCAGAACGCGTGCCCGATCCGAAGCTGGCGAAGAACACCGCGACCATGAAATGGGCAATCATGATCATGATGGTGCTCCTGGTTGTGTTCGCAGTTGTGTTTCTTGTCATGGCCGGAGTTGGATTGGGCGGATTCGGTGCAGCGCCTGGTGCAGCCCCTCCGGCTGGCGGTGGAGGACCGGGACCTGCTGCGGGTGCTGTCGTCGCAGGAGTGAGTTGCTTCGTCGGTGTCCTGGGCTTCGCCGTCTTCATTCTTGGCATTGTCCTGTTCTTCAGGTACCGCAGCGCCATCGGCAGGGCACTCAAAGAAGCAGAGAGCTACGACACCGGCCATCCGCCCGTCGCACCGCTAACCTGAAGGCCGCGCGAGAATCGCGAGGCGGAATGGCCGAGGCGAATGGGCTGCTTCCATCGTCGCCGACAGCCGCTCATGACCGATTCACTTACAATCAACGAAGACGTCAGTTGCATTCAGTGCGGCTACAACCTGCGCGGCCTCCGCGAGTCCGGTCGCTGCCCGGAATGCAACACCGATATCGCCATCTCGCACCATGCCGACTTCCTGCAGGTGTCCGATGTGCTCTGCACCAAGTGTGGCCATGATCTGTGCGGACTGTCACCTGCCGGCCAATGCCCCAATTGCAGGACCGATATCTCCCTGTCGCACAATTCCAATTTGCTCCGTTTCGCCAATCCCGCGTGGCTGAGAAAGGTCAAATTCGGATTCGATCTTGTGGTCATTCTGATGCTGCTTGGCGTCATCTCCAGGCTGACATTGGTCACGCTGTTTGCCGCGATCCCGTCAGTCGTTCTTTCGATTCTTGGATGGGGACTTGCAATTGGCGGTTACGGAGCATGGTTGTGGGCATTACTGAGCATCACAGCGGTTGAACCACGCGACTATCTGACCGAATCGAGTAGATCATGGCGTCGCATGACACGGGTCTTTGTGGTCATGTGGATCGTCATTGTCGCCGCGGTTTATTGCCTGCCGTCGACAAAGCAGAACTGGCTTGTGCATGCGATCCTGTGGTTCTGTGGGAGGTGTGTCATCGTAGGACTTTATTACTCCGTTTTGTCCTACATTACCCAATTGGCAATACGCGTCCCCAATCCGAAGCTCGTTCGGCTCAGCGTCATCGTCAAATGGGCAACCGTCATCATCTTCGGGCTGAGTGCTTTGCTGTCTCTTGCGGCCATGTTCGACTTCAGTACACCGCCTGGTGCGGGTGCTGCCGCTGCAGTTGGAAACCGTTCGTTCGCGTCGAACTTCACCAATTGCCTCGGAATTGTGACGTTCCTGCTCGGGATTATTCTCATCCTGCGATACCGAAGCGCACTCAAAATCGCCATCACGCAAGCCGACCGCCTCGCCGCGTCGACGACAGACGCGTAGCGAATCATACGCCGCGACCGATTCGTTGTTGTCTCACCCCACCAGATCGCCCAGCCGATCGATGCTCGGCGGCTCAAGCGGACTCGTCCACGCCCGAAGCAGCAACGAGACCTCACGCTCTGTTGCTGGAAACACCTCCGCACAATCACGCGTCGCCACGGCCACGCGCCACGCCGCACGCGTCGGTGGTTCACGACAGACCATGACCGATGCACTGCACGCGAACACGGTCACTTCCCACCGTTGACTCCAACGCCGCGCCCGTCGTACCAGCAATCCGCCCGGGACAATGAACAACTCTCGCTGTGAAATCCGGATACTGTTCTCAGTTCCAATAAACGCGACGACAACCAGAGCGATCAATACCTTCGTCGATGTCGTCAGGTATCCCAGATTCCATGACGCAACCAGTTGCACCACCAGGTTCAAGAAAACGATGAGCACAATGACCCATCCGCCGTTCAGCTTCACATTGCGCAGCAACCGATTGAAAGTCGAGGCTTGATGGGGCGGAAGTCTGTCCGTTCGATTCGCCCCATTTGCCTCAGCGTCGCTCTTCGGTCGGGCGTCTGCGCTCTGTTCCAGCCCCACAAACCCCGCCTCACCCTCGTCAAGCGGCTGAGCCTCAAACGCACATTGAAACGGAGCAATCGAAGTGCAATCGCTTTGCGTCACGCGAATGACCGTGCCCGGACCACTACTCTCAAGAACGCCCCGCGCCAGCGAACGCAAGTCGTAGTCCGGAGATCCCGGAAACGATCTGTAGTAGGCCCGCGGGAACGAATTTACCAGCTCGCTGGGCTTTGCCCCGTGCACCAACTGATCAATCTGACGTCTCGAGTCACTTCGAATCGCCACGAATAGAACAAGGCCGAGGACACCGGTGATTCCGATCCACAGTCCGCCTGTTACCGTCCCCGACAACATCAGTTCTGTTTGCAGCGTCAGAATGAAGAACGTGACCAACAAGATGAGCGCCAAGATCACGGGCGCAAAGATAAACGCCCGAAAGAAAGGCGGACCGCTCAGCTGAACATCCACGATCAACGCCCGACCGCATCGCCAAACTGGCTTCCTGTTGTGTCCACGTTCCATCGGTCTAACCGCCATATTTACGACTCAAGGTCCCCCAGCCGATCGACGCTCGGCGGCTCAAGCGGACTTGTCCACGCCCGAAGCAGCACGTGCACCTCCCGATCCGTTGCAAAAAACGTGTCGGCACGCGTTGTGTCTGCCACGGCCACGCACCACACTTCCGGCGTTGACGTGGGCGCAGCCAGCAAGACGCTCTCCGTCCGGCGAAACAACGACACACGCCACTGACGATCCCACCAGCCCGCGCGTCGCATGATCAGCCCGCCCGGAACCGCGAACATCTGCTTCGCGACCAGCGAACCGGCCAATCGATACAACCCCAACAAGAAAAATCCGCCAAGAAGAACCAGTGGAAGAGCGAGCAGGATTCCACCACTGCTCCAGTTCTGCACGATCTGCATGGCTGGAACGATCGCAACAACCAAAATCGTGCTCCAACCACCAAGGAACTTTCCGACACGCCGAACACCGCCCGGCAGGCCCGCGCGCGGATTCTCGTTCATGGATGACTTCTTACCATCAACGCGAGCATCAGCGTTCCATTCAAAGTCCGCCAGCCGATCATTCCCTTCGTCGAGCGACAACGCTTCAAACGTGTGCTCGACGGGATGGATCGCAGTGAAGTCCACACCCGAGAATCGAATGACTGTGTTCACATGCCCGTGGTGAACGAGTTTCCTTGCGAAATGCAAATCGTGTATGACGAATCGCTCGATCGTCCCGTTGTAGTACTCTCGCCGCGCGTCAGCCACAAATGTCTCGGGATCGAAATTCGCCGCCAGTACAGACAACGTCCGCCGCCTGTCCGCACGCATGATCAGGGTGACTCCGACAAAAAGCCCGACAATCCCAATGACGACGATCGTCCACTTCGCACGCGAACCGACACCAATCTGAAACAGAAAGTGATTCGCGACAACCAGCGCGATGACAACCACCGGCACCGCGAATATCGCCGCCACCACCGTCCGAGGCCAAGGCGCCCCCGAAAGCAACACGTCCACGACAGTCGCCTTCTCGCGATGCCCATCAAGTTGGTCCGGTCCCGTTTTCATGACGTCAACGCCTGTCTTGCCTACGACAGCAACTCCCCCAACCGCTCCGCATCCGGGGGCTCATGCTGACTCAGCCACCCCGCCAGAAACTTCTCCGCCTCACCAATGGTCAACGACCGCGATGCCTTGCCTGCATCGTCTGCTATCGCCACCATCGGCATCTGACGGCCGACGCCGATCAATACCATCACGCTAGAAGGACGCCGATACAATTGCCCTGACCAACCCTCACCGAATGATTGAGGTCGTCGCACCACCACACCGCCCGGAACCATCAGCCACTGCTTTTGCAACCAGCCGAACTGCCGACTCATCGCGAACAGCCCGGCCAAGTATGCAGGAAACACGAAGGCGATCTCCATCCACGAGAAGGACGATCCAAACATCGCCATCATCACAAAGCTGGCCAGGAACAGGAGGTTCGCAGCAATGCCGACTGCCGCGAAGGTCACAAGTCTCCGCCTCGACATGTGCCGCCGCTTGCGTTGACCACTGCTGCTGTCAGCCTCTTCGTTCAGCGACCGAAGCGCGTCGAACCCAGCCGATCGATCATCAATCTCCTGCGGCTCAAACCAGTGCGGATGTACCACGATTGGTTTCACAGGCTGCCGACTCCATGACACACGCACCGACAATCCTCCAAGCGCGTATCCCGATAGTCGATTCGCCCAACGCTTCGCCGCCCACGAGTTGAACAGATACTTGTCCGTGGTCGCAACACGTTCGAGAACGGCCCGACGCGCCGCAGGATTCCCAGCCGTCGCGACTTCTTCCGCCAAGGCATCGATCCGGCCAATTGCCCAGACAAGCCAGATCGCAATCACCACCAACACCAGCAGAACGATTCCAAACGGCACTGCTTCCACCAACGGGCTTAATGCGATGGAACTCATGAGCCACACGAAGATCGCCCCGGCAGCGCCAATCAATGGCGCGTAGACGCACCACAACTGCCAGTGCGAAGGCAGCGGGATCCGCACATCGACCAACTCCGCCGCTTCCCTGTGGTCGGTTCCATTTGCCATACCCAATCACCCCGCCAGATCACTCAACCGCTCCAACGCCGGCGGCTCATGCGGACTCGTCCACGCCCGCAACAGCACTTTCACTTCCTCTTCGGTCACGTGCTCTTCGTGTGTTTCTTGGCCATCGCTGACGTAAACGATCCACGACTGCCCATCTGTTTGGCGCGCGAACAACACACATTCATCTCGCACAAGCCGAGCAATCATCCAGCTTTCGCGACCACGTGCAGGTCTGCGCAACAAAATTCCACCCGGCACGACCAGCCATTGCTCTGGATAGAGCGTCGAAAACCGTCCACCAAAAATCGTCAATAGCGAAAGCAAGCCAAAGACCGCAAGCATCACCGTTGCTTGCCTGGTCTGCACGCACTCGACAAGCTCACGAACAAAAAACAACCCAGGAATGACAAACGATACCCACCCGCCCGCCATCCGTACGTTGCGCATCATGCGCCGCGGAACAACCCGATCCCCCATCGCCCCACTCACCTCATCCGCATCGTCAGCCTCCCGCTCCACACCCGCCAGCACATCAAACCCTGGTGACGCCTCGTCCAATTCCGCTGCCTCAAACCAATTCGCAATCGGATCGATGTTCCAGAGTTCACGCTTTGTCACTGCTCGCACAATGATCCCACGAGCACCGCCCTCCCAAATCGCTTCCGCTACCGTCGCATCGAAACTTGATGATCGCATCCATTCATGCTCTCGCAACATGCTCATCATCGATGCCATCACTTCGCTGGGCGTGCTCGAATCGACGAACGCCCCGCGAATTTCTTCCTTTCGCTCGACTCGGGCACGGTGCATAGCCAAGCCGACAAGCACGCCCACGACCCCCAGCAACCCAAGCGGCAGAATGATGGTCTTCGCGGCTTCATACAGCGCGAAGCAAACCATCATCACGATGAACGCTGGTATGACCCCAACAAACCCCCATGCCAAGACCGTCCCGATTCGAAAACTGCGAAGATGGACAATGTCGCATACCGGCACCCCTGCCGGCTCCACATTGCTGCATGTCACCCTGATGTCCGAATGCGCGCCCACAAAGCATACCTCCGCCGAGGCATGCTAGACGAATGCGCGACCCGATCGCAACCGGGCAACGCGCGATCATGCAATCGAAAGATCAGATGGAAATGAACATCGCCAGCCGACGAACTAAGAGATCCGCCCCGCCAACATAATCGCGATCAATACCGTCAACTCAACCGACGACAGCACCAGCCCCGCCAGCGCCCACGCACTCGCAGACGCCACCCGATACGCATAGTACGACACCCCGAACGCCCCCGGCACGCCCGCCAATATCACGCCCTGACCGAGCGTTCGAAAAGGCGTGCATCATACATCCGCCACCACCCACAAAATCCCCACCCCGCAAACCGGTACCAGCACGCTCAACACCAACGACAACTTCGCCAACATCACCGACAACCTCCAGCCCAGCCACAAACATCATCTCGCCTGCCGGTATGATAACCACCAACCCCCGCCCCGACATGCCCGCAAATCTTGCCGACCGACCATCCCATGAGCACGCCGACACCCAAACGCCGCCCCCGAAGCATTAAGGAAACCCCCGCGACACCGACGTTTTACAAACTCCTGACAATGTTCCATGTGAGACACCGATGGCGATGTGGTACATTGGGTGCTGAACAAACAGCCCAAGACAGCGAGAGGCCATACCATGCTCACCTGCATCGCCATCGCAGCCACACTCATGCCCACCCAATCAGCCGATCCCATGATCGACTACGCCGACGAACTCAACGCCCTCGCCCGCGAAGTCGAAAATACGCTCAAACAGCCGATCGAGTACTTGGAGTTCGACGACGATGACTTTCAATTGGCACGCAGGGACTTTTCGATCGCGTCATCTTGGCCGAAGCCTGAGTTTGAACAGTCCTTGCTGAGGATTCTGGAAAACACACATCACTATCACATCGCTTTGCAGGCCATGTGGGGACTTCTACGCTACGAACACTGGAATCCCGATGAGGTGTGGCAGCTTAAGGACTTGGGTGGCTTGGCGCTTCGGCGTGAGACACCCATTTACCCGGACATCGAAGTCCTCAAGGCTTCCTTAAGTCAGCGAGCGTGTGCGTCGCCCCAATTCACGCCATACGCGGATCCGTATTGTCCAAACGACTTGTGTACGCCGAAGTGTTGTTCTACGCCAAACACGGGTCTTATGACGATTTCGGCAGCGGCAAGGCAATTGCGAGAAGCAGACCCTATGACACGATTGTACGCACTCGTCACCCTGGCTGGCTGGGGAATCGTCCTCGACGTCGAACCGCTCACCGATCGCTGGCCGGAGTTGTCAGACGATGATCGCAAGTGCATCCTTATGCGTTTCACCGAGAGTCCCCCAAGGGTTGGAGCGCATCGACTTCAGAACGCGCTCGAGGCACTGTTCACGCCCGAGTATCGCGAGATTCACGGAGGGGCCATTCACGGTTCCATTCTTGTCGCTTTGGCTCGAACAGGTAGCCGGGTTGCCGATCAGTACGCGCGGGAATTCCTCGGATTCGGTCAGCCGGATCATCCTCACAGCGACGTTTTTCTCCAGAATTATGATCCTTATGTCGTGACTGCGTTTCTGATCAATGCCACGACCGCGGATAAGCATGTCGCTGACAAGTGGTTCGAATCGCCCTACGGTGTGTGGCAGGCTGCGGCACTCAAGTACTACGTTCTTCACGACGACGCGACAGACTCGATCGACAAGATCGTGTGCAGCATGTTCGGGCAAAACGCGGAGTACTTCGCAAAACAGGGCAACGACAAAGAGAGCTATCGCCGACTACTACTGAATCAAGCGAGTCACAGCCATCCGCTGCGTTGGGACTACCTGCGTCGTCTGATCCCGGCGCTCCATCGCTATCTCGAAAATACCGAGCCCTATTACCGCGACCAAACCGTCGTCGGGTTCGCCGTCGCAATCATCCGGAAATTCGCATGCACCCATTTCATCGATCGGCATGTGCTACGGAATGAAATCATGACCCCCCGCTTCACCAAGATGTGGTTAGAGTGGCTGGAAGAAAACGACCCCCGGCCTTCCGAATGCCGTCTCGATGAGAGACCAATCTCCATGAGCGATGTTTGTAGCCCACGGCACGGACGCCTAGAATTCGTCTATGTCGGTCCATTTCAAAGCAACGAACCCTGATCGCATCCTCCTCGTCCTACCAACATGGGTCGGCGACTGCGTCATGGCCACGCCCACCCTCAACGCCATCCGCAACCGCTTCCCAAACGCCGAAATCACCGCCCTCGCCATGCCACTCCTCAAATCACTCATCCGCGACGAACCATGGCAGGACCACATCATCACCTGGCCCGCAAAGAAACGCCCCATCGAACTGCCCGCCACCATCGCCTTGCTCCGCCAACAACGTTTCGACCTCGCCATCCTCTTCCAAAACAGCTTCCGATCCGCCCTCGTCGCAAGACTCGCCGGCTGCAAACAACGCATAGGCTACAACCGCGACGGCCGAGGATTCCTTCTCACCCACAAACTCACCGTCCCCAGAACCGATGGCCGACCCTCCATCCACCCCATCTGCGACTACTACGCAAGACTCGCCACCACCCTCGGCTGCGACCACCCCGGCGACCAACTCACCCTCACCACCAACCCCCGCGACGACGCCACCATCACACAGCGACTCGCCGACTTCAACATCCCGAAAGACCAGCCCAAAATCATCATCAGCCCCGGTGCCAGCTTCGGTGCCAGCAAACTCTGGCTGCCCGAACGCTTCGCCGAACTCGCCGACCGTCTCGCCACCCAACACAACGCCGTCACCCTCATCACCTGCGCCCCATCCGAGGACGCCATCGCCGCCGAAATCGCCACCCGCATGACCACCACCGCCCACGTCGTCAACAACCCGCACATCACATTGGCCGAACTCAAATCCCTCATCAGCCAATCCCAGCTCCTCCTCTGCACCGACTCCGGCACCCGCCACATCGGCAAAGCCTTCAACCTCCCCGTCGTCACCATCTTCGGCCCCACCCACCAGGAATGGACCGACACCAACTATCCCCGCGAACGCAAGGTCAGCATCCCCGTCGACTGCGGCCCCTGCCAACAGAAGGTCTGCCCCCAAGGCCACCACAAGTGCATGACCGGCCTCACCGTTGACATGGTCCACCTCCAATGCGAAGACTTGCTCAGCAAAGCAGGCATAAACCCGGACTTGGACACGACACATTCTGTAGCGCCACCCCTTGTGGGTGGCGGGAGCGCCAAGGGCTCCACAAAGCAGGACCTCCGTTCACAGTCTTGAACGTCAAAGGCAACAATTGCCGCCATGCAACTCGTCAACCATCCCGACTACGTCACCCTCAACGACCTCACCGTCGCCAAAGCCCACCTCGAACTCCTCCACGCCCACAACCTCACCACCCTCGAGCAACTCATGACCACCAACCTCGCCCAACCCATGAACAAACCAGGCCTCCCCGAATGGCGGGACCGATCCAAACTCGAACTCATCGACACCCACGGCCAAACCCACACCCTCTTCCTCAAACGCTACCGCAACCCGCCACCCCGCGAACAACGTAACCGCATCGCCCAAGGCCACCCCCATCACGGCACCGCATGGCACGAATGGATGTGGATGTCGCGGCTGGCCGACAAGAAGATCCCCGCCGTCAAACCCATCGCCTACGGCCAACAGGTCGAAAGTCGTCGCGAAACCGCCAGCGCCATCCTCACCGCCGCCGTCCCCGGCATCTCGCTCGAAACGTGGGCCGCCACCCACACCAGCCCCGCCCCGCGCGAGTGGATTGATCAGGTGGCCGACCTCGTCGCCGACCTCCACGCGCACGGCTTCTACCACCGCGACCTGTACATCTGCCATATCTTCGTGGATGAATCCGCCGCCCCGACCGACCGCTTCCACCTGATCGACCTGCAACGCATGATCGAACCGCGATTCTTCAAGACCCGCTGGCTCGTCAAGGACCTCGCCGCCCTCAACTACTCAACACCGTCCCACACCGCCACCCGCGTCGCCCGCGTCCGCTTCGTCCGCCGACACCTTCGAATTCCCAGACTCAATCGCCCAGCCAAGTCGCTCATTCGCAAGATCGCCGCCAAAACCGCCCGCATCGCCCGCCACGATCAACGCCGCAACGCCCGACTCGCTTCGGAGTCGCGACCATGAACATCGGCATCATCGTCGAATGGCTCGACACCGCCCGAGGCGGCGCCGAAACCTCCACCCGCCAGTTCATCGACGGCCTCCTCGATCAGGGACGATCCCTGCCCGGCGGCATCCAACTCGATATCCTCACCCGCAGCCAACTCCCCCCGCAGCCTGGCGTGACGGTACACACCATCGACACCCCCGCCACTGGGCGCCACGGCAAGACTCAGCAATTCCTCGACGCCGCCGAAAAATGGGTGGCCGACGCCAAGTGCGACCTCACCCACACATTCGTCCCGGTCCGCGGCGCTGACATCTATCAACCCCGCGGCGGCACTGTTCCCGAAACGATCATCCGCACCGCCGCCACACGACCCAATCCCATCGCCCGCCGGTTCAAACGCTGGATGATGTCCCTCAACGCCCGCCAGCGCCTCGTCCACAATCGCGAACGCGACTGGCTTGCCGGCCCAAATCCCCCAATCGTTATCGCCCTCTCAAACTACGTTACCCGTCAACTCCGCAACCATTACCATCTCGACGACAACCACATCCGCCGCATTTTCAACGGCGTCAACCCGCCTGATATTGACCCGGTCGACCGCGCCCGAATCCGAAACGAGTTCAACATCCCACGAGATGCAGTGCTTGGTCTCCAAGTCTGCCACAATTTCAAACTCAAAGGCGTGCACGTTTTGATCGACGCCCTCGCCCGCCGACCGAACGACGCGCTCCACGTCGTCGTTGCCGGCAATGGCGATCAACGTTTTTGGACGTCGCGCGCGAAACGTGCAGGCCTCGACCAGACGATCCGTTTTATCGGTCCGACCGACAACGTCACCGCCCTCTACGCAGCCGCAGACCTACTCATCCACCCCACCTTCTATGACCCATGCAGCCGCGTCCTCCTCGAAGCTGTCGCCTGCCAACTGCCCGCCATCGCCACCCGCTACGACGGCAGCACCGACATTCTTCAACACCAGTCCAATGCGTACATTCTCGATGAACCCACCGGGGACAGTCTCGCCGCCGCCATCGACGCGATGTGTGACTGTGAAACGCGGCAAACCATGCGCGACAACCTCTCCCCGTTGGCCGACGAGGTCACCATGGCCCGACACGTACACCAGGTGATCGAGCTTTACGACGAGCTTGCCTGACGCGCAATACACGAAATCGATTTCGCGTCTTTTCGTCCGGGAACAATTCAAGCACTTGAGTGTGAACGTGCGATCATGATACAGTGCCAGCGGGCTGGCAATCCACGGACATATGGCGATCGCGTCGCTAGAATACGGTTCGTGCATAAACGGTGTCGTGACACGGTGCAGGTACGGCGATGAGTCAGGCGCAACGCACAGTCAAGATTCTGCGCATCCGACAAGCGGGCCAACCGCTAGCCGGCACGGACTCCTTCTTTGGAGACCATGTCGACGTCGTCTACGCCGACACCTTCGATCAAGCCCACCACATGCTCGCCGCCGACATCTACGACTTCATCCTCGCCGAACCCGAATCCATCCACACGCTCGAACGCGCCGAAATGGTCCAGGCCAACCCCGAATGGGTCGAAGCCGTCACCGAGGGCATCGGCATCGTCGACCAGCGCGGCGAGCTTGTCTGGGCCAACCCGCGGCTGATCGGTTTCTCGGACGAGGTAAAAGGCTTCCTGCGCAGGGAGTGTGGCAACGCCTTCGACACGAACGTGGACGGTGGCCTAAAGCCGGATCAGACATCCCGCCGCGTCTGCTTCATGTCCAGCGAGGATCGCGTTTTCGAATTAACGACCACACCGATCATCGACATCGACCACGAGATCACTCAGGTCGTCGGCGTCATCTGGGATGTCACCCGCGCTCGCCAACGACAGCAGCAACTCGCCGCCATCGACTCGGCAGGCCGCGAACTCATCAAGCTCGACACCGAGCAGATCGCCAAGCTCGACGTGCCAGAGAGACTCGCGTTGCTCGAGCAGAAGATCGTGCATTACCTGCACGAACTCATGCATTTCGACAATTTCACCATCCACGTGCTCGACCAGAAGTCCAACAAGCTTCGCCTCGCTGTCACCAGCGGCCTGCCCGACACCGTGGAGGACTTCGATCTCTACGCCTCCGCCGAAGGCAATGGCACCTCCGGCTACGTGGCATCCACCGGCAAGAGTTACGTCTGCCGCGATGTCACCAACGACCCGCATTACCTTCGCGGACTCGACGAAGCCGCCAGTTCACTCACCGTCCCGCTTCGTCTGAATGATCAACTCATCGGTGTGTTGAATGTCGAGAGCATGACCAAGGACGCCTTCGACGAAGAGGATCAGCAACTCGCCGAACGGTTCGGCCGCGACATCGCCACTGCCCTGCACATGCTCGATCTGATGGTGACAGAACGGCACACCATCCGAGGCCAACTCGGCAGCGACGTCAAAGCCGAAATCACTGCCCCGCTCAACGACATCCTCACCGACGTCGAAAACCTCATCGAAGACTACATAGGCCACGACGACCTCCGCTTGCGCCTCAACAAAATCGCCGAGTACGCCACGACCATCAGAGACTCAATCAAGAACGTCACCAGTTCGAAACGCGCGATCATTGGTCGCGGTGTCGGGCCCACACGCAACGACCCCATTCTCGGTGGCAAGCACATCCTCATCGCCGACGACGAATCCATGATCCGCGACACCGTCAAAGATGTGCTCACCGGCGTCGGCTGCAAGGTCGTCACGGCGTGTTGTGGCCAGGAAGCCATCGACCACCTCGCCGAGAAGCCGTTCGACCTCGTGCTCAGCGATATCCGCATGCCCGACCGCAACGGATACGAAGTGTTCGCCGCTGCCAAGGACGCCAACGTCGCCACCCCCGTCATTCTTATGACTGGCTTCGGTTACGACCCCAACCACGCCATTGTCCGCGCAAGACGCGAAGGCCTCGCCGCCGTCCTCTTCAAACCCTTCAAAGTCGACCAGCTCATCGGCGAAATCCGCAGCGCCGTCAAAAACGCCGCGAAATAGCACGCCTAATTCAACCAGCCGTCTTGACGAAGTTCTTCAACCAACGCGTTTGCACGATCAAAGTACGACCTTAGATGGCCTTTCATGTGTCCTAGTTCTTCCTCAACCGAGTCAGGACGGTGAATCGATCGCCGCTCAAGGAACAACCTTGTTGCTGCTACTTCGAGAACGCCTCGATCCTCGTTCCTGAGAATTGAGCAGGCTTCTTCGAGCGAGCGATTCATTCGTTTGCAAGAAAGTTGGAAATTGTTGTGTATGAGGTCCTTCAGCTCATTGGAGACTCGATAGAAGTACTGGCTTCCACTCTCTGGGCCGGCGTCTTCATTGAGGGCCTGAATATCCTCCACAATGACACCGGAGTCTCTGAGTACGTCTGTTGTGTACGCAACAGAACGCGAGAAAGGGCCAAACTGTCGGATTGTGAAGTCTTGGAATGGAGTAACAAAGCCCATCTCCGAAAGAAGATACACTATTTTCTGCATCTTGACACGGCCATCGATATCGCCACACGCATCAATGACTCGCGCCAGCAATAGTTCATCGTGTTCACTCATGACAGGCCTCCTTGCTTGCGAATCAGCTGATTAGTCCCCTTGCCCTTATCTCCGCGACAAGCCCGGTGTCATCATTATCAAAAAAGAGCCGTTCGATGTGTACTGGAATACGTGATATCGCATCAATTACTTCGGAGAGAGTCTCTGCAGGCTTCGCAGTATCGTTCTCGATGAGATAGATTACGCGATCTTCTTGTTCTTCGTCGTCGATGCTCTTTCTGTAGAACGAATTCTTGTATGCCAGGTCGTGGAAAGTGTCGTGTGCAAAGCGGAAACCGCTTAGATCGTCTCTATGTGCCACGCGCAACTCAATTGCGTGAGTGGTCTTGTCCGGAGTATCAAGCACTATTGTACGATAAGGTCTCCCCCTTTGGATCAGCCCGCGGCACATTTGCGTGAGCAATGTCAGTCGTTCGTCGTTTCCTGGATTCAGTTGCGCCCAATCTTGGATGACCGACCAGAGTCGAAAATCGTCAAAAAGCAAGTAGTCGTCAACGTCAAGAGGGTTGCGAGCGAGAAACTTGGCAAATGCGTCTGGGCATGGTTCTGGTGCTGACTCCGGATTGTCATCACAGATATGGCTCGCAAGCCTGATTATGTTTGTGAGCAGTGCCTCGAAAGCCCGTGTCGTCTTGTGCACGTATACTTGAGTATACATAAACTCGCGTGCCTGAATGTATTCCTCGACTGCGTAGATTGCCTTTCCGCTCTCAAAACACAGTCGTGGAATCTGAGCGTCACTGCCCCTGATCTGTGTGACTCCGACCCTAAGCGAATGCAGCAACCAGTCCAGATCGAATTCGCCGTATCCTGTTCCGGTGCAATAACTGTCACGCAGCAAATAGTCCATGCGATCAGCGTCAATTTGGCTGCTGATAAAGTCCTTGGCCAGCAAGTTGCTCCTGTCATCCTTGCTAATCAAGCCTACCACTTCCTCTGGATCAACTTCGTGGTTGCTCAGCACTTCGCCGAATTTCTCACGGATGATCTTCTCTGACCAACCTTCATGCTTCTTCGGATAGTCATCTGGTGGATTATTGGGGCTGGGTGCAGCACGCTCAAACACGTGCGAAAAAGGCCCGTGACCGACATCGTGGAGCAATGCGGCAGCAAGAATCTGTTTTCGCATTGGCTCCAGCGATGAATAATCATGATCAGCCGAATCACCTCGTCGCTTCAATCGGTCGAGCATACGCTGAGCGATATGGAACACTCCAAGGCTGTGAGCCCAGCGACTGTGTTCAGCCCCAGGAAATGTCAAATTGGCGAGGCCCAGCTGGCGGATTCGGCGCAATCGTTGAAACGCCGGCACGTCGATGAGATCGAGGACCATTCGTCCCTCATCACCTTCCAGCGTGATCAGATTATGAATCGGATCTCGAATAACCTTCGAAAACGGCAAGTTGATCTACCTTCAAGTCATGCAGGAGCCGCTACCTAACACAAACCTAATATAACGCAAGTTATGCTGGAATTCAAACGAGATGCAGGAAAGCTAGCGGAAGCGAATCAGCTTTGCGAGTGAAAATGCCGAAATGAAGTGCTGCTGGAAAGGGGGCCGAGCACGAGTGATAATGAGAGTGACGTCTAGTTTCCTTGTTCCGCACCAACCTCCGCCATCTCAGGCGGCATCGGCTTGGTCGCTTTGCACTTCGGATAGCCCGAGCAGCCAAGGAATTTACCCGTCCGGCCTTCGCGGATCATCATCTTCTGGTCGCACTCGTCGCACGCAATCTGTGTCGGAATCGGCTCAGCCCGCTTCGGAGCCGGCATTTCGATCTCACCGCGTTTCTTCGCTTCGCCACGCAGATTCGCGGAGAACTTGCACTTGGGAAAACCGCTGCAACTGAAGAATGGCCCGAACCGCCCACTGCGAAGCCGCATCTCGTTGCCGCACTCGGCACACTTCAACTCATCTTCAGGCCAAGTCTCGACAACCGGCCGTCCGGTCCGCGTCCACGCATACCCCTCCGGCGGAGGCCCCATCGCTTCGTAGTCTATCTTGCCATCCGGCGTTCGCGGAACTTCCTTTCGCGCAGACTTCTTTCCATTCTTCGCACTGTTCTTGGCCGCCTCAATCTGCTCGGGCGTCGGCTTGGGCAGTTTGCCTTCCTCGGCCATCTGACGCAGTTCGTCGAGCTTCTCGATTGGCTTGGTCGTCCGACAACGCGGGAACCCGCTGCACGCAATAAACTTCCCGCGACGACCCGTCTTGATCTGCATCGGCTGACCGCACTTCTCGCAACCGAACCCGGCATCCTCCACCGGCAACGTCTTCTTCTCGACGCGGAACCCTTCCGGCAGTGGCGATGTGTTCTTGCACTTCGGGTAATTGTCGCAACCCATGAACGTGCGGAAACCGGCCCGCTTCACCTTCATCGTGCCGCCGTCGCACTGCTCGCACGGGCTTTCGAGTTCCTCATCCTTGACCAGCTTCAGCGGTTCCCCCGTTGGCGTGCACGGCACAATGTGGGAGCACTCCGGGTAACCACTGCAACCGAGGAACGACCCATGACGCGATTGCCGCAGGATCATCGGTTTGCCGCAAAGCTCGCAGTCTACCTCCGCCTTTACGGTCGGGATCGGTTTGCCCTCGCGATCGATGTTGGCCGCGCCCTTGCACTCCGGGTAACCGGTGCAGCTTAGAAACCGCCCTGTCCGCGACCAGCGATACACCATCGGCTTGCCGCAATCATCGCAGGTGTACTCACTCGGTTCCGCACGGGCCGGCGCCATCTCGGTACTGGCTTTGTCGAGCGACTTCTTAAACGGTTCGTAAAACTCCCGGAGCACGTGCACCCAGTCGAGATGCGACTCCTCGATCTTGTCGAGTTCATCCTCCATGTACGAGGTGAACTTCACGTCGACGATGTCGGGGAAATGCTCGATCAGCTTGTCGGTGACCACCTGACCCTTGTCCGTGGCGTACATCCGGCGATCGATCTGCTCGACGTATCCACGATCCTGAATCGTCTGGATGATCGCCGCATACGTCGACGGTCGACCGATTCCTTCAGCTTCGAGCGCCTTGACCAGCGATGCTTCCGAGAATCGTGGCGGCGGAGACGTGTATTGCTGCTCCGGATCGAGCTTGATCGACGTGACCTCATGGCCTGTTTCCAATTCGGGCAACACCACGTCGTCGGTCGCCTTCACCTTTGCCACCCGCTGGAATCCATCGAACACCAGGCGGCGACCGGTGGCTTTGAACGTTGCCTCACCGACCGATGTGTCGGCTGAGACGAACAGCGTCGTGCTGTCCCACTGTGCCGGCGTCATCTGGCATGCCACCGTGCGTCGCCAGATCAGGTCATACAGCTTCCATTGCTCCGTCGACATCCGCTCTTTCAGCGAATCCGGTGTCAGCCGCACGTCCGACGGACGAATGGCTTCGTGTGCCTCCTGCGCGCGCTTGCTCTTTTTGCCGTACACATTCGGCTTGGCCGGCAGGTAGTTCTCGCCGTAGTCCTGCTGAATCAGCTCACGCATGCTCGCGACCGAGTCCTTGCTCAACTGCGTCGAATCGGTACGCATGTAGGTGATCAGACCAACAGGTCCGTCCTTGCCGCCGAGGTCGAGACCTTCATACAGCGACTGCGCCACCCGCATCGTCCGCGATGCCGAGAATCCAAGCGAACTCGACGCCGCCTGTTGCAGCGTGGCCGTCGTGAATGGCGCCGACGGTCTGGTCGTCGTGCGTTTCTTCTGAATGTCGGAAATGCGGAACGTCGGACCGCCATCAGTCGGCGTGCTGCCGATCAGTTGGACCTTCTTAAGACCAAGCCTCGCATAATCTTCCCAGACGACCTCGTCGACCTTGTCGCAGACAAAGCCCAACGCCTCCGCAACCTTGCGGGCATGCTCATGCTCGCCGGGTTTGAATGTCTCCCCCGAGACGCTGACCAATTCCGCCTGGAAACAGCCATGATCGCTCAGCCACGCAATCCGCTCCTTCTGCGTGCGTGGGTTTCCATCCTTGCCCGTTGTGAGGAACTTGTCCCAATCTCCCGCAAGCCCTGCCCGCTTTGCCAGCTCAGCCGTAAAGACCGCCTGAATCCGCCACGACTCGGTCGGCACGAACGCGCGAATCTCGCGCTCACGCTCGACGATCAGCCGTACTGCCACCGACTGCACCCGACCAGCCGACAGACCCTTGGCGATCTTCTGCCACAGAAGGGGGCTGAGCTGGTAGCCGACGATGCGGTCCAGCGTCCGCCGCGCCTGCTGGGCATTCACCTTATCCATATTAACGGTGAGTGGATGATCGAAGGCGGCGTGGATGGCCGACTCGGTGATTTCGTTGAAGATCACCCGCTTGATGCGGGATTCGTCCAGCTCGAGGGCTTCGACGAGATGCCATGCGATGGCTTCTCCTTCGCGGTCGAGGTCGGTGGCAAGATAGACAAGTTCAGCATTTTGCGCAAGGTCGTGGAGTTCCTTGATGGTCTTCTTGCGTGACGTGACGACACCGTAGGTCGGGGCGAAGTTGTTGTCGATGTCGATGCCGAGGTCGTGATCGGGCAGATCGCGCACGTGGCCCATCGACGCCTTGACGACGTAATCTTTTCCAAGATAACGGTTTATGGTCTTCGCCTTGGCTGGTGATTCCACGATCACCAGTGACTTGCCGGAAGACCCGTTTTTCTTCGTCTTCGCCACGATGCGTTTCCTTCGATCCGATGTTGGCCGTCGTGCCGCTGTCCTGCCTATCGGACGGTGGCAACGATTTTCTTCGACCGACCGGAATCCGCCTCTTGAGCCCCGTCAACCGGGGGCAGTTAGCAGACTCCGCAGTCTCTGTCAAATCGGCCAAGCGCCAGATCATAGTCCTGTATTTCAGGTCTGTTGTGTTTTCCGAGAAACCCACTATACTGGTGCGTTCGAATGGACGATGTATAAGTCTCTGTATTACAAGGGTTTGCGGCCCCATGAACAAATTTCTGCGAAAACACAACAAGGCCATCCTCGCCGTGGCCATGTCTCTGCTCCTCGTCGTGTGGCTTGGCGGAAGTGCCCTGACGAGCTTCCTGGCCCCTGATTTCTCCGGGATCCTGGTTGCCAAGACATCCATTGGTGACATCGTCGAGGGGGACAAGAAGCGGGCTTCCTTCGAGACGGATATCCTCAGCAGTCTGGGATTGCAGTGGCAACTGCCGGCGTTTGCAGCCAATGCGTACGTCGCCACAGAACCGATCAGCATCATGGAGTGGATTCTGCTCACACGCGAGGCTGAGCGGGCCGGCATGATCCCGCAGCAGGTTGAAGTGGAGCAGTTTCTCAGCGGTATCGGCAGACCGCTCAGCATGATCTACGACATGGCCAATCAGCGTCGGGTCAAGCCGGAACTGATTTTCGAGACGGTGGCCAAGTACCGGGGCGTGGCCATGCTTGCCGCAAGCACCATGCCGTCCGCCAGCATCAGTGAAGCCTCGATTCGGACGATGGCTGAGCAGGAATTGGAAAAGGCGACGGTCAACCTCGTGTCGCTCAAGGCGGCGGACTTCGTCAATGACGAGGAAACGGTCACCGACGCGGATATCCAGGCCCACTTCCAGGAGTACCGTGAGACGCAACCGGGCCCCGGCATCCAGTTCGGCTACTACCGTCCTGCCCGCGTGAAGGTTCAGTACTTGAAGGTGGACATCGACAAGGTCGCCGAAAACGTTGTCCTGCGCGAGCAGACGCTCGAACGGAAAGCCCGGGAGTTCTGGCGCCAGAATCCCGAGGACAGTGCATTTGCCCGGCCGCTTGAAGATGTGGCGATGGACAAAGCTGTTATCGATGAGCTGAAGGCATCCGGCGACTGGAATGACGACGCTGACGATAAAGTCGCCACCCATTTCGAGACGTTCGACGATGCGCGGGATGCAGCCATCCAAATCGTCAAGCGCGATGAGGCCCGCAAGAAGATTCAGGACGTCGCCGACTGGCTGACGCGCGAGTTGGCCGTCCCGTGGTTCGATCGCGAGACGGATGACGACGGATACAAGCCCGCCCCCGACGGCGTGATGCCGCGGACCTACTACAGCAAGGTGCTCGAGGGGATGCCGTCGAACCTGCAGTTCGGCGGGGCGGTGACCATTCACGAAACCGACTGGTTCGACAAGGAAGAGGCCATCCTCGTGGAAGACATTGGCGATGCCCGCGTGGCCAATGCGGCGATGAGCAGCCGTCGGTTCCGCGATCTGGCGTTTTTGGTTCAGGGGATCGAGACGGTACCAACCGAGAGCCGAAGAGTGAACACATCGCTCTTCCTGGCCGTTGGTCAGTCCTGCGTTTTCCCGCTGCGCGACAACGTCGGCAATTACTACGTATATCGCATCACGGACGTGAAGCCGCCCGGACCTGCGGAAGAATTGGCCGACGTCCGCGAAAAGGTGATCGACGGTGTTCGACTGATGCGTGCCTACGAGCGCTGCAAGGGGCACGCCGAGCGTGTCCTCGCCGCCGCGGGTGATGGTCTCAAGGCTGCGTACGACGCGGACGAGGAGATCAAGGCCGTGGTATCGGCGATCACCAAGCCAGCGTCGATGGGGCAGAGCAGCGGTTACTATGCTTCGCGTCCGTTTGGCCGGGTACCGGCATTCAGTGCCGGCACCGATCGCGTCGGATTCAAGCAGTTTGTCAACGGCGTGGGACAAGTAGAGCGCGAGTTCATCGAAGATTGCTTCGCGCTCGGATCAAAGCCCGCCGGCGAACGCCGTGCTGTCCGCGAGGTTCCCGAGCTTGGTGCCATCACTGTGATCGAATGGGCGGAACTTGCTCCGATGTACAAGCCGGACTACGAGAAGGAACGTGCCCGCATCGTGAATTCTGCCCGGCGGACGCTGCAGTCGCGCGTGATGACTGAGTGGTTCAGCCCGCAGCGTATCCGTGAACGGCACGCCTTCGAGATGGTCGAAGTGCAATAGTCAGCTGCGGTCGTCTCGCACGCATCTGCGATTTAATCCAACGACGCCCGTTTCGTGGTCAGCGAAGCGGGCGTTCTTCTGCGCGTATCTCCAACGCAGAGAGCCATCCTTCAAGCCGCGGTGTTTCTACAGATCGAGACGATGGGCCAGCTTCCGCCATTCCGATCGGCCGCTCACGTGCGTTGCGTGTTGCAGGCTGCGAAGGAACGCTTGAAGGTGCGATCGGTGGATGCGGGCCTCTCCTGCGGACGCTTCCAGCGTGGCTCCGCTGGCCAGGGATCGCAGGAACGCAGTCTGGTCGTTCGTCAGTCTGTGGCGAAGATCTGCCGGCTCCTTGGCTAGCGTGAGTTGCCCGCCCGTCGAGTGGATGCGGTCGAGAATGCGCGGGGGGTAGACGAGCCTGCCACGGGCGATGTCCATGACGGCGGATGCGAAGCGACCGGGGTTGGTCGACTGGTCGATGCAGCCCCACGCCTGAGCGCGGACGCAAGTCGCATGGGTGTCATCGTCCGGAGCGGTCGCGACGACCAGCCAGTGTCGTGCAGACTTGCGGGCCTGTTCAAGCCGTCGCCGTCGCGTGTTTGCGCAGCTTCTGGGCCATTGCACCACCGAGACGTCTGCCACCCGTTTGGGCGGTGTGGTGTTGAGCGTGTGTGGGATGAAGGTGGGCAGACGCAGCAGGCGTCGGATGCTCGATGAAGCGAGCCAGGAGCGGGATCCAATGACGGCGACGCGATAGGGCATGTCCATTCCGTGAGTGGTTATCGGAGCCGGCTGAATCACCGTTGATTCGACCGATCCAGCAGAGTGACGCGTCCCCGACATGGGGTGTACGGAGGATGACCGGATTGTTCAAGCAGCTCGGGAATACGGTCATGTCACGAATTGACACGGGCGTCAGGCGGGGGCATGGGAGGATCGCGACGAAGGCGCGCGCAAATCGCGACGCAGGACTTGTGGAGACGGGACGGATTGACCGATATCATGAAACTGATCGCCGTGTGAACTTGTTTTTCCGCGATGGTGGGCTTATTCTCTTACCGGGCCGGTGATTTGGACAACTGGGGTGATCAAAAGCGGCTAGACAGGTGTCAGAAGGGCTTGACAGTGAACTTGGGGTAAGTGGGTAAGGGCCTGCGAATCCTAGAGGACAGGGGCCACACAGCACCTTTGGTTGATCCGTAGGGGTCAACCGATTCCGGAGCATCATGGCAATGAGTAGTTCAGAAACGGGCACGGGGGCGGGCACAGCCACGCCGACGGCAGGCAGTACACGTCAGGTACCGGTAAAGGAATTGGACCACGTTGTGGTCCGGTTCGCGGGCGACTCCGGAGACGGAATGCAGTTGGCCGGGACACAGCTGACGAACACGTCGGCTGCGGTCGGCAACGACATCAGCACGTTGCCGGACTTCCCCGCCGAGATTCGCGCTCCCGCCGGCTCGCTGGCGGGTGTCAGTGGTTTTCAGTTGAACTTCAGCGAGCGCATGGTGCACACGCCCGGCGACGGATGCGACGTACTGGTCGCGATGAACCCGGCTGCCCTGAAGACCAACATCGCCGACTTGGCCGAAGGCGGCACGGTGATTGTCAACGTCGATGCGTTCACGAAGAACAATCTGCAAAAGGCCGGCTGCGACGAGAATCCGCTCGAGGATGGCTCGCTGTCCAAGTACGCCGTGTACAAGGTGCAGATTGAGAAGCTCATCACCGAGGCGACCAAGGATACCGGTCTGGGCAACAAGGCCATCCTGCGAACGAAAAACTTCTTCGCGCTGGGCCTCGTTTATTGGCTTTACGATCGACCGCTCGACACGACCGAAGGCTGGATCAGCACGAAGTTCGCGAAGGTTCCCGCTGTGGCGGAAGCGAACCTCAGGGCATTGCGGGCGGGCTTTTATTACGGTGAGACGACCGAGGCGTTTCAGACGCGCTACCGAGTGAACCGTGCCGTCATTCCCCCAGGGCGATACTGCAAGCTGACGGGCAACGAAGCGGTGGCCATGGGCATGATCACGGCTGCGAAGCTCGCGAAAAAGACGCTCTTTTACGGCAGTTACCCGATTACGCCGGCCAGTGACATCCTGCACGAGTTATCCAAGCACGCCAACTACGATGTGAAGACGTTTCAGGCCGAGGATGAGATCGCTGCGGTGACGTCGGCGCTGGGGGCGGCGTTTGCTGGTGAGTTCGCCTCGACGGGCACGAGCGGTCCGGGCGTCGCGTTGAAGGGCGAAGCGTTGGGCCTCGCGGTGATGACCGAATTGCCGATGGTGATCGTGAACGTGCAGCGTGGCGGTCCGAGCACGGGCTTGCCGACCAAGACAGAGCAGGCCGACCTGATGCAGGCTGTCTATGGCCGCAATGGTGAGTGCCCGATTCCGGTGATCGCGGCTGCGACGCCGGGCGACTGCTTCTGGATGGCGATTGAGGCGTTCCGCATCGCAGCGAAGTACATGACGCCGGTCATGTTCCTGACCGATGGATACCTGGCCAACGGCGCCGAGCCTTGGCGACTGCCGGAGATGAGCGAGCTGCCGGACCTGACGGTGAATCACCCGCAGGCCAACGGTAAGGAATTCCTGCCGTACGATCGCGATGAGGTGAACGCTCGTCCGTGGGCGGTACCTGGCACGAAGGGGCTGGAGCACCGCATTGGCGGATTGGAAAAAGCCAACCTGACCGGCAACGTCTCCTACGATCCGGAGAATCATGAATCCATGGTGCGGCTGCGGGCCGCCAAGGTGGATGGGATCGCCAAGGATGTGCCCCCGGTCGAAATTCACGGTGACGTGGATGCCGATCTTCTCGTGTTGGGTTGGGGCAGCACGTATGGTGCGATTGTCTCAGCCGTGGATCAGGTTCGCGAGACGGGCAAGAAGGTTGCATCGGCACACATTAAGTACCTGCATCCGTTCCCGAGCAATCTCGGTGACGTGCTCCGGTCGTTCAAGCGGGTTGTGATTCCCGAGATGAACATGGGGCAATTGCTGGTGATGATCCGCTCGAGATACCTGATCGACGCGATCGGGTTCAACAAGATTCAGGGCAAACCATTCCGCATCCAAGAGGTTGTGGACAAGATTGAAGAGCTTCTGGAAGGATAAAGACTCATGTCGGTGGATGTCGCCGTCGAGCAGTTGACAGCCAAGGATTTCGCCAGCGATCAGGATATTCGCTGGTGTCCGGGTTGTGGGGATTACGCGATTTTGGCGCAGGTCAAGAAGGTCCTGCCCGAGCTTGGCATTCCGCGCGAGAAGATCGTGTTCGTGTCGGGTATCGGCTGTTCGAGTCGATTCCCGTACTACGTCGAATCGTACGGATTCCACAGCATTCACGGACGCGCACTTGCGGTTGCGACCGGTGTGAAGGCGGCCCGTCCGGACCTGAATGTGTGGGTGGTGACGGGCGATGGCGACGGGTTGAGTATCGGTGGGAACCACCTGCTGCATGCGATCCGGCGTAACGTCGACATCAACGTGCTGCTGTTCAACAACCGAATCTACGGGTTGACCAAGGGGCAGTATTCGCCGACGTCCGAGCTTGGCAAGAAGACCAAGTCGACGCCGGCAGGGTCGATCGACTTCCCGCTGCATCCGCTTTCGGTGGCGCTTGCCGCGGAGGCGACGTTTGTGGCTCGGTCGCACGACGTGAACATCAAGCACCTTGGTGAGGTGCTCAAGCGGGCGGCCGCGCACAAGGGCACGTCGTTCGTCGAGATCTACCAGAACTGCAACATCTTCAATGACAAGGCCTTCGAGTACGCCACCGGCAAGGACACCAAAGCCGACGCGACGCTCATTCTCGAACATGGCAAGCCGTTGCTGTTCGGGGCTGACAAGAAGAAGGGAATCCGGCTGAACGGTCTCAATCCCGAGGTCGTGACGCTTGGCGACGGGATCAAGGAAGACGACTTGCTCTTCCACGACGAGCGGGCCCATGAGCCGACGCTGGCGCACATGCTGGCCCGTCTGTATCATCCCGAGTTCCCCGAGCCGATCGGCGTCTTCCGTGCGGTCGAGAAGCCGACGTACGAGGAAATGCTCGATCAGCAGGTCAAGGCTGCCAAGGAAGCCAAGGGCGTCGGTGAGATCGCCGCCCTGTTCGAGCGGGGCGATGTCTGGACGGTCGACTAGGCCGCCATTTCGCAATCAGAATTCGATACGAACAATCGCCACCCGGGTGTCAGGCCTGGGTGGCGATTTTCATTGGGGCGGGCTCATCGTCTGGCCACTCGTCGACGTATTCCTCGCGAACGCGATTGAATTCCGCTTCGCAATGGAGGAATTGGTCCACGATGGCAGGGTCGAAGTGCTTGCCGCGTTCTTCCCGGATGATGGTGACCGCGCGATCGTGCGGGATCGCCGGCTTGTAGCGGCGGCGGCTGGTGATGGCATCGTAAGCGTCGACGAGTGCGATGACGCGGGCGGCCAACGGAATATCCGTGCCCGAGATGCCCCGCGGATACCCGCTGCCGTTGTAGCGCTCGTGGTGGCAGTAGGCGATGTCGAGGCACATCTGGAGGATCGGCACGGGGCCGGTCTGGGCAATGGCGGACTGGAGCACGTCGCGCCCAATGCGGCAGTGCTCTTTCATCTGGGCGAATTCCTCTTCTGTGAGCTTGTCGGGCTTGCAGAGGATCACGTCGGGGACGCCAACCTTGCCAATGTCGTGCATTGGGGCTGCTCTGTGAAGATGGTCCACGAACTCGTCGGTCACGATTCCCTCGAACTCGGGCGTGTGTTGCATTTCGATGGCCAGAATGCGGGCATACTGGCTCACGCGGTTGAGGTGGTTGCTGGTTTCGTTATCGCGGTATTCCGCCAATTGGCCGACGGTGAGCAGCAGGGCGTTGACCGAGCGTTGCAGCCGTTCGTAGTGAATCTGGTTGTTGAGGGCGATGGCACCGGAATCGGCGATGGAGCGGATGCATTCGATCTCGTCCGGTGTGAATGGATTTTGGTCGCCCTTGTCGGTGATGCTGAGGACGCCGAGTCTCTCCTGCTGTGTCATCAGCGAGGCTGCGATCAGCGGTGTGCTGATGAAGGAGTCACTGTTGTAGCGGCGTTCGTCGCAGGCGTCGCTGACGGTGCTTGCGATGTAGGTTCTGCCGGACTCGAACACCTTGCCGGCGATTCCCTCCCCGCTGCCGACGGAGATCGTCGACGCGACGTCTTCGGGGATGCCGATGGCTTTCGCGCATGCCAGCGATTGCCCATCGTTGTTCTTGAGCAGGATGGACACACGCTTGCAACCGGTCACCTTTTTGACGGTGTCGACAACGAGATCGAGGATTGCGTCCTGCGTGGCGGCTTCGTTAAGGTCACGCGTGAAGTTGTAGAGCACGCGTAGTCGTCGCGTCCGGTGCTCAACCGTCTGAGACAGCTTACCGTTGAGTTTGTGCAGTTGAAGCTGAGCTTCACGCAGGCGATGCGCGGACTGAATCCGGGCCAATAGCTCTGAGACTTCGAATGGCTTGACCACGTATTCCTGGGCGCCGACCTCGAGGGCGAGTACGACATTCTCGGTGTCCGAGCGGGCGGTCAGCATGATGATGGCCAGGTCGGAGGTATCGGGGTTGCTCATGATGAGGCGGATGGCCTCGATGCCGTCCATGCCGGGCAGCGTGTGGTCCATGACGACGACGTCGGGTTTGAACTCGCCGATCTGTGCGAGTGCTTCCTCGGCGGAGCCACAGGCAAGAGGCTCGAAGCCGGCACGCTTCAGGTGGGCGCAGAGAATGAAGGTGAGCTTCTCGTCGTCATCAACGAGCAGCACGCGGGCGTCCGCCCGGTCCGACCTCCCGTTTCCGTTCTCCAGATGCGCCATGCGATTGGCCCCCGATGTCTTGTGAGTCATCGGACATTGGCGTGGTCGAAAGCAGTTAGTCGGACGCAGATGATCGTGGCTGCGTTGCGCGTGCACGCCCGATAATGTTCGATGGTTTCGGTCGTGATGAAATCACCGGCCGCGCCGTCAGACGATCATCGTGAAAAAGTCTTCGCGCGCTGATTTCGGCTTGTCTGTCGGTTCGGATGTGTCCGATGAAAAGGTGCTGGAAGGAGCGATCGGAAGCGTACGGAAAGAAGGCCCGAAATTGTCTCACTTCGCGCTGGAAATTCCAAACGCCTTCGGTATAATGAAAAGTGGGCGATGTATTGCGACGATCGCCGTGCAAGCGATCTAGCTGCTCACTTCCGAGTTGCAGGACTCGCTAACAAAAAATTTAGTCTTCCACTCGCTGCGGCACCCTTTGACCGCGCCAATACACACGGGGTGCCGCACGCCCTTTTTACAGACTTAACAAAACACCAGAACTTCGCGCGATGTTCACCGGACCGATTCTAATGATCGCGCCGGGTCAGTAGCCGAGCGCCGTTTTTCGCAGATGCACAAAAGGTGCGTGTGATGCGTCACCCGACCCGTCGATCGCGCGGGCGACGTGCACGATGTGGTCGCCCGCCGATACAGACGACTCGACGGCGCAATCGATCGTCGCGATGGCGTCGCCCAACCGGATGCCGGCGTCGGTGCGTTCGATGTCGAGTCCGACGAAGGCGTCCGCCCCCGGTTCGAATCCCTTGCCGAAGTGCTTGAACATGGCGGTCGCGTCCTCGCCGACGATGTTGAGGACGCAGTGGCCCGACGTGGTGATGAGGTCGTTGATGTGTCGGCCCGCCTTGACCGCGACGGTCAGCATCAGCGGTTCCATGGCCGCCTGTTGGATCCAACTGGCCAGCATCGCGGTCGAATCGCCGTCGTGTGACGCGGTCAGAATGGCCACGCCGCTGGGAATACGCCCCATGGCGGCTGCTGCATGGGTGGTTCTTTCATCATGTTCGGGCATGCGTGTCAGTCCCTGTAAAGGTTGCGATTAGGATGTCTTGACGGGGCGGCCCAGGGTCTTTTCGATTTTGGCGATCTTGGAATCGAGGCGGCCTGACGTGCCCTTGCGGGCGTCGATCTTGATCGAGCAGGTGATGCGTTCGCAGTCAGCCGACATGCGTTCGTAGCAGTCGCGGACGACCTTCATGCACGCGTCCCATTCGCCCTCGAGGATGGTGCCCATCGCGTTGAGGCGGTAGTCGACGCCGCTCTTGTCGATGATGTCGAGGCTGCGCGCGACGTACTGGCCGACCGAGGGGCCCTTGTCCATCGGTGACATCGAGAATTCCAGCAGAACGGACATGGCGAAAGCTCCCGGGGGTCAGACGTTGAACTTGAAATGGATCACGTCGCCGTCGGCCACGATGTACGTCTTGCCTTCCTGACGGACCTTGCCGGCGGATTTGGCGTTTTTCATGTCGCCGGCTTCGGTGAGGTCGTCGTAGGCGACGGTCTCGGCGCGGATGAAACCGCGGGCGATGTCGGAGTGGATCTGCCCGGCAGCTTCGACGGCGTCGCTGCCGCGGCGGACGGTCCATGCCCGAACTTCAGGTTCTCCGGCGGTCAGAAACGAGATCAGTCCCAGCGATTCGTAGCACTTGCGGACAAGGCGGTTCTTGCCCGGTTCGGTCAGTCCATACTCAGCCATGAAATCGGGTCGGTCGGCTGGGTCGAGTTCGGCGATTTCCATTTCCGCGCTGGCACAGACGTTGACCGCGCCGACGGTGCCCGGCGGTGTTTCGGGGTCGGGCGAGGCGGCGCGGTCTTCGCCGACGTTGAAGACGGCGAGAATCGGCTTGAGTGTCAGGAAGCCGAAGCTGGCGAGCGCTTTCAGTTCCTCTTCATTGGTGATGACTTCCGATAACGGTTTCTGGTCTTCCAGGGCGGCTCGGCCGGTTTCGAGGATGGCGAGTTCCCTCTTTTCCTGCTCGTGGGTTTTGGTCGGTTTCTTCAGGGCAGTCTCGATGCGCTCGATGCGGGTCTCGATGGTGGCGAGGTCGGCGAGGGTGAGCTCGTCGCGGAGTTCCTGGAGGTCGGCCTGGGCGTCGACGCGGTTCTTGTACGCGGGAATGGACGGGTTTTCAAAGTCCCGCAAGACGGCCACGAGCAGCTCACATTGGCGGATGTCGGGCAGGTAGCGTTTGAGATCCTCTTGGCCTTTGGGTTCCGATAACGCGAGACCGGGCACATCGGCGAACTCGATGGTGGCTTCGGTGACCTTTTTTGGATTGTACATTTTGGCGAGGGTGTCCAGCCGGTCATCGGGGACCTTGACGACGGCATGGTGAACCTGCGGCATGGCGGCGGGATCGGGTGCGATGCCGGTTGCGGCGCCGAGCAGGGTGGATTTTCCGGATTGTGGGGGACCGATGATGGCGGCTTTCACGATGTTGTCCTTCGTTTTGAGCGCGATTGTAGGAGCGTGGGGGGGCGGGTCAACCGGGCGTGACGTGGTCGAAATGGGGCTTGAAAGGTCACTGGGTGCTGTCGAACGATTTGGATGGCTCATTGCCGCTGTCCGATAAGGGGGGTAGAATCGACGCGGACGGGTCCATACACGACAGCGGACGGATGTGACGTCATGAACGAATGGTTCGATGCGGAACAGCGGGCAGAGCGTGCTCAGCAGTTGACCGAGTCTCGCCGGTGGGCTGAGGCATTGGCTGAGCTTGATGCTGCGCTGGACATCAATCCGTCGAATGTAAACTGGCAGGCGCAGCGTGGTTTCCTGCTGGACCAGCTTGAACGATTCGACGAGGCAATCGAGGCGTACCGCGATGTGCTCGATGCCGAGCCTGAGGATCGCGAGACGCTGTTGGCGCTCGGGATTGACCTTGAGCGTGTCGGGCGTTTGTCCGAATCGGCGGCGGTCCTGGATCGACTGCGTGCGTTCCATCCCGATTTCGAGCCGGGCTTCTGCTTCGGCATTCTGGTCTGTGCCGAACTTGAACAGCACGATCAGGCTGAAGAGCTATTCTATCTCGCGCAGCATCTGCGTGAGGATTGTCCCAACTGCTTCTACCACATGGGTATTTCGCTGGCGGAGCGCGGTGAGTTCAAGCGGGCGTTGTACTGTTGGGAACGCGTGTTGGATATTGACGCTGCCTTTGAAGGCGTGCGGGGTCAGATGGCCCGGGCGCATCGGGCTGCGGGCGACCCAGACGCGGCGCATGACTGGTACTTGAAGGCGGTTCGCGAGGATCCCGGCGATACCGATCTCCTGTTTGAAATGGGCAACCTGCTGTTTGAGCAGGGCAAGTTCGAGCGGGCGACGACCAAGTTCCGTCAAGTGCTCGAACTCTCGCCCGACCACGTCGATGCCCACTTTGCTCTCGCCGAGGTCATGCTGTCGCAGGACAAGACCGACAAGGCGATCGAACTGCTCAGCGCGTTGCATGAACTGGACGAGGAATATCCGGGGTTGGCATTGCGTCAGGGCGCGGCGCATCTGAAGCTCGGTCAGCGTGACGAGGCGTTGCCGTTTCTGGAGTTGGCGGTCGAGGAATCGCCGACGAACAAGGAAGCCTTGATGCTGCTGGGCAACTGCCTGCTGTGGCTGCAGCGGCCGGAGAAGGCGGCGGATCAGTTCCGGCGGATCATCGCCTTGGATAATTCGCTGCCGAACGTGTACCACAATCTGGGTGTCTGTTGCTTTTTGACCAACGATCATGAGCAGGGCATCCGGCATTGCCAGCGTGCGTTGGAACTGAGGCCTGATTACACCCTCGCGATTGTGAAACTGGTGCTCGCCTATCAGCGGCTGGGGCGATTCCCCGAGGCGAAGGGGATGATCCTGCACGGTTTGAAGGTTGACCCGGACAATTCTTTGCTCAAACATCTGGGCCGGCGCATGTGGCGGGCACGCGTGAAGTACCGGCTTGGCCGGGTGGGTGCTGCGATCGGTCGGCTATTCGGACGCGGTTGACACGTTCGATTGTCGCAACTTGTCATGGCTGGCGTGGTTCTGTCGCTGAATGTCGTTTGGACCGCCTTGGGTGCTTTTGCATGCAACCCGGACACCCGGTTTGGCTATATAAGTCAGGTACGGGGCGCGAAGTGGAACTGAAATCGAGCGCGAGGCGTCATTAGGGAGAATCTGTGCCGTGCGAACTTCGTTGATTTTGGCAACATGTGTGTTTGGGCTGTCGACGGTCGTGATCGCGCCGTCGGCGATGGGGCAGGGGCGCGCGGAGCGCCGGCCAAGGACGACCCAGAAGAACTCGACCGACGAGATCAAGCAATTCTGGGATCCGGCCAAGATCATGGAGATTGCGGTCAACAACCTCGCCAAGCGTTACAGCCTGAACGATGAGCAGAAGGCGTACACCAACGAGATGATGACGACTCGGGTGACGCAGTTCCTCGAAAAGCACCAGGATGAAATCTGGCCGCTGCTTCGTGAACTCGTGTACCACCAGCGCACGGGTGAACCACCGTCGTCGGACATTGCCAAGGATCTCGGTCCCCGCGTCTTGAAGATTATCGAAGAAGCGAAGAAAGAGATTTACGAGTCAAACAGGGAGTGGCGAAAGTCGCTGACAGACGAGCAGAAGAAGGTTCATGACTTCGACATGAACCAGATGGACAAAACGTTCGCGGCGATGCGGCAGAACTTCACGCAGTGGAGCGACGGCACCCCGAAGTCGACGAACATCTTCCCGCCGCCGCCGACAGGCGTTCGGCAGCCGGGTGCTCCACCGAAACCCGATGCCGGTATCCCGACCAAGGCGCCGCAGGATCAGCCGGTGCGTTTGGTGTCGCACTTCGCGCAGTACGTCAAGCAGTTCATTGAGGACTACGAGCTGACGGCCGACCAGATCGAAACAGCCAATTCGATTCTCCGCGAGATTGAAGGTCGGGCGAAGAACCACGAGCAGGCCAAAGCGAAGGAAATCGCGGCGGTCAAGGAAGGGCTTGCCAAGGAGAAGGATCTCAAGAAACTGCGCAGTCTCAAGCAGCAGCAGCGGGAACTGACCCAGCCGCTCGATGATCTCTTTGCCGAACTGAAGAAGCGTCTGGATTCGATTCCGGAGAAGGCGCAGCTCGAACGCTTCCGCGCAAAGAGCGAACCCAAACCCGATGGCCGCAACGCGAGCGGCGGCCGACAGGTCAAACCCGCAGCCGCCGGCGATTCACAAAGCGGCGGATATTGATCGGTCTCATCGCGTAGCGTGTGGGCATGTTATCGGGCGACGTCGTGGCGACGTCGCCCGTTTCTTTTGCGCGATGAACGCTTTGCACGTGCCCATTTCCCGTGTTTTGGTTTGCCCCGGCCAGGTCTGAAAACGTAGAATGAACCGGGGTCACGGGACAAGTCTGTTCGACATGGACGTCATGTGAGAGTGTGCCATTTGCAGGGGGCATGTTGTTTGCCATGCAACCAAATTACGATCATCCGACGCTTCGCAAGCTGTTTTCCGGTCTCGTGGAGCAGGCGTTCTTTGTCGAGATCGGGGTCTGCGAGCCGCGACTGACGGACTACCTCGTCGATCTGCTGCTGGACTTCGTGCATTCGGATCGGCTTTATCGGATTCACGATGCTCAGGGTCAAAAGGTGCAGACGGTGGTGGACATGATCGCCGCAGCCGAGCGCGAGAAGCAGGGCGGCGGGCAGGCGGATCCGCTGGGCGTGTACCGTCACATCGGGGATTTCGCGCTTTTCTGGACGGGCGTTTATCCGGAAGGTCTTCGCCGGCGACGCGGGGTGAATCCGGATCAGCTTCTCAGTTACGTGGATCAGGGCAAGGAGTCGTACGCCCGTGCGTCGGAGCTGACCGATGAGGAATCGAGGCCGCCGCGGTGGCTGCTGCGTCGGCTGAGTCGCGACTTTGAGGTGTGTGCGCATGGCCTTGGCGTGGTGCGACGGAGCTGGGAAGAGGGCGAGTTGGGGAGCTTCGGCGGGAGCGACGTGATTTACTGACGCCTCTGTCGGTCTTGACTTGGCCGACCGTGTTGCTACATTTGAGATGAGCGTGGCGGGTGACCGCCGCGACCAGATCCTCGATAGCTCAATCGGTAGAGCGAGCGGCTGTTAACCGCTAGGTTCAAGGTTCGAGTCCTTGTCGAGGAGTTTTCAAGTCCTGTAACGATAAGCATTTACGCAATGTTGCTGCGGAATCGCTACACCCCCTCATCGTGTTTTACACCCCCGTGCCGACTTGCTACGGTGTGGGTGTGAACCAGAAGCCCCCGAAACTCAGGATCCACAAACAGGGCTACTACTTCGTCCGCTGGGGCGGAAAAGACCACTATCTCGGCAAAAACAAGGCCGATGCCGAAAAAGAATATCTCGCGAGCCTGCAGGATTGGGCAACGTGGCGAGCACATCGTAACACGCAACGATTGCCGCCGATTCGCAACACGACGACGGTTGTTGAAGCGTTCGAGCAGTTTCTTCACTTCAAGGAAAACGAGCGTGGTCCCGACGCACGCGAGTACTATCGCAAGCACCTCGCGCGATTCATTCGCCTGTACGGCCGCTCGCGCCTCGAGGTCGTTCGTCCGGCTCACATTATGAAACTTCGAGACGACATGCTCCAGTCCGGTTACGCCCCGAAGACGATCAATCACGACGTCACGAGCATCAAGACGTTCGTGACATGGGCTTCGGTGTTGGAGATGATGCCACCCATTCCAGTGCGTGGTATCAAGTCTCTGCCACTTGGCCCGCCGCCTGACAAGTCGCTCCCGTACAAGACAATTCGCAAATGGATACTGAAAGAAGCGAGCGACGATGTTCGCCCGTGGTTGGCGATCAACTACCTCTGTCTGATGCGACCGAGCGAAGTTGTGCGCGTTGTGCATCAACAGGGCGAATGGGCTGAAGAGGGGGTCTTTGTCCTGGACAAGGGAAAGATGGATGCACGTACTAGGCAGCGCCGTCACGTTGTGTTTTCGAATGAGGCTTTGAAGTGGCTTGAGAAGTGTCACCGCCGCTGGTCCCGCCTTGATTCCTATAGCGCTGCCACGCGCGCCGATTCCTCTCGCGGCGGACCTGGTCAGCTGCGACATTCCGCAGCGACGCATCTTCATGAATCGGGGGTAGGGCGGGAAGATATTGATCTCCTTCTAGGTCACGTACCATCGCGCGTGAGCCTGACCTACGCCCGTATAGTCTGGCAACCTCTAAGGGAGAAGGTGGCCCAACTAACTCTTCAATGAGCGCCTGAGCTTGTTTGCGACTGAGGCCCACGCTTGCGTCCCCTACCCATCCCCATGCAAATCGAGCAACGTTCGCATACGCTCTTGTGCTTCTCTCGATTCATCCATGTGTAAGTCGAGCTGTTTCAACAGCGCATCAGGGTCCACCGATTCATCAAGCTCGCTGATCTGCATGTTCACGACGGCAGCTTTGTCGGTCGCCTCGATGAACGCCTCGACGTCCTTCCGGAGCTCTTTGTATTTTTGTTCGTACGTCTTCATGGTGAACCTCCCGCTTTGTTCCACTGCGCTTCCCCCAACTCCGCGTCGGTGGCTTGCTGGATGAGACGGCATAGGCGGTGTGCAGCTCTCAGTGATTGCTCTTGTGTCTTCGGATCCTCAATGGGGCGTCCGTCTTCGTAGACGCGCAGTTTCGTCATGTGATGCCGCAGCAGCTTCACGAGTGCGTCGACCTTCCTGAAGCACCAATTGCATCCATTGCGATCATTGAAGTAGTCGCCTCCGTCGATCCACTTGAACTTCATCCAGCCGTTCTCAGCAACTTGAACCAGCCTGGCCTCCTCAAAGTGGGGACCATTGCGTGACAGGATTGATTCAACAGAGATATTTCGTTCGTCTGACAGCCGGTAGTACACGTGGCCGATTTGCGACCATCGACTACCAACGAATCTCTGATGGGTGGGTGTTTTTCTCTTCTTTGTCACAACCGCCTCCTCGCTATCTTCGAGCCCTCGACCCCGGTACCCGAATCCCGCTGCCTGGTTCGATGTCCTGGACTCGAAGCAACTGCTGCACGCCGTCGCACTCACGGGACATCGAGGAATAGCGTTCAACGTATCGCCCGTACCGATCGTGGAGGGGCGTCGTCGCGCCCAACTTCAGCTCACGTAGCGAGGCCTCCAGGCCGACGCTGCCCCAGATGGGATCTTTCCTGAAGCGCTTGCCGGCGTAGATGAAGATCGGCACGTCCTGTTCGAGGAAGGTCTGCATGTGCACGCGGACGATCGGATGCATGCCCGGCACGTCGTGGTAACCGCGATCCGTGCCGAGGAAGTCCATTCGCGTGACGTGCAAGCCCATGACCATCTTTCCGTCGACTATGGAGAGGTCTTCCCATTTCTCGATGTGCCGCATCACCGGCTGTCGATGACCGCCGCACGTCTCGTGATCGAGGTAGGCGAACGTGTAGTACCGCTCCGACAACGACAAATCAGAGAAGACGTGCAGCGTCTTGTAGATGCGGGCCTCACCGACGTCGGCGTTGACGATGGCGAATACCAGGTCGGGCGAAAACTCCTTGACGGCTTCCATCGCCTTCCGCAGCCACGGCAGGCAGCGATGCGTCCCGGTGTGCGGCTGATAGAACTTGTGCGGCGATCCCGGCTGCGAGAAGTACATCTCGAAATCGACGCCCATGCCCAACACCGTGTCGGGAAACCACTCGGCCAGGGCCGCGACGCGTCGGAAGGGCAGCTCCACCCGTTCGTACCACCATTGCCGATCACCGGGATCCGGGACGTCGGACCATGTCTCACCATTGGGGCGGTAGGGCGTTGTGATCTCGCGTTGCAAGCGCGGGTTGTTCCAGTTGGTGAGGAACAGCACCTTGTCGCCGCGTCCACGGGCTTTAACGGCCTCGAGAAACGCGACGGCGTCGTTGAACTGGATGCCGGTGTAGAACGTCGAGACGACGTAGACAAGCTGGCGATCGGAGCCTTGGACGATCACGTCGGTGGGGTAGATGTCGCACGTCATGCCGAGGTCGTTGTCGGCTAACTGGCAATTCTCGCCGTTGACGTAGTTGAGCGTCATGCCAGTCCAGACGCCGACCCAGGGCTCAGCCTGGACGGGCAATGCTGCGAGTAGAGCAGCGACAGCTCCGAGTAGCTTCCATTTGGTCATCGCGATTTCCTTCGTCAGATCCACTGAATCAATTTGCCGTCGTCATCGACGCCCCACGCTTCAGGTCTTTCGCGCGTGGCACGGTTTTCGTTCTTCGGACTGAGCATGCTTCCCTTTCCTGGCTCGGTGTTGTTGGCGGCAGAAACTCCCGTAGGGACTGCGCAAGTTTGTCGGCAGCAATAAGGACACGCCAAGGGTCAAACTGTTCGTCGTCTGCGTGGTAGTGCTTCGAGATTCGCTCATAACACCGCAGCTTGGCTGCCAAGATCAGCTCTTCCTGACTGACAAGCTGCATTTGAGCCATCACACCACCTCTCAGCCTGCAAGCTGTTCATACAGGGCATCATGAACATCGCCTGGCAACACCCACAGGCCCTGACTCCCGCTCACTGAAATGGGCGTGGCTATCCGCCGGGGCTCCACGAAGTGCCAGCACTCTGGCCCCTCGGACCATGCTGGATCGACTCTCGTCGCGGCATCGAAAGAGATGCAGTCATGCAACGTTGCGATCCCGACGATGGCACCGAACGTGTACCGATAGCCAGAGCGTGAACCAAGCCGCGCCCGCGACTTCCCCGCATGGATCGCCACCAGTCCGCGATAGTGCGTTCTCCATGTCCGGTTTTCGATCTTCTTGAATCCGTCGACGATCAAGTCGGCGTAGGGCTGGTGGATGGTGAGCGCTCTCATGCGGTCACCTCGGTCTCTTCGCGTCGCTTTTGATCGATTTGCTCAATGATTTGGTCGACACCTTCACGCAAACATGGCATCACTGTGTGGCCGACTACGTGCCCAAGGGTCTGCAGTGCCTCGTTGGTTCGGCATCTGATGCGGGCGATCTCGTCCGAATGTTGTCGATACAGCTCAAACATCAGTCGCCAGGCAACATAGTGCTCCGGCAGTTTGTCCTTGATCATTGGGGCCTTGCGACAGGTGCACCTGCAGATCTGCGATACACCCTCGGGGTTGAAGTACCATCGCTTCCGTCTCGTGCGATCGCGTGGTGACCAACGGCATACTAAGTGACCAACACCATCCGGCAGTTCGCCAGATTTGATCAGTCCTTTGGGTGTTGCGACGTACAAACCAGATAGGAACTCGTCGTATTTCTCGTACTGCCCAGTCCTCAGTCCGCGATTGAAATCTTCGCGGGTGCGTTTCACTTCAACGCCGAGCAGGCGAACGCGATCGAAGAACCAGTCTTTGGTGTTCTTCTTCATGCATCCAGCTTCATAGCTGCACGGGATCAACAGCGCATCGATTCTCCCGGCATGCGGAAACGGAATTCCGGTCTCCCGTAGCATCCAATACCCAGTGGCCCAGCGGTCCACAGCGTCGAGCATCGATTCGACTAGCATGCCGTCACCTCCGGCATTTCGCGTCGTTGCAGATAATCCGCCCACTCGTCGAGCTCATTCCCTTTGCGGGCTTTGAACTTCATCCGCTCGCCCAGGTGAACCGGACGGGATCCCAGTTGCTTCACGAACACCGGCACGCCGGCATTGGTGCAGTCGCGGACGATCGAGTGAATCCACGTCAAATCGCAGGGCCTCGCTTTCGGGCCGCTCTCTCCGCCGACGATCACCCAGTCGATACCGTCCAGCTTGCCTGCCAGGTCGATGGGGCCGATCAGCGGCTCGCACGACAGGAACCGCACGGCGGCGGGCGATTGCTTCAGCTGCTCGATGCGGTGCAGCACGTCCGAATCCTCGACAGACGTGCCGAACCAGATATTGGGGAACGCCCCGTCTGGTTGGTTTCGGATGTATATCTGAATCACCGACGCGAGCATGCTGAAGTTCGGCTTGTTGAGACCCGCAACGCTCCGCGCCATGTCCACGGCACAATCCGGGAATCGCGACATGTACTCGGCCGCTCGAGCAGGCCGCTTGGTCAACACCTGGAATGTATGCTGGCTGCACCAGGCCATGGTCGCCCAGACCTTGTCGATGAAATCAAACGGGACGCGCTGATGGAACAGATCGCTCATCGAGTTGACGAAGTACATGGTCGGCTTGCCGCGGCGGATCGGCCTTTCCAGGACATCATCGTGCAGCTTGACCTTGCCATTGAAGTGCCCGTCGCTGTTGATCAGCCCGCCGTACTTGTCTTCGTGCCCCATCGCCGCCAGCCGCTTTGACATGGCCGCCGCGTAGCAGTGGCGACAGCCCTCGCTGACGGCCGTGCACCCGGTGACCGGGTTCCACGTCTGTTGTGTCCACTCAATCTTGGACATAACCACCCCTCGCCCGCCCCGCGTTCGTGATCTCGCGGGTTCGGGGCATATCAGACACGTGGCGTTGGCACTCCCTCGGGACAAGCGCCCAACTCAACCCCTCCTCTCGTGCTTGGAACACGGGCTTGACGTTTCGTTTCATGCGGCGACCTCCCAGACGTGGATGATGGTCTTGTCCTCGTCGGCCCAGCGCTTGCGGCAGTGCGAGTCGCTGATCTGCTGGTCGCCCTTCTTGAAGAATCCGGTTTTCTGCATGGCGTCGCAGACTTGCTTCGAAAGGTTGTCGTGATCAGGGACAGTGTCCCTTCGCCTGGGCCTCGTACGGTTCCGAAGCGGTTCGGACTTGCGCCACTCCCAGTGCACCTCGATGTCGATCTCAACCGGTCCCTCGAGCGGCACAGCCGGGCGGTGGGGCAACATGTACGCACAGAGGGCCTCGGCGTTCTGGCGTATCTCCTTACGTGTGTATCCGCCCCGCTGGCCCTTCTTGAAGGACTGCTTGGGCCTCGGAGCCATCGGGATCTCGAATTCGATGAGCAAGCTGGCGTGTTCGGGTTCGTCCTTCAGCCGACACGAGTAGCGATCTGTCGCGGGATCCTTCGAGAACACCCGACGACCGACTTCACCCTCAATGGGAGCGCCCATAGCCTGCTCCCACATCGTCACCGCCATAGACCACGACAGCTCGGACTGGATAATTGCGTGGTCGTACCTTGGGTCACTCAGCCGATTCTCGATCGCCTTGATCTCTGCCGAGTGGCTACAGAGATGCTCAACCATGGCATGCCACAGGCTCGCGGGAACCGTGATGGGTCGTTCAGCGATCACCGACTCAACCTCTCCACCCGTGCCTGCTCGAGTTCCCGAATCGCCTTATCCCAGCGCTCCCGCGTCCACGTGCGGTCTTCCGCGTGCAGATGTCTGACCAACGCATCGTGGGTGCGTATTCCCCGTGCACGGCCTGCCTTGATGGCCGCACGGACGAACACAGCATCCTCAGACAGATCAACCGATTCAGAATCCCCAGTAGACGCCAAAGGCTCTCCAGAGCCTTTGGCAGGCGATAGACGGTTCTTCCACGCGCGTAACCGCTTACACGCGTTTTCCTCATCCTCCTGGCTAACGAAGTGAAGCTGTCGGCTCCTGACCATGGAGCCGAACATGGCGCCCTTCTTGCGTCCGATCTGGAGACACCGCTCAGCGGCCACCACGAACCTGAACCATTGGTCCTCGGTATCCACGACCAGACCGTGGCACAGACATTCCTCAAACAACGCCCGAAGCCGCTCTGTGCAGCGAAGGTCATCGACCTGCACCCGGTCAATCCACCGCCTCGACCTCCGCGCAGACCCCGACCGCTTCGCCTTCGGGCGCGCATGCTCTTTAGAGCGCATTGATGGGACAGGAGATGGTAGTGTGACATTTTGACACACCCGGTGTGACATTTTGTCACTGGGAAAACACTTAGATGCCACCTCGGTTGTTGCATTCTCTGTGATATTCCTGTTAACAACTTCCGGGGTGAGATCCTGCGTCGGCCAAAGTGTGACTTGATCGCCGGGCTCGAGAACCACGGGCCGATACTTGCCATCCTCGCCTTTGACCATCATGCGTGCCTGTCGGCGACGCTTCCAACGATTGAGCGATCCCGGCTGCCCCGGGACGCCATAGACGTTGGATGTGGTGCGGCCCCTGTGAATGCCGCCGATCTTGAGGGCGACAATGAAACCGCACTGCTCGAGTTCCTTCACGTGACGCTTGAACGTCCGTGTGCTGATGCCCGCTCGTTGTTCGAGCGACGTGCCGCCTCTGGCGCCCAACAGGTCGTCCTCGGCGGTTGCTGGTCGATCGCAGCTGTTGGCGATCGCCTGTAATGTCTGCTTGCAACCACGGCTGAGTGCGTGGTACGCCTCGCTGTGTGCGATCCAGCGAGGCAGGTGATTGTGGAACTTGCCGCCCTGCGGCTCCTGAAACGCCCGGTCCGTGTACTTCAGCGCCGCTGCCATCGGTCCTTCGATTGTTTGGGGCCTGATCCATCATTCGCGTTCGCGTGGTTTTCCACATTCCGTCAACACGTAAAAACCGCTTCGTCACTTCGCCCGTTTCCGGCAGCCGTGCGGTACGTAGTCCATGTCCAGGAGCACGTACCGCTGTTCGCCTCGCTTCTTGTCGGGCTTGCGGCCATCGGGCGAGTTCGAGTCCTTGATCTCGATCACCTCGCCCCACTGCACGAACCCGTGGCACTTGCGGCACCGCAGGTTCCCGTGGTCGTCTCGCTCCGTCGGGCCTTTGTGGGCCGACGATGCCGCCGGCACGACTACGCCGTCTTCTTCAGCTTGCCCTTAACTGGCTCCGCCGGGGCATCTCGATCGTCGTCCGGCGGATTGGGGTCGAACAGCAACCCACCGCTCGCCGACGCCTTGCACAAGTCTGGATACTGCGGCTGATATGGCGGAACCTTCGGGTCGAGCTTGGCGGTGAAGGCGCACCTCTTAAACGTCCCGTCGTTGTTGCGGACCGGGACGATTTCAACCTGGAGCTTGATGTGGCGGGGCTTCTTCATCCACGGCCGTCTCTCGCAGTCCGAGTGTGCAGCCTTGATGGCTTCATCGAACCGCCGACCAAGCTCACCGCCGTCCATCTCACCGATCGTTTCCAGGCTCAGCTCAAGATCCATGATCACTCCCTCGATTCAGTCGCCGGTCACCGCTTGTCCGTGTAGTGCCGGTCGTTGTCATTGCCGACGAGTTGCCGCTTGATCCACCGCTTCAACGCCGACCGGTTGTGCACGTTCGGGTCGATGTTGGCGACGGCCCACTTGAAGACCCAGGCCAGCAGGGCAACGCCGAACACGAATCCGCCCCAGCCCAAACACCACCAGCACCACCAGAGAAACCCTCCGACGATCGCGATGAACACGGCAACGATCATCAGGTTGCCGATCATCCCACCACCTGCATCGGCGTCTTGCCCAGTGCGACCAGCGGTACCGCCACGCGCGGCTGTTTGCGGCATCCCGGGCATCGCCCGTTGGCCGTCCGCAGCTCGTCGATGTCGACGTACCGCCGGCACTTCGTGCAGTAGGGTTCCGCCAATTCGGCGACTTCGTCGGTCTCGGTGGTGACCAGTTCCGCGATACACATGGCTGGTGTCCTCCATCATGAACAACTAGCAGGGGCAGTCCCGGCACGCCGGGAGAACCTGCGACCTCCGGGTTATGAGCCCGGCGAGCTGACCGACTGCTCTACCCCGCCATATGTCGGGCACGTCTGCCACATGGGAGCGGCATTACCGCCCCCAAGCCGCGCCCGACACCCGGCAACGCGCCGGGGTGAGTGACAAACAAAATGGCGGGGCGGCAATCGCCAGGCCCGCCCCGCCACACCTCAAACATCGATGCAGTTCGCACCGTGAAATCCAAAGAAGTGCCGCCGGGCCGGTGGGGTGGACCGGAGTGTTTCCCGGCGGCAGGGGGGAAAGACGTTCCAGGTGTGGACGTCGCTCGTTCGGGAAAGGGTGAGCCGGGACGGCGAGTTGGCGGCACCGCCCCGGCTTCGACGGGTGAAAGACTCGTTACGCAACAGCTCCGCGCTTTCGCATCTCGGCGACAATCTGCTGTTGCATTTCTGCCGCAAGCGCTTCGGCGGTGAGTTCGAGATCGTGGAGCATCAGCTTTGCGACTTTTGTGATCGCGGGCGCCGACGCCAGCTTTGCGCGATTCGGCGCACATTCCAATACGTTGCCGACGTCCTCTTGACTCATGTTGAGATGTCCAACCATCGAATTGACCAACCACCTTGCATGTCGCCAGACACGGCGAAACCGATGGCTGAGTGCAGCCACGGGCGGTTTTGACATCACCGTTCCGGTCGTATCCAACGTCTATTCCATGCGTCCATGCCACGGTATGTTGTCCTTATGCAGGCTGCTTCTTCCGAGACGAACGAGGGACTGGTTGTTGCGTTTCACGATCGAGCCCTCTGTGGTCGCAATACTCATCCACCGCTAGCGAAAGCTGGTCCTTCCAATTCCGGGACTCCCGTTCGCCAAGCCTCTCCAGTCGTTCACGGTCCCGCGTGTAGATGTACGCCAGAGCACCGCGCCGTTTTCCTCGTTTGTTCATCTCAGCTGGCCTCCATTTCTCATCATTGGGCTAGAATCTACTCAGGTGGGTTAATCATGTCAAATCAAAAGGTGAGAAATCTTAGCAAGGCTTGGAAGCCCCGCCAAAGCCAGTACTCTCAGGGAGTTATGGCCAAAGAAGCCGATAGTCCGAAGCCGGGGTGGGTCGAAAAAGCGGAACGCCTGATAGGGAGCAGGAAGAACGCAGACGTCGAGCGTGACGCAGGATGGACCACGAACTCGCTCACGAACGCCCTCAATCGAGGTTCAGTGCCCCTATCTGATCGGGGCGCAGCATTGGCGAACGTTCTGGGTGTTTCAGCAAACTGGCTCTTCGATGACACTCGCCCGTGGCCGCCAGAGTCGCCACCGAAGGCAGGCGAGGGCGAGAAGCCAGTTCACTCTGACGAGTGGGAGTTGGCCGAAGTATTCGAGAGGTTCTTGCGCAAATACGAGATGATCTCGGCGATCCCACAGAATCGCATCGTCAGCGGCGGACTGTTGCTTGTCTCGTCACATCATCCCGACACAGCGCGACGCTTCATCGCGCTGGCCGCACAGATCGAGCGTGGCGCGATTACGTTTGAGGATGCGTCGAGCGAGGGGGCTCGTCTGATTGGTCGGGAGCTTCTGGATAACTCTCCCATGACTCCGGAGCGGGCAGCGGCCGAAAAAGAGCTTTGGGAGATCTATGAGCGGATTGAAGCAGAAAAGCGTTCACAGCCGAAACCAGGCTCTCAGGAGCCTCCAAAATCAGCCTGATCGCCTGTCGTTTTGACATATCTAGGGCGTCGCCCAGATCCGGCATCTCCACGTCTGAATGCAGAGATTCTGTGATACCCGACATAAATTTGACCGCGGTGGTCGAGATCGTGGCCGGCAGAAAAATACGCAGGTGATGACACGCGATAACCCGCGCTTCGTCGATCAATCTTGAATAGTCTGCATCATCCAAGCCCATTGCCTCGGCCGCCTTGGCCGGGCGCTCGTTATCCAGGTCAACCCTGACAAACAGCTCCGAAGTTGCCCTGTCCATCTCCTTTGCCGCCACACGGCGAAGAATGGCATCGACGAGCCCGTGATCCGTTATCTTCGCTGCCTTCCGTCGGAGGTCCCACAGTTCCTGGCGAACCACGAGAGCCGGACAATTGCGTGCAATCTCGTCTTCCACAACCTCAGCGATGCACGCCTTCATGGCGAGGATTTTCGCGCCATCGTCCGCAAACGCGCTGCGGTATTCACGCAGCATGGCGAACGCACGTTCCGAGCAGATCTCCATGAACGAATCAGTCCGGAATCGCAGCTCGCGGTTTTTGCACAACTGCCATGCTAGCCGCCGAAGTCGCATCAAATCGCGGCGCGTGCCCGACGAGACCATGCGTTCAAAGAGCTTTGAGGTGGAGGCCATGTCAACAAAATACCAAGTGAATCGCGGCGATTCAAGAGATCAGGGCCGCTGCGCCGATTCATACAAAGTGGGAACGGAGTCCACTGTCACGTTTCGAAAGGACAATTCCGATGATTCTTAGAAGCACACTGATCACTGCAATCTGCGCCATGGCAACCAATTCGTTTGCGGGTATCGCATGGACCGATCCATCAGCTGGCAAAGTCATCGCCGATGCCCAGCTTGACCACAACGACAAGGTGCTCGGCCCTCGGCAGATGACCGTCCAGTACACGGCGTCACGAACACTCGACGCGGCAGATGTGGATCTCTCCTGCAACCAGTCGAATTGCCCGGACGTTGATTCTGTGACGGGCACCGGGACGACGCACGTGATCCACTTCACAAGCAACATGACACCTGGAATGGAACTGACCGTCGACATCGACGGCGACATCGTTGTCGTGAAGTTCTATCCCGGCGACTTCGACGGCGACGGTGATACGGACAGCAACGACGAAACCATTCTGGCAAATGCGGTCAGCGGTGGATCAAAGTCCACGAACTTCGACATCAACAAAGACGGCAAAGTCGACACCGTCGACGAGCTGGAATGGGACGACATCGAGACAACATTCGGCGTCGGCGTCGTGTGGGCGAACTACGTGCTCGATGACACGTGCTGCTGTGATTCGGGCTCGTGCACTACGGTCGCAGAGATTTCATGTCCAGCAGGTAGCTCAACATCATGTCCATGCACGCCGACGAGCTGTCCATAGCAGTTACTCAAAGAGTGGGTAATACTGAAGCCGGCCGTCAATTTCACGGGCACCAAGGATCTCTGCAGTAGAAACTGCACGCCGGTCGACTTCATCAGTCATTACCGACGAAACGACGGTGACGCGGCCACCGGTGGTCTCGACGATAAGATCACCGCCCAAGTAGGTATCTGCCCCAGGCAGAACCTGTACGTCATCCGCCGGCTCAGCGATTGTCGCGCCAATGATGATCGCCTCCCGAATGATGCGACTACAGTGGGCGGAAAGAATGTGGTTGATTTCGCTCCCAACTGAATAGAGCAATGGATACACACGGCGTGCGGCCTGAAGCTCAATCCAATGGGCGTCCGCCAACGCCAACGCCGTGTCCGCACGCAGTCCATCCCAATCCTGCATCTTGAGTACGAGACCATCAGTTATCCTTGTCGCAGTGGCAACTTCAACTTGCATCTGAGCGTATTCTCGCCAGTCAGGATCGAGTCGGTCATACTGCCCGCCGGTTTGCAGGTTGATCCGATCATGGTCAATGACCTCGTCGCCACCACTATCAACAGACATACCCCGAGACGCTAGCGCTTTGATCTGGGCCGCCTTCACGTAAAACGATTCACGGCGGAACTTTGTTTCGGGCAACTCGCGAGCCACTGTACGCCAAATGGCAATCTCCTTGCTCGTGCAATTCGGATCATTCAGAAATCTGCTGAGGATCGTGTAGATGTGAATGACGTGAGGCCGCTCGAATCCAGTCCGCGATGGAGACGCATTCCCAATGTCCGTGTGAATGTTCATCGCGGCGCGGATATGGTCAGCGGCTTCTTGATTCCTGCCGCGACTGCGAAGCACGCGGGCAGACCGCATCGTTGCCTCAAACATGCCCGTGGCATGCGCCATCGACTCACGGTCGAGATCGACGATGTTCCTTGAAAGGTCGCCGACCCTGAATCCAATGATCTTGTCATCGAACGCAGTGACGAACCTGCCAACAGCATCGCCATACTCTTCGAACCAATCATCATCGGTGACCGCCCATTCCGTTGATGACGGATGTAGCACGCACAGCTCCGGGAATTCGGAGCCGACGACGACCTCTGCGTTCGGGTCGCGAACAGGCACTGGAAACTTCGCCAGAAAGGCCTCCGCAGTTTCCTGGCCATAGGAGGCGATCATGTCGTCGACTTGGCGGCGATACAACTCGTCTGCAGTGGGACGCATCTCGAGGCAAATGGCGGCGGTGACAAGCACAACGACGATCAGGGTTGCGCAGGCAGACACCGGCTTCCAGCATCGCGCACACGCGCGCTTGGCTCTTCGTCGAAACGCAGATGTGCGGGCCTTCGGCGATCGTCCATCAAGTACGAGTTGCAGGTCATGTCGAAGGTCGGCAACGCTCTGGTATCGAGTCTCTGGACTCTTCTCGGTCGCCTTGTCGATGATGGCGATGACGCTGGCAGCCATCGATCGATCGACCATGTACTTCGCACATAGGCCCTTCGTCGTGGCATTCTTCGGGCGCTCATAGCGGACGAGATCAATCGCCTGACCGTGCGTGTACTCGCCGTGATCGAAGGGTGTGCTGCCCGTCACAACCTCGTAAAGCGTCATGCCGAGCGAGTACACGTCCGACCTGCAGTCGATTCCATTTCCTTCCATCGCTTCAGGGCTCATGTACATGAAGGTGCCGCGAGGCCTATGGGCGAAGCTCGAGCGATCTCGCAGTTCGAGCCGATCCAGGTTGCGTGCCAGGCCAAAGTCAACCAGCCACGCTTCCTCGTCGTCGTTGGCAATAATGTTGGTTGGTTTGATGTCTGCATGGACGATTCGTTCATCGTGTGCGTACGTGACCGTATCGCAGACTCGGGCCATCAGCTCAAGTCGCTGTCTCAACGTGAGGTCGTTGGATTCCACGTGCGCATCGAGCGTGGATCCGGCAATGTAGTCGTAGGCCACAAACGGGCGGTGATCGCGGATCCCGCTGGCGATGAATTGTGGAATGCCGGGATGATCCAAGGCAGACAGGGTCGCCGCTTCATCTGCAAACTGCTGAAGTGTGTCCGGGCTCTCGAGCTCGGGCCGCTCAATGCACTTGATGACCACCCGTCGCTGAGACTCTCTGTGCCACACCTTCAGAACGCATGTGTTGTTTGAGCGCGAGAGGACCTCTGGCCGCTCATATTGCGGGAACAACCGTTCAATATCGAGGCGGTCTTGAATCGCAAGATGTGCCAATCTGCGTCGATGTGGGTCCTTCACGACCATCGCTGCTTCTCCACCTACCACCAACATAGGCATCCGCCATTCTCGTTCAAGTGAAGAAAATGCCGCAGCCGCCCCAGATTCAGCCACGCTTTGCGCCAAGAAATAAACCCCAAGATTCCGAGCGCATCGCCCCGTCATTTGCGATTTAGACCATTCACGGCGAATGCCCACAACATGCGAACATGTTTTCGCGAACAGTGTAACGCACCCGCTTTCGTGCCTTGACAGGCTTGGCCGTGATATCCCAATATCGATTCACAGTGGCATTTTCATATCAAGGGCGCAACCGGATCGATGAACACTAAAAATTCACTGAGGTGATCAAATGGTAGGCGAATGCCCCAAGTGTGGGCGAGAGTACCACGTCGCAGACAAGAGTGTCGGCATGATGGGAACATGCCCATGCGGCTATCGATTTCGCATCGGAGAATCCGAGAAACAAGCCGCGCCTCCGACACTCGATACAGTCGAAATCGCAAGCCCAGACTCCAACCCCCAGATCCACGGCGTTTCGAAGTCGCAGTTTCTATTGATCGGTGGCGTGATATTCGTCGTCCTGGCGTTTGGTGTGGGAATGGCCTTGGGGCTCATGATCCACCCTCCGGATCAACACGAGTACGAGAAAGGATACGAGGCGGGGTCGCTCGCTGGCCAGAAAATCGGCTATGGCGAGGGGCGGTCCGCCGGCTATTCCGCAGGCATCCAAGCCGGGAAGAAGGCAGGTGAGCAATCAGGGCAGGAAAAAGCTGAATCCAAATTCTCGTCCGACTTTGCGGCGTATGAGAAGGCGATCGCAGACTTCCAGGCCCACATTAAGCAGATGGAAGAAGAGCATGCGACATCCATAGCTCGAACTCGGAACGACAGGTACCAACAAGGCCTCGACACCGCGACCCAAGAACAGCAACAACTATGTGAGTCTGAAAAATCGAGAATGCGGGCGACCCTCCTCGAAGACAAGTCGAAGGCGGTGGACGATGCATACGCTCGTGGCGTCACAGATGGCGAAGCCAGCGGAGGATTCAGCGATGGCCGGGAGGTTGGAATAGAGACGGGGCTTGAGCGAGGGAAACGCGAAGGGCTCAAGGAGTGTGACAGTCGCATTGATACGGCCCGTGCTGCCGCCATCAAGGAGGGAAGGGCGATGGGGCATGAGGAAGGCTATTCAGATGGCCGCCGTGCCGGTTACAAGTCGGGGCGCAACAAGGGGTACGGGGAGGGTTACGAAAAAGGCAAGACTGATGGCTACACACTTGGCTACGCCGATGGGAAACGCGCGGCAGGCTAATGAATCGCCGAATCGTTAAACTCACTTACTTCGGCCTAGTCGTCAGTCTACTTGCTTTGTGGATATTCTCCTACTGGAGCACCCTGGATCCAATCGAAATCACAACTGGCGGCAGCTCCATCACCGTTACTTGCAGAGACGGGCGCATTGACCTGTCGCAGTTCAAAGTGAAGTCCAAGATGCCGCCGGCGACGAAGTTTCGCCCCCGTACGACGAGTGAGATTGCACAGGCAACAATGAGTCATTCACACGTATTGCGGTGGCGAGTCGGCGCGCGGATTTCAGTCCTGATGCTTGTGGCCCTCACCCTTGGCGTGCTGCTTTGGATTAGACCCGTCGTGATCGCCATGCGAAGGCGGGCGCGTGGCGTCTGCCCGAAGTGCGGCTACGACCTTCGCGGGGTGATGAACCGATGTCCGGAATGCGGCACGCCGATTGGGTTCCTGCGGCATTGATCTATCAGAGTATTTGAGCAGCAAGCGGCGCGACTGTCGCCAAGTCCTCCCCTGGCCCGCGAACGAACGCTTTGCCGAACACGTAATCGTTGGCCTGCCCGACGACATAGACTTCACGGAGCGACACCAGCGGCAGGCTACACTCATCCCCCGGCTTGAGCCGCTTGCCCGACTCGGCTCCCGGAGTGTTGCTTACTGCACGATTTCCCACATAAATGTCAGCGACGTTGTCCTTGTGTGCCGTGATCAGGACCACGACGGCATCGTGAGGCTGGTCGCTGCCATCGGTCGGATCGTACTCCGGCTTTCGGCCAGCGTAGAGCGGCACCGGCACGCCCGATTCAACGATCTTCGTATTGAAGTCGTAGATGATCACAGCGTGACTTCGACGCCGGCGTTGACCTGTGGGAAGGCCTTGCCGTTGATACGCACGATGCCGCTGACTCGTCCGACCTTGTCTCGCAGATCGGCAGGCGCTTCGTACATGTGTAGCTTGTCTGTGATGACTTTCGGGTTTTCGCCATACGCGCGGAAGGTCCCGCCGCGATGATGCCCGAGGCCGAGATTCCCTCCCCACCATTCGAAGTTCCCGCCGTTGTTGTTGAGCCCGGCAAGTGTGCCGGCGAGTAACTTGAATCGCCCCGCCGTGCGCTGCAGGGTTGTGACGTCTCCGCTGCTCTCGATGACGCCACCGCGCTGCTCGCCGCCGGCGATAGTGGAGCCGTTGCTCGCGATGACGATTGCCTCCTCGGGGTTGCCGTTGGGCAGCTCGATACGCGTCACGGTGCACGTCGCGCCGAGTGTCACTTTTCCGCGATGGACGACGAGTAGGCCGGCGGTCTTGCCGGCGACCAGGGTGTTGAGGATCAGGTGCGATTCCTTTGGGGTGTCCAGGTCGACGTGGATCTCATCGAAGTCGCCGTCGATCCATGCCGAGTGCACGCCGCTGCCAGCCAGCCGCAGGATCTCCGAGTTGATTCGGAGAGGGTTGCCGTCAGAGCCAATGCTGCCGTTGAATCGGCTGCTGCCGAACCACAGCGATAGTTCCTTCAGCGTGACGAGTGACTGGTCGGATCCGACGATCGACTGGCTGGATGCCGCGATGAGCGCCCGGCTGTTGTTGACTGGCTCACCCCCCGACCAATTGCCAGTAGTGTCCCAAGTGCCATCTGTGGTTCCCGTCCATTGCGTATCAAATGCCGGCATCACTTTGTCTCCTTAATCGTTGGCCATAGCGACGGCCTGCGTGGACAAGTCGCCAAACGCATCGTCGTTTTTGTTTTCAACTCGGCGTCGGCACGCTGGCCACAGCCGCATCGCCCGCAGAACTCGCCCTGATCACCCTTGTTCTGGTATCCGGGGCATGGGGGTGCCCCCGACTCGACCGCGTCAGCGTGTGACATTCGCCAGTCGCAGCCCTTGGCGGTCTTGTAAAGTTGGGGGTCGCAATACCATTCCATTGACTCGTGATCCAATGCAGCCGGGGCGCCACAACTGGCACACCGGACGCCGCCATGCCTGCACATGCTCAACCTCGTCGCGGCATCTTCATCGCTGATTTGGCCATTTATCATCTTCTCGCCCTTGGCCTTCATATACTGAAGAGCCATGCCGGCGATGTTCTTAGGCTTGTCAAATTGAGCGGACTCGCTTCCGTTGTTCTGCGATGGCGCCGCCGCGACGGCACTCGCCGCGTGCTTCATCCGCGCGCGATACTGTGCCGCCAGCTTCTTTTGCTCAGCGTGCGCCATGGTCGCCCAGTGGCCAATACTGTACCCACCAGGGTGAATCGCTTTGAGCAACTCGAACAGCTGCTCCCTGGGCAGGACAGTAAACGTCTTGCCGTCGATTGTGTACGGCTCCTGCTCGTGCATCGTGTGCGGAACACGTGGCGATGCGAACTCCGGTTGCTCGTCTGTTTGCTGTACTGGTTGCTCGTCTAGTCTTTGCATTGTCCGCAGCTCCACGGCCTGGGGCCGAATTGTTCTTCACACGGTTGGAATCGATTGCAATTTCCGTCCAAGTCGACACTTGGGTTCAGGATGTTGCACCCCTTTCGGCACTCGATCGGCGTGCACTCGTATCGCCCGGAATTTGTCACCGCCGTCGGGTCTTGGGAGAACGTGCCATCGATACACGTGTTCTTGTTGCGAAGTGGTTCGACATCCCAGCACTGATTCCGAGTGTCTTTCAGCGCCAATGGGAAATTGGTTGGAGGCTCGCCCGGAAAAACCGTCCGCCTCAGAACCATGTCCCACTCCAACTTCGGCGGGCAGAAAAATCGATCGCCACCCGTGTCGTCGATGATGTGGGATGGGCACTGCTTGGGAGGCTTCGTGAAGAATGGCACGCCAGTATCGCCAATGAACCAATCGTCGATACGGCCATGGTTCACGAATGGATTCATGCACGCGCCGAGTGGCGGTTGGCCATCAGGGTCAGACTGGCAACCACCCGACTGTATACCGAAATCGATGTAGTCGGTTCCGCCATCGTTCTCGCGGTAGCCGAACCAGCCCGGCCCAATCCGGTTTCCGAACAACATCGGGCCATCGTACGTTCCGGTGATGATCGCGACGCGATCTTGGTTCGGAACACCTGAGCTTCCACCAGTAAGCAGGTATTCGCAGCAAGCATCCTGTGATGACGTGATATCTAGTCCATTGGCGTATGCGTATGGGATGATGATGCGGATGATGGCCTCGCACCACAACACCATCTGGCTCGACGGTGTGTAGTAGTCGTCTGGGTCGCAATTCGGTTGGCATGGCGCCGAACTGCAAGGACCGTCGCTGGAGTCACAAATCTCGCGCTCACTGAATTTGATGCTCGCGAGATCAATCCGTGTGTTGCGGTTGGTATCCCACCACACGACCGACCGAGGTTCGCATGCTTGCGCAGGTGTCGTTTGAAAGCAGATCGGGCTAATGCACCCGCATTGCTCGTCGATCTCTGTGTCTTCTGCGGCTATCCCCAGCTCGTCGAGCTTGATCCCCTCGTTGCGCCACCCGAACGTACCGCACCCGTACTCCTGGTCGTTGATGATCGGTTCCAACGGAATTCGCTTGAGTGCGTCAGTCGTCTCAATCACGATCCCGGCCAAGAGCCCGACCATGCGCTTTTCCTGACAGTCCGGACAGTTGTGCACAGGGTCAGGCGTGCAGCTACCGTCATCTGAAACTGCGCACCCGTATCGCCAGTTTTCGACGCCAGGCAGGCGTGCGATACACTCGACATCATCATCGGTCGGGTGATCCGGCGTCGGGCAGCTTGGGAAATCTGCACCGGTTGTGCAGTTGTCATCGTTTGGGCCGCAATTGATCCCCGCCGGCGCAAAGTAGTAGTCCCACTTACAGCCCAAGCACGGCGCCTCCGCTGTCCACAACAAGAACCGGCAGAAGTAGCAATCGACGCCAAACACCTGCGTGTGGTATGGCTCGTCGCGCATGCCTGCCAACGGGTCGGTTATGCCGCCCGTGTGTGCGCCGCAGCCCGCCGACCCAGCAAACCGTATCCGCTTCCCGTACGGTGTGTCTTCTTCCTGAAACGATGTTGCGTGCGTGAACTCACAGTAGCCCTCACCACCAGGGACACCAGAAGGTGTGCCGCACAGCGGTATTGCGTTGTCGCTGACATCGCCGACCTTGTCACACGCCGTGCCCGCCTGGAGCTTTACCAGCTGCCCGTATGGCGTGTCGCCAGCGTGCATGAAGTAGCCAAGGCCGCGACGATTCGAGAATAGGATTTGCTCAATAAGCTGGTTGAACCTGAACGGCTGGGCGATCTTGTCGGACACGCCGCCGATGATGCCGCCGTATGGCGACGGTCCCGGAACCGGCGCCACATTGAAATCGATCGCGAGCGGTCCCTCTGTGGGTATGATCTTCTGGTTCTCGTCGCAGTACCCAGCGGGGAACATGAAGGCTTGCATGCATGGATCGGCTTGGCCAACATGCTTTTCCCATGGCCAGTCTGATTCGGTCGCTTCTGTGTAACTGCCAAGAACCATCGATCACCTACGGGCAAATCGGGTTGAATGGGTCTTCAATTTCACTGCAATCGCATGGCAGCCAGATGTTCGAACCACCAAGCGCGTTGCAGACAGCTTCCGTCACACTTGCCGTTGTTCCGGCAATAGACACGCAACAGCCGACCGGCTCTTCGCACACAACACCGTTGCACGAATCACCCGCCTGAATGGTGCCGCCTGCCTGCAAACACTCACCTGGGCTCGCGTACTCGATACAGTTTCCGGCAACGCAGCACGGCACAACGGGGGCCGGCTGACAATCGGCGGCTCCACAATCCATGCCCTGCTGCCACGTGCCCTCAGCAGCATTGCACTCGCCCATTGTGCCCTCGAAACAACTGCCGTCGGGCAAACAGCACGCAGCGGTCTCCTCGGTTGAGCAGTCGTCTGGATGCTGCTGTGCGGCCTGCGTACAGCTCAATCCTTCGTAGAACGTCCCACCCAGGTCTTCACATGCGACGCTGGTTGTCGATGTGCACTCACCATCAACGCAACAAGCGCCGATCTCACAGACTGGATCATTGGGCGGCGGTGTGCACACCTGCGACACAAGCGGTGCAACTGGACCCTGCGGACCACAGAACTGCTCAAGGTCGGAACGCGTGATCTGCAGCGACTGCGCAATCCACGGCAAGTCCTGTGCGTTGCCTGACTGAGTGACCACGGCGGGCATGTCGACGCTTAATCCGGTGAACCCCTGAGTCCAGCAGCAGCGCGACTGGGTGACATTGAAATTCTCGTCATTCAGCCATTCGCTGGTGTTCGTTGGGTTAACGCCAGGGTTGACCGGAGCAACAACCGCCAACTGCTGGAACAGATTGATGGCAATGATGCGCCCATGCCATAAGTTCGCCGCAGGACCTTCCTGAGCCAGTGCCGGCGGCATGATGCGGTTGTCATCAAGCAGCAGGCAGCTCTTCTCATCCTCTTCCGGATCGTCGGGGTCCGCGATCACGAAACGCTCGAAGTCCCGAAACGTGTACCCTGGGAAGGGGTCAGCGAAAAACTCGAACTCGGTACCGCTCCGCACCGACCACCGATCTGTTGCGAAGATAGCTTCCTTGGCAACGATGCCGGATTCCGATGCGCGAATGACGTAGACACTTCTCAAGGTCTGCTGTGGCATCAGCACACTGGTGCCACCGATGCCCGGCGCGATGGAACCCTGCCCGCCGGCGTGCACCTTGTTGCGCCGAATTTCGTTGACGATGTCGTTCATCGCCCTCAGATTCGGCCGTTGACCTCGCTTGAATTCGTTCATGGTGTGCCCAGCAGTATGTTGAAGTCCGCGGCGTGATGAAGTTGGACAAGGGTCGCGTCTGCCGGAGACTGGCCACCTCCGCCCGACTGGCCACCCTCACCACCCTCGCCTTCGCCGCCACCGTCATTGGGGCCGGGACACGGGAAGACGGGGTTCCATCCCTTCTCTCGCCCAACGAACCCCACATCGATATCCACATGCACATCGTCGACCGGCGTCACCCTTGGTCCGGTACACAGCCAGTATTCGGGTGGCCTACCGAAGAACACTTCTGAGTTGATGCGGTTTCGCAGTTGCGTTGCCACTGCTTCGATATCGTTGTCAGCGGGGTCGACATACCGACGGATGCCACGCAGCGACTCCTCGGCGAACCGAGTATCAACCGCCTGGGCCTTTCCGCAGATGATGATCTCGTTGCCATTCACATCGAACCGGGTTTGTTCGCCGACGAGCGAGAAGTCTTTCTCCCAGACCCACGAGTTGGGGTCTGGGAATGCCCGCCATGATGTGTTGACCTGAATGACACGGTTCTGCCCGCGATGATAGTCCAACCCGACATGCATGAGCCGCATCAGCGTATCTTGCTGCATGTGTCCGTTGCTGTTGGCGGCTAAATACATGCCGGGGTGTTCGGTTCCACGGGTCAGTTGGAACGACGTGTTGAACCCCGTCACAGGGAATGATAGGTTGGCACTGAAGACTGCCGAAGGGGCGATGAACGTGTTGACGTCTGGATTCAGGCTCACCAGATGAACGGCCTTCAAATGCCAGTCGGCATACAAGCCCGCCTGTAGATTCTGCGATATGTGATATTCCCTGACACTTACGTTTTCCGCGGAAATCATCGTAGAGCCCCTGATGACTCCACCGCTGACGACACGCCCTTCATGTGCTCGGACATGTCCTCGCGGAGCGCACGGATCTCGGCTTGGATGCCATTGCCTGACTCCCCGGGCGACGTACTACGCGGGCCAAGCAAAGATGGCTCACCGGTGAAGCCAACACTGGTCGTGATGGGTGCGGCGAATTGATAGAGACTTCCGGCAGTTGGATTCAGATTTTCTGCAAAGTTCTGCGCTTCCTGACGCAGCCGCTTGAAGAGCCGCACACCGGTCGTGCCGAATTCTTTCATGCTGCCCGTCGCCGAGTCGAGGCCATCCTCCATATTCTTGACGTCGTCGGTGATCTTCTGGATTTCCTCGTCGATCTCCTCGAGGCCGGGCACGAACAGTTTGACGATCTGATCGAACAGGAAGCCGACGATCGCCAGGATCCCGATGAAGATGGCCAGTTTGCCGAGCAGCAACGAGATGCTCCCCGTCAGTGCGGACGTCACGAGCTTCATGAGCACCACCACCTTCGACCACATG
>JANQQK010000085.1 GCA_028289375.1 Phycisphaerae bacterium | reverse complement strand
GGTCCACCATTGACGCCATCTCCGAACACAAACAACTGCAGCTCCAACTGATCGTCACCGGTATGCACTTGCTGCGGCGATTCGGCATGACGGTCCGGGACATCGAAGCCGATGGTCATCGCATCGACGCGCGCGTCCGAATGCAACGCGGAGACGATGATCCGCTCGATCAGGCAAACGGGCTTGCTCGCGGAGTGGCTGGCATTTCCGAATATCTTGTCAACGCCGAGACCGACATCGTGCTTGTGCTTGGCGATCGCATTGAAGCGCTGGCGGGCGCGATGGCTGCAACCACGACGGGCAAGTTGCTCGCACACGTCCATGGCGGAGACGTCGCACCGGGCGATGCCGACGACCTCCAACGCGACGCGATGACGAAACTGGCCCACATTCATCTGGCGGCGACGCGTAAGTCGGCCGATCGCATCATCCGCATGGGCGAATCCCGGCAGCATGTGCACGTGGTCGGGGCACCGGGGCTGGACGATCTCTTCGACATTCCCAGGTCACAACACCGAAGCGGTTGTCGCAGCGCGATGGTCGTCCATCACCCCTGTGGTCGCAGCGCGGAGACCGAGCATCGCGTCATGTCCCACGTGTTGCGCTCGGTCCGCAGCGTGACCGACGACATCATCGTCGTTCATCCCAACAGCGATCGAGGCCACTCCGGCATACTCGCCGCCATCGATGACGAAAGATCATCTCAAAATGGGCACAACAAGTTGCGGCTCGTCAAGTCGATGCCGCGTGCATCCTATCTTGAAGCGTTGGCCGGCTCGCGGCTGATCATCGGCAATTCATCCAGCGGCATCATCGAAGCCCCGGTGCTCGGTGTTCCGAGCGTGAACATCGGCGACCGGCAGGCAGGCCGCGAACGTGGCGGCCCGACGGTCATTGACGCGACGGAAGGTTATCGGTCGATCCGCGATGCGGTCAGTGAAGCGACGACGATGACGCGTCAACGTCGTCCGATAAGTCCGTATGGGCGCGGTCAGGCAGGAAAACGGATCGCCGACATCCTCGCTGAGACCACGTTGTCTGACAACGTTCGCCGAAAAATCCGCTGAATCCCACGACAGTACACCCATAACTCAATCCGCACACACGCCACGACGATGATTAAGGCGCCGGTGTACGCATGCGCCGGACGTTGCTATTTCAGGACCTCGTTTGGAAGGCTGGATCATGCAGGAAATGGCCGAAGCCACCAAGGCCGTCGTCGACAAGGCGTTAGCGCGAACCGGCGACATCTCGACGCTGCCGGAAGTGACAGCGCGCATCATCGAATTGGTTGAGGATCCGAAGAGCACCGCCCGCGATATGCACGAACTCATCAAGACGGACCCGGCGCTGTCGACGCGCGTGCTGAAGGTTGTGAACTCAGCCTTCTACGGATTGCCCGGACAGATCGCCAGCGTGGACCGCGCGATCGTGTTGCTCGGACTGTCAGCCGTCAAGAACATCGCCATCGCGGCGTCTGTATCGCGCATGTTCAAGGGGCAGGATGTCGGCGGTGGATTTACGGCGAAGGACCTGTGGCGACACAGTATTGCGGTGGCGGTCACGGGACGACTCCTGGCCAATCGCAGCGGTTTCGCCGGTGCGGCAGACGAGGTATTCCTGGCTGGTTTGATTCATGATCTCGGCATTTTGATCGAACGTCAGGCGTTTCCCGATCAGCTCACCGAGGTCGTTGAAGCCTGCTCATGCGGCAAGGGCAACTTCCTTGATCTCGAGAACGAAATCATTGGTGCCGACCATCAGCAGTTCGGTTTCGGGCTGACCACCAAGTGGAAATTCCCGAAGAACCTTCGGGCTGTGATCGCCCTGCACCACGAACCGGACCTGCTCGCACCGGAGTTGCAGAGCTTTGGCAATCTGGTGCGCGTGGCCGACGTGCTCGTTTGTGCCGAGAAGATCGGGTTCCATCTGACCGCCTGTCACGAGGTGCTCACCGAGGAACTGCTCGCAACGGTGCAACTGACCGAGGAAGAGCTGCCCGAATTGTTCGATCAGATCTATGAAGGCGTCGATACGGCTGAGGCGAGCCTTGGAGCATCAGCGTAACCTTCGGATCGACAATCAACGCTCAGTCAGGGTCGCGACGAATGGGCGGCCCTTTTTCATGCGCTAGTCCGTGTCGTCCCTGGGCAAGCCTGCGAGGGCGTCGTTTGTTCCGACGAGAATGAGAATGTCGCCGGGGAGAATTTCGGTCTCGGCGCTCGGCGTGGTGATCATCGGCGCGGCGTGTGGGACTGGCTGATCTTCGCCTTGTTTCTCCTGTGGTCGCTTGATGGCGACGAGGTTGACGTCGAACTCGCGACGAAGGCGCAACTGCTCGAGCGACTTGTTGTGGAACCCGCGCGGAGCCGGAAGCTGCACCATCGAGACATCTGCGCCCAATTCGAGATAACGCTTCAGGTGCGGGATCATCAGGCGGTTGGACCATCGGAACGCGGCTTCGCCTTCGGGGTTGACGATATCGTGAGCGCCGATGCTCTGCAGAATCTTCGCCTGCACCGGACTGTGCGATCGGGCGACGATGTGTTTCGCGCCGAGTTGTTTCAGGACGGCGACGGTCAACGCCGTGGATTCAAACCCGACGCCGATCCCCACGATCACCGTGTCGCATTCGTGGACCGCATGGGACTTGAGCGCCTGCTCATCGGTGCTGTCCATGCGGACCGCCATCGCAACTTCATCGCGAATCTGCTCGACGAGTTCCTGATCGCGATCGATGGCGATGACGTCGGCTCCGGCGCTGGCGAGCGATCGGGCGAGATGTCCACCAAACTGTCCCAAGCCAATGACGGCGAAGCGATCCATGGGGTTGCTTTCGAAATGCGGTTATCCGATGACGACCTGTTCTTCCGGATAGGTGTAGCGCGCGGTCGATTCGCGACCTGCCAGCGCGAGCAGGATCGAGAGTGGTCCCAGTCTGCCGGCGAACATCGCAGCCATGATCACGACGCGCCCGGTGAGTGTCAATTTGGGCGTCAGTCCGAGCGTCAGCCCGACGGTGCCGCAGGCGGAGACGGATTCGAACAACACCTCGTCCAGCGACGCCGATTCGGTGCAGCAAAGAAGGAGCGTCACCGTCGTGACTATGGCGAACATGACGAACACGACGGTGGCTGCCCGACGAACGATGGTATCGGGTATCGCGCGGTGGGCGAACTCCACGTGCGGACGACGACGAAGCGTCGACCAGACGCCGACCCCGAGCACAAAGATCGCCACCGTTTTCACGCCGCCCGCCGTCGACGCAGGCGAACCGCCGATGAACATCAGCACGCACATGAGAAACGTCGTGCCGGTGGACTGCGCGTCCGAAGAGAGTGTTGTCACATTGAAGCCGGCAGTGCGGGTCGTGATGGATCGGAACAGCACGGCCCACGCCCGTTCGAACCAGTTCAATTCGGACAGAGCGATCTGATCACCCACGACCGAAGTCGGTGAGCCGATCGACTCGAGCGCGTACATGATGATGGCCGGGACGATGATGAGTGACGGTGTTGCGATCAGGACGAATCGGCTGTGCAGCGTCCATGATCGTTGATGCCTGCTGCGACCTGATCGTCGCCGTTGCCAGCGAGCCTTGATCTCAGAAAGGACCGGGAAGCCAAGCCCGCCGATCACGATCAACGGCATGATGATGGTATACACCTGCCAGCATCCGCGAAACCCGACCAGGCTGTCTGTATGCAGTGCGAACCCGGCGTTGCAGAAGGCGCTGACGGCATGAAAGACACTGTGAAACACACGTTCGGAGAAGCTCGGCATCTCCGCAGGCCACATGGTGTACAATAAGACGGCGCCAAAAAGTTCAAACAGAAGAGTCGATACCACGATGAACCGGATCATGCCGCGAAGTTGGCCGATGGTCTGATGACTCAACGCGTCCTGCAGCACGAGCGATTCACGGAGCGACAGCTTCCGCCCCGTCAGCATGCCGAACAGACTGCCCGACACCATGATGCCCAATCCGCCGAGTTGAATCAGCACGAGGATGACGACTTGACCGAAGCGCGTGAAGTCGGTCGACGTGTCGTAGACGGCCAAGCCGGTAACGCACGTCGCACTGGTGGCCGTGAAAAAGCAGTTGATGATGTGTCCGAATGGATGATCGGCCACGTAGGTGTCGATCTGCGTCGTCGTTGCGCGTGGCAACAGGAGCAAGAGTCCGCCAAACAGGATTGCCGCGGCGAATGACCCGACCAGCAGTTTGTCGGGACGAAGCGGTTTGCTGCCGCGTTCGAGGCGCTCTCCGGCAAGACCAGCCACGTGGGTCATCCGCCGCCACAGCCAATGGATCCCGACGTAACCCGCAGCCAACGCCCGCATCAGCACGAGCGGATGATCACGGAGCATCAGAAGTGCGTACAGCAGCGCAAAGAAGACCACGTGCCCGCCGTGCCGACGCATGGTCACTCGCGACAGACCGTCGCACCGCACCCGATCCAACAGGGCGATCGCAAACCCCAGCAACGCCACCCATTGCAGCGACGCAAGCAACCACACCGGCAGCACAGGCTTGTGGAACCCGAATTCAAGCACCAGCCCCGCCACGCCCAGCAGCGCCGCGATTCCAGGCCAACCCCCGCAGTCCTTGAAAACGCGTCGCCGCAACGCCTGCAGATCGAGGCGGTTCGCATTCACGCGACATGCACCATCGGCATCAGGTGCGCGAAACGGCGCACGAGCATCTGCCGCAACACGCCGTGATCGCGTCGGCTCAACTGCGGATCCGCATCCAGAATCCGTGACGCGTTGTCCCGCGCCAACTGAAGCAGATCGAGATCCGTCGTCAGATCGGCCATCCTGAATTCCGGTAGCCCGCTCTGTCGCCGCCCCAACAATTCGCCCGGACCACGAAGTCGCAGGTCATGCTCGGCGATCTCGAATCCGTCCACCGAGCGCACCAGAATGGCCAGCCGCTCCCGCGCCTTCGACGATTTCGAGTCGCTGCGCAGGAAACAATCCGACTTGCGCGTTCCACGCCCGATCCGCCCGCGAAGCTGATGCAACTGACTCAAACCAAACCGCTCGGCATGCTCGATCACCATGATCGACGCGTTCGGCACATCGACGCCCACCTCAATCACCGTCGTGCTCACCAACACCTGCGTCTGGCCGTCGCGAAAACGCAGCATCTCCGCGTCCCGATCCGCCGACGACTGCCGCCCGTGGATCAAACCAACATGCAGCCCCGAAAAAGGCCCTGCGCTCAGTCGTTCGTACTCGCTGGTGGCGGCCTTGAGATCCATCACATCCGATTCCTCAACCAGCGGATAGATGACGTACGCCTGTTCGCCGTTGGCCACACGATCGCGAATCTCCGACCACATCGCATCCTCGCCATCGCGCTCGACAAACCGCGTCGTGATCGGCTGGCGACCCGGCGGGGCGTCGCGAATCGTCGTGATGTCCAGGTCGCCAAAACAGGTCATTGCCAGCGTCCGCGGAATCGGCGTGGCCGACATCACCAGCCCATCAACCGCCCTGCCGGCTGACTGGAACATGGTCGCCCGTTGCTCAACGCCGAATCGATGCTGCTCATCAATGATCACGAGGCCAAGATCGGCGAAGCGCACGTCCTTCTGGATCAGCGCGTGCGTGCCGATCACCCAGTTGACCTTGTTGGTGCGAATGTCGTCAAGCAGTGTCGTCCGCTTCGACGCAGCCATGCCCCCGACGAGCAACTCCACCCGCACCCGACTGTCCTGCAGATAACCCGCGATCTTGGATGCGTGCTGCTCGGCCAATATTTCCGTCGGTGCCAGCAACGCCACCTGCCGCCGATTCGCAACCGCAACAAGCGCGGCGTACAACGCGACGGCCGTCTTGCCACAGCCAACATCACCCTGCACGAGTCGCCGCATGGGCGTCGGTCTGGCCAAATCACGCACGATCCCCGCCACAGCGTCTTCCTGCCCCGGCGTCAGGGCAAAGGGCAGCCGCGCGCGAATCCGCTCGTCGATCTTGTCGGTGCATGGCATGGGCGCAGACGCCGGCAATGCATCACGCTCGCGTCGGACCTTCTGAATCGCAATCTGCGACAGCAACAGCTCGTCATACGCCAATCGCCGACGCGCCACCGACACATCCGCGAGCGTGGTAGGCTGATGCAACCGACGAAACGCCGTACTCCGCAGCGGCCAATCGTGCTCGTCCCGCTGCTGATCCGACAACGGATCGCCCATCTGCTGCGTCAACGGTTCCAGCACCGAGGCAACCGTCCGCGCAATCGCCTTGGAATTCAGTGCAGCCGTCGCCGGATACACCGGCTCAAATTGCTCAACATCCCCATCGAACGGATCGTCTTCCGACACGATCGCGTACTTCGGATTCGCAAACTCGGCGAATCTGCCCTCCGCGTCGGTATCCACTTTCCCCGTCACGCGGATCGTCACACCTGGCTGAACCTGCTGCGCCACATACGGCGCGTTGAACCACCGCACCCGCGCCCGCCCCGTTCCGTCGACCACGTCGGCCACCACCGATCCCCGCCGACGCCCGGGCCTGGACCGCACCGCCGTTACCTGTCCGATGATGGTGGCTTGCTCCCCAAGCAGTAGCTGATCGATCGGCGCCGATTCCGGCAGCGTTTCATAGCGAAACGGCAGGTGCTCGATGAGATCACCTGCCGTCTGAATACCGAGATTCGCAAAATGTCCCGCCCGGACCGGCCCGACACCCTTGATGTACTGTATCGGCGTATCCAGGTCGATGTTGGCCAAGGATGGCGTCGCCCCCATCGCCGCGTGGTGCGGCGGTTCGCGTGTTAGGGAATCACGAGTCGATCGCCGACACGCAGCTTGTTCGGATCAGAAAGGACGGCCCGATTGGCGTCGTAGATGTCTCGCCACTTGGATGCGTCGCTGTAATACACGCGGGCCAGGCGAAACAGCGTATCACCCTTCGCTACCGTGTGCTTCCGGCCGTTCGATGTCGGCTCGTAGCCGTCATACCCCGAATCGGACGTCGACGTCAGATAGATCGTGTCTTCAGCCGTGTCCGTCGACGTCGTGCTCGATGTGGACGAATCCACCTTGGCCGGGATGTAGTAGTCGGACTCCATGGCGTAATCGTTGGACGCATTCTGCGCGGGCGGCGCGACGGCGTTCTTGTCCTGGCAGCCCGAAACGATCATGACCAACCCCATTGCGATGCAGGTACAACCGATGCGCATCTTCTGACCTCCCTGTCGGAAAAAGTATGGACAATCCTTCGTGGTTTGGAGTTTAGGAACCGTGCAATAGGTGTCAAGAAAAAGCGTGTATCGCCTTGTATCAGTGTGATTCCGCCCGATCCTGCCGGTCATGCTTCGCGACCGACTTGATGTGCTTGTGCAGCATATACAACTCGACGAACGCCCGCGCGATCACCTGCAGATTCGCCCCCGTCTGCTCACCCGCCGTCCGCGCGTAGTGATGCACACCGATCTGCCCGATCCGATAGCCCAGATACGTTGCCTTAGCGAGGATTTCCGTGTCGATCAACGCCCCACTCGACCGCATGTCGATCCGATCGATGAACGATCGCGGGAAGATTTTGAAGGCGCAATCGATGTCGCGAATGCGCATGCCGAATGTCAGATTCACCAGCGTCGTCCAGCACCACGCGTTCACCTTGCGGATCAGCGGGTCGCGCCGATCGAGGCGATAAGCACTGACGATGTCGAACTCCTCCAGCAGCGGCAGCAACTTCGGGATTTCCTGAAAATCGAACTGCCCGTCGCCGTCGATGTAGAAGATCCAGTCGAGCGTGCACTCCTCGAAACCCCGCTTCAACGCCCCGCCATAGCCCAGATTTGGATTGTTGTGCACCGCCCGCACCTCGGCGTGCTCATCGGCCAGCCGATCCGCGATTTCCCCCGTGCGGTCCTTGCTGCCATCATTGACGATGATCACCTCGCACGCGTCGGCGAATGCCCGACCCGCTTCCAACGCCGCCAGCGTCGTCCGCTCGACGTTGGCTTCCTCGTTGTAACAGGGAAAGAAAATCGACAGGCGGAACGGTTTTCGCGGCGGGCGGCTCATCGCGGCGTCAGATGTCCTCGGTCGGCGGCTGATCCTGCGGCGGCGCATCCGGTCCCTGCTGGGCCGGTGGACGCTTCGCCAGCGCCAGCAACAGCCGAGCCTCGCGGAGCAACGTCCCATTCGCGAAGAGCTGCACCCGATACTCACCCGGCTCGGGGAAGCGAAGTCCATAGAATTGCAACGCCAAATTCGCAATCGCCCGGGGATTCTTGAAATCAACCACGCCTTCGCCCTTCACGATCGGCTGGCGGGCACCCTCCGAATCCACGATGTCGATCATGACCGGCGTCTTCGATCGGCCATCGGTCATCGACACATAAACACACAACTGTGGCTGCGTGACCGGGAATCGGGCCGCGTGAATCGTCGTGAACATGCCGATGAGCGACTGCTTGCCCGTCACGCGATCGGTGATGATCTGATCGCACACGATCAGCGACAGCACGTCCGGTTCCAGTCCTGTACGGGTCATCGGGTGTCCTCAATGGGGCAAAACGCGGCTTACTTCTCCACATCATAGCATCGCGATCCACCACCGCCATCGCCCGTGCAGGTTTGCGTTCGGCAGCGGGTGCGGGCACAATACCGGCCTCAAACAACGAGATTTCACGAACGGAGACGCCAAAACCGATGAAAGTCCACGAATACCAAGCCCGTCAGTTGCTCGAAGAAGCCGGTGCCCCGGTTCCGCCATCCAAGGTCGTCGAGAACGTCGATCAGGCCCTCTCTGCATTTGACGAAATCGGCGGACAGGTCGTCGTCAAAGCACAGGTGTTCGCCGGCGGACGCGGCAAAGCCGGATTCGTCAAACTCTGCAACAACCGCGACGAGGTCAAGTCTGCGGCGGAGTTCATGTTCTCCAACCGCATGGTCTCCAACCAGACCGGCCCGGAGGGCATCGCGGTCAAGAAGCTGCTCATCGCCTCCGCCGTCGACATTGAGAGCGAATACTACGTCGCCGTCGTGCTCGATCGCGCGAAACGCTGCCCGGTCGTGATGGTTTCGCGCGAAGGCGGTGTCGAGATCGAGGAGGTGGCCGAGAAAAACCCCGACGCCATCGTCAAGCAGTGGCTCGATCCGCACCTCGGCCTGCTCGGATTCCAGCAGGCCAAGCTCGTCTCCGCCCTGCACCTGGCCGAAAAAGAACAAGCCAAGGCAGCCGGCAAGGTCATCCGTGCCCTCGTCGAAGTGTTCTACAAGTACGACTGCGCGTTGGCGGAAATCAACCCACTCGTGCTCACCAAGGATGGCCAGATCATGGCCATCGACGCCAAGATGAACTTCGACGAGAGCGCCGTCTTCCGCCACAAGACCCTGCAGGACATGTTCGACCCCAGCGAGGAGAACCAGGCCGAATTGCGGGCCAAGGAGCACAACCTCTCCTACATCGCCCTCGACGGCAACATCGGCTGCCTCGTCAACGGCGCCGGATTGGCCATGTCCACCATGGACATCATCAAGCTGCACGGCGGTGAGCCGGCCAACTTCCTCGACGTTGGCGGATCGGTCACAAAGGACGGCGCCATCGAAGCCTTCCGCATCATCCTCGCAGACGACAAGGTTAAGGGCGTGCTGGTCAACATCTTCGGCGGCATCGCCAAGTGCGACACCATCGCCGAAGCGTTGATCGCCGCCGCCAAGGAAGTCGGTTTCAAGGTGCCCGTCGTCGTGCGGCTGGAAGGCACGAACGTCGAACGCGCCCGCGAACTGCTCAAGGAAGCCAACATCGACGCCCTCGTCCCCGCCGACGACCTCACCGACGCCGCCCAGAAAGCGTGCGCTCAGGTGGCATAGGCTAACACCTGCGCGGTCGCAAGTTGGAGACGGAGCTCGCTTAGTCGTCCGCAGATGGTCGGCGGCGTTGTTGTTTGGTCTGGCTGCGACGCGACTTTTCGTTCAAACGTCGGCGAACGGCCGACCGTGGAATCGACGTCGGGCGACGCGTCGGGTCGCGATGCAAGGCAGCCGTCAGCAGTTCACCAAGTCGCTCGATCGCAGCCTGCCGATTGGCCAGTTGTGTGCGATGTCGTGATGAAATAATCCGCAAGACCCCCGACTTGTCGATGCGCCGCCGCAACCGAGACTGAATGCGGCGTTTCTGTTGTTCATCAAAGACCTCACAGCCGTCCAGATCAAAATGCAGCGTGACACGCGTGTTGACCTTGTTGACGTTCTGCCCGCCCGGACCACCACTGCGCGAAAACGTGAACCGCAACTCGGAAAGTGGAATGTGATGTCGCCCGACGACCAGAACGTCCGCCGCGTCCGGTTCGCCACTCATTGCATTGGACGTCGCTGCATGTTGGTCGTGCCGCGGACTTCTTTGCGAAGCATCGGACGCCCTGATCCCTCACGCACGCCCGGCCCCCGTCCCTGCCGACCGAAACGCCCCGAGCGTTGTGTTCGCTGCAAGGCGTTGACCGCCTTAATGCGCGCGAGAAACAACGCCGGGTCGGCCTTCCTCAGCTTCGCCGCAGCGTCATAATCCTCGATCGCCTTCTCATATTCGCCGAGTTGGTAATACAATTCTGCCCGCTGCACCAGCGCGTCGAAGTCTTTGTCGTCCGCCGTGATCGCATCCGTCAGCGACGCAACCCGCGACTCCAGTGAGCCAACAAGCCGGTCCCGCTCCTGTCTGGCGCCCTGATGCTCAGGTCTCAATCCCAGCACGTAGTCCAAATCCTCGAACGCTTCGCCGATCTGGCCCAATCGACCGCGGGCCATCGCACGGACGACATAAACCGCCGGATATCGCGATCCGCCAAGCCCCAAACTGCGACTCAGATCCTGCTGTGCCGTCGACGCTTCACCGAGAAACAGGCTCGCGATCCCGCGCATCAGGTGACCCGGGAACCTCGCCCCGTTCGCGGCGATCATCACGTCCGCCCAATCCCGCGCTTCAGTGAACTCCGCTCGGCGGGCATGAATGATCGAACGCAGAAACAACCCGTCGTACAACGAACCGTCCTGACGATTGGCTTCGTCGACCAGTCGCAACGCCTCATCAAGGTCCTCCGCCTCCAATGCCTGCTGACACAGACTCAGCGCGACGGTTCTGGCCGCCAACAGCGCCGGATTCGACGGCGCCGGAGCAACCAACGATCGCCGCACCAATTCCTGCAGCTCGTCCCCAATCAACGCCAGCGTCGCCGCATCTTGCTCCGAGTACGCCGCGAACTCAGGCGCGGGCGACTGCCCAAGCCCCATCCCAGCAGCCGACATATCCGGTGCCTGCAACCCGCTCAATGCACCACGCAGTGCTTCAGAACCGGCACCCAAAGTCCGCACAGCCAGTTGCACATCCGCCGGCAACGCCTCAACGAGCGTCTGATTCTCCTGCTCTAGCGACTCCAGCCGGGCTTCAAGCTTCTCGCGCTCGATCCGCTCGGCCGTCAGATCCTGCTCCTTGCCCTGGAGCTTCTTCTCGGCAGACTTGGAACTGAACACATACGTCGACGCCACCGCAACGATCGCGATCAACGCCGCCACCGACACGGCCCGATTCCGCGTCACTTTCTTCGCAACGCGCGTCAGGATGCCATCACGTTTGGCAAGGATCGCCTCGGACTTGAGAAATCGCCGCAAATCCTCCGCCATCTCCCCTGCCGACCGATACCGACGATCCGCATCCTTCTCCAACGCTTTGAGACAAATGGTCTCCAGATCGAGCGGGATGGCCTCATTCAACTCCTTCGGCGGGCGCACGTCCGAACTGATGATGCGCGAAATGACCTGTTCGCGCGTCTGACCCGGATAGGGCGGCTGCAACGTCAGCCACTCGTACATCGTCGCCCCGAGTGAGTAGATGTCCGTGCGATGGTCAACCGGAACCCGTCCGCCGGTGATCTGCTCGGGCGACATGTACAACGGTGAACCGACGAACTCGCCCGTCATCGTCACGCCCGGCTGCTCCATGATCCGCGCCAAACCGAAATCGGTGATCCGCAACCTGCCATCGGTCCCCTGCAGGAAGTTGTGCGGTTTGATGTCGCGATGGATCACGCCGCGATTGTGCGCGTACTGCAAGGCATCCGCCGCTGCCGCCGTCTGGCGTGCAATCTCGTAAAAATGTTCCGCCGTCGTTCGTGAAAGACTCTGCTGGACAGACGAATCGGTCTTCTCGGCAATCCGCTTCGCCTCGCTGTCGCTCACCTCAGCAGACGCCCCCAGCGGCTGCGTCTCAGTCAGGCCCATCGCCGAACTTGCCCCGCCACCGCCGCGCATGACCGAAATCGTGTCGTAAAGACTCGCCCCGTCGACGTACTCCATCGTGTAGTAGTAGATGCCGTCCGACTCGCCGATCGAGAAGATTGGCACGATGTTCTCGTGGCTGAGCTTCGCCGCCGCCTGAGCCTCACGCTGGAATCGCTGGATCCCGACCTCGCTTTGGCCTATCCCCATCGGCAGGACCTTCAACGCCACCACGCGATTCAGCGACTTCTGCCAGGCTTCGTAGACCGTGCCCATGCCCCCGCGGCCAATCTCGCGCCGGACCTCGAACTCGTCGATCACCCGCCCGACCAGCGAGAGCATACCGGATCCGCTCGACCCTCCCGAAAGCTGGGCCTGATTCACCGGTTGGTTGGACTCAGGATGCGACAAAGTGCCCGCCTCTTTTCCATCATAACCACAACGCGGCTGATGGATGCCCTCCATCAAACCCTACCGATAATGTCGCTCGCAGACCAACGACCGTCAATTTGAGAATCGGACGTTCTTTATAATCCACGTTCTGCCAAGCAGTTCCGTCGTTTACGCTGGCCGACAAGCTTCAGAGAATGCCGACAGATTCTGACATGTGTCAGTACGCTCAACCGCGGGACAGGGCACAGAAATCCCCGAAATTCAAGCATGATCGCATTAAAATCACTGACACCGCAAAACCGCCTCAGCCAGTCACGACGTTTGGATACTTTCCATCCCTGTGCATTTCCCCCAATTCAACATAGCGAGCGACTACTTCACGAATGTAACCTCGCTCCGCATCGGTGATGCTGCGGACGGGTTTGGCCGGCACGCCCATCATCACGGTTCCGTCGGGAACGGTTGTTCGCGGTGGCAGCACCGCCCCGGCCGCGATGATGCAGTCGTCGCCGATCTCGCATCGATCCAGCACGAGTGAACCGATTCCGATCAGCGACCGCGACCCGACGCGGCGGCAGTGCACAACAGCCCGATGCCCGATCCCGACCTCATCGCCGATCTCCAGATCAACGCCGGTCTCGTTGTGCAATACCGAACCATCCTGAACGTTGACGCGACGACCGATCCGGATCCGCCCGACGTCGCCGCGAATCGTCACGTGGTGCATGACCGTGCATTCGTCACCCATGACAACATCACCGGCCACATAGGAAGTCGGCGCCAAGTAGACGTCACGCCCCAGCACAACATTGTGATCCATCATCGTGGTCACCTCACCTCAGCGCACAACACATCCGCCTCCGACCATCACATCGGCGTGCGCACTCCAGACGCTTCAATGTTCGAGATTCGGCCCACACAGGACCGTGACATGCAACATCCACCGCGAGTCCGCCTGGACTTCGGCAACGTCGCGGACGCGTCAGCCGGATTCGATCTCGGTCGACTTTTCCTTGACGAGCTTGTCGATTTCACCCTCGAAGCTCTTGATCAGCTTCTGGACGGCGTCCTTGGCGTTGTCGGCTTCGTCCTCGCTGAGCACCGAGTCCTTCTTCGATGCATCGATCTTCTTGTTTGCATCGCGACGGACGTTGCGTACCGCCACCTTCTGTTCTTCGCCCATCTTGCGGACCTGCGACGACAATTGCTGACGACGCTCGCCGGAAAGCGGGGGAATCGGCAGGCGGATGATCTTGCCATCCGACGACGGCGTGATGCCCAGATCGGACGTCTGCAATCCCTTCTCGATGTCCTTGATCGTGCCGGGATCGAACGGCTTGACCACGATCGTCACCGGCTCTGGGCAACTGATCGCAGCCAGCTCGCGCAACGGCATGGTGCTGCCGTACGAGGCGACCTCCACGCGGATGTGATCGACCAGACCGGGCGATGCCTGTCCGGTTCGCACCCCGCGCAACTCTTCCTTGAGAAAATCCACGCATTTCTGCATGGCGGCTTTGCAACTCTTTTCGATCTCAGCGGCTGACATCGTGCAATTCCTCGATCAAGAACCCACCGTTTCGCCGACGTGCGTGCCCACATGCTCGCCTCGGACGACCCGCAGCATGTTACCGGTTTGTTTGACGTTGAACACCACCACAGGAATGCCGTTCTCCTGACACATCACGACCGCCGTCAGGTCCATCACCTTCAAACGGCCATCGATGAAATCGTTATACGTCATCCACTCGTGACGCTTCGCAGTGGGATCGACCATCGGATCAGCCGTGTACACGCCGTCCACCTTGGTCGCCTTGAACAGCACATCTGCCCCGATCTCCGACGCACGCAACGCCGCACACGTGTCCGTCGTCACGAACGGGTTCCCCGTTCCACCCCCGAAAATCACGACGCGACCCTTCTCAAGGTGACGAATCGCACGACGCCGGACGAAATCCTCAGCCACGCGCGAAACAGAGATGGCCGACTGCACCCGCGTGTCGATTCCCAGCGATTCGAGCACTTCCTGGACGGCCAACGCATTGATCACGGTTCCCAGCATGCCCATGTAATGCGCAGACGCAGCCGGAATGTTGATACGCTTGGCCAGGTCGCCGCCGCGCACGATGTTGCCGCCCCCGACGACCAGCGCCAACTCGACGCCCTCATCGACGATCGTCTTGATCTCTGCGGCGATGCGCTCAAGCTCCTCGGCATCAATGCCGGTTGTATCGGGACGACACAGCCCCTCACCGCTGATCTTCAGCACCACCCGTTTGTAGGCAAGCTTGCCCATGCGACGAATCTCCCTCGATGCGAGCAAAAAAAAGGAGCCTTTCGGCTCCCGTTTGAAAATCGACTACCCGCCGACCCTGACCAACGCAAAGTCGTGAATGGCGTTAACCCCGCCGCCCGAAAGGACGTCACGCACTTTCGTTTTGGAGACTTTCACGTGCTCCTGCTCCATCAGGGTGTTCTCGGCGTAGAACGCGTTGACCTTGCCCTCGACGATCTTGTCGATGATCTGGGCCGGCTTGCCTTCCGCCTCTGCCGCTTCCTGTGCGAACTGACGGGCCTTTTCGACCTCATCTGCCGGCACACCATCGCGGTCAATCGCCATCGGACGCGTGAACGTCACGTGGTGGCAGAGGTCAATGCCGATGCTCTCCGGATTCGGGGCAGCATCCAACGACACCAAGACGCCGGTCTTGCCGTCATGGTGCACATACGCACAGACAAACCCGCCCGACATGCGCTTGGCCGAGTGCAGCACGATGTTCTCGCGAAGCACACCGAACACAGCCTCAATCTCATCGGCGATCGTTTTGCCGGCGGACTCCGGCGACGCCAGTGCCTTGACCACATCCACCGACGGATTCGCATCATCCTGCGACAGCACGGCCGCCGCGATCACGTCGGCCAGCTTGATGAAATTGTCCGTCTTGGCCACCGGGGCCGTCTCGCAACGCAGATCGACAATTGCACCGGTCTTCTTGTCATCGGAGATCGCAACGCCGATGCGTCCTTCGCCGGTCACGTTGCCGGAACGCTTCTCCATCTTGCCCTTATACTTCTTGGCAAGAATCTCTTTCGCCTCGTCCACATTGCCCGACGCCTCGGTCAATGCGGACTTGCACTCCATCATCGGCAGGCCGGTTTCCTCACGAAGAGCCTTCACGTTTGCGGCCGTAATCGCAGCCATCTGTTCTACTCCCACTCTGAACTCGCCCCGGAATGTGGGCGAATCGAATCTGATGTCGTCTTAACCAACGTATAGGGTCGTTTTGTCTCTGAACGATTCCCGTCCGGCACTGCACGCCCTTCGGAAACACTCAGGAATGATGTCGTTATGTCGTCGCGTCGCTGACGGCGGAACCGGCAACCTTCGCATCCGCATCCGCCGCTTCATCAGAGGGTGCCGCCGCCTCCGCGGGGCCTTCATCGGCCCGCGCCAAGGTCGCGCGCTCACTGCGACGCTTCGGTGCCTGTCCTTCTTCCGGAGCCTTGCGACCGCGCATGCCTTCCTTCACGGCGTCGGCCATGTGCTGCACGACGAGGTCAATGCTTCGCATGGCGTCATCATTGCCGGGAATCGGGATGTCTGCGAAATCCGGATCCGAATCGGTGTCGATCAGGCAGACCGTCGGAATATGCAGCGACCGCGCCTCACGCACAGCCAGATGCTCCCGCTGGACATCAACGATGAACAACGCGCCCGGAAGCTTCGTCATCTTGCGGATGCCGGAAAGGTTACGCTCGATTTTGCGCTTCTCGCGGGCATTACGCGAAATCTGCTTCTTGCTGTATTCCGAAGCGCTGCCATCGGCCTCAGCCTGCTCAAGCTCTTCGAGCCGACCCAGACGCGAACGAATCGTGCGGAAGTTGGTCAGCGTGCCGCCAAGCCACCGCTCCACAACGAACGGCATGCCGATCGCGTTGGCGTGATCCTCGATCGAGTGACGCGCCTGACGCTTCGTCCCGACGAACAGGATGTCGTCGCCCTTGCCGACCACCTGCGAGATGAACTTCTTGGCCCGCAGCAGACCCTTCACCGTCTCGCGAATATCAATGATGTGGATCAGGTTGCGTTTCGAGAAAATGTACGGATTCATCTTCGGATTCCACCGGCTGGCCCGGTGCCCATAGTGAATCCCCGAATCAATCAGTTGACGGACTAACTCTGATGCCAAGCGAAATCTCCTCGTCGCAACACAAAACAGTCGCCAAGTCTCAATACACGCAGGACCGAGAAGCTTACCATCATTCGGGTCGAAATCAACCCCACTCGTCGACAACGATTCACAACACCACCCAACCTTGCCCCGACACGCTTGCGACGGCCAACCCCGCACGCTACAGTCCCCCCTCGCCGATTGCTGACGAGCACGGAAGTCTTTAAGGAGCAAGCACTTGGGCGATTCATCAAGCCTGCGTCCCCTGCGCATCTTCATCAGCGCCGCCGAGCCGAGTGGCGATCTGCTCGGCGCTTCGCTCATGCGTGAAATCCTCTCCCGGCATGCAGACGCCGAATTCGTCGGCATCGCGGGCGAGGAGATGCAACGCGCTGGCTGCTCCGCCATCTCCGACATGACCAAAAGTGCGGCCATGCTCACCGGCGTCTTCGGCAGCGCGGGCAAAGCCATCGAAACATGGTCAGCCACCACGCGGCAACTGACGCACCGTGACTTCGACGCAGCCGTCATGATCGATTCCCCGATGCTCAACCTGCCGATCGCTGCCCGAACGAAGGCCCGCGCGATTCCGACGCTCTACTACGTCGCCCCGCAACTGTGGGCATGGGGCCGATACCGGATGCACAAAGTGCGCGCCCGGGTGGACAAGATCGCCTGCGTGCTGCCGTTCGAGCCAGAATTCTTCGCAAGTATCGGCATTGAAGCAACTTACGTTGGACACCCGCTCTTTGATCGCCTCGGCGAACGACCTGCGGATTCTGGAACCATCAGTCAAATTAAGCAGGCCGGCTCGCCTGTCATCGCCATCCTGCCAGGCTCGCGGGGGCACGTCGTGTCGGAGGTTTTGCCGGGGCAACTGGACGTCGCACGGGCGATTCGGGGGCGATTCGGCGACGCACACTTCGGGATTTCGGTGGCCAATGAAACGACCCGGAAGGTGATCGACGCCATCGTCGGTCATTCCGGCGTCAAAGCGACACTGTACGACGCGACGGAGAACGCCTCGCTCCTGTCGGCGGCGGATCTGACAATTGTCGCGTCCGGGACAGCGACGCTGGAAGTGGCTTACTACGGCTCACCGATGATCGTGATGTACAACGGGTCGAAGCTGATGTACCACCTGATCGGGCGGTGGCTGATCGACCTGAAGCAACTATCCCTGCTCAACATTCTGGCTGGCCGAGAGCTTGTCCCCGAGTTCATGCCCTACTACGACTCGACCCGTCCGATCGCAGCCAAGGCGCTTAAGATGCTCTCATCACCAGATGACCTCGCGGAGACTAAGGCCGACATCGCCGCAGTGATCAAGCCCATTGCCCATCCCGGTGCCAGCGCGCGGACAGCCGATCTGCTGCTGTCGATGATCAACGCGCACTGACGCGCTGGCTATCCTTCTCCGACCGAACCTGCTCGACTTTGGGTTTCCACGCAATCCGCGTGCGCGACGATTTGAACACGCGCGTCTGGTCGACGTCCAACTTCACGTCCGCCGCCCGGAAGGCGTGACGCTTCGTCGCGTGATCGGTCTGCTCCAGCACGAACGTGGCCAGATAACGTGGTCCACGCGCGGTCGCGTCCGGCCGGGTCATCGACACGACCGCGATCCTCTGTCGTGCGATGTCGGTGGCCACCATCACGTCGTCATGGGCAAATGCGCCGTCGCGACGGTCGGTGTCCATGCGAACATCGCGCAACGACAGCCCACGCAGACCTGTGGACAAACCAACCTGATAAGCCTGCATCTCGCCGATGTCATGTCCGTACGCTTCAACGGTGACAAGACCATCCTCGGCGTGCATCACCTTCAACTCGATCGTCATGTCACCGGCGATGACTGGTTCAGCGTCGGCCGCAGCGGCAGGTCCATCGCAACCGCACGGATCCGCCCCGCCGAACGCCTCAATCACGGCGAGAATATCGTTGGAGAACAGCGGCACGCCTGACGGAGCACAGCCAGCCACGTCCGCCTGCGGGCAGAGTTCGTATTCGCCGAATCCGCGAACGGCACAGAGGATGTCCGCCGTTTCCACGATGCCCTGGAACGGCGGCGCGATGTCGCCATACCGCACATCGATCTGATTGCATTGCCCGCCGTCGCACAGGTTGTACGTGCAGACGTTTTCGTCGAGGCAATCGAGATTCTGCACGCACCCGTCGCATTCGTCGGGAATGTCATTGTCGTTGAAGTCGTAACTCGTCACGTCGCGAACGTCGCACGCATCCCAGATGCCGTTGTCATTGCAGTCCGCCGTCGAGTCCTGACACCCGTCGGGCATGCGGTTCCCATCACAGTCGTCATCCGCCTCGGTCGCGAGGTCGCACAGATCCCACACGCTGTTGGCGTTGCAGTCGGCGTAACCCTGCGGTGGGCTGAACAGCAGCAGCGTCTGACCCGCATTGGCGCGGCCATCCGGATCGCCGGCGAACACGCTGACGAGCAGGTCGTCCAGTCCATCGCCGTTCATGTCCCCAGCCGCTGCGACGCGCCAGCCGAGGCGATCGAAGGCGTCTTCACCCGCGATCACGAAACCGTTGCTCCCGGAGATGTCGGCGACGTTGAGTGGCGAGGCGCTCTCAAGCATCGGCCCGCCCAATACGACGTAACATTTACCCCCCGTGTTGATGCCTTGCGGATCGCTGAACGGAGAACCAATCACGAGGTCGTCGATGTCGTCGCCATTCACATCCCCCGCGATGGTTACGTGTCGCCCGATGGTCTCCAATCTTTCCTGGCCACGGATCACAACGCCGGCAGACTCCGCCATCGACTGAATGTCCAAAGTTCCCGATCGGCCAATGGCACTGTTTCCGTAGGCGACGTGCAATGCGCCGGCAATCTCAATCTCATCCACATCCGTCCACGGGGCCGCCACCACGAGGTCATCGACGCCATCGCCATTGAGATCGCCGCGTGAGGAGATGCTGCGGCCAACCTGTGCGCGTTCGATCTGCCCACGGATGGTGAATCCACTTGTTCCATCGAGACTGGCGAGTTCGACCTCACCACCGGCGCCGATGTTGGGCGCGCCAAAGAGAACGTAGGTAAATCCGAGATTGACCATTTCCTCGCGGTCGGCCAAAGGTGCCCCGATTGCGAAGTCATCGACGCCGTCGTCGTTGATGTCCCCAACGCCGGCGACCGCAAATCCGGTGACGTCGTCTGTCTGCTCGCCACGAACGACGAACCCGCGCGTGCCATCGAAAGAGGAAAGGTCAATGGTGCCTGCGCTCGTCAACGCATTGCCACCAAAGATCACGTACACCGCACCAGCGAAAAACGCGTCGCCATTGGCTGCGTTCACTGCCGAGATGGCGACGTCCGCGAACGCGTCGTGATTGATGTCGCCGATGGCGGCAACTTCGTAACCGGTCAGGTCCTCAGCAGCCAATCCGTCAAACCGCACGCCGAGAGGCGCATCCAATGTGGCCAGTTCAACCAGTCCATCAGCACCGACGTTTGGCCCGCCGAACACGATGTAGGCTTTACCGGCAAATTCGATATCGCCGACAGCCGCTTCGCTCGCGCCGATGATGATGTCGTCGTACCCGTCGCCGTTTACGTCACCTGCGATGGCGACGCTGCGACCGGCGAGGTCCCCTTCCAGTTCGCCGCGAATCACGAACCCGCGAACATCGCCGACGGTTGAAAGGTCCGACAGTTCGATCACCGCGTTGCGATCCAGCCGGTCTTGGCCAAACAGGACGTAAACCGCGCCGGGATTGAGCGATTCCTCGTGATTGGCGAAGCGTGCGCCGATCACGATGTCATTGAAACCATCGCCGTTGATGTCACCATTGCCCGCGACGGCGTGTCCCGCCTCGTCGAGCGGGGCGATCCCGTTGATGGTCACGCCATAGTATCCGTCGAGCGATGATGGCAACACGACGCCGCCAAACGGACACTCGTCCGGGACGCCATCATGATTGCAGTCGCCGCTGATGCCGGACGTGACTTCGCACGCGTCCCAGACACCGTTGGTATTGCAATCGGCCGACGTGTCCTGGCAGTGGTCGAGTATGCCGTCTTCGTTGCAGTCGGTCTGATCGTCGCAATCGTCGGGAATGCCGTCATTGTCGCAGTCGGGTTCGCATGTATCGGGTATTGTGTCGATGTCGCAGTCCGGCTCACACTCATCAGGGACGCCGTCACCGCCGCAATCCGCACTCACGCCGTTTTCGATATCAACATGATCAGGCGTCCCGTTGCCGTTGCAGTCTTCCAGAATCGTGATTCTGAATGGCTGGCCCAGCGGCACATCGAGGTTGGAAATCGTCGGCGTGAGGAAGGCCACAAGTTCAGGATCGAATGCGACTTCGTAGGTTCCGCGGACCTGCTCCGGCACGTCGATCATCACCGTCCCCGCGTACTTGGCCACTCCATCATCCGTGACAAAATCACCCGGGGTGAGCAGAACATTACCCAACCGGACAAGCGGATCAACGGCCGACGTCGTCAGCGTGAGCTTCTCACGGAAGATGTAATCGTCGCGCACCTCGTCGAACGTGATGGCCGACATGGCGTTGCAAAGCCCTGTCTCGAGTTCACAGAAAGACTGCCAGTTCGGACAATCGAAATTGGACGTGCAGCCGGGTCTGTGCAGCGCAATCTCGCCAAACCCGTTGACAAACTCAGCCACACCGAAACCCACTTCGTAGGCAGCCAATCGTGCCAAGCCACTACCGCTCGGGTCGAAACCGTTGATGCGCAGCTCGAACGTGACGCGCTGGTTCGTTTCACTGAGCACGATTCGATTGGCAGCCAGGTCGATCGTGTGTGATCCAGTGGCGGTGATCGGCACAAGCGAAACACCAAGATTGTTGATGTCACACTCATCCGGGAAACCATCGCCGTTTGCGTCGTCAGACGTCCCGTTCGCGATGTCGCAAGCGTCTGGGATCAGGTTGCCGTTGCAGTCGACTTCAAGCCCAATGCACTCGTCGGGCGTGCCGTTGCTGTTGCAGTCAATCTGTGGATTGTCGCGTGTTTCGCAGCTATCGAGGATGTCGTTGTCGTTGCAGTCGCCGAAGAACGCTTCGAATACGAGATCGCAAATATCGTCGCGGCCATTCTCGTTGCAATCGACTCCGGATCCCTCTTCGCACTCGTCGGGGATGCGGTTGAAGTTGCAATCGACGATGCCGGCGTTGAGGTCACAACTGTCGGCGATGCCATTGTTGTTGCAGTCCGCCTCGCATTCATCGGGCACGCGGTTGCCGTACAGGCCGAGACAGGTCTCAGACGTCCCGTCGGCGATGTCGCAACTGTCGGCCACGCCGTTGGACTGGCAATCGGGTTCGCACTCATCGGGAACGCCGTTTCCCGTGCAGTCGATGCTGTCGCCGGATGTGATGTCACACTCGTCGGGCACGCCATTGTCGTTGCAGTCCGGTTCGCATTCGTCGGGGAGGCGATTGTCGTTGCAGTCGCTGCTTGTTCCGGTGGTGATGTCGTCGTCGTCCGGAATGTCGTTGTCATTGCAATCCCACACCGCCGCCGCAGCATCCAGCACGCCGCCCGACACGATCAACCCGTCCAGCGCAGGCACCTTCCGGGCAGTGAACAGCACACGTTCCTTGATCCGCTGCCACGATAATTCCGGATAGCGACTCCACGTCAGCGCGACCATGCCGGCAGCATGCGGAGACGCCATCGACGTGCCCGCGTTGAAAAAATACTGCACTTCGTCGAGCCCAGTGCTGTAGATGCAGGCGCCGGGCGCACCGATGTCGACGCGCGTCAGCCCGAAATTGGAGAACGTCGCGCGGTTGTCGCGGTTGTCGGTGGCCAACACGGAGATGATGTTCTCAAGATTGTAGTTGGACGGGTAATTCTGGAAGTAGTCGTTGTCCCATCCGTCATTGCCCGCCGCAGCCACGAACAAGTGCCCGACCGACTGCGACGCTTCAATCATGTCGTACAATGCCTGCGAAAAACCAAAGCCAGCCGTCCGCCAACTGTTGTTGGACACCGGAATGTTGTTGGCGATGACGTAGTCAACCGCCTCGATGGCGCTGGACAGGCTGCCACCGAAACTGCCGCCACTGCTGAATATCTTGAGTGCCACGATCTGACACTTCCAATTCACACCCGACACACCGATCCCATTGTTGCCCACCGCGCCGATCGTGCCCGCCACGTGCGTACCGTGACCGTTGTCATCGTCCGGATCGCCGTCGTTGTTGAACGTGTCATACCCGTGCACGTCATCGACCCAGCCATTGCCGTCATCGTCAATGCCGTTGTCCGGAATCTCGCCGGGATTGATCCACAGGTTGTCGATCAGGTCGGGATGCGACAGATTCACACCCGTATCCAACACAGCGATGCGAAACGTCGGATCACCCTGCCAGTGATCCCACGCCTTGATGGCGCGAATGTCCGACGCTGTCGTGCCACTCGAGAAACAGTATGGCCCCGTGACGTCCTGCCCGATGTTCCGCAGCCCCCACAGCAGGTCAAACAGCGGGTCGTTCGGCACGTCGGTCGGCTCGATCTCGTAGTCAGGTTCGGCATACAGGACCGCTCCGCGATCGGCGGTGTAAGACGCCAGCGCCCGCGCCAGACCGTTTGCCGGCACTTGCACCACCTCGATCCCAGGAATTCGCCGCATCCGCTTTACGGTCCGCGTCGCACGTGCGCGACGATGCGATTCCGCTTTCTGTCTCGCATCACAACCAGGTTTGAAGCGAACGATCAGGCGACGTTCGTCATGTGGACCGGCCTGCAGCTTCCCGATCGCATCGTCAACCGCACGTTCGTCTTTCACGACGCGCAACAGCGCGGTCCGACTGATGGGCGTCGGTGTTTTGTCTGATGTGTCGGTTCGCGTGGCCGACCGAACCACCTTGTCCTGCCACGCGCTACCCGTTACGCGAATCGGTTGTCCCCAAACCGCACCCGAACTGGCCATCAGCAAGACCGAAACCGATCCGATCCATCGCGTCGTTGCACTGCGCATCCTGCACATCGAGCCATTCTCCCGGCGCTCGCCTGATTGTGATGGTTACATGTCCCCGAATGTTCCCGGCTTTGCCCCTCAGTGCCGCTCCATCATAGCGTCGCGCCCCCCTGATCCCAACCCAGTGTGTGCACCGCACGACAGATTCGCCTCGACGCCAGTTGTCCTATCTTGTCATTCGTGCCATGGATGACCGGTTTCGCATGTCAACATGCACGATTTCGGATAGGCTGCGGCTGGTTCGGGTCACGGGAGAATCGACATGCACAATCGTCGCGCGTTCACGCTCATCGAATTGCTCGTGGTGGTGTCCATCATCGCCCTGCTCATCAGCGTCCTTTTGCCATCGCTCTCGAAAGCGCGAAAACAGGCCAAGTCCCTACTGTGCCAAACACACCTTCGCGAGCTGTCCCATGGCTGGCACATGTACGCCGACGAAAACAACGACACCGCGGTCCCCGGGCGCATGGCCAAACTGTCCGGCGGCACGAGCAACCCCGCGAATTGGTACGACGTCGGCAACGGCCTCAAGTACCGCCCGCGCTGGGTTGCCACGATGGGCAAGCAGGTCGGCGTCTACGCATTCAACATGCCAAGCACAACAGACGACCGCCAGAACTACGACAGCAAGGTCTACCATTGCACCGAAGTCCCCAAGTGGACCGACGAACGCAACTACGCCTACGGATACAACCATCAGTTCTTAGGCAACGCACGCAGGACCAACGGCGAATTCCACAACTTCCCGGTCAACCGCACACGCATCCGCAACTTCGCCTCCACCGTTCTTGGCGGTGACTGCATGGGCACCGCCGCTGGTTTCGCCAAGCGCGATCGGCAGCCTTATCAGAACGACGTCAACGGTGACGCCCAACTCGGCAACCATGGCTGGACGCTCGATCCGCCACGTCTGACCGAGACTTCCGACCGCGGCAGCGGCGACGCCGGCTCACCACGCACAGGCGTCGACCCACGACACAGCGGCAAAGCCAACGTCGTCTTCTGCGACGGACACATCGAATCCCAGCGTCCCGAATCGCTCGGCTACCGATTGGATGAGAACGGGAAGTTCTTCGACCTCGACTACGATCCGATGAACCCACCAACCAATCGCTGGTTCTCGGGCACCGGTGCGGACCTCGATCCGCCCGATCTGCCGACGGCGTAGACGTCCAATCGAAACTGCAAAGCGCGCTCCGCTACGGACGGAATTCGTATCGGCTCACGCCCGTGTTCGTTCCGAGATAGACCTCCGCCCGACCATTGCCGTCACGGTCGTCGACCACCATCCAACTCAACCACGCCCCGCCGCACACGCGCTTGGCCACCACCTCGCCGCGCTCGTCAACGATCCACAACGCACCCTGATGGTGAAACACAAGTTCGTCGCTGCCACGCCCGTCAAGATCGCCGAACGCGATGTGCTGCGGAACCTGCTGGTTGTTGGCGTCCACCTCAAATTCCCAAAGACGCTTTCCACTGTCGTCAAACCCGATGAATTCCGCACCCTTCGGCGGTCGCCAACCCGGACTCGCCTCCTCATCGCCCGGTATCGACGTCATCAGCACCACACCCGTCCGACCCCGAACATTCCCAACCACGAAACGCTCCCAGCCGCCAAACTGCTGCCGGTTTCGTTCAACATCAAGTGCGATCTCATCGCCCACACGACCATCATATCCGACGAGTGAAACCCCCTTGTTCGTCCGCACCCAGAAGCCGCGATCATCCGCGACCGATCCTCCCGTCGACATCGAAAACGACATGCCCGATGAATCGAGCGTCACCGACCAGGACTCGACGATCGCTTCGGCGTTCAACTCCTCCGCCACCTCACCGTAGTAGCGACTCGACCGTTGCAGCCGCGCTTCCTGCTCCTGTTCTTCGGTCATCTCGGTCGCGCTGTCGAGCGACTCCCCTTTGGCCAGCTTGCCAAGGTCATCCTTGAGCGCATCAACGCTCTGGTCATTCAACCACGTCGGATACTTGCCCTGAATCACCCCGTCCTTGCCGATCAGTATGACGCCCTTCGACCAAAACTCGCCCGGAAACTCGTTCGTCAGATCGGAATCCGGATCAATCAACATCGACACATCACCAGGTAGTTCCGACAACTTCTCCTCGATCGACGATACATCCTCCGATGGCCAAACGACATACATGCTGACCTCCACGTCGGCCAATTCTTCCGCGCGCTTCTTCAGTTGCGGAATGATCATGTCGCTCACGCCCGGATAGTTCGGCACGAAAATCAGCATCGACACCTTGCCGAGCAGTTCGCGATCCGTCAGCCGCGCGCCCTCATGCGTCGTTAGGTCAAACTCCGGCACCTTCTTGCCCGACAATTCAAACTGCACAGCCCCTGACGACGCACCCATCATGTTCATCGTGTAGAAGCGATCGACTTTCTTGGCCGACGATGGCGGATCAAACTTGAATGTCTCCGGGTCGATGCGGTCGTTCAAATGCGCGTTCTTCACATCCAGCACAACCTTCAGATCCGTTGGCGGCTTCCAACCGCTGCTGTTGTCGTCACCATCATCTTCATCTGTCGATTGATCGATCTCGATCCGCCTCAAGAGATGATGCACCATGTCAATCCATAACGAAATCGGCACATCCTTCGGCGGCGAACCACCGAACGAGAACATCGCCTGATCCAGCGTTCCGTCCAGACGGCCACAGCGGACACCATCGATCTCCTCATAGCCTGCGAGATCGAGATTCTGGATGCTCCGCGCGATCCCGGCCGCCGGCACCTCAGCCACAAGCATCTCCGCCGGCGACATCCCCGGCATCATCGAACTGATGTAAGACCGCACCTGCTTCGCGAATGCCTTCTCGATCGGCTTGACGACGTACCGCCGGATGTTGCGATCGTAGACGGTCACATTCTCACCGTCGGCGTACACATCATATTGCATCGACTCGAACTTCAATCGCTTGTCACGCGCGTAGACAACCGACAACTTCATCTCATTCATCGCCATGTAGGACGCCGACGTCTCGTAACGAATGACCGCCTCATCCGAGTAGCTCTTGCACTCTCCAAGCCGCTCAACCATCTTGTTCACCAGCGACTCGGCCGCCGGACTGAATCCGCGAAACTCAGGCTTCTCCCGCTTGTCATCCGCCCGCACCAAGGCCGTCAACAGAAAAACCATCACAAGGCAATGCATCTGTTTCATGGGATCGGCTCCAACACTGTTCGTTTCGTCATCAACATTTTCATAGGCCTTCGCCAATACAGCATAACCACACCCCCAAACGATGGCCAAATTTGAACTCGGAAAACGCTTTCGGACCTGTGAATGCCCACAAATCGATGAATCGATTGATTCTCGGCAGGTGCGTGGACCGCGCGAATTCCGCAACTTCGAAAGTCGCGTTGACGCGTGACGCTACGGTCCATCGTCATTCCGCAAGGCTTGATTGTCGTCGTGCACGACATTCGCGATCACAAAAGGCAACACCGGCTCACGATTCACGTGATCAGCGTGTCCTGGCTGGACGGAACGCCAACGGGTTGGATATATTCTCCGGCATGTCCGCGACCGGGTCGAACGCTGAGATTGACACCGCTGCAAGCACAAGACGCACGCGACCTCGCCCGACAGTCCTCGTTACGATCGCCGCCGGCATGGTCGGAGTTGCTGTCGGCTTGGGCATTTTCACCTTTGGCTATGGAAATGGCGCCTCGTACCTCAGCAACGATCCCACCGCCTGCACCAACTGTCACGTCATGCAAGCGCACTACGACTCCTGGCTTCGGTCGAGCCACGCTCGAAGTGCAGGCTGTAACGACTGCCACCTCGCCCACGATTTCGTTGGCAAGTGGTTGACCAAGGCGGATAATGGGTTGTTCCATTCAATCGCCTTCACCACGGGTGATTTCCATGAACCGATACAGATCAAGCCTCGAAATCGACGGGTCACGCAAAAGGCGTGCCTCGCTTGCCACGAAGATCTGGTCAACCACATGCGTCCGGTGAACGCGGATCAGGACATGCTATGGTGCGTGCACTGCCATTCCGACGTTGGACATGCGCGCCGCTGAAAACGGCAGAAGCTGGAGCACGAGATGAATCAGACGCGTGATTCAAGACCGTCACGGTCATGGCTGGTGGGCGTCGTGTTTGTCATGGCCACCATATCCACCATCGTGATCACGATCGTTCTGGTTGAAATGTTTCAGCACAAGGTGGAGGCGCGGACGCCGTTCGTCCGCGTCGTCGACGTCGACGAAGTCAGTACCGACCCCAGACCCTGGGGACTGAACTGGCCTCATCAGTATGATGGCTGGAAATCTACCGCAGGCGACAAGTTCTACGGCGGCTCGAGCGCGATGCCCGATAGCAAGCTCGATGCACATCCCTGGCTCAAGAGACTGTTCGCAGGCTACGCATTCAGCATCGACTACCGCGAAGCGCGTGGCCACGCCTACATGCTTTACGATCAGGGGGTGACCGAGCGCGTCACCAAGAAGCCACAATCCGGAGCGTGCCTGCATTGCCACGCATCGACGACAGTGCTGTATCGCAAGGTCGGGTTGGAAGCACTGGGACGGCCGGCTGATTCCGAATCGCTCGCTGCCAGTTTCGACACCCAAGCCGTGGTCCGCGGGTTCGAGGAACTCAGCACCAAACCCTACTTCGACGTCCTGCAACAACTCCGCGCGGTACCCGACGGCACGCCCGTCGATGATGACCCGGTGTTTCCGATGCCACCGGACGGCGGCTTCAAAGGGGAGATGGCCGGTAAACCCGTGACGTCACAAGACGAATCCAACGGCAAGGCACATCCCGTCACCTGCATCGACTGCCATGATCCGAAGACGATGGCCATCCGTGTAACGCGCCCCGGATTCCTCGCCGGAATCGCGGCGCTCGCCGAGAGCAATGCACCGGTACCGATGTTCCCCAGCATCGAGCGCTGGCGTCGTGGCCACCGAGACAAACCCTACGACCCCAACGAATTGGCCGGCAGGCAGGAGATGCGCAGCTTTACCTGCGGGCAATGCCACGTGGAGTACTACTGCGCCAGCAAGATGACCTTGACGTTCCCATGGAAACACGGCCTGCGTATGGAGGATTTGGAACGCCACTGGGATGAGACGACGTTTCCCGATGGCACGCCATTCTCCGATTTCAATCACGGCGAGACCGGCGCACCGGTCTACAAAGTGCAACATCCGGAGTTTGAGCTGTGGAGCCAGGGAATTCACGCCCGCAGTGGCGTAAGCTGTGCCGATTGCCACATGCCATACGAACGTCGCGGTGCGATGAAGATCAGCAACCATGATGTCCGCAGCCCGATGGAGCGGGTCAACAGTTCCTGCCAGCATTGCCACAACAATGACGAAGACGAGCTTCGGGACAGGGTTGAGGCCATACAGTCCAAGACGGCCGCGATGATCGAGATCGCCGCGTCAGCCGCAACAGACATGTTTGACGCCATCGTCGCCGCCCAAACTGCCGGTGTCGGCGAAGAGCAACTGAACGAAGTCTTTGGTTTGCAGCGCAAAGCCATGTGGCGGCTCGACTACGTCGCCAGCGAAAACTCAAAAGGGTTCCACGCAGACCAGGAGGCCATGCGCATACTCGCGGAATCCATCGACTTCAGCCGTCGTGCCCAAGCCAACGCCATCCAACTGCAGCTATCGACTGCCAAGGATTGACCCATTTGTTCAATGATCGCACGCAATGCCATGGCAACGAACGCAACATGATTGTCGGCACATGAACATCGCTTGACCGCGTCGCCAGATTTTCGGCTGGCCCATCGTCGCACATCGCCCTACAGTTCGCCCACAACGGGACGAGCCACAACGCGATCGCGAGATGACACCATGAAGCCGAACGCCATCACCACCGCCGCCATCGCCGAAGTCGTCGGCACCTACATCCTCATCTTATTCGGACTCGGCGCCGTCCACACAGCCGTCCTCACCGGAGCACAGGCAGGCCTCTGGCAGGTCGCCATCGTCTGGGGCGTCGGCTTGTCCATCGCGATCTACACCACGGCAGCCCTGTGCGGCGCCCACTTCAACCCCGTCGTCACGATCACCTTCGCCCTGTTCGGCAAGTTCCCCGCCAACCGCATACCAGCCTACATCATCGCCCAACTCATCGGCGCGATCCTCGCCGCCGCAACGCTTTACGCCCTCTTCAGCGGCATCATCACCGAATTCGAATCCGCCAATGGCATCGTCCGAGGCCAACCCGGCAGCGAACTGACCGCGATGTGCTACGGCGAGTATTTCCCAAACCCCGCCGTCGCCAAAGCCATGAATTGGACCGACCCCGCCAAGGTACTCACCACCGCCCAAGCCATGCTCGCCGAAGTCATCGGCACGGCCTTCCTGCTCTTCTTTATCTTCGCCATCACCGACGCCCGCAACCCCGGAAACGTCCACAGCAAGCAGGTCGCCCTCATGATCGGCCTCGCACTGGCCATCATCATTTCCGTCATCGCCCCCTTGACCCAGGCATGTCTGAACCCCGCCCGCGACTTCGGCCCCCGACTCGTCGCGTACGTCGCCGGCTGGGACACCATCGCCATCCCCGGACCCCGCAGCGGATTCTTCACCGTCTACATCCTCGCCCCCACCCTCGGCGCCCCCCTCGGCGGCTTGCTCTACACCGTCCTCGTCCGCCACGACTGAGCAATGGGCTTAATTGCGAGCTCAAGTTCCTCGATTTCCGATGAGCAGATGGCATCGCAAAGTCGGCATTCTGTCTCTCGCGTAACGCTTTCAAGTATACGCCGTACATCCCGAGCACGGCATTGATCGCACCGGACAGATCATCATTACTACGCATGAAGTGCTTAACTTCTCCTCTCTTGTTCGTCAGAGCATGCATGATCTCATTTCTAAATTTAATAGCACGCCTTGTTTCGGCAATTTGTTCATTCGATGGGCGCTCAGACTCACTCAAGAACAAGTACGGTGAAATTTCGTTACACAGCTTCATCCCTACGTTCAGCAAGAAATTCTCCGAAATTTCTTTCCCATTTTTGGCACCAATCCGCTTGAACCAAGACTGCACTAAGAGCGCATGCACACCTTCCAGGCCGGCGACCGCGTCTAAGAGAGCTTCCCGATATTGACCAAATATTCGTTTTGTCTTTGCCTCCAGCACAAGCTGATAGAAGAGGTGATTCTGCGGCTCGGCGAGCACCCTGGCGATCTTACGTTGCGCTTCATCGATAGGATAGTCATCCAGATGCCCCCAATTGCGACTGCGAGACCACGGATCGCGTGGTACAGCCCTGTTCAGTGCACGGACAACGAGATCGCTTTCTAATCGCAATGAATCCGAACCCCAAAAAAGAATGTCCCACTCAGTTCTCGTAATAAATGCATCAGAATTGAGCAACCTGAGTGGCCCACCCCCAAACAACGTGTTCATTGCTGTTGCATAGGATACTATAAAGCGATTCAAGGCACGAAGCGCATCGTCGCGCACTTCATAAGGAAGAATCTTGGGACGAATATCATCGCTCCCCGCATACGCCAGAATCTCCGCCTGTTTTTCCTTGCGTATTCTTGGCCTCATTGCAACTACAAGCACAATCGAGTCTTTCGCAAACATCGGAGTCTGGACCATGCGATCGTCAAGAGCATCCACACCAGCTGGAATATCGACAGGGTTGCGAATAATAATTTCGAATGGTTCCGAGCCCATCTTGAAGCCACATCGGAATAACGTACCCAGTCGAAACCTGAACGGCACACTTAGTAAGAAACCGACGCGCAACGACTTTAGACTGCCCGTATCGACGGGGGAAACGCTTGTAGACAAAACTACTGAGTCCATAACGTGAATCCATTCCAAAACATCGCAATCTCTGGGCGCCAAACGAGAAGTTCATGCAGTCGTTTATGCTATGACAATTCCCACCAAGTCGCGAGCTCCGATATGCGCAAGCACGACCATGCGAGTCCATTCACGAACGCCGAAGCCGGGGAAACCGTTCCGCGCGCAGTTGCAATGCACGATGGAATCGCCACCATACGCGACGTATGGCCAAGCAGGCGGAGACATCCAAGGGCAAACAGGCGCCGCGGCGGTCGTTGGCGAAACCGCTCGACTCGCTCGTCTTTCTGCTGCCGTTCATCCTCTTCTACGAAGCCATCGTCCTGCTCGACGATGCACGCTCCACGCGCGTCGTCGCATTCGACCTCATGGAACGCTTCTTCGCCCTCTTCGGCACCACCGGCGTCTGGCTGCCCGGGTTGGCCGTCATCGTCATCCTGCTCGCAACGCACGCGGCTGCGCGACTGCCATGGCGTGTCGACAAACGCGCCGTCGGCATGATGTACATCGAGACGATCGTCTGGGCACTGCCGCTGCTCGCTCTGAACCACTACGTGCAAATTCTCGCAGCCACGCCGAACGACACCATCGCAGAATTGGGCATCAGCATCGGTGCCGGCATCTTCGAGGAATTGATCTTCCGCCTCGTGCTCATTTCGCTGCTCGTCATGATCGGCAGCGACCTGCTCCGATTCTCCACCAGCGCCACGCTCGCATCAGCCGTGCTCATCTCAGCCGTCCTCTTCGCCCTGCACCACCACCCGCCCCTCGGCGGCGAGCCGTTCAGCGCGTACCGCTTTTCATTCCGATCGTTGGCCGGTGTGTATCTGGGTGTGATTTTCGTGTTCCGAGGATACGGACCAGCCGCCGGCGCGCACATCGCCTACAACGTCATCACGATACTTCGCTAGAGAGTTGCACAATCAGAACGGCGGATCGAACGGGTCGAACGGATTGGTGCCGAATTGCAACACCTCGTCGCCGTCGGAGAATCCGTCGTCGTCGGTGTCGAAATCGAGTGGATCCGTAAGCGTGTTGAATACTTCGAAGCCATCAATCAACCCGTCAAAGTCCGTGTCGATCAGATTGCGGTCTGTCAGGCTGATGAAGAACTCGAACTCATCGGTCAGCCCGTCGAGGTCGGAGTCGGGACCAGCCACGCGCGGGTTCGTGCCGAAGTCGAGCACTTCCGCCCCATCGAGCATGCCATCCCCGTCGGTGTCGGGATTCAACACACCGGTCCCGTTCTGAAGTTCGTCACCGTCGCGCAAACCATCACCATCCGAATCCGAATTGAACGGGTCGGAGCCATTGCTGATCTCGACATCATCGGGAATCCCGTCGAGATCGCTGTCGATATCGCCCGGCGACGTTGGCTGATTCGGCACGAGTGGATCAGTGTCAAGATTGGACACCTCGTCGCCATCGAAGAAACCGTCACCATCGGTATCGCGATCGAACGGATCGGTGCCGAAGAAGGCTTCGTCCTCGTCGGACAAGCCGTCGCCGTCGCTGTCATCGGTGGTGGTCGGCGGATCGTCGTTGCCACCGCCCGTTCCGTCGCCGGTCGGGTCGGTCCCCTGCGACACTTCGATGCCGTCGAAGATGCCATCGCCATCGGTATCCGGATCGAACGGATTGCTGCCGAAGTCGTTCACCTCACGTCCGTCGGACAGTCCATCGGCATCGGTGTCCGCATTGAACGGATTGGTGCCGATGTCGAAGATCTCGCGACCGTCGCTCAAGCCGTCGAAGTCCGTGTCGGCTCGCAGCGGATTGGTGAAGAAGACAAAGACCTCGTCCGCATCGCTGACGCCATCGTCATCGGTGTCGGGGTCGTTCGGATCGGTCCCCTGGAACATCTCCTCCTCATCCGACAGACCATCGCCGTCGCTGTCGAAGAAGTCGAAACCGCCATCTGGAATCAACGGGTTGGTGCCAAGGAAAAACTCCTCCAGATCGCCGATGCCATCGCCATCCGTGTCCGGGTTGCGTGGATCGGTGCCGAGGAAATCGGTCTCGATGGCATCGGGAAGGCCATCGCCGTCGGTGTCGTTGGCTTCAAGCGGATTGGGATCCTGTCCGTCGAGAATCCCGTCGAAATCGGTATCCGGGTCAAACGGATTCGTTTCGGTTTCGAAGATCTCACGACGGTCGGTCAGACCATCATTGTCCGTGTCGGCGGCGTTGGGATTGGTGCCGAAGAAGAACAATTCCTCTTCGTCGTTGAGACCATCGCCATCGGTGTCGGACTGATTGGGATCGGTCCCGAACAAATCCTCAATTGCGGTCGGTACGCCGTCACCATCCAAGTCCATGTTGTCATTCATCGGCGCGATGTTCGGCGGCGTACCGAGAACAAATATCTCGCGGTAGTCGTTCTCACCATCGCCGTCGGAGTCAGCCAGGAACGGATCGGTCTCGAACACGAACACCTCGAGCGTGTCGGGAATCAGGTCGCCATCGCTATCAGGATCGTCGTTGACGCCAAACTCCGGTGGCGCGGGGAACTCGTTCGGCGCCAAGGCAGCCGTTGCAATCGAACGACCATCGCGGCTGCCGTACAACTCGCGGATGGCGATGATGTCCTGATCGGTCAGTCCGGTGAACCCACCGGCTGGATATCCGGGCGACATGACGGCTGTGTCGGTCAGACTGTGTTCGAGGCCCAGCGCGTGTCCGATTTCGTGCAACGCCGCCGTGAACAGATCGAACACACCTTCTCCGGGAGCGAGTGCCCACGGTTCGGCCTGACAAAGGTGAATTTCTCCGGCGTTGTTGGTACCAGGGAAGAAGGAGTGGCCAAGGACATTGCCAGCGCCATCAAATGGAAACGCATCGCCATGATCACCTGCGAGAAAGCGAAACTTGATATCCGCCTGCGACGCGTCTGCGACCTGCGTGAACGTCAGCGGCGAGGCTGCCTCCCACGCGTCGAATGCTCGATCGATGGCCGCCTCCTGATCGGCGGCCGGAATGGTGGTGAGCGGGTCGGCCAATGTCCAGGTCAGGTTGCGTTTGGACCAGCGTGCCGTTGGGCGAAAACTCCGGAGATTGGCCGGCTGGGTCGCGAATTCGTCAAAGCAGGCAATCGCGACGGCGCCGCACTGCGATCGCGCGGGAATCTGGCCGGTTCCACCGTTGCCGTTGTCCCCACCGTCTCCGTTATCGCCACCATTCCCGTTATCGCCGCCGTTACCGTTGTCGCCGTTCTGGCCACCGTTGTTGCCGTCGCCATTGCCATTGTCGGGCGGAGGCATGACGCAACCGCCGGCGATGAAGAGACATCCGATTAACCCGAAGAGAAAACAGGTGCGTTTGCTGAGAAACATTCGTGATCCCCGGATGGCAGCAGGCCAATTTGCCAGCCTACCCCACCCTGTCCGCCTCGCCAAGTCAGCGCGCATCGTAAACCACTTGCCCGCCGACAATTGTGACGACTGCCCGCACATCCCCGATGGTGTGATCTTCGGCGGACAGCACATCCTCCGATAATACTACGATATCCGCCAAGTGGCCGGGCCTGATTGTGCCGAGAATTTTCTCGTCGAATCCGGCGTGGGCAGCAGAACTGGTGTAGGCCTTCAACGCGGTTTCGACGCTGATCGCCTCCTCGGGAATCCAGCGATCGCCGGCGAGCGTCCTTGCGGAGACGGCGGCTTCCATGCCGGCGAAGGGGTCGCTCGTGACCACCGGCCAATCGCTGCCGAAACAAACGACGGCGCCGGATTGGATCAGGCTGCGGAAGGCGTACGAACCTTCGAGGCGGTCTTGGCCGATGGCTTTTTCGGCGTAGCGACCGTCGTCGGCTTTGTGAAACGGCTGCATGGATGCGATCACGTCGAGCGAACCGAAGCGGCCTATGTCCTCGGGCAGCAGGTGCTGGGCATGTTCGATGCGTGGTCGTCGGTCGCGTGGACCGATTTTGGTCCGAACGGCCTGGTAGGCGTTGAGCATGATGTGGTTGGCTTCGTCGCCGATGGCGTGGACGGCGGGTTGCAGGTTTTCGCGGTCGGCAGACTCAATCATCCAGCGCAGCGCTTTGGGCGGGTCGGCCATGTCGGCCAGCAGCCCACTTGGATATTCGGTGTGGTCGTGGCAGTCGGCGAAGGGCCTGTACATGTAGGCGGTGCGGCTACCGAGTGACCCGTCGATGTACCCCTTGAATCCGTTGATACGGAACCAGTCGTCTTTGGCGCCGAATTGCTTCACGGCGTCGATTGATTTCGTCCAATCCGACACGTGCAGGTACTTGCGAATGCGAATGGTCAGTTTGCTCGCGTCGTGGGCGCGTTTGAACGTGAGCAGGTCTTCCGGGCCTGACATGTCGTGGACGGCTGTGATGCCCTGGGCATTGAGATGGCGCATGGCCCGTCGCAGGGCGACGTCCAACTCGTCGTCGGATGGTGCGGGAATGTGGCGGGCGACGAGGTCCATGGCTGACTCTTTGAGGACGCCGGTTGGCTCGCCGGTGGCGGGGTCGCGATCGATATCACCGCCGACCGGGTCGGGTGGTCCGTCGCGATCGATGCCGGCGATTCTGAGCGCGGCGGAGTTGGCGAGGGCCTGATGACCGTCCATGCGTGACAGGTAGACTGGGATGTCGCCGGTGACGCCGTCGAGCCATTCCTTCGACGGTGGGGTTGGGTCGTCCCAGCTCTCGACGCTCCAACGCCCGCCGAGCACCCATTCTCCGTTCGATTTCGACGCAGCCGCGTTGGCGACCGCCGCGACGAATTCCTCGCGCGAAGTGGCATCCCGCAGGTGCAGTCTGCCCAACTGCAGTCCGCCGGCGACGACGTGGACGTGGCTGTCGATCAGTCCCGGGACGACGCGACGTCCGTCGGCGTGGATGACGTGTGTGTCGTCATCGGTCCACTTCGCGATCTCGGCATTGCGGCCAACCGCGACGATGCGACCATCGGCGACGGCGATGGCTTCGGCTGATGTGCCGGTGCCGGTCCAGACGCGCGCATGGGTGATGACAAGGTCCGCCGGTCCAGAGCTGGTCGTCGCGCAACCCGTCGCCATCGTGACCAACGCAACAGCCGATAATGTCGAGATCCTACCCACGTGCACACACTCCCACTACGTTGACCATACCGGTCTTCCGGCGACGTTCTGAAACAAATCGCGACCGTCAGAAGGTCATTTTGGCAACGAATGCGACGCCTGTCACGGTGATGATGGCTGAGCCGACAAAGATCCACGCCATCGACAGCGACGTTGCGTCGCCCATCCCGACGGCGATGCTCTGCCAGAGGATGATCACGAACAGCCACACGACCTCGGCGCGCAGCGCGGCGACCATCATCCGTGCGAGTCGATAGAGCCTCGGGGCGTTCTCCTCGGTGATGTCGACGAGGTAGTTGAACTTGTGAGGCCAGCGTCCGGCGACGAGCATGAACACATACAACGCGGTGCCAATCGCGGGCAGAGACAGGATGGAGCCTCGTGACGCCCAGCGATCAGGGTCGCCGGCGGCGTTGAAGTGAACGGGGATGGAATCGGGCAGCATGGGCACGTGGGTCATGGCGTAGATCCACATGCCGGCGAGCCCGAGAACGCCGATCACGTCGGACACCCACTCGACGGTCGTGCGCTTGAGTTGCAGGACGGGTCTGTTTCGCTTCATCGATGGCTCCGCATGCGAGGTTCTGCCGATCATCCTAGAGACGGGCGGCGTGAACGGCTATTCCATTGTTTGCGTTCACTGCCTGATTGATGACAACGCGTTACAATCTCTGACGATGAGCCACGACGAACGCCTCGACAAACTCCGCGAACACATCGCCAATCTGCCGAAGCAGCCGGGCGTCTACCTGATGAAGGACGACGACGGGCGGGTGCTGTACGTCGGAAAAGCGAAGGACCTGCGGTCGCGGGTGAGCAGCTATTTTCAGCCGTCGGCGGATCTGCTGGCGTCGCGTGGGCCTGAGATCGCGAGGATGGCGAACATGGTCGTCGATGTGGACTTTCTCGACTGCGAGACCGAGGTCGACGCGCTGCTGAAGGAAAACCGGCTTATCAAGGACATTCAGCCGCCGTTCAACGTGATGATGAAGGATGACAAGACCTTTCCCTACATCGAGATCACGACGCGCGAGGATTTTCCGGGGGTGTACGTCACGCGAACGCCGCGGATCAAGGGGAGCAAGCTGTATGGGCCGTTCTCGAGTCCGTCGGCGGCGCGGATGGCGGTGAACGCGATTCAGAAGGTATTCAAGTATCGCACGTGCGAACTCGACATTCGCGCGGATGACGAATCGCGGAAGTACTTCAGGCCCTGCCTGTTGCACGCGATCAATCAGTGCACCGCGCCCTGTGCCGATCTGATCAGCAAGGAGGACTACAAGAAGGACATCGACCGGTTCAAGAAGTTCATGGCCAGCAAGCGGAGCGTGATCGTGCGGCAGATGACACGCGAGATGCAGGAGGCGGCGAACGAGCGGAACTTCATGGAGGCGGCGCGGATTCGGGACCGAATCAAGGCGATCGAGGGGCTGTCGCTTTCGGGCGACGTTGAAACGGATGTGCAACCCGAAGCCTTCTTCATCGATCCCACGAAAGGCCTGGAAAAGCTCGGTGATTTGCTCGATCTCGACGAGCCGCCACGCAGCATCGAAGGGATCGACATCGCCAATCTGATGGGCGAGGAGACGGTCGGGTCGCTGGTCTGTTTCATCGACGGTCGGCCTTTCAAGAACGGGTACAAGCGGTTCAAGATTCGGACGGTCGAGGGATCGGACGATTACGCGTCGATCCGGGAGGTCGTGTCACGGCGGTATCGCTATGCGGCGGAGGGGGAGGAGTTGTATCCGGATGTGATTCTGATCGACGGCGGGCTGGGGCAGTTGCACGCGGCGCAGGAGGCGTTCGACGACATGAACATGCAGCCGCCGATGGTGATTTCCTTGGCCAAGAGGATGGAAGAGATTTACATCCAAGCGAAGAGCATGCCGGTGCGACTGCCACGAAACAACGAAGCGCTCCGCCTGTTGCAGCAGGTGCGCGACGAAGCCCATCGCTTCGCGCAGCATTACCATCACATTTTGCGACGCAAGAAGACATTTGATGAAGACGTCCGCGAGGGACGCCGCCCTCCGAAGCGTCGCAAGAAGAAGCCGGACGATGCGACCTCAAACGAGTGAATGGATCACGTCAGAGTCTCCCCGCTGCAGAGAATGCGGTTATCGCTTGATGGGCTTGCCACTTGACCGCTGCCCCGAGTGCGGAACTCCGTTTGATCCGACCGATTCGACGACGTGGGCGAGTACTTTCTTTCAACGACAGTACCGCCGCGTGGCTCGCGTCGGGTTCAAGCTGCTTCTCTTCAATCTCTTGATCCTACCCGTCGAGTACGTGTGCGCGCTTTACGCGTACGAATCGGTCAGCGAGATTCACAGTTTCCTTCTTCAGTTTATCGTCATCGTCGGCAACGGGTTCTTTCTGTTGCTGCTGTTCGTGGCGCCGCCACGGGTGGTCGTCTTCCTGCAGGTCGTTCTTGCCCTGCTCATCGTGCCAAGGATTTGCATGCACGGGGTACGGCACCACATGCTCGCGGCGGAGTCGGAACAGTTGATCGAGTTTCTGGAACAGCACAAACAAGACAACGGAGAGTACCCGAGCGATCTGAGCGGATACCAGTTCCTGCACCAGAGCAACAAGCCACACTTCCAGCTCTACGAGTCGAGCGATTTCTATGGCGGGTTTCGCTTTCTGTGGTACATCAGCAATCACGGAACGTCTCACACCTATTGTCCCAAGAGAGGGTGGAGCTACTACCCTGATTAGGAATACGCGTGTTCGTGCGTACAATGGCACCACCGCCAATGCAGTTGATTCGGATGATCCGGTGAGCGATCGGCATTGCTTGAGCTGCGACTACGACCTGACCGCGCTACCGGCCCATCGCTGTCCGGAATGTGGGCGGGCGTTTGATCCGGACGACCCGACGAGTTTCGCGGTGAACACGGACATCAGCGGGGTCGGCGAATTGACGTGTGCACTCGCTGGCTGGGCGATGATTGCGTTTCCACCGCTGGGTCTGATGTTGCTCGGAGCCAGCTTTGCGTCGAGTTTGTCGCTGATCTGCTCCTGTCGGAACCCAACGACAGTTTGGCTGATGGCGGGGATGATCGTCAGCGGAGCGGGGCTGTTGCTGTATGCGGTTATCGCCATCAGCTTGGTCACGCATCACTTGATTTGAGTCGGCGCGTCACAGCCGCGGCTCGTTGCGGTCGCCCCAAAACAGCCGATGTTGTGACGACACAAATGGCGCGGCAGGACCGCGCAGCCGACCGGCGTACGGTCGAAGCCCTCCGTCTTCGTCCACGGCAGACACCCGCACTGCGAATATCGCGACTCCGTCAAACGAGAAGCGCCGTTTCACACCGCACGCGACCGGCAGTTGACTTGCGTTCTCCAACCAAGTATCTTGGTTGATCGATCAACTAACGCCGTTGGTTGGAGAGTCATTGGAAATGGATCGATGGACTGGGGTTGGGAAGAATCCGCATGGAGACGGCGGGACGCAGGATGGCAATTGGACGCGGTGATGGGCGTGGCTGACGGTCCTCTTGCCTGGAAGAATCCGGAGAATGGGCGCGTCTGGTGTGGCTGAGAATCGTGACAAGCGTCGGACGTCGGGAAGTCAGGCGGGCGACAGACGCCCCGGCAGCCGATCGACATCGAATGAATCTGACGGCGGGAATACCACGCGGCAACGAATCGTCGACTCAGCGATGAAGCTGTTCTACGAGCAGGGCTATCATGCAACGGGGTTGGCGGAGATTCTTCGCGATGCGAATGCGCGCAGCGGAAGCCTGTATCACTTTTTCGCGAGCAAGGAGGATCTGCTCTTGGCTGTGCTGGATGGCTACGCGGAGCACATGCACGCGGAGGTTTTTGAGCCAGCGAGGGCGATGACGCGTGATCCGATCGAGCAGGTCTTCGCGGTGATGGGTGGGTATCGGCGGCTGCTGGAGTCGACCGACTGCACGCGAGGTTGTCCGATCGGGAATCTCGCCCTTGAGGCGGATGACGTGCCGGCGGTGCGGGAGAAGGTGGCGATGAACTTTGACAATTGGTGCGCGGCGGTCGAAGAGATTCTGCGTGCGGCTGGTGGTCGATTTCGACGTGGGACGGACGTGAAGGCGTTGTCGCGGTTTGTGCTGACGACGATGGAAGGCGGGATCATGCAGGCGCGGGCGTATCGCAGCCTCAGTCCGTTTGATGCGTGCATCGAACAACTGCGACAACACATGAATCAACTCATGAAGGTGAGAGAAACATGAAAACTCGACCCGGCTATTCGAGACTCGTGGCTGGAGTGTTCCTGCTGATAACCTGTTCGACGGTGTCAGCCGCTGACGTGACAGTGACGCAAGGCACAGAGCCGGAGCGGTGGCAGTCGTTTGAAGTCGAACTTCCCGCGTCGGCCAACCGCGTCTGGAACACGATTGCCACCGAGGCGGGCATGACGGCGATGGGGGCACCACACGCGAAGGTCGCACTTGAGATCGATGGATCATACGAGGTCTGGTCGCCGACGGGGACGCGCGTATTGGCCTACGTCCCCGGCGAGATGCTCGCGGGGACCGGCAGCGCTCCGGAGCAGTTCCCAGCCGTGCGGAAAGGCGGCACCTGGTTCATCTACGATCTCAAGCCGGTTAGCAGGAACAAGACAACGCTCCGCATGACGCTGCTCGGCTGGCAGAAGGGTGATGAATGGGACGCGGCGTTTAAGTACTTCCTGGCTGCCAACGAGCAGTGGATGCAGATGATTCACGCACACCTTGCAGCGAAGGCAATGGATGTCAGCAACACGTTGGATGACAGTGCCTTCAAGCTGGAGTTTGACAAGAAGATCAACGCCACTCCCGAGCAGGTCTGGGCGCTGATGTCGACGGACTCGGGCATGGTGCAGTGGCTTGCCGATTTCGCGGAAATCAAGCTCAAACAGGACGGGCACATCACCGCGTATGGCCCGAACATCGAGTCCGTCGTCATGCCCGACATGTCCAAAGCGCGCCTCCTCGCCTATCGCCCACACCACATGCTCGCGCATCAGGGATGGCTTGGATTGGCCCAGCCCCCCACACGTGCAGACAGCAAGAACTTCTGGAGCGTGTGGCGGTTGGAGAGCGTCGGTGATGGCCAAACACGTGTTCGCTACACAGCCGTAGGCATCGGCGAGGTTGGCCCATGGAAGAAGCCATTGTTCCGTCTCCGCAAGCAGATTGGCACGGTACTGAAGCGACTCAAGACCGCGGCGGAGGGCGAGCCGACCAATTGGTCAGAAATGGTCAAGTAGGTCAAAACGCGCGCGAAGATCGCGTTGGTTCATCGCTGGGCCCACGCCCCGCACAGGGAAGACCTGCCCCAGGAGCAATTCGCCAGGAAGGCCCAGGCGTTTGACACATCGACGTCGCAGTCGAATCCCTGAGAACCGAGACTGGAAACGTCCACAGGGCTACCCGTCGTCGGGTAGGCCCTTTTCTTTTGCATTGGGATCAATCAAACTCGTCGTGTGCATGAAAACGAAACGACATGCTGGACGATGATTCGCGATGCGGGCGGCGGATCGGATGTGTCGCGTGACTTGTTCGCCAGACGCTATCGACCGGCGATCGAAGCCTACCTGCGAGCACGATGGCGAAGCGGGATGCTGTTGAGCGAAGTGGATGACGCCGTGCAGGAAGCCTTTTTCGAGTGCTTTCGCGAGGGCGGTGCACTTGCAAAGGCTGACGCGGACAGGCCCGGCGGGTTTCGGGCGTTCCTTTTCGGCGTCTGCCGCAACGTCGCGATGCGGGCTGAGTCGCGGGTCGCACGCAAACGCGAGCAGGCGGGATTGACCGTCATGCAATCGACTGGAGCCGACGCAACCGACGCGCAATTATCGCAGGTGTTCGATCGCGAGTGGGCACGATCGATCATGAAGCAGGCGGCGGCGCGACAGTTGGAACTGGCTGAGGCAAGCGGACCGCATGCGATGCGACGCGTCGAGCTGCTTCGGCTGCGGTTTCAGCAAGGGCAACCAATTCGCGACATCGCGACTGAATGGTCCGAAGACGCCGAGCACCTCCACCGCGAGTACGCCAAAGCACGCAAGGAGTTCGAGACGGCCCTGCTCGAGGTTGTGCAATTCCATCGCCCTGGTTCGCCGTCTGAAGCTCGCAAGGAATGCGCCGCCCTGCTCGGATTATTGGGCTGACCACGGGCAGTTTTTTTCAGTTTTGACGTGCGAAAACGCGCGATCGGTCGAACCTGTCATTGGATACCCGGCACAGGAGCAAGTCCATGCGCATGAGAAAACGCGTGTTGGCCATCGTCGTATGCGGCGTCGCCATTCTGGTGGTAAACATGTTCACACCGCCATCCATTCAGAAGTTGGCAGGCGGTTACTTTAAGAATACCCGTGAAGTTAACCTGGTGCAGTATCACCTGCTTGCAATGCTGGCCAACGCCATATTGCTTGCGACGATCTACCCATCCGGCTATCGCGGACGCTCACCGATCGAAGAGGGCGCGCGGTTTGGCGTCCTGATGGCATTGATCGTGGCGTTGCCGGATGCGCTGCACAAGTATGCGATGATCAACAGCCCACCGGCTGACATGTTCCTGCCGGTCGCGTGGTCGGTGTTGAAGTACGGTGTGGCTGGAGTGGCTGTCGCGTTGGTCTATGGCCGAGATCTGTACGTCGATTCGGTTCCGGCGTAGCAAGCCGAAAGGGATTCAGATGGTCGACGAAAACCGTCCCGATGAAACGCTGCCGCTCGATGCGGGCATGGCGGCTGCGTTCGGATCGTCCCACGCGGGCGACATGACACGTGGCGTGAGCGTGGTCAGCCTGCTGGAAAAAACGCACGGCATTCACTCGCGCGTGCTCCTGCGCGATACGATGTCTGACGATTCGCCCGTGGTTCACGCCCGTCGGGATGAGTCAGCCAACGCGAATTCTCAGTCCAATCGCTACCAGATGCTCGGTGAAATCGCACGGGGCGGGGTCGGCGTGATCATGAAGGGCCGCGACGTCGACCTCGGAAGAGATGTCGCCATCAAGATGCTCCAAAGCGAGCACACCGAACGACCCGCCATGGTTCAGCGATTCATCGAGGAAGCCCAGATCGCCGGCCAACTGCAACACCCCAGCATTCTGCCGGTCTACGAACTTGGTTTGCGTGCCGACGATCAGCCTTTCTTTACCATGAAACTCATCCGCGGCAAGACGCTGTCCGCGTTGCTCGACGATCGCCGCGATCCCGCTGATGGCCGCGGACAACTGCTCGGCATCTTTGAACAGGTTTGCCAGGCAACTGCCTACGCGCACTCCCGAGGCGTCGTCCATCGCGACTTGAAACCGTCCAACATCATGGTCGGATCGTTCGGCGAAGTGCAGGTCGTCGACTGGGGATTGGCCAAGGTGCTCTCGCGCGGCGGAGCGACGGATGACAAGCGTGCATCGCTGCCGATCGAATCCCCAATGCCCGATGAACAGGCGGTCAAGACGGTGCGTACGGGTTCGAGTGCTGCTCAGTCCATCGTCGGCAGCGTGATGGGCACACCGGCCTACATGTCGCCCGAGCAAGCCAATGGACAGGTCGACCAACTCGATGAACGGTCGGACGTATTCGCACTCGGCGCGATCCTGTGCGAAATCCTGACCGGCCGCCCACCCTATCATGGACAACGCAACGACGTCATCAAGCAAGCGTCCAATGCCGACATCGGCGATGCCCTGGCGCGAATCCAGTCCAGCGGCGCAGACGAGCGACTCAACGCATTGACCACGTCCTGCCTGTCATCGAATCGCAAGGACAGACCGCGCGACGCGGGTGTCATTGCACGGGAGATCACCGACTACCTCGCACACCTGGAGCAGGAAAAGCGGAACCTCGAAATCGCCGCCGCCGAGTCGCGTGCGACGATCGCCCATGAAAAACGCGCCCGCCGTCTGACCACTGCATTGGCTATCTCGGTTCTGTTCGCTGTGCTGCTGATCACGGGTACCGGTGCGTGGGCCGTCCGCGAACAGTCTCAACGAACGGCGGAGCTGGAACAATCGATCAACACGGTGCATGCCAAAGCCGCCCAACTCCTCGGACAAGCCAAGGCGTCCGACGCCCGTGACGAACGCGAATGGGGCAGCGCCATCAAAGCCGGCGATCAGCTGGCAGAGCTTGCTGACAACGACTCGATCAGCGACGAACTCCGCAATCGCGTCGATGCATTCCTCGCGGAGTTGGAACGGTCCGACACCGACCGCCGCATGCTGGCCAGGCTCGACGAAATCACCACGACCGGAACCACGCATGACGACATCGACAGTTGGATCGTGATGGATGGCGAATTCGATGATGCCTTTCGCGGATACGGCATCGACTTCAGCGTTCTCGAGCGTGACGAGATCATCGGGCGCATGCAGGCGAGTGAAATCTCAGAGGAACTTGCGTTTGGCCTCGACCTTTGGATCCGCAGTCGCATGTTCATCGCGGTGTTAAACGGCGACCATGCGAAGCTCCCTGGCATCATGCAAGAGGTTGTTATCGTCACGGAAGTCGACACCGATCCCTACCGCACGCGTTGCCGCGAGACGTTCTATGACTTTCCGCCCAAGCTCGATAAGGGCCTCCAGCTGATCAAAGAGCTGGACCTTGAAAGTGAGCCGCCCGAGACGTTCCTGCTCGTCGCGTCCACGCTGCATACCCTACCGACCGCAAACGTGCTCAAGGAGCCGTTTCGAAAGGCGTTGCTGCTCTATCCCGACCATTTCCAACTCAACCACGACTACGCATGGTACCTCACGCGGTTTCAGGAATGGGAGGAAGCAGCCCGCTACCACACTGCCGCCATCGCCATTCGCCCGGACATCGATGGCGTCTGGCGTAGTCTCGGTATTTGCCTGCGCGAGTCCGGTGATTACGAATCAGCCCTCATCGCATTCGAGAAAGCGATCGACATTGATCCGGACTACGCGGGCACTCACACGGACTACGCCCTCACGCTCGAACGCATGGGCAACAACGAAGCCGCTGATCAGCAATACCACGAGGCCATCCGACTGAAGTCCAACATCGCCGAAAGCACACGCCGCCGCGCACAGCAGCAACTCAGCAGCGGTTGGCCCGCACAGGCGCTGCACTCCTTCACCATCGCCGACCGCCTCGGCCATCGCACCCCCGGCTGGGACATGGACTTTGAGCACTGGGCCCGCATCTGCGCGCAACAACTCGAAGCCAAGGAAGCCGCGTCGCGCAACGCACGACAAAGTCCATAGTTTTTCCGGATTTCCCGCGCGAAAACCCAGCCACCCCTGAACCGGTATTAGACATCCGATCCGTTGCGGGCGTCATCACGAACCGAAACCGGGAGACAGGATCCATGACACTTGGAAGAACGATCTTTGGAACAATGCTTGCAATCGCAGCCACTTTCGCAGGAGACACGCTGATGGGTACCGAATCGCAGAATCAGGCCGCCGGTGGCGAACACAACGAGGAATCGATGAAAGCCTGGGTCGAATTCATGACACCAGCCGAGCAGCACAAGGCCCTCGAAGTCTTCGCCGGCAACTGGATCACAACGTCGAAATTCTGGATGGCCGGCCCGGACAACCCGCCGTCCGTCTCGCAGGGCACAGCCGAATCGAAGTGGGTTCTTGGCGGGCGATTCCTGCAGCTCGAAGCCACCGGCAGCATGATGGGCACCCCGATGAAAGGCATCGGCCATACCGGCTATGACAAAGCCAAAAAGAAGTACGTCAGCACGTGGATGGACAGCATGGGCACGGCTCTTTACTACAACGAAGGCAACATGGACCCATCTGGCAAGGTCATCACATGCTACGGCACCGTTTCCAGTCCGATGGAAGGCAACCGCACGATGAAATACGTGTCGCGGATCATCAGCAAGGACGAGCACGTCTTTGAAATGTACGACATGAGCTCCGCCGAGAACGGCGTCAAAGTCATGGAGATCACGTACCAGCGCGTGAAGGAATAAGAATCGAACGGCCAATTGGCAGGTGAAGGGGTGACCGCTGTACCAAAAGCAGAAGCGGTGCTCGGGCTCTCTCGTCCGGGCACCGCTCCGATGTTCCAGGCTTGCAGGTCTCTTTGACCGCTATGCGTTTCGCACCGACCGGCTCTCTCAATCCGGTCACGATTCGCCACTCTCTCTCCCGAAGCCGCGACGCCTCTCTCTCCAAAAACGCCGCCCAAGCGATCTACCCACAGGATGCCTGGCCCTGAAAGATCACGCTATCCGTCGGAACATCAAAAGCGGAGTGGACACAACGCGATACGGCGGAATGTCTCTCTCTGCGTCGGACTTCCGACATGGACAAGTGTACGCCGGACGGCGCCCAGTTGCAAGTTTCGACGCCTAGGCGATCGACATCACGAATCCCTTGACTCTCGCCAATCTGAATGACATATTCGGATGGCACAGCGACCGATAATGCCATGTCCATGTTCATACTCGGCCCGCGCATGCGCGGAGCAAATCAAGGGGCAACGCGATTCCATGACGGCACAAGACACGCGAACGCACATGGGGGCACAGTTTGACCCGCGTGGCCCTCATCCGACTCCAGAGTCCATCGGTCCTTACAAGATTCTTGACGTCATTGGATCAGGTGGGATGGGTACGGTCTACCGTGCCCTGCAAAGGCATCCACAGCGTGAAGTGGCACTGAAGCTCATTAGGCCTCACTCAGACCCGGACACAAACGTCGAACTCTGCCGCCGACTCAACGACGAGGCGGAACTGCTGGGGCGACTACAGAATCCCGGCATCGCCCGAATCTATGAAGCAGGGACCATCGGCGAAGGCGTCCAGGCACAGCCCTACTTCGTCATGGAGTTGATCCGAGGTGAGCCGCTGACAGCGTTCGCCGATGCAAAGCAGTTGAGCGTCCGGCAGCGGTTGGCGTTGTTCGCCAAAGTTTGCAACGCCGTTCAGCACGCACACCAGAAGGGCATCATCCACCGCGACCTCAAGCCGGCCAACATCCTCGTCACCGACGAAGGCCAACCGAAGGTGCTCGACTTTGGCGTGGCCAAGACGACCGAATGCGATCTGCAGGCGACCACACTGGATGTGGGCATGATTCGCTTGAGCGGCACACTGGCGTACATGAGCCCGGAGCAAGCCGGTGGCCGTGCGAGCGAACTGGACACGCGCAGCGATGTGTACGCGCTTGGGATCGTTCTTTACGAGTTGCTCACCGGACACCTTCCGCACGACCTGACCAAGCGGATGCTCCACGAAGCCGTTCGGGTGATTCAGGAAGAGGAGCCGACGCGTTGCGGCATGCTCAATTCAGCATTGCGCGGCGACATTGAAACGATCGTATGCAAAGCCCTCGAAAAAGACCGCGAACGACGCTACCAGTCAGCCATCGAATTGGGCACGGACATCGGCCGATTTCTCGGCGATCAGCCAATCATCGCTCGTCCGCCCGATGCACTTTACCAGCTTGGCAAGTTTGCGAGGCGACATAAGGCAGTCGTGATTGGCGTTGCGACGGTATTTCTCGTGCTGTTGGCTGGCATTGTGTCGACGAGCGTCGCACTGAACAGAGAATCTCGCCAGCGAGTGCTTGCCGAACGCGCGCAGCATGAAGCCCAAGACAATCTCATGCTCGCACAGGAGCGCGAGAGGGAGCTATCCGGAGCACTTTATCGTGCCTACATCGCCGAAGCTGTGGTCAATTGGCGAGACAGCAAGATCGGGCCCATGAGGTTAGCGCTCGAGAAGTGTCCCCCCAATTTGAGAAATTGGGAGTGGGGATATCTGCACCAAATCTCTGATACAAGCGTTCAAACACTCTACGGACACGGCAGAGGTGTCAATTCAGTCGCATTCAGCCCGGATGGCTCGCAGATCGTCTCAGGGAGCACAGACGGGACGCTCAAGATTTGGGATGTCGAGCCCGGCTGCGAGATCCGTACACTGCCAGGTGCAGACCATTGGATCACTTGTGTTGCGTTCAGTCCGGACGGCACAATGGTAGCTTCTGGAAGCTGGTACGGTGCCATCCAGATTTGGGACGTCGCTGGTGGCTATGAAATCCGATCGACTGTGGGACATTTGGAAGCTGTCAATTCCATAACCTTCAGCCCGGACGGCAGACAAATCGTCTCGGCGAGTCACGACAATACGGTCAAGGTTTGGGACGTGGCTAGCGGAAACGAGGCCCACTCACTGGTTGGACATAAGGATTCGGTTTCCTCTGTCGCATATGGCCCCGATGGCATGCACATAATATCCGGCAGTTCGGACTCGACGGTTAAGATATGGGACGCCGAGACCGGCGATGAGATTTCATCCATCTCAAACAATGATTCCCCGGTGTTTTCCGTCACGTTCAGCCCTGATGGGACGCACGCTGTATCGGCTGGTTGGATGTCGCTTGCAATTTGGGATGTCGTGGCGGAGAGTGGTATACGGACTCTACAGGGGGACGGTGACAGAGTCACTTCCGTTCGATACAGCCCAGACGGGAAACTCCTTGTCGCCGGTGACGATGACAGCACGCTGAGCATTTGGGACGCTGCATCAGGGCAACGAATTCGAAGACTCCAGGGACACGAAGAAGGTATCACGTCGATTGCAATTAGCCCGGATGGCACGCTCATTGCGACCGGAAGCTGGGACATGACGATTAAGTTATGGGCAGTGGACGGCCACAAGGCGGTCCGAAGGATTCCTCCGAATGACAGCAAATCCAGATCGTTCACATATTTCGCAATTAACGAATCAGCGACGCAGATCTTGGCTACTGGACTAGACAGCACAATCTATGTTCTTGATGCAAGAAGTGGCACAACAATTGAGTCCTATGCGGGCGCGGGACTATATCCTGAATCACTGGCATTTAGCCTTGATGGAGATCGCGCCGTTTCCGGAAACGCGGATGGGACACTCACCGTATGGAACGTGAAGAGCTCTTCCAACGCTTTGACTTTTGGAGGACATGACGGCATCGTCAAAACTGTCGCGTTCAGTCCTGATGGGACACTCATCGCTTCTGGAACATCGGAATATGTCAAAATCTGGGACGCATTTAGCGGTGAAAGGATTTCAATGTATTCCACCAGGCACTTTTCAGTTTCGATCGCATTCAGCCCTGATGGGACGCGCATCGTCGCCGGAGACCTTGTTCTTCGTGAACCTCGGACCGGCGACGAGGTCCTCACTCTCCAGGGCCGCATGACGAATGCGTGGTGTGTGATATTTGGAGACAACGGAGAGAGAGTCTTCGCAGGCTTTGACAACGGGCAGATCGGGATTTGGAATGCCATCGACGGATCGGTGATTCAGTTCATTGACTCCCCTCGAGGCGATGAGATAGCGGTGACGGCTATTGCAGTGAATCCGGATGGCTCACGTATCGCCACAGGGAGTGTCGGGGGCAGCGTCAGGGTCTTGGATTCTGCCAGTGGTGACCAAGTTATGTCACTTCAGTCCGTAGGCTCAACAGCCCAACGCATCGCATTCAGCCCAGACGGCAACCAAATTATTTCAGGGCACTCGGATGGAACAATTAAGATCTGGGACGGGCGGGTCGCCCCGATCCCTGACCAATAAACCTTCATCAACAAGATGAATAGACACTCAGCGGCGTTGATACGTCGTCTCGGCTTGGACTAAAGGACAGACTTCAGTCCTCGCAACGGAGGCGGGAGGTTGATGCCGAGGCGTTTGCCGACGGCGGCGAGGCGGGACAATTCTTCGGTGTTCATCGGGGTGGGGCCGCCGAGGGTGCGGGCGAGGTAGAGGATGTGGGCGGCGTGCTCGACCTTTTCGAGTTTCAGGTAGGCTTCCGTGGCAGACGCCCCCACCGTCACCGAGCCGTGCCGCTGCAGCAGCACGGCGTCATGGTCCACGATGTGCGGCGCGACGACTTCCGCGCCCTCCGGACAGGCGGGCGTCCCATAATCGGTCGTCGGAATGCGGCCCAACGTCAGCACGACCTCGGGAATGACCAACTCATCCATCGACACGCCGGCGAACGTCAACGCGTTGGCGTAGGTCGGGTGGGCATGCACGACCGACTGCACGTCGTCGCGAATCCGATAGACCGTCATGTGCAACGCCAATTCCGACGTTGGCTTGCCCCCTTCCAGCACGCGACAGGCTGAATTCAACCGCACGACGTCGCCGACGGTGGCTTCCCCAAGACACAACCCACTCCGCGTCACGAGAAAGCCGCCATCATCGAGGCGATAACTGATGTTCCCGTCCGTCGCCGCCACCAACCCATGCTGGTGCATCCGCCGCGCGATCGACACCATCTCCTCGCGCAACTCATCGACCGACCGCGTCACGCCTGCTCCGCCCTTTCGCTCCAGGCGTCCTCCGCCTCAGCCAGGTCCGCCTTCGCTGCGGCCAACTCGTCCGACAACGCCATCGTTTTCTCCCGATCCTTCATGACCTCCGGATCGGCGAACCGCTCGTTCAGTTCAGCCACCAGTGCTTCCCGCTCCATGATCACCGTTTCGATCTCGTCGATGGTCATCCGATCAAACGGCGACTCCTTGCGACGCTCAGCCTTGCGCTGCTCATTCTTCTTGGCTTGCGACTTCTTCTTCTGTTTATTCTGTTCCTGCTGCTCGCGCTCAACCTCTTCGATGTAGGCTGAGTAGTTGCCTGTGTACGTCCTGCACACCCCAGGCCGCATCACGAGCAGCCGGTCCGCCACGCGGTCGAGAAAATAGCGATCGTGACTGACCGCAATAATAGTGCCTTCATAATCCGCCAACGCCTGCTCCAACGCTTCCCGCGACGCGATGTCCAGATGGTTCGTCGGCTCATCGAAAATCAGCACGTTCGGCGACGTCAGCAATAACCGCAGCAGTCGAACCCGCGACTGCTCCCCACCGGACAATTGCCCCAGCTTCTTGAACACGCGCTCCTCGGTGAAATGAAACGCCCCCAACAACGTCCGTGCCTGCTCCTCCGAAAACACGGGGCGAATCTCGCGGATCGCATCGACGACCAACTGATCTTCCTTCAGACCGCCGGCGTCCTGCGCGTAGTAGCCGATGTGTGCTTTGCGATGGAACTCAAACTCGCCGGCGTCCTTTTCGACCAGGTCCTGCACGATCTTCAACAGCGTCGACTTGCCCACGCCGTTCGGACCCGTGATCCCCAAGCGCTGCCCCGAATCGAGTCGAATCGTCAGATCGGAAAACAATTGCTTCTCGTCGTACGCCTTGGCCAACCCATCCGCCCGCAGCACGGGACCATCAAGCGACAACCCCTCGTCGAATTCGAACTTCACCTTCCGATTCTCGGTCGGCTTGTCCATCACGAACTCACCGTCGGCCATCCGTCGCTCAAGCCGCGTCCGCCGCCCCTGCGCCTCCTTCGTCCGCTGACCAGCCATGTGCTTCGCGATGAACGCCTGCTCTTTCTCGATGAACTCCCGGTCCTTCTCGAACTGCCGCCCCTGCGTCAGCAATTGCAGCTCCTTCGTCTGCACGTAGTTCGTGTAGTTGCCCGAATAGCTGACCAGCCGATGGTTCTCCAACTCGACAACCCGCGACACGAGACGATCCAGCAGATACCGATCGTGCGAAATGATCACCGCCCCGCCGCGGTGTCCGGCCAAGAACTTCTCCAGCCAACGTACCGCGTCGATGTCGAGGTGATTCGTCGGCTCATCGAGCATCAGGAACCGCGACTCGCGCAACAGCAGCTTCGCGAGCGCCACCCGACTCTTCTGCCCACCCGACATGGCCGATACCTTCAGGTCCTCATCCTGCGGGCCGAACCCCAACCCGCCCAACACCTGATCGAGGCGTTGCTCATAGTCGTAGCCTCCCGCGGCTTCGAATTGATGCTGCAACCTGTCATAGTGAGCCATCACATCCTCGCCAGCCGCCATCCGATCCGACAGGTCGTGCAGCTTCTTCTCCATCGCGAAAATGTGATCGAACGCGGTCGTGACCACATCGCGGAGTCCCGCCGACGGATCGAAACTCGTCTCCTGCGCCAAGTAACCGAGGTCCATCCCCTTCGACCACGTCACCTTGCCCAAGTCCGGCTGCAATTCTCCTTCGATGATCTTGAACAGCGTCGACTTACCGGCTCCGTTCGGTCCCACGAGTCCCACGATCTCGCCGCTGTGGAACTCGATCGACACCTGATCGAGCACGATCTGCCCGCCAAACTGCTTGCAAACGCCTTGTACGCTCACGGTTCCCATGGGCGAGACTATACACGCATCGTGTCACCAGGAAAAAAGCCCCCGCCGACCGCTTGATAACAGTCGACGGGGGCAGCAACTCGAGTCACTGATTCTCTGGTCGCAGCTATGGCTGCGGGTTGTTCATCGACTGACCACCCCATGGCTGGGTTGTGGCCACACCGTTGACAAGCTGCCGGTAACGGAACAGGTCCAACGGCGTCACCGCACCATCGCGGTTGGTGTCAATGTAATCCGACACCAGCCCCAGCGGCGGCATCGCGATGCCGTTCACATATTGCCGGAATCGGAACAGGTCCAACGGCGCCACGGGATCAGCCTGATCGACGTCCGCCGGCAGGTAACCGAGGTCCACGCGGTCCGGCTCTTCCATGCCAGGTCCCAGATCACCCACGTTGATGATCGGATCGCCGACGGCATTGAACACCGACGCACGAATGGTCGTCCATTCCTGCAGCGTCAGGGGGCGGTCCCACGACACTTCGTAGAACGTCGGGTCGCCTCCAATCATCATGACGCCCGTCACCGTCGGCGGCGCGCCGCCACCGGTCTCCGTCATTGAGAAGTTCGCCGTCGTCGGAAATCCACCAGCGTTCGTTGCGAAAACCTGCACGTTGAACCGAATCTCACACGACGTCAGCCCATCGCGATTACCAGCGGGATTAAGATCCTGCTTCGGATCCTTGTAACCCGTGTGTGGACGCGTCTGACCCGGCAGACCAAGCTCGTGCACGATCTTGGGCGGATCGGGACATGACACCTCATCGCATGACGTGTTCGCCCCCCTGAACAACCCACCTGCCAGCTGACAGCACGTCCGGTCCAGCACTTCGCATGCACCGCCCGGCAGGCAGCAAGCGCCTTCCAGCGTGCACTGCGAATTCGGACCGCCCGGCGTACCGCCAAGCTCGTCGCAACAGAGCGGATCGATGTTCAGACACGGGCCGTCATTCAGGCAGCAGGCCACCCGCTCGGTGCAACTATCACCCGCATCCTGCACGATACCGCCAGCCAACTCGCAGCATACCGGCGAACGCTCGTCGCACTCACCAATGACCGCGCCGACGATGCAGCATGGCTGCGGCGGATCACACACCGATCCCGGAGGACCTGGCATGCCACCGGCGTTGTCGCACTCGACCGCATCCAGTTCCGCGCAGTCTCCGTCCGGCAGGCAGCACGCCACCGGCTGCGAACAGCGGCACTCAAACAGGTCAGGCTCATTGTCGCCGTCGACGTCGATGCCGACGAGATTGCACACATCGTCACCCGGGCAGCCACCCTCACACACCGGACCGCCATTGGCATTGATCTCGATGTGGCAGAAGTTCGGTGACATGCACTCACATTCGATCACACGACATCCGATACCCGGCAGGCACTCCAGCAGAATCGGAATGCACTCATCGCCGGGATCCGGGCAGGTCGTCGGGGCACAACGGTCACCCGTCGGCAATGGCTCGCAAATCTCAGGGACACACTCGCACTTGATGCGAATCTGTCCGCCGGGCAACTGCGTTGTGAACTGCTCGCAGACCGTCCCCGGTGGGCAATCACCCTCGCAGAACGCACCCTCACCCTGAACGACGACCACCTGACAACCATTCGGATTCCCGCAATCACATTCGGTAATCTCGCATTGGCCGCTGGCCAGGTCGCAAACAGCCTCGCGCGGCACGCACTCGTCGTTGTCGTCAGGACAGTCGAACGGTGCACATGCGCTGCCATCCGGGAACGGCTCGCATTCGAGCGGCAAGCACTCGCAGAAGTGCAGTGTTTCGTCGGTCGGCAGCAGGATTTCACGTTCCACGCACTCGGTGCTGTCCGGGCAGTCGCCAACACAGAACGGGAAGAATGGCGGATCGAGATCCACGTGGCAGAGATTCGGATCCCGACACTCACACGTCTCAACGCGACACGGTACGTCGCCCGGTCCGCAGACCACGCGCGTCGGCACACAAACATCGTTCTCGTCGGGGCAATCGACCGGCGCACAGCGGTCCATGTTCGGCGTCGGACCGCACTCCGGTGGATCGCAGACACCAGGCCCGCAATCCGTCCCGAAGACCGTCACACCGCCGAAGTCGTCACAGCACGCAGGGTCGATATCCAGACACACATCACCCAGACAGCAGGCACGCGTGGCGGAGCAAACCTCATTGGATGGCTGAGCCGTTCCTCCGAGCACCTGACAGCACTGGGCATCGGTCTCGATGCAGAACGCCGTGGCATCACCCGGGATGCAGCACGAGCCTTCAGGTCCGCAGGTCGTGCCATCGCCCAGTGGCGTACCGCCCATTTCCTGGCACGCTGTCGGAGGCAGTTCGACGCAACCCTCGAAAGTGCAGCAGGCCTGCGTCTCCGGCACACAGTCACACTTGTGCTGCGTGAAGCCATTGGGCAGCGCAACCTCGCGCTCGACGCACTCGAATCCGTCGGGACATTCGCCAGTGCAGAACGGGAACGACGGAGGGTCAAGATCGATGTGACAACGGTTCGGATCACTGCAATCGCACTCGGTGATCTGGCAGTTGCCATTGGGACCGCACACAACCACCTGCGGCACACAGCGATCTTCCGGAATGTCACAGAACGCGTTGCGACACTGCGTGCCCTCCGCGTTCGGCTCACATTCGATCTCGCCTTCGGGCACACAGTCGCAGCGGATCAACTCCGGCATGCCGTCGCTGTCCACGTCGACGATGGTTTCCTCGCAAACGAATCCCGGGGGGCAGTCACCGTCGCACGCAAATGGCTGCTCCGGAATGGCCGTCGGAAATATCTGACACTCGTTGGTGAACCGACAGTCGCATTCCAACACGCGACAGCCAACGCCCGGCAGGCACTCCACCGCCACAGGCACGCACTCCTGACCGGCGATCGGACAATCAAACGGAGCGCAGCCGAAACCATCGATTGCCGGCAGGCACTCCTGCCCGATCGGCACGCAGTCGCAGCACACATCGAGCGAGCCATCCGCATTGACCGTGACCTCTTCACGACAAGAGGTCCCAACCGGACAGTCACCAACGCAGAAGCCACTCGTCTGACCGGGCCCGACGTCTGGTGACGGTCGACACTCGAAGGTGCGCTGACAGTCACAGTCGATCACGCTGACATTGCCGTTGAGTGGATCAACGTTGATGCACCGTGGCAGACAAAACTCACCGTCCACCGGACACTGCGTCTGGAGACATCCCGCTCCGGCAGGATCGGGCGCACATTCGCCACCCGACTCCTGCCCGAAAGTGGCTTGGCCTGAAGCCAACACCACGCACGCCACCATTAAATGGGGCAAACAACACAAAACAGTCAACCTACGCTCACGCATCAGATCTCGTCCTTTCGTTCGAACCTGTGTCAGGGCCGCCTCGAAAGCCCATGCCCAGCAGGCCTACAGCCGCACTGGACCATTGTTTCGTCTTTGAAAACTCAATGATAACGCGTCCGCCGCGACACCGAAATCTCGTCGCCGAAACACCCGCGGCGCCCCCATCGAACTACCGCCACTTACCTCCGATACGTGCGCGAACCCGCGTTTCTGCTCGCAAAGGAGAAATTATTGGGCTTCGTCGAAGAATCGAACGCGCACCAGTTGGCGCCAGCCTATCCCGACCGGATACCGTCCGATAACCATTATTGGAATACGCTTTTCCCGAGTCGTCACATTCGATTTCTCGTGCCAGAGGGCAGGTTCTGGTGTGCCATTTCGTGGCACTCGCGCTTCCCGATGGTGTTGGGCGCGAAAAGCCAACGAAACCCAAAATAAAGCCCTGAGCAATACGTTCCACTCTTGGTGGAAGCCGATGCCATCTCAGTTTCAAAAATGTTCGCTGCAGCTAGGAAAACTACCAATTCCGTGCACGAATTTCGGACGTATCATGCCTAACAATGGGCAGTGGATGCTACGATGAACGACATGACTGAGGTGGTGCACATGGGCGTGGGTGCTAAAGTCTTTGTCGTCGATGACGACCCCGCCATCAGGGATTCCCTTGATTGGCTGATGCAATCGGTTGGGCTCGCGGTTGAGACGTTCGCGTCGGCTGCGGAGTTCCTCGACAACTTCGATGACAAGAACGCGGGATGCCTGATTCTTGACGTGCGCATGCCGGGAACGAGCGGGCTTGATCTGCAGGAGAAAGTCCGTCTTCGCTGCCCGAATCTGCCAATTATCGTCATCACCGGGCATGGTGACGTGCAGATGGCCGTTCGCGCCATGAAAGCCGGTGCCTTCGACTTCATCGAGAAGCCCTTCAACGACCAGACCTTGCTCGATCGCATTCAGCAGGCCATCAGCAGCAGTTCCGAAGCACGCGAGGAGGAAGCCCGCAGGAACGAAATCCTCGAACTCATGGACACGCTGACCCCGCGCGAAAACGAGGTCTTGCAGATGCTGATCTCGGGGCGGCGAAATCGCGAGATCGCCGAAGAGCTGGGTGTCAGCCAGAAAACGGTCGAGGTGCACCGGGCCAACGTCATGTCCAAGCTTGGTGTGGATCGCCTCGCCGATGTGGTGCACATGGCCATGGTCGCTGGCCTGCCTCGTCTTGAAGACTGAACCCAGCAAGACTTCGCCCAATCCACGGAACGACCACCTACGTCCCGAATTCCGGTGACGCGCGGGTATTTTCCACGTACAATCCGCCTCAGTGAATGGAATCGCAGCCTTGAGCGGTTAAGGAGGACCCGATGCACTCGATCGCAGTCTTGAACCAAAAGGGCGGAGTCGGCAAAACCACGTCTGTGGCGAATCTGTCGGCGGCCTTTGCCCGGACCGGTCTCCGCGTGCTGATGATCGATCTGGACCCGCAAGCCCACCTCACGCTCAATTTCGGCGTCGACGGCAAATCGGAGAAAAGCGTCTACGCCGTGCTCGAGGAACGTGTCGGCATTGCGGAGGCAGCCATCCCGCTAAGTGACACCTTGTCGCTGATCCCGTCGCATCTTGATCTTGCCGCCGCCGAAGTGGAACTGGTCAGCGTGGTGGGCCGCGAGGTGATCCTGCGTGATGCGCTCGAGGCCGTCGAGGACGACTACGATCTCATGCTGATGGACTGCCCGCCGTCGCTTGGCACGTTGGCGATCAATTCACTGGCCGCTGCCAACGAAGTGCTCATTCCCCTCCAGCCGCACTTCCTCGCACTGCAGGGTCTGGGCAAACTCCTGCACGAGACCATTCGCCTCGTCTCCAAGCGGATCAATCCCAGCCTCCGGGTCGGCGGGGTGATCATGACGATGTACGAGGGCAGCACGCGGCTGGCGACCGAAATCGTCGACGACGTGAAGGATTTCTTCGCGGCATCCCACGACGCCAAGTGCCCCTGGTCCGATGCCCGCGTTTTCCGCACCCCCATCCGACGCAATATCAAGCTGGCTGAGGCTCCGTCACACGGCGTCACGATTTTTGAGTACGAGCCAAGATGCAACGGGGCGATCGACTATGCGGCGCTCGCAGACGAGTGGTTGGAGGTCAATGCCGAGCGACTTGGTTTCGGAAGTTCGCCGGATGCAGTCGAAGAACCGGTCACGGCCCCTGATCCGACGCCGGAGAACTCCGCGTCATCGGAATCGACTGAAGAGCCAACCGCAACGATCCCGGCAGCCGAGCCGAAATTGGGGTCGCCTGACGTGGCTGTGCCAGCATCATCTGACGTCCCTGACTCGGAACCCGCCGTTGAGAACGCTGTCGACGAGGCTGATCTGCCACCCGAGACTTACAGATTACCCGAGCAGCATCAGGCCGACGTGACCGACACCGGCGACATCGCCAACATCGCCTGAACCGATGCTGACATCCGTCGGCGGCAAGTCGGGTCGCAAAGCCATCTGGATATCCCTGGCGATTGGCTGGGTCGTGCTGACCCACCTTCCAAAGATCCCGGCCGGTCCCGTGCGTATTCCCCATCTCGACAAGCTGGTGCATTTTGCGGGGTATTTCGTGCTCTCGTCCGTGGGGCTGTGGTCGATGGCGGTTCGGCGATTCGACCCGCGACAGGTGAGCATCTGGCTGTTGTGCTTCGCCCTGTTCGCGATGGCGGACGAACTGACCCAGCCATGGTTTGGGCGTGGGGCCGAGATACTCGACTGGGTGGCGGACATGGCCGGTGTGGGGGTTAGCCTGCGAATCGGGCGGGCCGTTTCCAGGCGTATGAACTCGCCGGACGGGCGATGAGCCTCTGGCGGTCGTTGCGTCGCGCCGCACCAGCGGTTAGAACCCGCTGACGATCCATGAGTTCAATGTGAAAGGTCCATCCGTTGAGCGACGAAGTCAATCGCATTCGCAATTCACGGTTTGACAAGGGCAAGTCATCTCCACGGTCATGGGAATGGGTCGGCGACGATCGCACGACCTGGCAACGACGCCCTGACGACGAACCGGATCATGGCATTGTCATCGAAAGTGGCCACGACAGCACGATCGCGTTCTTCAGCCAGAAGATGCGCTGCAAGTCCGAGGATTGGTATCGCTTCGAAGCCGACGTGACCGCGTCGCTTGCCGGCAGCGACCGGCACAGCGGTGCCAACCTGTGGATTCGGCCGGTGATTGATGACGAACCAGCCGAGGACCATATCCGACTGGCGGGCACGCTGACCACGTCTGGTCCGCTGACGCTTCGCGGCGTTTTCAAAACACCACCGGGGACGCGTGCGATCATCATCGAAGTCGGCCTCAGCGATGCATGCGGCGAGATGACCATTCACGACGTGTTCGCCTGCGAACTGATCGAGCCGGATCAGACGAGTCATCCCATGGCATTGCCGCCGCCCACGCACGCGCAGCGTTCGCCGCGACGCGCCAAACGGGTGGCCCTTTGCAGCGACGATGCAACATTCAATCCGCTGTCGGCGATTCTGGGCAAGCGGTTTGGCCCGCGGCAGGTCGCGTGCGCGCCACGCAAGTCATGGCGTGATGTCGTGGGCAAGACGGATGCGATTCTGTTTCCCGACGAGAAGGTGCCCACCGGATTGCGCTCACTGAAGGCGCTGCTGGAGCTTGCGGCTCAACACGTCGTCATCATCTCGACGTCGGCGTTTGCATCGATCGTCGGCAACGGCCTTCAGACGCGCGACATCGAGCAGGACGACGATCCGCTCTTCGCCAAGGTGGTCTGGGGGGACCACATGACGCGTGGCTTCGTCCTGCATGATGTGTTTCCGTTCGCCTGGCAGGGTGAGGAGCCGCGCGAACAGGTGCATCGGCAGTTCCGCAAGGGACCAGCATTCACCAAACTCCTCAAGGAGCATGGCTTCGTCACGCTTCTGGAGTCGATGACCGATTCGGATGCGACCTCGGAAAAACCGATGGCGCTGCACAAAGCCACCGACGGCGGCGGCTTGACGGTCATCGATATGGAACCGATGGCGGAGTTGCCGTCCAGCGCGGGCGAGCCGAACGTGGCTGTCTATCTGCTGCTGGATCTGCTCGGCCTGGATCAGTCCGGCTTGGGGCAGTACACGGTTCCGGAGGAGTCCGAGCAGAAATGGTTTGAGCTTCTGCGCGACTTCACGCCACGCTACTATGTCTTCAATCATCAGGGTCGCAGTCGTGAGGACACCATCATTCAGGTCGGTGAGGATGACGAAACACTCGGGTTGCCGGCCGCAAGACGCAAAGCCATCCTGATTCGCACCGGCATTCGCGGTGACGACTTTGCCGGCATCTACGGCACGATGTATTTCCTCAAACACCTCGTCCGCCTTGATCCGCCCAACGAAACTCCGTACGCCCGTGCGTTGGCCGGCAAGTTCCGCCTCGCGTGGATTCCGCTGTGCAACCCCTGGCAGAACTTCGGCTGGTCCGAGTCGCTGGTGGATGACCAGTCGATCGAAGGCGAGTTCGATCCGGGTGACGTTGCGGCTGTTATCGACATCACCGACGCCGATACATCACAAATGCGTGTCGTGTACGATCATCACGATGCAGACTTTGACCGTCAGGCTGGCATGATCGTTGAACTCGCGCGCAAGTTCTCAAGCGACCGGTTCTTCTATCGAGGCTTGCCCGCAGATCAGAGCATCACGCGGCATGACCAACTTGGTTGGCAGATGTCGCGCTGCTCCCCGGAAGTAACGGTCGACGACGCCTGCTTCGCAACGCCGATGCACGCAGCTGCCCGCGAATGCGGTGCACAGCTTATCCGCATCGAGATCCCCGGCGGCGGGCAGGACTTTATCTGCAATTCGATCTGGCGGACGGACTTGGCTGCGACGACGCTCGAACATGTGCTGGGCTTACAATTCGGCCTGATTGCGATGAACCGCGGCGGCAAGCCGATCGCCTTCAGTGATCATCCGCCGATCAAACCCGGCGAGTGCATCATCGTGCCACATGACGGCACGCCAGGCTCGCGGTCGATGCGCGCGGGGTAATTGCTGCATTCACGATAGACAGGTTTCGCTTCGCGTGACGATCGCCCCGGCCATCTTCATGTCGTCGATGGCGCGTGCACAGTCACCGTCGGCCAATTCCACCCCACGACAGCCATCCTCGATGAAATGCGTCGTGAACCCGAGCGTGCAGGCATCCAGCACGGTGAATTTCACGCAGTAGTCCGTCGCCAACCCGAGCACATGCACCTCGTCGACCTCGTGCTTCTTGAGCAACGCCTCCAGACCAGTGGCCTTGGCATGATTGTTGTCGAAGAACCCACTGTAGGAATCAATCCGCGGTTCCGTCCCCTTTCGCACCACGTGATCAAATCGCAGCGTCTCCAGCGCCGGCGCGAACTCAGCCCCAGCCGATTCCTGCACGCAGTGCACCGGCCACAGAATCTGATCCACGCCGTCAAGCTGAATCACCTCGCCGACCGCGCACCCCGGATGGTTGGCTGCAAAGCTCGCATGGTTGGCCGGATGCCAGTCCTGAGTGGCCACGATCACATCAAACGCGCCCGACGCCATCAACCCATTCGCCACCGGCACCACGGCATCACCATCCGGCACCGCCAACGCTCCGCCGGGCAGAAAATCAACCTGCACATCCACCACGATCAAGGCACGCGTCATGCCTCATCACCCCCGTTTTGTCCCACGTCTCGCGCACGCAGAATCAGCTTCGTCTTCAGGTCGAATAGCTTCTGCTCCAAGCCAACCGGATACTCGTGCGGATAGACGAATCGCTTCACGCCCGAATGGAACCGAGACAGCCCAGCCATCGCCCGCTCACGAACATCTGGTAGCGACGGCGCGTCGTAGACACATTCCCCGCCTCGGAAGATCGGCACGAGCAGATCCTCCGTCTCCGCGTTTGTCGGCATCACCTTGCGACGCGTCATGTCCATCGGATCGACGATCGTCGACGCATCCGTCGCCCCGAGCTTCTCGTCGTAGATCATGTCACCAACGTACTCCTCGCCAACCAGGAAACGCCGTACCTGCAGGATGCCGGGATTCGAAATCTTGATCGCCTGCTCGGAAAGCTTCACCTTGTACTGCCAGTCACCGCCCGTCTGACGGATGGCCGACATCTTGTACACGCCTCCCATCGCAGGCTGATCGTACGCGGTCGCCAACTTCGTCCCCACGCCCCAGATGGCAATCTTCGCGCCCTGCTCCTTCAAACTCTTGATGATCCCCTCGTCGAGATCGTTGCTGGCCACGATCTTCGCATCCGGAAACCCACCCTCGTCCAGAATCCGCCTCGACTCGATCGACAGGTACGCAAGGTCGCCCGAATCCAGCCGTACGCCCATCATGTCGTGGCCACGCTCGCGAAGCGTACGCCCCACCTCCACCGCATTTCGCACGCCCTCCAGCGTGTCGTACGTGTCCACAAGAAAAATGCAGTTGTTCGGCATGGCCGCCGCATACTGCTCGAACGACTCAAGCTCCGTCTCGAACGTCATCACCCAACTGTGCGCGTGCGTACCTTTAACGGGAATCCCGAAATGCTTGCCGGCCAACACATTCGACGTGGCCGCACATCCACCGACGTACGCCGCCCGACTCGCCGCCAACGACCCGTCGATTCCCTGCGCCCGCCGCAATCCGAACTCTAACACCGGATCGCCCAACGCCGCCTGACACACGCGGGCCGACTTCGTCGCGATCAGCGTCTGGAAATTGACGATGTTCAACAGCGCCGACTCAAGAATCTGACACTGCAGGATAGGCCCCTTCACGCGGACCAGCGGCTCATGCGGAAACGCCACCGTCCCCTCCGGCAACGCGTCCACATCGCAACTGAACTCCAGCCCCTTCAGATGATCCAGATAGGCTGGGTCGAACAGCGGCTTGCCATCGTTGCCGCGCATGTCGCGCAGGTACTCAAGGTCCGACTCGTCGAACGCGAACCCCTTGAGATACTCGATGACATACTGTAACCCACAGCAGACGCTGTACCCACCGCCAAACGGGTTCTTGCGATAGGTCAGATGAAAGACAGCCTCACGATCCGTGACGCCGCACTTGAAGTACGCATACGCCATCGTGAGCTGATAGAAGTCAGTCAGAAGCGACAACGACGGCTTGTATAACTGCGAGAGCGATAGCATAGGATCAACCGTACCTTCCCCGTAACATCATCGCCCCAACCGCCGATTCCAGCCAGTGGTTTGCGATGCCGACGTATTTCGACAGCATCCGCCGTCGCTTTCCGTTAGACTCGCATCAGCACGACGCCGACGACACGTATCGTACGATCAGGGCAGCCCCATGGATCACGACTACCAACCCGCAGGCTATTGCCCCAAGTGCAACTACGCCACCGACGTCGGCACCTGCCCCGAATGCGGCCACCAGATTCACCCCAACAAACTACTCAAACGCCCGAGCACGTTCTTCTCTCGCAGCTGGAAGAAACTCGCAGTTGCAGTAGTGGTCGGAGCGGTGTACTCAGGGTTTCACTTCGGATTGATCAAACCGATACGCTGGATTCCGACCCCACTGCTGATTACAGCTCACGAAGGATTCGACTCGTTGCGCGCAATTGCAGAGTTAAAGCGGCGAGCACAAACTAATTCGCTCACACCCGATCAGGCAAGCCGCCTTATGCGAGACTATCTCTCAGACACTATGTACATCTACCCAAACGGGCATCTTTGTCCAAGGATGAATCGTTCGGGGAACCTCCCTCGGATGTTCGGTTTTTATTATGTTTTCAAAACAATCGACGAAGTCCGAATCGACGGAGCACCCATCGAACTGGCATGGCCCGACGAGTCAAGAGACAACTCAGTATGCCCGGACGCTCTTCGCGAGCGAACAACAGGTGAAGACCTGGCCGTTGAATGCCTCGAAGTAGATTTCGGTCCCGGAGATCATTGCGATTGCTTTACCTACGGACACGACGAAGCCCCTCCCATGCACCCGTTTAGTTCACGCCTCCCGCCTCCCCGCACATACCACATTGAGGGCATCACACGCGGCCCGCACAGCATCACCGTCATAGTCAAGACTCGCCTGTTCGCCATCGATCGCTCGCAGCCCGCGGTCGCAACTTGGTCAACCGTGCACAAAGGGTCTGCCATCTTCGAGCCAGTTTCATGCCTTGCCTGCATTCAATGCAACAATACCGACGGACGCCATAACGATCAGATTGAGGAGACACAAGCCGCCAAGCTGCAGGTATCTGAACGCCCGGACTAGCGGCGCCTCATTGGAATCTTCTCAAAAGTCTCTGCTCCGCCGACGTATCTCGACAGCATCCGCCGTCGCAATCCGTTAGACTCGTATCGGTACCACGCCGCCGACAAGTATCGTACGATCGAGGCAGCCCCATGGATCACGACTACCAACCCGCAGGCTTCTGCCCCAAGTGCAACTACGCCACCGACGTCGGCACCTGCCCCGAATGCGGCCACCAGATCCAGCCCACCAAACTCCTTAAACGCCCGAGCACGTTTCTCTCTCGCAACTGGAAGAAGCTCACAGCGATGGTGCTTGTAACTGCGCTTTACGGAGCGATTCACTTTGGATACATCAAGCCAATCAGATATGTCCCAAGCATCGTGCTGATGCCTGCCTACAAGCACCTCGGTTACGACACCGCATTGTTCGAACTCACCAGACGCCATGTTTACGAACATCTCTCACCAGACTTGGGGGCGGAGCTTTCGGAGACTATTTTTGGCGACACCCTCGAAATCTACTCGACTGGACACATCTGCTCGAAGCTGAATCGCCGTCGCGCAAATCCCTGGTTTCTGTGGGGTTCCATGATCAAGAACGTAGAAGGGGTCTTCGTCGACGGCGCCAGCGTTCCATTCGAAGTCTACTCGCGAACTGAACACACAACGCCGAGCTTCGACAATCTGCGATCCAGAATCGAACAAGTGGATGGAAAGGAAGGCCCCAAGCTCCTAGTAACCGAGGGATTCTACTCACATTTCGAATGCCGTTGCAGATGGTACGGAAGCGAGACCGTTCCTCCACCTCATTTGGGCGACGCTGCACCAGATCTCTCTCCCTCCCCGTCTTTCCACCTTGTGGGCCTGAATAGTGGCGAACATGCAATCAAGATCGTAACTCGGTCCAAGCTATCGCACGTCGGTGGGCGTGTTAACGCACACTCGTGGACGACCGAGTACACGGCGACACTGACGTTCGATCCAGCTCTTCCTCGAGAGTGCAACAAGTGCCTGCCAATCTTCTACGCATTGGACAAAGCACCGACAGTGCGCATCACGACCATGGACGCGAGAATCATTGACAGAGGCGAAAACGCCAACCAGAGATAAGCAATGCGTGGTTCTGCCCCTATTTGCTCGTCTCCATCGCCTCATTCTCGCGACGAACCCACGAGTAGTGATACTCCTTGTCCTCGATCGAATCGGCGAACTGCGTCATCTTCAGCGGCTTGAACGTATCGCACATGACAGCCAACTCGCTCGTGGTGTCCGTCCCCACGCTCCGCTCATACGTCCCCGGATGTGGCCCATGCGGAACGCCCATCGGATGCAGACTGATCGACTGCGAATCGATACCCTTTCGCGACGTGAAGTTCCCCTCGACGTAATACAGAATCTCGTCGCAATCGACACTGGCATGCCCATACGGACACGGAATCGCCTTCACATCGCCGTTGTTGTAGTAATCCACCTTCCGCGGCACGAACGAACATATGATAAACCCACGCCCCGCAAACGTGATGTGAATCGTCGGCGGAAGGTGAATCGTCCCCGTCCGAGGCTGATAGTCCTTGATGTTGAACGCCACCGGATAGACCACCCCATCCCAGCCAACAACGTCCCACGGAAAATGCTCATACTCATGCACGCTGAGCTGATTCGAGTATTTCACGACGTGCTTGAAAGGCCCTTCGCCATGCTTGCTCTTGTCGTAACGCAGCAACTCCGTCGGCACGCGGAAGTCGCGATGGCAATACGGCGCGTCCATCGTGATCTGCCCGTTCTCATTGCGGAACTGCTTCGGCACATCGATGTAGGTGGCCGACTCGAACACGAGGAACGTGGCTTTCGCATTCTCCGGGTGCAGCCGATACGGCGTCCCCTTCGGAATGATCACGTAATCCTGCCTGCCAAACGAGAGCGTCCCATACACGCTCTCAAGCACGCCGCCGCCATCATACGCAAACCAGCATTCGTCCCCTTCGCCATTGCTGAACCACGCGTCACCGGCAGGCTCCGATGTCTTCACAATGCCAACCCGTACATCATCGTTCATGAGCACCGTCCGACGCCCCGTCAGAAAGTCACCCTCATGCTTGATGTCCTGCGTGCGAATGTGCCGGCGATGCAGAAGCTGCTCGTCGATTGGCTTGACCGGCGCAAAGCCCTTCACCTCAAACGACTTCACCTTGAACTCATCCGTCGGCGGCGTCTGGTAGTAGAGAATGCTGTACGTGCTGTCGAACCCGACGCGCGTCATGCACTGCTCCATCAGCAGCTTGCCATCCTCATGGTGTGTCACATGGTGCTTCTTGGGCACGCTGCCCATGCGCATGTAGTGAATCATGAATCGTCACTCCAAAGATCGGCCAACGGCCGTTGATCGTTTCTCGTGGCGCCGAGCATTCTCGCCGGTGCCTCTTCTGTAGCGCCACCCCTCGTGGGTGGCGGGAACGCAAACCGATGTTGCCCGCGTTCAAACGAAAAACAGGCCGGCCAACGACCTCAAGTCGCCGCCGGCCTGAAAATTTCAAATGGTCATCAACGCGTCCACGCAGGCCCTACAGATTCCCGCGAAGCGCCTGCTCCTTCTCGATGCTGATGAACAGCGCCTTGAAGTTGCCGATGCCAAACCCGCGACTGCCATGTCGCTCGATCACCTCGAAAAACAGTGTCGGACGATCCTGTGCCGTCTGCGTGAAAATCTGCAGCAGATACCCGTCGTCATCCTTGTCGATCAGAATGCCAAGCTCCTGTAGCCTGTCCCAATCTTCACCAACGTCGCCCACGCGCTCACGCATCATGTCGTAGTACGTATCCGGCACGCGCAGGAAGTCGATGTTCCGCTTGCGCAGCTCGGTGACGGTGCCGTAAATGTCACCCGTGTTCATCGCGATGTGCTGCACACCCGCACCATAATAGTAATCCAGATATTCATCGATCTGGCTCTTCTTCTTGCCCTCCGCCGGCTCGTTGATCGGGAACTTGCACTTGCCCGTCCCGTTCTCCATCACCTTGCTCATCAGGGCGCTGTACTCCGTCGAGATGTCCTCGTCCGTGAAGTGCAGCAGATTCTTAAAGCCCATGATGTCCTCGAACCACTGCGCCCAGTAGTTCATCTCGTTCAAGTGGACATTCGTCACGATGTGGTCCACCGCAGCCAATCCCACCGGCGAATCGGTGTTCGTCGAGTTGGTCACCTCGAGCGCGTTGTAACCCGGTGCAAACGCCCCGCGATAATTCTCACGCTCGACGAAACGGAAAATCGTATCGCCGGCGTACTTGATCTCGCCGACGACCAGTTGCCCATGCTCATCTTCCATCGCCGTCGCCGGCTTGAGGATCGTCGCTCCGCGTTCCTTCACCGCCGCCAGCGACTGCTCGACGCTGCCGACCTTCAGGCCAATCGCCTTCACACCATCGCCATGCAGCGTGCAGTGCCGCGCGATGTCATGGTCCGGCGTCAACGCCGTCGTCAGCACGAATTTGATGTTCCCCTGCGACAACACATAACTGGCCCGATCGCGCACGCCCGTCTCAAGCCCCGCCTTCGCGATCGGCGTGAATCCGAATGCCTTGTCGTAGAAGTGCGCAGCCTGCCGCGCATTGCCCACGTAAAACTCGATGTGATCGTATCCCTTGATGGGAAGGAAATCGTCAGCCACCTCCGTGACTCCTGATCTTCACCAGACCCAAGCCGCCGACCCCGGGTGAGGCGGGAAACCGCCGACGACCAACGCCCGACAACACCAGACCCGCAACAACCCAGGTAGGCCCAGCGCCGTCAGACGCAGTTCTGCATTCTACCCATCCCCCCCGCAATCGCCAAACGAGGCCGAAATCGACTCCAGCAACGCAAACTGCTGCCCAACCGCCACCACTTCGTCGCATTCATCAAGCACGCCAACCATGTCCTGTGGAAGCCCTTCGATTCCGATTGCAGCCCCAGCGATCTGCCCCGCCATCGACGCGATCGTGTCCGTATCTCCGCCACACCGAATCAGGTCTGTGACCAAACATTCGAATCCATCCGCCAGCAAACGCTCCACGCCGAGAATCGCCAGCGGCACCGACTCGACCACGTACCCACCACAACCGTACCGCTCAGCCACGTCCAGGACAGACAGATCGTCGCGCCCACGCAATTCACCAAGCCGGTCGCGCACCAGCGTATCCGGCAGCGAATCCGCGACAGCCTCCGTCAAACGGCGCTCGCCGGGTCCATCGACAGTGCTCATCAACCGCGTCGCCACCACAATCGCCAGCGCCCCGGCATACGCCTCATCACCCTGATGCGTGATCCGGCAGACATCCCGCAACACACCACGCCCCGACTCAGTCAACGGATCAAGACAGAACGCCAGCGGCGCCACACGCATCGCGGCCCCATTGCCCGCCGCGCGATCTCCCTTGGCCCCAACACTGTACCAATGACCGCCAGCGGCCAGTTCGCTCAACGCCTTCAGCGTGCTCGCCCCGATCCCCCGAATCCGCCGTTGCAGAAAATACCGCCTAAACTGATCCGCGATCCGCTCCGGATCCACCGCTCCCGCCTCGACCACCGCCTCACAAGTCGCCAGCGTCAACTGCGTATCATCCGTCGTCAGCAGCGACTCCCCTGACCATGCCACGACGTCCGGACGCCCGGCCCCTTCATACTGCGCCCCAATCGCATCCCCAATCGCCCCACCAATGAGGCAGCCCAGAATTCGACCATGTCCATTCATGCTTCAAACTCAACCGTCAAACCCCACGCCGGACCCCGTAAACAGGCGCGCGCCACGATCAAAAAATTTTCGATCACCTCGCGCGTACTTATGGGTGGAGGATATGACATGAATACAACAACCAGCCTACTTGATTCCGAAGCCTGTCTCGGCGTGCCGGAAATCCCTCGCTACCTCGATCCCTCAATCTCTCACCTTCGTCCCTCAGTCCCTCAGTCCCTTCGTCCCTGTGCCCCCAACCAGCCAAGCACGTATCACACAATCCCCGCAAACTCATCAAGAACCTCGGGATTGGCAAGTGCATCCCGATTCTTCACCGCCCGGCCATGAATCATATTCGCAACCGCCAACTCAACCTTCTTCCCGCTGATCGTATGCGGTATGCCCGACACCTGCTTTGTGTGTTTGGGTACGTGACGCTTGGTGGCCCCTTCGGCGATCAACGTCTTCATGCGCGACACAAGTTCATCACTCAGCGAAACCCCATCCGCCAGCACGACAAACAAACAAACTTCAACGTCCCCGTCCACTTCCTTGCCGACGACGATGCTGTCAACAACCTCATCCATCCCCTCCACGATGCGGTAGATCTCAGCCGTCCCGATCCGCACGCCGCCGGGGTTCAGCGTCGCGTCCGATCGGCCATACACAATCACGCCGCCGCGTTCGGTGATCTCGACAAAGTCACCATGTCGCCAGATGCCCTCGTAATGCTCGAAATAGCTCCCCCGAAACTTGGCATGGTCCGCATCGTTCCAGAAGTAGATAGGCCTCGACGGAAACGGCGTGCAGCAAACCAGCTCCCCCTTCTCACCAACGACGCTGTCCCCCGTGTCGCTCAATGCCCGCACATCCATGCCGAGTCCGCGACACTGAATCTCTCCGGCGTAAACCGGAAGTGTCGGATTGCCCAGCATGAAACAGGAAATGATATCCGTCCCGCCACTGATGCTCGAAAGCTGCAGGTCCGAACCGATGTGTTCATAAATCCAATCGAACTGCTCATCCACCAACGGCGACCCCGTGCTGCAAACGCATCGCAGCTTCGACAGGCCATGCGTCTTCTGCGGGGTCAGTTTCACATTCTGACAGGCTGCGATGTACTTCGGACTCGTCCCGAACACGCTGATGCCCACGCGCTCCGCCATCTCCCACAGCCGATCCGGCGAGCCGGCCATCGGATTGCCGTCATACAGACAGACCGTCGCCCCCACCCCCAGCCCGCTCACCAGCCAATTCCACATCATCCACCCGCAGGTCGTGAAGTAGAAGATGGCGTCGTCGCGTCGCAGGTCGCAATGCAGCATGAGCTCCTTCATCTGCTGCAGCACCGTTCCGCCATGACCATGCACGATGCACTTCGGCACGCCCGTCGTCCCCGACGAGTACATCACGAACAGCGGATGATCAAACGGCACGTCGACGATATCGAGCGTCGTGTTGTCGCCGAGGAAATCGTCCCACAGTATCCCATTCGGCACGCGCGACGGATCGGGCGACTCGCTCAGCATCGGCACCACCACAACACGCTCGAGGCTTGGCAGCTTGTGACAGATGGCGTCGATGCGTTCCAGGCTGTCGATCGGCTTTCCGTTGTAGGTATACCCGTCGGCTGTGATCAGCACCTTGGGCTCGATCTGCCCGAACCGATCCAGCACGCCGTTGATTCCAAAGTCCGGCGAACAACTCGACCAGATCGCCCCCATCGACGCCGCCGCCAGCATCGCGATGATCGCCTCTGCCACGTTCGGCATGAACCCGACCACACAATCCCCATTCTGCACACCAACCTTCCGCAACCCGTCGGCAAACCGTGCGACGACCGCCCGCAATTCGCGGTAGGTGTACTCCCGCGTTCGCCCCGCCTCCGTCTCCGCGTGAATGGCGACGCGATCGTCATCAAAGCGCAACAGATGGCGCGCGTGGTTCAGCGTGACATTGGGAAACCATTTCCCCGTCAGCCAGTCATCCGTCGAATACCGCTCGCCCAATGGCTTGGAAAACACAGGCTCGGTCGACCCGCCGCACGCGATCTCGGCGAACCGCAGCATTTCGCACCAGAAATGTTCTGGATGCGTCACCGACCAGTGCCACAGCGTGTCCCAATCCGGCGAGATGCCGAACTTCTCCGCCACGCCCGACGCAAACTGGTGCATCTGCGATTGTTCCGCCTGCTCGCGGCTTGGCGTCCAAAGTGCTGTTCTCTCCGACATGGCATCCTCCTCAAATCAGTCGTCCCGATTTGGACGACCGCGGGGCAGTTTAATCGAACACGCGTCTCTTCGCGCGTTCCTCGGTTGGCTGGTTCGGATCGGGTGACTATACTGCCGCGATGGATCTGAAGCGCATTGAGACAGCCGTTCGTGAGATTCTGCATGCCGTGGGCGAAGACCCCGACCGCGAGGGCATTCGCGACACCCCTGGTCGCGTGGCCCGCATGTACGAAGAAGTTTTCAGCGGCATGAACGTCAACCCCGCCACGCTGCTCGAAGCGCAGTTTACCGAGGTGTACGACGAACTCGTCGTCCTCAAGGACATCCCGTTCAACTCGATGTGCGAGCACCACCTGATGCCGTTCGAGGGCAAGGCCGCCGTCGCGTACTTACCGGACGGCAAGGTCGTTGGCATCTCGAAGCTCGCACGTGTCGTCGATGCCTTCGCCCGCCGCCCGCAGGTCCAGGAACGACTCACCTCGCAGGTGGCTGATCTGCTGATGGAACACCTCAAAGCCAAAGGCGCCGCCGTCGTGATTCAAGCCGTCCACACCTGCATGACCTGCCGCGGGGTCCGTAAAGCAGGCAGCAGCATGATCACGTCGGCGATCCGCGGCCAATGTCGCTCAGATTCCCGGACCCGCAGCGAGGTGATGTCGCTGCTTCATGGGTGACGCCGTTGGTTTTCGGGCCCAGTGTGATTTTTGACAAATCCCCCCAAGCTCTCCTAAATCGAATTGTACATTGACGTAACGAACGAAATGTGCAGGACGCATGGAGTCGGGACTGCCCGACACAGGACGTGCTCACGGTTGCTGCGCACTCAGTATGACACATCGGTGCGTCGCAACCTGCGATGGGAGAGACAACATGCCCTTGTTGCTGAGTGCCCGCGAATTGACCGAGCAGATGCGTCTGCATGAGTCTGTCTATGACAACGACCAGCTTCTGCTTCGGGCCGGCAAACTCCTGAACGCCGCCGATATCGACTTTCTCAAGTTGCGATGTCCAAGCGCCCACATCAGTGTCGAAGATCCGATTTTGGATGACCTGATCACCTACAACGCGACGGCAGAAAACCGCGCCGTGGTGTCAGCGGCGCAGGAGAGCCTGGCCGACGTCATAACCGAAGCGCGCGATTCGTATGGGATCCAGATGCGGCAGGACTCACTCGACTGCGGCGGCTTGCATCAGGCGGTTCACGGTGTGCTCGACTTCATCAACGACCATCCGAGCTTCGCAAAGGAATTGGTCGTGCCATTGCAACGGCATAATTTCCTCGTCGCGCACGCCGTGCGCACGTTCTATCTCGGTATCATGCTTGGCAATGATCTCCGTGTTCAGGTCGCCCAAGCCAAGCGGAACGCTCCCCCCGGCAAGCGCGTATCGACTAGCCTGAACCTTGCACCGCTCGGGTTGGCCGCGTTGTACATGGACGCAGCCATGTGGCCGATGCGCGACTTGTACACCAAGACCGATGCGCTTACTGAAGAGCAGTGCGAGGTCATTCGCCGGCATCCGATCACGAGCGCTCAGATGCTCCCGGAGAATACGCCAGAACTGACGCGCCTGATCATCGAAACGCATCACGAGAATATGGACGGCAGTGGATATCCGTACGGGTTGAAGGAAAGCGAGATCCATATCTATTCCCGCATTCTGCGCATCGCCGACGCGTTTGCATCGGCCACCACGCCGACGGCGTTTCGCCAGTCTACGTCGCCGGTTCGTGCATTGTGGGACATGATGTGGGGGCCGTTTCACCACTTCTTCGATTCGGTTCTTCTCAAGATCTTTGCACGCCGCATGCAGCCATTCCCGATCGGAGCGCGCCTGCGACTGAGCAACGGTCTGTTCGGTGTCGTCACATCGCACGTGGACGGCTCACCGTTCCTGCCGGAGATCGTGATCGCCTTCGACGAGGACGGTAAGCGGTTGCCTGCTTCCTGCATCATGGGACCCATGCCGCTGTCGAGCCGACCTGATTTGCGGATTGTCGCCTTCGGCAACGATGACCTGTCCGACATTCTGGATGAGCGGTCTGTCGTGCACGCTCCGTCGAGCGACGAATTCTCCGTCTTTCATGATGCAACGCTGATGGCGACTGGTGATCCCAGCAACAACTGACTCGCCAGCGTCAGAATGCCTGCAGTTTGATCTTCGGCCTTTCCGATAGCACACGAAACCGCGCAATGCGTCAGCGTGGTGCTTGAACTTGTGTGCAGACAGGCGGAAGACAACCATGACGACGGCCACCACGACCGAACGATTTATCCCCGTGTGCGAGCCACTCCTTGACGGTCGCGAGCGGGAGTACGTGCTCGACTGCATCGACGGCAACTGGGTGTCATCACTGGGCAAGTACATCCCGGAGTTTGAAAAGACGTTCGCCTCGTACTGCCACGCCACCCATGGTGTCGCCTGCAGCAGCGGAACCGCGGCGCTGCACCTGGCATTGGAGGCGCTCGACATCGGGCCGGGCGACGAGGTGATCATCCCCAGCTTCACGCTGGTCGTGTCGGCCAACGTTGTGTGCTGGACAGGGGCAACGCCCGTCCTGTGCGACGTCGAGGCTGACACTTGGTGTCTTGATCCAAAGCGAATTGAGGAGAAGATCACGCCGAACACCAAAGCCATTATGGTCGTGCACATGTATGGGCATCCGGCCGACATGGACGCGATCATGGACATCGCGAATCGTCATGGGCTGCATGTCATCGAAGATGGTGCGGAAGCCCATGGGGCGGAGGTGAACGGACAGCGCGTCGGCAGCATTGGCCATGTCGGCGCATTCAGCTTCTACGGGAACAAGATCATCACGACCGGCGAGGGGGGGATGGTCACGACGAATGATGACGAGATCGCCAGTCGCGTGGCTTTGCTGCGGAATCAGGCGTTCGAGCGCGAGCGGTTCGTGCACCACCACGTGGGATTCAACTACCGCATGACGAATCTCCAGGCTGCGATCGGACTGGCGCAAACGGAGAAGCTTGACGACAAGGTCGCGAGCAAAATCGCCATCGCCGAGCGCTACGACGACCTACTCGCCGACGTGGCGTCCTTGTCACGTCCGGTGTGCAAGGCGTACGCGAAGAATGTGTACTGGATGTATGGCGTTGTGCTCGATGAATCGCTGCATCGTCCGGCTTCTCAGGTGCGCGACGCGTTGGCCGGCATGGGGGTTGAGACACGTGCATTCTTCGTTCCGATGCATCGGCAGCCCGTCTATCAAGGCAAGCACAAGCGTTGGCCTGACCTGCGCGGGCACTATCCGGTGTCGGATCATTTGTCTCGGTACGGGTTCTATCTGCCAAGCGGTTGCACGCTGACGGACGAGGATCAGGTGTACGTGGCTGACTGTCTTCGTTCGGCATGCTGCGCGTGATGCGCGAAATTCTAGGCTGAAGCTTCCGCGAGCGGTCGCTCGATTCGCTGGTGCGACGCCTCGGTAGTGTCGGGATTCACTGCTTCGGCTTCGGGTCGGTCCCAACGAACAACAGGCCAGCGTGTTCCCCATATCGCTTTGGCTTTGGCGTCCATGATTCGGGCGTGTCGGTCAGAGCAGATCACGATTGCATCGATGTCGTGCTCGTCTGCCTGCTCGGGTCTGACGATTGGCCAATCCATGAATTGATCCTCCGTTTCGCTCGCCTGATCATCGAGAACAACTGCGACGTTCACCGTGGCCTCGCGAAGCAAGGTGGCGTGTCGAATGGTGAACTGACCTGCCCCGTAGATCGCGACGTTTCGCAGTCCGGCATGGCCGAGAGTGGACAACGTCTTTGCGAGCACTTCCGCGTTGGCATCGGCCGTATAGTTCGAATGCGTGACCTGAATGGAACCACTTCGATTCCGCTCAGCCTGCAACTCGGCGGCGGACTGCGGGCGATACGTTCTCGCTGACACCATGCACGGGCCCCCATTGGCAACTCGCTCCAATCGGAACAAGCGGAAACGATCGGCGTGGATCGCGTGAAGCTTATAATCCAAACCAAGCTGAGTTCGCATGACCTCTGATGCGAAGACGTTTCCGGTGTCGAGGATGTATTCCGGCGGATCGGAGACCAACTGCGTTGCGAGCGTCGACTGCCAATCGGGTGCCATGTCATCGAGATAACGCTCGGCGGCGACCATGGCTGTCGGGTAGCTGGCGCCGAGCATCGCGTAGGCCTGGTTGAATGATCCGTAAACGAACAGCGTTCGACCTTGGAGTTCGGATCGCCAGGATCTGGCGACTGATTCGAGTTCAAGATCGCCTGTCAGCGTATCGGTGGCGACATGACCGTCCCAGACCCAGCGGGCCAGCTGATCACGGTTCATGCGAATCGCGCGCAGCGTGTTGTGGGCAGCCCATAGGCAGACGACCGGGAGGATGATCGACACGTCGTGAACCATCAGTGCCTGCAACATGGTCAGCCCCACCGTGGCCAGAAACGCCAGTGGCAGGAGGAACGGTATACGGTAGTACCAGCAGTCGGCGGCTTGAAATACGTACGCGACGAACAGCCCCGCTCCGTAAAGGCAGAGCAAGCCCTGACCATCGCTCATGCCGAACAGCCCCACGATGGCGAGTAGCGGGAAGATCGGCTGTCGCCTGAAGACCGACAGCATGCCGTGCATCTTGGAACGAAGGCGGTCCATGATCACGCCGGGCGTCAATCGCTGTCCGCACGCGGTTTCGTGGCCCCAAAGCGGCTCGAGCATGGCCAACGGCGACTGCCGATTTGCGAACATCCACAGCACGTAGAGCGTTGTCGCAACGAGCGCACCGACCGCGAAGGCCACCAGGGTTGCCGGATTTGTGATGCCAACAACAACGAACACAATGCCCCAAGTGATGATCGAACTGAGCTTGACGAAGTAGCTGCCGGTCATGGCAATGAAAGAGGCCAGTGCAATGTAGAGCATGTTCTGCTCTGCGATGCCGGGAACGAGCAGCATCAAGGCGCCGGCGTGGAAGGGTATCTCGAACAGTTCGCCGTTTTCGTAGTACACGCCATATTGCGCTTCGCTGGAAAGCATTGCATACGTGATGGCTGCGCACAGAAATACGGTAGGCTCGGGTCGCCACAACTGACAGAGCGTCATGCCGACGATCCCGGCGGTCACGAAGTTGTAGAGCATCGCGACGATGCGCGAGCTGATGGCGTAGCTCGAGGATCCGTGCGGTGACACGCGTTGAGCAATTAAATAGGCGAATGAGTAGACAAACTCCGGCACCACCTTGCTGCAGCCGGCGTAGCGTGCGTTCCAGCCAGAGCGGTATTGGAACGTGCCGGTCGCGACGAGGTGATTCGACACGTAGAAGCCGGTGTCGATGTGCAGCGGCAAGCGCAGGAACGGCAGTCTCAGGATCACGTAGATCGGGAAGAACACGGCAAATACGAGCAGTGCGTCCGACCAGCTCATGCCCTGAATTCCCGGCTGCGTGGCTTGATCGCAAGCACGCCGATGAAGAACCGCAGGAAGTACCGAAGTCGGTCAATCGGTTTGAGGCCTGTGGCGTTGATCATGCGTTCCAGACCCGCGCGTGTGAACACGGTTCCAACCCACTCTCCGACGGACGTCTTCGCCACAAGCGGCTGAAAGAAGAGAGGGCCTGCCACGCCGGGCACACCGACAAAAACACGACCGTCGGTTTTGCACACGCGGGCCATCTCTGCCACAGCGGACTCCGGTCGATCCAGATGTTCAACCGTGCTGCTGTTGTAGACCAGGTCAAACGCGCCGTCGGCGAACGGCATGCAACGAAGGTCACCGACGACGGCAGACAAGCACGGGTCACGTCGTTTGGCCAACGAGAGCGCTTCGTGATCCAGGTCCATGCAGACCGACAATCGCACATTGGGACGCTGCTTCATCAGTGATGCTGCATAGGCTGTTCCCGAACCGGCTTCGAGCGTGCGTCCACGATCGAGGTTCTTGCCCAGGTAGGTCACGAGCTTGCCGTTCAACCTTCGGCGCAGGAACTCGTACAAACGGTTGAGCACAGAAGCATTGCGTTGACCAATCCGCCACGTTTGCATCGGTTTCAGTTGACCTCCACCGGCAACATCTTGGACGAACCCATGGCCATCTCGTCGGACGCTCCTGCTTGCGACGAAACACTTGCGGCGGGTGATTGCACAACGCGGAGCATGTCGGCCAAGCGATGACTGTAGAGATGCTCCCGCAGCGTTCGCCGCTGACCGGCCATGGCAATCTCGACGCGCTCGGCCGGATGGGTCAGGTAGTATTCAATCTTCTCAAGCAGGTCGCGTTCGTTTCGGAACGTCACACACTCCTTGCCGACGTCGAAGCACGTTTCGATTTCGGGTTGATGATAGCAAAGCATGAACCCGCCCGCCGCCGTGATCTCAAAGTGCCGCATATTCAATCCGCTGTCGGTGTTGCCGTTGGCGAAGTTGAGGTTGATCGCGCAGGTGCGGAAATGGTGAAGATAAGCATCCGTTGTCGGAATCGGCGGTTCGCAGGGCAGTCCATAGGCGGCGTCCCACCGTTGTCCGATCAGCCGGAACGTGTTGCCCAGTTTCTTGCTTAGAAACAGCACGAAGCGGTCTCGCTGATGAACACAGCGGGCAGCGTTGTAACAGAGTTTGTTTTCGAAGTAGCGCATGGACTTGCGGACGCGGGTTTCAAGCGAATCGGACGGTTGTATCGGCTCGTCAAGTCGGTACATGTTGAAGTACGCGTCATAGTAGGAGACATCCGGCAGATCATTGCGGACGGCTTGCACCAACGTGCCAGCAAGCAACTGCGCGCAGGGCAAGCGAAACTGATTGGAGTAGAACTGAGTATTCTGGTTGCCGACGAATGAGATGGGTGTTTGCATCGCTTTGGGATCAAGCGGCGTCGTATCATAATCGCGGTTGATGGCGGCCATCGGCGTGCGATGAACGCCCGGCACACCCATGCTCGTTAGTTCGTACGCCTGTGGCGCGTCGAACAGACACTTGTGCCACGTGGCGGACTGAAGCGTTTGGATCACGACATCCCACGACATTAACTGAAATGCCGTCACGACGGGATCGATGATATGAGAGACGTACGGCACGCCGAGCAATTCGTGGACCAGCTTCAGATTCCCGTGACTCGCTGCATCATCCCGAAAGGCGAGTCCGACCGCGCCGTTGTCGAGAATCAGGTCAGGATCTGCTTCCCCGATTTGATCCATCACTGCATGGCCCATGGACCGACGGGCGGCAAGGTCGCGTGCGTAAGGGCTAGTACCGGCTACCGGCGGCAGCGGCACGACGACATGGTCCAGACCCAACGCCTCACATGCTTCGCTCCACCAACTCTCACCCAACAATGCCACGTTCATAGGCTCACCTGCCGTATCAGCATCGCAAACGCGTCTTGCGGGCGCAGCGTGCCCGCACCGTGCGTGGATATCGTCCAAACGGCGTCGCGCTTCCCAGCCGAATCAACCACACGGGCGGGATTCCGGGTGAATCCGCTTGACGGGATGGGCGGGACACCGTATATTTAACCAAATGGTTAAATTAAATCCCAGCCTCGATCGCACGTTCGCCGCCCTCGCGGATCCCACGAGACGGGCCATCCTCGCACGGTTGGCTGAGCGGGACGTGAACGTGACCGAGTTGGCTGAGCCGTTCGACATGTCGCTGCCGGCGGTAAGCAAGCACATCCGCGTGCTGGAGCGGGCCGGTCTGCTGGAGCAGGATCGGCTGGGGCGTGTTCGTCGCTGTCGATTGCAGGCCAAGCCGATGCGTGAAGCGTCCGAGTGGATCGCGCGGTATGAGCGGTTCTGGACCGGTCAGCTCGACGCGCTGGCTGCGTACTTTGAACAATCCGAATCGACGAACCCGTCCGATTCCGCGACATCAAGCAAATAGGAGAAACCACGATGATGACTTCCGACGCCTCGCACACACTGTCGCTTACCGTTTCCAAGGTCATCCCGGCCTCGCGCGAGAAGGTCTTTGCGGCGTGGCTGGATGCGGACATCCGTACGCAGTGGTGGTTTCCGAACATGGACGGATCGCCGGCGTATTGCGAGCTTGATCCGCGCGTTGGTGGGACGTACCTGATTCGGCAGACCGGCTGCGGTGAGGAGCCAATACCGGGCGTGCCGGCAGATTTCGTGTGGGAGATCACGGGTGAGTTTGTGGCGATCGACAGGCCGAACCGGATTGTCTTTACGTGGAACGTGAACCATCCGAACGAGGATGAAACGGACGAAACCGTGACGGTGGACTTCGCCGACGCCGACGGCGGCACGCTGGTGACCATTACCCACACCGGTATTCGCAAGGACACCATGCGTGAGGGTACGGAAAAGGGCTGGACCGAAATTCTCGACCGCCAGACGGCGCACTTTGGCGCGGCCTAGCGTCTGGCTACGCGTGTCTGTCGGTTTAACGGGCGACTGGAGTCTCGCTTCGGCCTGTGTGCGATCGCGCAGCCGACGAGCAGCAGGAACACCGCGGATGGCTCGGGGATTGGGAAACGCGCCCTGAAGATTGCACCGTAGTCACGCGCAGAGCCTGGGCCGGCCATGCCTTGCCCGGACATCGTCGTCGTGATGCGGATGACATCACCGGCCAACGCATTGATCGGCAAAATGGTGCCCGTGATGTCCTGCGACTGTTCGACCAGTGTGATCGCCTGGGTCACGTTCTCGATGACGACGAGCGCCGAACCGCTGAACACGTCGGGATGCTCTTCGTCGATGTCCAGAAAGTAAATCATCTCCTCCATGTCAAAGGGGAGCACAACCTCAAACATGGACGAAATCTCCGCCATCGCTTCCCCGCCCGGATTGGCGCCGCCCGGGAAAAATGACGGCAAGTAGCCAACGTCGAGTCTCGTGCCAACACCCAGTCCTTTATCGTTGATCCCGAGCGATGACCGACCGCTGGCGCTCGCGATGGCGGACAGTGAACCGCTGCCGGTTTGATCGGTGGCGGACACAGTGAAAGAACCCTCATCGAGACGATCCGTCTGACCTGAGCGCGCAACCGGCGGTCCGCCGTCGAGTACGTTGGCCGTCGCAGAGGCACTCCCTTCGAAAGTCCATTGCCAGATTCCATCAGCCTGAGCGACTGAAATTCCGGGTGCAACGACAAACAAGCCCGTCAGGAATGCTGCTTTCGGGAAACCCATGATCCTCTTCTCTCCCCTGAATGTGATCGATGCACGATCACGGCAGAGCCACCGTGACGCCATACATCGAATCGTTATGCCATACATCGAATCAGTGTGCCGGCTGCTGCTCAACGGAACGGTATGTGAATTCTCTCTCACCCCGTCCGCTTATCTCTATCGTAGACAAATGGCGGAAACGATTGCAATCCCCTGCAAAACATAAACTTAACGCTTTCCACTTGTGCGAGCCTTTGCCCCGGAAGACCGACCTGCGGAGGGTGGCGGCCCACCAGCTCTCCCTGCAGGTGTTCGCCTGAGCGGAATTTTTCTCGAAATCCATTTGCCTTTACCGAACGTTCGGTCTATATTGTCTCTGAACGATGAATCGCAGGAGACAGCATCATGGCCCGCAGCAAGATCGACGACACGGAACTGCTCGACCGCATCTCGGATGTCTTCCGTCGCTATGGCTACGAGGGCACCAGCCTGAGTCGGCTGACCGAGGCGACGGGCCTGCAGCGGGCGAGCCTTTACCACCGCTTTCCCGGCGGCAAGGAGGAGATGGCGGAGGCGGCGCTGACGGGGGTTGATGCGTCCTTTGTGGAGGACATTCTGGCGCCGCTGAGCGAGTCGGGTGAGCCGACAGGCCGCGTGCGTCAGACGGCGAAGCGGTTGATGGCGTTCTACGACGAGGGCAAGAAGGCGTGTCTGCTGGATACGATGTCGCTGGGTGACAAGGGCGATCCGCCGCGGGCGCATGTGCGTGCGTCGTTTGAGGCGTGGATCGCGGCGATGACGAAGATCGCGCGGGAGGCTGGTTTTACCCCGGCGATGGCGAAGCGTCGGGCGGAGGAAGCGCTCGTGCAGATTCAGGGGGCGTTGGTGTTTTCACGGGCGTCGGGCGATCGCAAGCCTTTTGAGCGCGCGATTGCGGCGTTGCCGGATCTGCTGACGGGGGCGGATCGATGACGCGAACGTCGCACGATGGTCGGGACATTTGCCGGGGAGGGGGACTTCGCCGGATTCGATGGCGAGGCGTGCGTGCGTGTGAATTCACGTGTTTTTTTGCCCAGGAATTATACCGAACGTTCGGTATGCGTTGTATGCCGTGAGGATGCGGTGGGGCGCGGGCGGTTGGCGTCGTGGTTCGGGGACGCGGTCAGGCTTGGATGACGGGATGGGCGTCGGTGTGTTGACGCTCGAGATGGATACGCATTGAAACGATTGGTTTGCAAAAGAGGAAAAATGTGATGAAAGCGGCAGTGATTGTGATGTCGGATCCGAAGTCGGGAACGGAAGAAGCGTTGGGGCGGGTCTTCAATGCGTTGGCGACGGCGTACGACTTCAGGCAGAACGGCGACGAGGTGACCATCCGGTTTCATGGAACCGCGACGCGGTGGATCGGTGAACTGAGCAAGGCGGACCACCCGGCCCATGAGTTGTTCGAGGCGGTCAAGGACGACGTGGCTGGTGTGTCTTGTGCGTGTGCGGATGTGTTTGGTGCCACCGAAGAGGTGGAGACATCGGGCTTTGATCTGATCAAGGACAATCCGGTGCCGGGCACGACGGGCATGTCAAGCCTGCAGAAGCTCGTGGCGGATGGGTACACGGTATTGACCTTTTGAGACAGGCTGCGGGCGGGGGGAGGCTGCGGTGATGATCGCGGTCTCCCCTGCCGGCTGGGGAGGTGACATGATGCGATTGGAAAGGCCTTATCACGACGGCGAGTTGGAAGTGCAGCGGCGTCTGGGCGAAGTGGCAGAGGGCGAGCGCAATGGGCGGGTAGTGGCGGACACGATCCTCAAGGGTGCGTTGAAGTTCATCGGTCAGCAGCAGATGGCCGTGCTGTCAAGCGAGTCGGCTGATGGGACGATCTGGGCGTCTGTGTTGTTTGGCGAGCAGGGGTTCGCGGTGGCGGCGGATGACCAGACGGTGGTATTCGATCTTGCACGGGCGGGAATCGATGAGGCGGATCCTTTCTGGGAGAACATCGCGACGTCGGACCGGATGGGGGCATTGTTTATCGAGTTGTCGACGCGGCGGCGGTTGCGGATCAACGGTCGCGTTGAGCGGACGTCGGATGACCGGCTGGTGTTGAAGGTGTCGGAGAGCTATCCGAATTGCCCGAAGTACATCCAGCGTCGTGAAATACGGTTCGAGAAGGGTCAACCCGTTGCGACGGTTGACGCGGTGCGGACGCGTGGTGAGCGGCTGGATGCGGAGCTGGCGGATTGGATCGCGGGGGCGGATACGTTTTTCGTGGGGAGTGGTCATGTGGATCGCGGGCTTGATGCGTCGCACCGTGGTGGGCCGCCGGGGTTTGTGGAGGTTGTCGATGATCGCACGCTTCGGGTCCCGGATTACGTCGGCAACAGCATGTACAACACGCTGGGCAACCTGATGACGAACCCTCGGGCTTCTCTGGTGTTCGTGGATTTCGAGCGTGGGCGTGTGTTGCAACTTGTAGGTGAGGCGGAGGTCATCTGGGATGGCGACGACCCGGCCAATCGAACTGGCGGCACGAAGCGGTTCTGGAAATTCCACGTGTCGCGATGGCGGGCGTCGGCGTTGCCGGGTGCGGTGCAGACGGAATTCATGGACCACTCGCCGTTCAATCCGAAATCTCAGTAGCGGCCCCAAAGTGCCATGCGGCGTCAGCGTGTTTCGAGCAGGTGCCGGAGCGCGACGTCGATCGTCGGGTATGCAAACTCAAAGTCCTCCTCGGCCAACCTTTGGGAAACACAGTATCTGCCGTACAGGGCCAACTCCGGGTCGGTCCGAAGCAGCAATGGTGCGGCGATGCGGACGGCGAATGCCGGGGCGGGTAAACCGATGGGCATGTGGACGGCGCTGCGGAGCTGGCGCATGAATTCGCGATTGGAGACGGGGTTTGGGGCGGTGGCGACGTAGGTGCCGGACATCGTGTCGTCCATGATGGCGCGTTCGAACAGGCGATTCATGTCCTGCACGTGAATCCAACTCATGCCCTGCCGCCCGCGACCCATGGTGCCGCCAAGGCCAACACGCGCCAGTAGTGCCAGTCGCCTGAGTGCGCCGCCTGATCTGCCGAGGACGAAACTCGTTCGCAGGATGACCTTGCGAACGTCGTCGGGGGCCGTGTCGTAACAGGCCTTTTCCCACGCATGCCCGACCGTCGGCGCGAGGCCATCACCGGTGGCGGAGGATTCATCGCAGACAAGCTCGGGGGGATCGCCGTAGATGTGCGCGGTGCTCATCTGCACCCAAACGGCGGGCCTGTTCGCGACCCAATTGAGGGCCGTTCCGACAGCGCGGGTGGACTCGACGCGCGATCTGAGAATCTCGTCGCAATGATCGGGCGTCTTGATGCAGTCAACGGATCGGCCGGCGAGGTTGATGACCGCGCGGGCACCGTCCAGCGCGTCGCACCAGTCGCCGACTGTGCGGGCGTCCCACTTTGCGAATGACCATGGTCCGTCATCGGTGGGCGCGTGGCGCGCGACGATCACGACATCCCATGACCTTTCAGCGAGGTGTCTGGCCAGGTTTTGCCCGAGAAAACCGCTGCCGCCGGTGATGACGATGCGTCGTGCTGGCATGGTCGCTCTCCTTACAACATTGTAAGTTCGGGCGGCCAGCCGGCGGCAGTTTCATGGTTTTTGAAAACGCGGAAACACCTGGCGAAACGGTGGTGCGTTCGCCAGGTACCTTGCGACGCGATGTCAGAACTGGTGAATGCCACCCATGGCGGCGCGACGCTTCATCAGAACGCACGCCGGCGATAACACCACTCAGCTCATTCCCAGTATCGCGTTGTTCCGACGAAGAATGCATGTGCCGGCGGCGAGCATCATAAGGGTCATGATGACAACGCCCCACTCGGATACCGTCGGCACGGTTGGTCCGACGGCGCAAAGCGGGAACTCGGGAATCGGATCGGTGTCGGTCCAGGCGGACTCGAAGGCCGTCCAGTCATCGCAAGTCATCAGACCATCACCATCCATGTCGACACGCTCGCAACCGCTGGCTGCTGGTCCACCGACAGTTCCATTGAAGCAGAGTTCGATCTCGGTGAAATCGTCGCCATCCACATCGCCGTCGCGGTCGTGATCGCCCTGCTCGCTGCGGAGGATGGGGCGATCGAAGGGGAACTCCTCGTTTTCGACGCGCGGGTCGGTGAGGGCGTTGCGCATGAACTCGATGACGGCGGCGCGTTGCGGTGGCGGAACGTTGATGGGCGGAATCAACGGGTCGATGTTCTGCGGGAACTGCATCTGGCCATTGACCTCGATGTAGAAGTCCATCACCTCTTCAAGCGTGCTGAAACGACCGTTGTGCATGAAGGTCGACTTCAAGCCCGCGTTGCGGAGCGTCGGCACTTTGAATCGGCCTGCGTCCTGAGGCAGGCCCGTGACGCCCTGACGACCGGTATCCTCAGGGATGGGTCGCACGCCGATGTTGCGGAAGGTGTTGTTCGAGAAGTGCGGGGCCGGGTGACAGACCGAGCAACGAGAGTTGGGCGAATTGAGCACGTTGAAGCCCTGCTGCTGTTGCGGTGTCATGGTGCCGAGGTCGAACGGCGTCTGGTCGGGCACGAGGGTCCGCTCGTATGTCGCAATCGCGAACCCGATCCGCTCGGCGGTGATGGCGGGGTCGCCGAATGCGGCGTTGAACAGATCGGGGTAGGTGTTGTTGATGGCGATCGCGTCCGACATGTCGGTCGGCAGGTACGTGGCCAGTGACATGGGTGTGGCACCCTGCAACTTGTCGCGGACGTCGTCCCAGGTTCTGCCAACGTGCGCCATCTCGACACTGCTGAGGATGGGGCCGACGGCCTGACTTTCGAGCGCGCCGCCGGCTGCAATGCTGACCAATCCTGTTTCGGGATTCAGAAACTGCGACGTCGCCCGTCCATCCCAGAAGAGTTCCGGCGCGACGAGCGCGGCCGATGATACGGGGTTGGCCGACCGCGACGTCACCTGTCGATCGGTCCCAAAGACCGGGTGTGGGATCGGCGTGCCGAACTCATCCTGCTGCACGACGCCTGGCGAACCGAACACGTCGTCCGGCGTGCCGAAGACGCCATCGAGGCCGGGATTCACGGCGATGCGCGGATCGGACTTGGCTGTTCGCGGCTGATGACAGGTGCCGCAGGACATGGTGTTGTCGCTGGAGAGTTGCTCGTCCCAGAAAAGGATCTTGCCGAGGACGCGCTTGGGTTCGGTGATCGGGTTTTCCGGCGGCTCGGGAATTGGTGGGATCTGTGCGGTTGCAATGCCGGCACAAGACGTGATCAGCAATGCGGTCAGTGTGATGATGGACCGGTGGCGTGTGTGCGGCGGCATCTGGCTCGCTCCTTGGATGCGTGTTCCTGCTCAGGGTGGATGAGGTTGCGGCAACCGCCACCCTCCAACGGTACAACGATACTGAATCGCGATTATTGCGAGAAGGCTGAAATTCGTGCAGACGGATGAAAAAATTCGTTCATTCGGTGTGAGCGTCAGATGTCCGTTTAAGCACGACAGCCGTGAGGTCGTCGTCCTGCTCAACATCACCGACGAAGGCGCGAACTGATGTGACCATGCGCTCGATGATCTCCTCGGCTGCACGATCGTGCGACGCGCCGATCACGTCGATCAGTCGCTCCACACCGTACTGTTCGCCTTGAGCGTTGGCCCACTCGAAGAACCCGTCGGTCATCAGCACCAGCATGTCACCGTGGGCAAACTCGATGACCTGGGGCGGGCCGTAACCGACGTCGCTGTCCAGACCCATCGGGATGCCGTGCGCATCGAAGGCCTGCACGCGCTGATCGGCGGCCGTGAAGAGCAGCAGCGGACCGTGGCCTGCAGACAACAGGTCCATCCGATGCGTGGACGCGTCGAGAAAGCCGGCGACGAACGTGACGAATCGGCCCAACTCGAGATCTTCGTGCAAGAGGTCATTGATGCGGTTCATGAGCACGGCGAGCGCTTCCTGGGATGGGAAACTCGCGCGGCCATAGGCGCGGCACACGGCGGTGACGAGCGCGGGACCGATGCCGTGCCCGGTGACATCGGCGAGTGAGACCGCGAGCCGACCATTTGGCAGGAGCTGCCAATCGTAGTAGTCACCGCCGGTCTGGTCGGCAGGTTGGCTCCAGCCGGCGAGGTCATATCCGGGCAGCGGGGGAACTTCGCGCGGGAGCAATCCTTGCTGGATGTCTCGGGCGAGGTTGAGGTCGCGCTCCATTTTGGCGCGGGCGGCTTCCTCGCTGGCCAGTCGTTCGATGTGGGACCGGAGGTCGGCCGTCATGGTGTTGAAACTGTCCGCCAGGTCGCCGATTTCACCTTTCTCGTGGATGTCGTCGACGCGGACTTCCAAGTGTCCGCCTGCGATTTCCAACGCCTTTGCACGCAGTTTTTCGATCGGTCTGGTGATGCGTCCGGAAATGAACCAGATGCAGCCGACGATGAGCGCCAGTGTCGCCGCAAGCGCGGTGACCGCGGTGATCGTGTTTTGACGCACGGTTGCGAGAACCTCACGCTGGGGCAGGCGAATGGCAAAAGCCCAACCGGTCGACGCGATGGGTGCGTAGAAGATGCTCTGGGGTTCGGGCGTGTCCCAGCCATCGACGGTCGCAACTCCCGCTTCACCCGAGATGATGTCCCGCACGACGTCGACCAGATCAGGGCGACTCAGCGCCAGCTCTCCATCGAAGTCGATGAACGTCATGATGAGTTCTTTCTTCGGATGGTACACGTACTGCGCATCGTCGGTCAGGATGACGAACTCCGGGCGACCGAGAATTTCCCGGCCGATCTTCTCACGGAGATTGGGCAGCATGATGTCGACAGTGGTCACACCGTGGAACGCGTCGCCGTTGAAGAAGGGTGTGGCGTACGTCGTCATGAGCACGCTGCCGGCGCCGTCATCGAAGTATGGAGCCGTCCACACGCCACGACGCATCTTCTTGGGCAGATGCCACCACTGCCATTGGTCGTCGCGGTACCAGTCGTAGATGTCGCGCGTGATGTTCATTTGCGCGAGTTGGTCACCATTGCGGTGCACGTAAGGTGCGTAGAGAACATCGGCGGGCTTCAGGGTTCCCGGCTCAAACGCCATCGCGGCTCCATGGATGAGCGGGTCATGTTCGACATTGCCCCGGAGGATGTCGAAGATGGCATCTTCGGATTCGACGGGCGAGCGGGTGAGTTGTCGGGCGGTGGTGTCGGCGACGGCGGCGGCGGCGCGAAAGGCGGCGTCGAACCGGGCAGCGTAGTTGGCGGCCAATCGACTCATGCGCTGTTCGGTTTCGAGGCGGGCACTTTCGCTGAGTCGCGTCATCGTGATACCGAGCACCACGACGTAAATCGTCAGCGTCGGCAGCACGATCCAGACCAGCATTTTCCGGCGAAGCTTCATCAAGCCCTTTCCAAGTCGCGTCGACAAGGGCACATGGCCGTTACGTCTCGCGTGACCCACGGTCATCCATACCGCAGTCGGCTGATCCCGTCCATAGTTCCTGCGACGCTGGCAACGTGCGCATTGGCACACTCAGATAAGCGTGAACGCAAAGGTAACAACCGACGTAAGAACATTGATATCTGTTGACGCCAATGGCTGCGCGTTCTTACCATGGGATCAACCGAGTTTTGATCACGACGCTGTTGGCCTTTCTTTGCGAGCGTTTCCGTGACACAGTGGTTCAAACAACTCGACGACCTGCTTCGCGGTGAAAAGACCGATCCCATCAGTCTTGCCGACGATCGTGTCGACCTGCCATTGCGCACGTTCGTCACGCTGGCTGTTCTGCTCGGCGCCGTTTATGGTTTTTTCATGGGGTGGTTTTCCGTCCTGAATCGGGACGTGACGACGTACACCCAATTGATCGCATCCATCGTCAAGCTTCCGGCGTTGTTTCTCTTGACACTTATTGTGACATTCCCCTCGCTGTATGTGTTCAACGCGCTGGTGGGTTGTCGCATGTCGTTTCTGGGGACGTTGCGTCTGCTCGTCGGGGCGATTGTGGTGAACGTCACGGTGGCGGCGTCGCTCGGGCCTATACTGGCATTCTTCACGCTGTGCACGACAAGCTATCCCTTCATGATCATTCTCAATGTCGTGCTGCTCGGCGTTTCGGGATTCGTGGGGCTGGGCTTTTTGTTGCACACGCTCCGTCGCATCGTTGGTCGAGCCAGGGCTGTGACACCTCCGCCTTCCGATCCATCGCAAGAAGGCGATTCGAACGGAATCGACACGAATGAACGATCCCCCGGAGCGCTCGAGTCGGTCGACGTCGATCCTTCCGGCATCGGGCCTGCGAACTCGGTCTTCAAAATCTGGGTGATCTTGTATGGATTGGTCGGCGCGCAGATGGGCTGGGTGTTGCGGCCATTCATCGGATCGCCGGAATTGCCCTTTGAATGGTTCCGCGAGCGACAGGGCAATTTCTTCATGGCGGTTCTGAATCACTTGCAGAACCTGCTCAACACAGGCTGACGGAAACGACGAGATGGCAACGCCCGGCGCGCTCGTGCAAGTCGACGACTTTCTTCGGGGAACCGGCAACTTCCACCCAAGCACCGCTCCCAGCCGTCCCTGGTGGTGGCTGCCATTGATGATCCTGTTTTTCGGCGCGATCTACGGCGGATGCATGGGCAGCTATCATTTCGTATCGCTCGAACGAACGCGGCAGGTGCTGTACTCAGCCATGAAGGTGCCGCTGCTGCTGTTCGCCTCGACGCTGCTGTGTCTGCCGGGCTTTTTGGTGCTCAACACGCTGCTCGGACTGCGTGACGATCTGCGTGATTCGCTCCAGGCGATTCTCGCCAGCCAGGCCGGCTTGAGCGTGACCCTTGCTGCGCTCGGGCCAATCACGCGATTCTGGTACTTCTCGGTCGAAAACTATCGCGCCGCACTGCTCTTCAACGGCGTGATGTTCGCGGTTGCGACGGTGGCGGGGCACATCCTGGCCACGCGCTACTACCGCGCCCTGATCGCACGGCATCGCTACCACCGCATCGCCCAATATGCTTGGCTGATCGCTTATGCGTTTGTTGGCGTTCAGATGGGCTGGACACTCCGGCCATTCGTCGGCTCACCCGACATGGCCACCACGTTTCTGCGTGACGAACCGCTGAGCAACGCGTATGTCGTCGTGGCCGGGCTGATCTTCGGATCGTGAAGTTCTTTGCGCTGCACATGGGGCACAGACGGCGTCATGGCGGAAATTCACCCCACCGATTCAATTGCCATTCACCTCCGCAGCGTCGACCGGGTCGGCGATCTTAATCGCGCCTGCGCGTAGAAAAGCCTCAAGCAGATTTGCCGCTCTGCCGTGTTCGACAATGCGTCCATCCACCACACGGTCGACATTCACTGCCGTGACTTCGATGGGGCGATGCGTGGGTGTCATGTTCATCCACTCACCGCTGTGCGTGCCGCGCATGGTCACGACGGATGCCACCCAATCCCCTTCCGCGATTTGGCGTTTGACGGTTAGTTGCAGGTCGGGATAGGTGCGACGCACGCCACGGATGTGCTCTTTCTCGCCTTCAATACCCAACTTGTGCTTCACGCCAAGATGAACGTAGGCGTAGTCCGACGCGACGAATCCGGAAACGGCGTCGATGTCACCGCTGCTGACAACGTGCTCATAGTAGCGCCGAACCAGATTCTTGTTGTATTCCAGTTGAATGTCGGCTCGCGTTGAGCAGCCACCAACCAGTGCACCAAGGCACACCGCGGCCGCAAGGCTCATGGGTGTTCCGATCAGTCCTGAATTCACGTCTCAAGCGTCGCCATCGTCGTCAGCCGCATCGTCGCCGCCACCATCCATCGCGTCGATCAGGATCTGATCGATCTGCGATGCGAAATCCGCGTCGGGAATTGACGTTGCACTTTCGCCGTCCATGGGTCGCAGGCGACTGTCGAAGATTTCGTCGGCGATGGCGTTGCCTGCGCGGACCGCCTCTGTCCCATCGAACCGCCAATGCACACCATTGAACACCCGACTGGCCGCATTCTCAGCGGCTGCCTGACTGAGCGTGTCATAGGATCGCATGACGATCGGTCTTACCCGGTCAAACTGGTCGCGCGTTGTGCCGTTCCATTCATCCGACATGAACGTGAATGCAATCTCGTCTGACTGATAGAAGTTTGCCAGCGTCTTGAACGTTGCCGCACCGAACGTGGCATGCCCCGATGTGTAGGCTGGAAACGGCGGCGAGAAGTTGTTTTCCAAGCCCCCACCCTCGAGCATGAACGGGTTGCTCCGCGATCCGCCGAGTGCGACCCATGTTGCGTCGGTGACGGTATCGGGATTACCGTCCGACGCCGCTTCCCGAATGCCGATGATCGGGCGCCAATACGTGTACTCATACTTGCTGTCCCATGCACTGATGCCCCCGTCGGCCATGGCAAGGTTGATCAGCGCGAACAATCGCGCGTTCTCATGAACCTCGTTTTCCTGCTGGATGGCGACCACGCGGGCCATCTGGTTGTACAGCCGCGGTGGCGTGCCGATCAACGGGCTGCCGTTGTAGCTCCAGAAGTTGGCGATCACGTATGTCTCGTCGTCCGTTGGAACGGTCTCGCCGGAATCGCCGCCACGAAACACACCCAGAATCCTGACCTCTTCGTGCGCCTCGGCGTATTCCTGACTTTCAAGAGCCGGTGGGGGCGGCGCCCGAAACGTCGTGATGTCCGCAACGGCGAAGGGCGGCATGGAACCGACATTGGGGCCGATGAAACCCTGATCGTCATTCAGGGGATCGGCAACATGGTTGCCCGGCGCACCGGTCGGCGTGTACATGCCCGACAGGAATTCCCCATCATTCGCACGTGCCTCCAAAATCTCCGCCGCAACAAGCGCCCCGACCGCCACACCCTGTGTCTTGCTTGGCCCGTCGGGGATTCGATCGAGCGTCTCCTGCAACGAATCGGCGTAAAAGACAGCTTCAGCGGGGATCAATGCAAGCAGCGTATCGTGGGCAGCCTGTGCGACCGCCGCATCAACTGAGGCTCCTTCCGCATTCGGTGCCTGGGTCAGGTACGGCGCGTAACGCATGTCGATGGAATTGTGCGCGTCGTACATGGCCGCGTGCACAATCGCCAACGCACGCGCCGACGCCGGTGGACCCTGCGTATCAGAGAGCTGATCGGCAGGCACATCCATCGCCGTATGATCGCGGGCATTCGCCTCCAGCGCGATCGCATTCCACTCGAGGATCACATCAACCGCCGGATCACCCGGAACGGGAACCGGCGGGCACCCGGTCAAAGCAGTCAAAGCGACAAGCACCACGCTGTACATTCCGAATTGACGAACATCACAGGCATTCATGAGGATTCTCACACTTCTGATGAAACTATCACGAATCAACAACACTGCAGGCTACCAGAGTGTGGCACAAACCAGCCGCACGTCAACGCAAATACGTGGATCGCGTTGCAATGCAAAGACCCGAGCCTGCATTCTGCATGTCGAACTCGAATTCTCAAAGCGACAGCGAATGACGCATCCATGGTTTGCAGAATAGCACCAGCGACTCGAAACAAGCACCTGACTTCAAATCAGCACGTCACATCGGTGCGCAGGAATTCCGAGTTTTTGAACGCCCTTCACCAATCATCGCCACCACGCCTAACCGCTTGCGACGACGGCTTTGACTTCCTCGATCAGCCTGTCCACTTCTCCGCCGCAGTGTTTCATGGCAAAGTGATGGATGGGCACTGGGGGTGGATCGTCTTTGCAACTCTGACACATGCCGTGCGACGCCAGCACATCAAACGCCGCCGGATACGCCGTCAGCAAATCCCGAACCGTGGTATCGCGGTGAATGTCAATCGCCATGATGGATGCTCCGCGCATGGTGCATGGACCGAGGGCCTGTGAAACAACGATCGAAATCGGATCGTAACCCAGGATTCCGAATCGTTCCACGAGAGAAGTGCGTCGGCGTACGCGTCAACGCGCCCACAGCCACCGCAATTGGCTGCAGGGATCGCTTGGCAGTACACTCCACGACTCGAGTTAGCCTGTGGAGGTCCATGATGAGTCGTGATGAGCTTGTGGTGACGATCGTTGGCGGTGGATCAAGCGCCCACGTCCTGATTCCGCTACTGTCCAGCGCCGGTCACAAGGTGCAACTGCTGACACGCCGGCCGGGTGACTGGTCGCAACAAATCGAGTTGCAGCAGCAATCGATCGACCAGGAAGTCGAACGAACGCTGACGGGCGACCTGAGTCTTGCCACGGACGATCCTGCCGCAGTCATTCCAAAAAGCGATGTTGTCATCCTGTGCATGCCGGTGTGCAGCTACCGCGCCGCGCTGCGACGGATCGCGCCCCATCTTCGCCGCGACCGCGACGTCTATGTCGGCACCATCTACGGGCAAGCCGGCTTCAATTGGATGACCGGCGAGATCAAGCGCGAGCACAGCCTCGACAATCTCGTCACCTTCGCGGTCGGACTCATCCCCTGGATCTGCCGCGTTCGCGCGTATGGCTCCGTCGGCGTGACCTATGGCTGCAAGGCGGTCAACCTCGCAGCCGTGTCGCCGCGCGACCGCTTTGATGACTTCAACAGCAACTTCCTCGACGCGATCTGCCACCATTGGTTCGACAAGGGCGCCTTCCAGCAGGCCGACAGCTTCTTGTCCCTGACCTTGTCGGTCGACAATCAGATCATCCACCCCTCGCGCTGCTACGGTCTTTTCAAACGCTACGGCGGTCGCTGGCAAACGCAGGAGGCGATTCCCTACTTCTACCGCGACTTCGATGACTTGTCCGCCGACCTTCTGCGATCCCTCGATGACGATTACTCGAAGGTGCGGGACGGCATTCGAGCCCGCTTCCCCGATCGCGACTTTCCGCACATGCTCGACTACCTCGGCACGGAGCGCCTGTCCTACATGAGCGAGAACACCGACATCCGTGAGTCCTTCACAACTTCAAAGACCCTCGGCGCCATCAAGCCGCCGACGAAGCAGCTTCCCGACGGCGATTGGGTAATCGACACCGACCACCGCTTCTTCACCGACGACATCTCCTATGGCGTCTGCATCGCCAAGTGGATGGCCCAGCAGATGGATCTCGCGGTGCCCACCATCGACGCCATCATCGAATGGGCACAGGATTTGCGCGGTGAGAAGTACCTCGAAAACGGCAAACTGCTGGTCGACAGCGAGAGCCTCAGCGCCGACCTGCAATCCGGCATCCCGCCGGTTTACGGCATCGAAACCATCGAAGGTGTAGTCGATTAAGACCGCAGATCGCCGAACACAAGCCGACATCAACTCCTAATTCTTCTTGGCGAGGCGTTTCCCGAGATCAGACGTCTGGCCAACGTAGAATCGGCCATCGGCATTCTCGAGAATGTAGACGTGAAACGGCAAAACTCCTCGACAAGGACTCGAACCTTGAATCCCGGCGCGCCGGGATTAACGGCCGCCCAGCAGATGCTCACGGATCCAGCGCGACGACTTCATTGACTTGATCTTGCGCTCACGCCGCACTGCAGACAACCGTGACGCGTGCTCTTCAGACCACACCAACTGCCACGGGCCGTGTTTGCGCGCGTAGCTTACGCCCAGCGACAGATCAGCATTGTGCTCAGCCAAACGTTTCTCAAGGTCAGACGTCTGGCCAACATAGAATCGGCCATCGGCGTTCTCGAGAATGTAGATGTGAAACGGAAAAACTCCTCGACAAGGACTCGAACCTTGAACCTAGCGGTTAACAGCCTAACCTAGATTCCGCTTTTCGCGGCTCTAAGTGCCGATTCTAGCGAATTTACACCCCCCTCTACCGAGGGTAAGTTCTTGACCATTACGCGGCGTGTCCACACAATGCCCTAGAGGACGCAATTCCCCCCTCCAGGAGGCCACGGATGGCAATTTGTACTCCCGCGACATGGAAGGTTGCGATGCCATGAGCCCGCCTAGTGGAACGCCGAATGGAAACGGCCGGCAAGTCCTTCAATGGGTTCCGCTTGCGACACTGTTCGTCGCGGTCATCAGCTTTGGCATTCACTTCACGCGTGAGTTCACGCAGGTCGAAGATCAAGTTTCCCAGAATCGACAAACCATCAAACGCATCGACACGACCGTGACCGACATTGGCAAGGACGTCGGGTCGATTGCTCGCGACCTATCCCACCTATCCGGACGCCTGAGCGGGATGTCCGGGGACCAGTAAGGAGATGACCATGAGGAACTTCGTGATCGCCGCCATTCTTTGTCTGCTTTGTGTCTGCTTCATCGGCTGTGCCCCGAGTGAGGGCACGACCAACGAACAGATCGAGCAAGAGATCGCACGTTTAGCCGCGTACATGGAGGCGGCCAACAATTCTGGGCTCTCCGCGACGGCACAGCTTCATGTGAGCAATGACGTCGGGTTCTATGCCAAGCAGGAATTCGGATTGCGTCAGCCGGTGACCGCAATGATCTCCCTTCAGGCAAACGCCGCAGCAGGACGCCCGCCGAGCAATGTTCCGCCGAGCAACTAGCTGCGTCATCGTCCTGTTCTGCGGCTGGGCGATTTGCGGGTGCGGAACTGGGCTGTCGCTTGGTCGAACCAGAATCGCTCCGCAGTCAAAGCAACACGCTGACGCCGGTGGCAACGTGACGCAGGAGAACACACAGAGTATTGCCGTGAATGACCCGTGGCCCGGGCGGCTGCTGGCGATCGGAAACGAGGTCCGCCTTTCGTTACAGGGTGGGCTTTTCTACTGGCTGATTATCAGGCAACTGCGATTGAAGCTGTCTAGGAGCTGATGTGACTACCGTTGCGGAATCAACCACTGGGCTGAGCATGTTTGCAGCACCAACCGGCCACAAGCTGCGGGCGATGCTCGAATCGGACACGTCGGCAACAGGCATCGAGTTGGCCGACATGGTTCAATCGTGCGTCGACAAGTCGCTCAACTACGTGCGGGCTGCTCTTCGTCGATTCGCTTCGAGCCAGCCCAACGCCGATGCACTGGCTCACTGGCTGAAGCCACTCCATGACGCGATCGAGCGTATGTACGGTCAAGCCGTCGAGAACACGACCGACCGGCGTATTCCACTGAATCCCTTCACCCGCGCCGTCGCCGGTGAGCTCAAGGCAATGTGCGACGCACCAGTGTCGCCGGCGGCTGAGGATCTCGGCCAACTGGCGCAGTCATGTGTCGACAAGTCGATGAGCCATGTCCAAGCGGGGCTCGAGGCGTTGTTCTCGAAGATTCCATACCCCGGTGCCAACATGCGTGACATCACGAAGGACCTGAAGCAGGTCTACAACGCAATCTGCGAGATGCGGTGCCAGGAGCCGGGCAAGTGGCGTGGTTTTGTGTGATCTGAGGAGCGATTGACCATGAGGGCGTTGACCCTCGTCATTGGGCTGAGTGCGATGGCGACTGTTTTTGCCAACATCAATCGAGCGGCACAAACAGAGCCGGCCTATGACCCCGGTCAGCCGCTCGGATCGATCGCCAATCCGTACGCCCATCCGAAGGACGCCGAAGCGGCTCATGTACCAGGACAGGCGTTCACGTGCTTGATTCGGGGTGGCGCCGAAACGGGCGGCGTCGATTATACGTCGCAGTTCCCCGATACTTTCCAAGTTGAGCCGGTTCATGATGTTGAGATCTCGGGCACATCCGGCGCACGTGTCACCTTCGAGGCGTACGACCCTGTCAATGAACCTGTTGAATACGACGGTGAGCTGTCGCACAACGAGTGCGTCAGGATCGAATTCCAGCAATACGTCACCTACCGCAACATCACCGTGAAGGAGGGCAGGGAGCGGCTCTTCCGCGTCCAGGACTCCGACTACATCAACGTCATCGGCATCAAGGCCCACGACAACCTTGACACGATTGGCGGATCACCCAGCAACCTGCCGGGTATCGTCATTGGCAGTCGAGCGCACTATTGCGTGGTTGAGTTCTGCGAGGTCTGGAATTGTGGTCGCGGAATCGTCCTTCAGGGAAGCGTGACCAACGGTGTACAGACTGATCCCGACGAGGGGGCACGCTACTGCATCGTCAGGCACTGCTACTGCCACGACAACACGCAGGATGCCGGCGACGGCGATGGTATCCAGGCGTTTGGCGCGAAAGACAACGAAATCATTGACTGCATTGTTGCGAACAACGGCGACGACGGAGTCGATTTGGCAATCGGATCGCACCGTACCACGGTCCGGCGCATCGTTGCGTACGGCCACACTGGTGCAGGAGCTGGCAACGGTCGCGGGATTGTGGCGGGTGTGTGGGGCAACTCGCCCGAAGGTGATGGTATTGGCGGAGCTGCCGATTGCTCGCTCGAATACTGCCTCACCTTCGACAACCAGTTCGGAATCTACAACGCAGCCGTCAACCTCACCGTGAATCACTGCACGTCGGTGTTCAACACGAAGAACGGCATCACCCACGACGAGGACGAGCTCAACGACTCATTGTGCACCGTCATCAACAGCATCTTCTATGGCAATCTCGAGAAGGACATTCACTTTAATTTTGCGAGGGCCAACCCGATTGCCCTGGCGAATTGGATCGCAATCGGCGACCTGACCAGCCACAACGACCACAGTGACGTCTCCGGACAGGAGCTCAACGCACTCACGCAGATCAGCGATCCGTTCGTCAACAGTGCGGATCGAACAGCGAACCCGGCGGCAGTACTCGCCGGCGGCACACCGGACGTCCCCGGTTTGCACTTGGCAGAAGGATCCGCCCTGCTCACCGCCGGGCAAGGCGGCACGTTCATTGGAGCCTATGGCGAAGGGAGTACCGTTACCGTGGCAAACTTCATGTACAATCACGTTCCAGCGTTGCTATGGAGCGGACAGCTCAACCTCGGCTCAGATACGTTCGAGGCCATGCTGCTCGACCAGGCACACACACCCAATCCCGACATCACCGCCATCGATACCGGCGGGGATGACGCGAATGATCCGTCAGCCAACGAACCGGCCGCTGACAACTACGCCGGCGGGTTCGGAGGTGCGTCGCGACTGCCCGTGACGATGGCCGTCAGCGCCGACAACACGAATGATCGCGGGCAACTGGTGATCAACGACCTGACCTGGCCGACGCTCGGCGGAACCAACAACGCCTTCATTCGCGGTGCCATCATCTACAAGAGAGGCACCGACGATACGGATTCACTGCCACTGTTCTTCCTCGAAGGCAACAACGCCCCGACAGACGGCAGTGATTTCCCGGTCGATCTCGACAACGTGACCGGCATTACCTTCGGATAGGAGTACCACCATGGTTCGCATTCCGATCATGGGCGCGAATTTCAAGCCG
>JANQQK010000083.1 GCA_028289375.1 Phycisphaerae bacterium | reverse complement strand
GGCCTGTTGGAGGCATTTCAGATGTCGTTTCGTCGATTAGCGACGACGACGGATGGCAGCCAGAGCACCCATGGCCAACAGGCCGAGGCTGGCAGGCTCAGGAACGATCGAGAAGGTCGTCGGACCACTCTTCACGTCCAGCGGAGCAGCATTCTCATCGCCAACGGTCGCACCGTCGGTGACAACAAAGTCGCCCGTGTTCTGCGGGTCGATCGACAGCGTTGCCAGAGGCGTCACTTCACCGCCAACGACCGGCAACGTCGCACCGAACGATACCGCCGACGGAGCGGGCAGCGTGGCATCTGTGAACCACTGATTCGGGTTATCGAAATCAGGCGAGCCATCCCATACGAAGCCAACCGGATTCAGCGCATCAAGACCGTCAAAGTCAAAGATGACTGCACTGGTCAGACCATCGAAACCCGAGTTCCCCGTCACCGAAATCGCGACGTCATAAGGACCATCTGTCGCATCGATGTCGATCATCGTCGGCTCATAGTTCAACAGAACCTCAGCGTTCGCAAACGACGCTGCGAACCCCATTGCCACAACGGCCAAACAAGCTTTCTTCAGCATACTAGCCTCCTCCATTCCTTCTCGTTCACAGGGGGCCGATCGAAGCCGACCCATTCAACTCGTTCACAAAAAAAAGAGAGCACGCCTCGCCTGTGCGAAGCATTGCTCTCTCTCTCATACCAATCTTAAACGCACGCCCGCAGGAAGTCTCTCCACCAGTCCTGCGACCTGTTGTTCGTGCACGGAATGGTACCACAGCCCGGAAAGCGGTTTCAACCCAATTTCACGGAAATCTGGCCGCAAAATGCACTTTTGTGGACAGTGACACTTTACGCAGCACGCGTTTTCCGCCATCGAGAAACTTTGTCCAGCGAGAGCGTCCCCGCGACGCGTTCGCACCGGTCAGCACTCCGACCGACCTCTCTGCAGCCATCCATTCAACGACGACCTTCAGCGCAATCCAGACCTGTCCCAGCGGGATCAGCCAATCCTCAGAATGCGTCTACAGAGCTTCACCAACGTCCGAAAAAGTCAAGACGTCGCACAGCAAAGGTAAATGCACATTTTCTTGTCGCAACACGAACAACGATTACCAGACCGGCGGTGAATCGGAGTAAGGGACGCGTAGCCCGGTTCAAGCGAACATGGCCAACGCATAGGACCTGTTCGCCGGCGGTGCGATTGGCTGAGCCCCACACCCCAGCACAAGTAAGACACGCACGCTTACTGTGCACATTTACCCCCGTTATCAGCCCGAAAACGGCTATACACAGCCTCATCAGGCCGCCGATCATGTCAACGGCAGGCAACGTTGCGTGTCGCGACTCTCGGGCGAAATGCCGAATGATCGCTGCGACGTTTGCCCCAAATGCCACCAAAGCGGCGGACAACCGAACGCAGCAGGACAAGAGGCGAACAGGGGTTTACAGATGATTTGTGCGCAGAGCCACACCGATCAGTTGGTCATCGATTGGGCCGACAAACACGGATTTGATGCGAAGTACGAACCAACACCGGGCGGCATGGGTTTCGGCCTGACCGTCCGCCTTTCAAACGCAATCGCGCGGTTTCGCGGCGGAACCATCGATGAGATTCACTATGACAACGAAGGATCCGATCCCGCCCACCTCGTCGATGACATGGCCAGACTCTTCGCCCTGTGCGCGTACCTTGAGATGATGGACGAGATCGACCTGAACGCCCTGCTCGGCAGTTCAGCCGATCTCGAAGTGCGCGCAGACGCGGACCGTGTTTCACGCAGCGAAGCTGGACGCGCGGCGTCAACGCGTTGCAACGTCAGCGCCGGACTTCGCCTGGGATTGGTCGGATGACTCGCCGTTCAGGACAGCGATTCGAATTCTGTGATGGTATCGATTTCTTCGATATGCATTGCTTTTTCCCCTTAGATCATGATCTCATCGATGAAGGACAGAATCAGGTCGCCGAGTTCGAGGTCGATCATGGTTCTTGAAACTTCCATCCCGGCAGCGAGGAGGGATTCAATCAGGCTATTCATCGTGACTTCCTTTCTGAATGCGTTTCGCCACCCCGACGACAGGCCAGGCGGCGCAGAGAACAGGCCCTTCTGCGGACCGAATGCAGAGGTGAGACTTTGGCATCGAAGTGACGGCGGATTCCGGGGAAATACCGTTCAAGTTGCCCACGCATTTCTGCCGTTAAACCGAACAGATGCGGTCTATCAACGGCAGACGGACACGACAGGCAGCAACGCCCAAGCAGCGCATCCACGCACGGAAAACCACCCTCCGTGGTAGAAAAAGGGACGTCGCACAAAACTGAGTAAACCGGACCCGAATCAACTGGCCTAGGTCTCACTGTCCGATAAAGTTGGACGTAACTTAGGTCTCGAACGGCACCGGGTCAATGGAAAAAACGCGAAGGAAACGCTCATAACTTGCGCATTGGAAGCAGTTTACAGTAAATAGATACTGTGGGAAAGATCGGCAAATAGGGGAAATAAGGTTGTGTTCAAACCGGGAGTTTGGGGGTGACCTTTACCGCTAAATCAGATAAGATACGCCGGTCGTAGGATTCGAACAAAGTGGGAAGGGTAAGTTCGACGTGACGGACAAACAGCAAAACGTGTCTCAGGCGCAGATTGGGGTCGCCATTCGACGGAACCGGCTCAATGCCGGCCTCACACAGGTTCAACTCGCCAAGGTGATCGCCCGCTCCGGGAAGTACCTCAGTGAAGTCGAAACCGGTAAAGCACGCATTACACGGCGTGATCTCGAGCGTCTGGCCGACGCCATGGGGATCACCGCCGACAAGATTCTTCAGGAACAGGGAAGCCTCTCAGACGCAGAAGACTGGGGACTGCCGCGTCGCATTCGCGATGTCCAGCCGGTTGGCCTGACGATTCAGACGCTGACGCAGTTATTCAACCACCTCGATCGATCGGGCTGGTTGCGTCGGGCGAAGCTCTGGTGCATCAGCAACGAAGAATTCCCCGAGGAAAATGATCTCGCACTCGTCGAGCATCTTGCATCCCTTGTCGACAGCAAGGACGTCAGCCTGCGTTACGTATATCCGGCCAATCGCCTCGCTCCTTTGGTTCGCGAGCAGTTGGGTGACGTCCAGGGATCCACCGACGCATTGCCGGATGAACTGATTCGGGCATTGGGCTGGTCCAACACACTCAAGCCCCATCTTCAGCAGGCTTCGGATCGTGTTGTCGGCTTCGCCGTGACCCGGCCGCTGCCGTCCCTCGCTCAGGCGCATACGTTGCTTTGGATCGAGACCGATGACGTCTCGTGGAGCGACGTGATGCCGTTGCTGTACTGCCGGGCCGAAACCCGAACCTTCGAGAATCCCGCGGAGGCATCGACGTTCTGGTACCACCTACCGAAGACGCAAGGATGGAATTTGTTGTTGGAGCTAAAGGAGTTGCTCAAGCCGAGTCGCGAAGGTACGGCGAACCGTACCACGTTGTAGCTCCGGAGAGCGCACTTGATCGCCGGCAATCCCAGGTCCACCTGCCCACACTGTCACCGTGTCGTTGAAGGGCCGTTGCACGTCGCGCAAACCTACTGGAAGTGCGTGGAGTGCGGCTTCGTTTTTCCCGCGCACGTACAGATACCCGAACTCCCATCCGAGAGTGATCAGGCCGCGATCCCCGTTGAACGGTACCGCCTGATCAGCTCGCTTCAGACGCATGGCCCGACACGTGTCTACCTGGCTCGACATCGCATCCTCGATGAACCCTGCGTGATCAAACTGCTCTCCACCCACCCGGAGGTCCGTGTCGACGACGCCAGCCGCAAGTTTCGCGATGAGGCGAAAGCGGGATTCAGAATCAAGCACCCGCACGTGGCCCGCGTTCACGACTGCGACTGCGTCAGCGGACAATGGTACTTCGTCATGGAGTACGTCGACGGTGCAAACCTCTTCGCGCTCGTCCAGCAAAATGGTCCGTTGCACTGGATGCAGGCGGCAACATTGGCTGAGCAGGCAGCGCGCGGATTGGCCGCCATTCATGATGAACAGTTGTTGCACCGTGACATCAAGCCAAGCAACCTCATGCTCGGCGCTGACGGCAACGTGAAAGTTGCGGATCTCGGCCTGGTCACCATTCTCCGCGAAGCAGGTGTCTATGATGGTCCGTTCGGCCCGGGCACGCCACAGTACATGTCGCCGGAACAGCTATCCGGCAATCGCCTCGACGAACGCTCGGACATCTACTCGCTTGGCGCGACGATCTACCACCTGTTGATCGGCAAGCCACCCAAGGCTGGCGACGGACCGCTCGACTACCTCGCACCGCCGACCGCGAACGTGCCCATATCGTGGCCTGATGAGACATTTCCGCCGATTCCGCGCTGGCTGCGTCAGGTCGTCGAGAAGTGTCTCGCACATGACCCCGAGCTGCGCTACGACGATGCCAACGTGCTTGCTGACGATCTCACCGATTGGCTTGGTTCGTCTCAGGAGTCATCCACACAGTTGGCACAGGCGGGCGTCGGGACACCGAAGGGTTTCGCCGTCTTGCCATTTACCAATCTGTCGCAGGATCAGACGTACGACTGGATTGGCAACGCAATCGCCGACGAGATTCAGAACGGGCTGATGGCGTCTGAGGGGACGCAGGTGGTCGATCGCCTCGAATTGCTGGCGCTGTTGGGCCGAATGTACGCCGAACCCGGTGGCAACGTATCCAACGCCGACATTCTGGACGCGGCGCGGCGGACCGGTGCCTCGATCGTGATCAAGGGGACGTACCAGGTTGCAGGCGATCGCCTGAAATTGACGGCGTCGCGGTTCGACGTCGACAACCCAAGCGGCAAACCATTGGCAACGTGTCGTGGTTTGCTCGCGGACGCCATTGAGCTGCAAGCCCAGTTGGTCAACGACGTTGCTGCGGCGCTGGGACACAGGCCAAACCGCGATCCGGAAGCACAAACCGACGGCATGGACGAGCATGCGCGACGCTGCTTTGCTGATGCAAAGGTTGCGTTCGGCAACGGTCAACATGGCGATGCTGTGGCATTGTGTCGCGAGGGACTGCGAACGTCACCCGACTCGTTCGAATTGCTCAGCATGGTCGGCGTCTGCCTTTCCCGCCTCGGTCGACATGATGAAGCGCTGGCCGAACATCAGCGACTTGAGGAGCTTGCCACCGGCGACCCATATCGCGAGATGGAAGTGGCAGCCAACTACGGTGTGATGTACTACTACAAAGGCGAATACCAGAAAGCGCTCGATCTGTTGCAAAAGGCGGGTGAACTGGGGCGCCGCCTCAACATCCTTCCGCAGCTCGCCAAGAACTGCAACAACCTGGGTTTCGTGCTGTCGAAGATGGAACGCTTCGCCGACGCCGATCGGGCATTCGAAGATGCGATCAACATCAAGCTGTCGATCGGTGCGACGGCATCACTGATTTCATCCTACAATGGTCGTGGACACGTGGCGGTCAAGGTAGGCCGATACCGCGACGCGCAGGAAGCGTTTCTCAAGGCATTGCAATGGTCCAGCGAAATGAACGATCCGGTGCATGTCGGCATCTGTCACACGCACATCGGCACATGCTATGTGCACATGGGACAACCCGCCAAAGCCGAACAGCACCTCGACCAGGCCATCCACACGCTTACCGACACAGATTTCTGGAATGGTCAGACAGCCGCCTATGAACAGCTCGCGGAGTTGCGCCTCAAGCGCGGGGACACCGACGGTGCGTTGGAAATGATCGACAAGCGGATCGATGTCGCCCAGCAGCACAAGAGTTCGCACATCGAATCAGCCGCCTGGGAACAGAAAGCCCGCGCCCATGAACTGAAGGGCCAATCCGACGAGGCCCTTGCCTGCCTCCGCAAATCACTCAGCCTGCAGAAGCAGGACCCATAGCCGGATTCAATCGGGCGTTTACGTCTGTTACGGTTGAGCCGGCAACTGACTCTCCGGCGTCCCAAGGGTGTTCTCGGCAAACGGCACGACCGTGATGTCATTCGAACGCGTGCCCTGACGACGCTCGGCATTGGCGGCGAGACGGAACGAGTTGGACGTCAGCGATGTCGGAATCGTATCGACAGTCGTCCAGAGATTGGCCTGGGCGGCAACGGCTTCCAACGGCGGATTGCGATCATCCATCGGGTCGTTGTTCCATTGCAGATAGTCGACCATGAAGTCGGCGTTCTCGATGGGGAATGTGTCGCCGGTGACACTGCGGAAACTGTACAAGCCAAGCTCGCCGGTTTGCAGCGACTGCACGCGAAATCCAATGATGAAATCGGCAATCGGACTCTGCGTGTCACCGCCCAACTGCACGACGATCGAATCGTCGCGATCGAGTTCGATCTGTGGCAGCGACGGGCTGACCGCGTCGCCATCGGAGAATCGGAACCCGTTCAGTCTCGTCTGAATACCCGTCAAATTCAGCAGTTCGACGAATACGACATTGCCGTCGTGGGCCACCTCGGTCATCACAATCTGATCGATAAGCCCCCCACCGCCGCCGTCCCCGGGATTGCCCGGATCGGGATTGATCAAGCCCGGCAGAAGCTGGATCAGCACGTTCAACTGTGCAAAGACATTGCGGAAGAACTCGTTGATGATCTCGAGTCGCAGATCGGGGTCGTTCTCAGCTGCCTGAGCGTCGAAACCCTGATTGAAGCGGACAATACCCGATTCCACGAGCAATCCCGGCGCGCGGACGCCCGGTCGGCCAACGTTCTCGCCAGGTTGACCGCCCAATTCGAGACTCTGCGCGGACACCCCCGTCGCCATCAACCCCAGCGCCAACACCATCAGCCATCGTTTCATGATCACCCTCGATATCTCCAGCCGCATTGACGACCCTTCATACACATCGCCAACCTTCCGGTTGCTCATTTTCCGTCCGGACCAGCAGTCCGACAACCGCTCTATACAGGAATATCGGACATTGGCCGCCGAAACCGGCAGCCAGCCATCAGTCCGCGTCGTCCTCATCGTCATGCACGATCCGGGCCACCGCGACGACCTTGCCGCCCTCTTCAAGCCGGATCAATCGCACGCCCTGCGTCGCCCTGCCGATTTCGCGAACGGCTGACAGATCGGTCCGGAGCATGATCCCGCCGTCGGTGATCATCATCAGTTCGTCGTCATCCTCAACCGCCTTGACGGCGACGACCTTCCCGTTGCGATCGGTCGTCTTGATGTTGATGACGCCCTTGCCGCCGCGCTTGGTCAGGCGATATTCCTCAATGCTCGTGCGCTTGCCGTACCCGAACTCGCAAATGGTGAGAATCGACGCGCCCGGTTTGATCGCGGCCATCTCGACGACCTGATCCTCCGCCTCAAGGCTCATGCCACGGACACCACGCGCCGTCCGTCCCATGGCGCGGACGTCTGATTCGTTGAACCGGATGGCCATGCCATCCCGCGATCCGAGGACGATTTCGCTCTCACCGTCGGTGACCGCGACGTTGACAAGTTCGTCCCCGTCATCGAGACCCAACGCGATGATGCCGCTGGATCGCGGTCGACTAAAGGCGTTCATGGGCGTTTTCTTGACCGTGCCATTGGCCGTCGCGAAGAAGATGAAGGACTCTTCGAACTCGCGTACCGGCAACACGGCGCGGTGCGATTCATTCGACTGCATCTCGACGAGATTGGCCAGCGACCGCCCACGCGACGTGCGCGACAATGACGGCACGTCATACACCCGGAGCCAATAAACCCGCCCGCGATTCGTGAACACGAGGAGATAGTCGTGCGTGTTCGCGGCGAAGAGGTGCTCGATGAAGTCGCCCTCCTTCGTCTCACCGCCACGGATGCCACGACCGCCTCGCCCCTGGGTGCGATACGTGTCGATCGGGGTCCGCTTGATGTACCCTTCGCGCGACAGCGTCACGACGACCTGCTCGTCGGGGATCAGTTCCTCGACGGTGAATTCGCCGATCGCATCGACGATTTCGGTACGTCGCACGTCGCCATACTTGTCACGCAGTTCGAACACATCCTCGCGAATGATGTCGAGCACGCGTTGCTCATCGGCGAGAATCAACTCGTAGTCGGTGATCTCCTCGACGAGCTTGCTGTAATCACGCGCCAGTTTCTCAACTTCAAGCCCCGTCAGCCGCTGCAACTGCATGGTGAGAATCGCCTGCGCCTGTTTCTCGGTCAGCGTGTGCGGCTTGGTTGTGTAGCGATCGACGAACTTGTCGGGCAACAGGTTCCGAAGCGTGTTGGATTCAATGAGTTTCAGTTCACGCGCCATCAGACGCGCCTTGGCTTCTTCCGGCGACGAGGACGTCTTGATCAGCTCGATGATCGCATCGATATCGCCAACGGCGAGAATCAACGCTTCCAGCACATGCGCCCGCTGCTGGGCACGTCGCAGCAGGAACTGCGTCCGGCGACGGATCACGTCCTTGCGATGCTCGATGTAGAGCTCGAGCATGCGTTTGAGCGTCAGCGTCTGCGGTTGCCCGTCCACCAACGCCGTGTTGCTGATCGAGAAATTCGATTGCAGCGGCGTGTAGCGGTAAAGCTGGTTGATCACGACGTCTTCGTTGGCGTCGCGTTTGAGATCGATCTCGATGCGGACCGGGTGCTTGCGATCGGACGCATCGTTGACCGCAGACACGTCGCGGATCGTCCCGGCTTTGACCGCGTTGGCGATGCGCTCGGTGATCGTGCTACGCAAGACCTGATATGGCAGTTCGGTGATGACGATGGTCTTCCGATTGCCGCGTCCCTCTTCAACATTCAGCTTGCCGCGGATCGTGACCGAACCCTTGCCCGTCTTGTACGCATCCACAACGCCGCGACGACCGCAAATCTGGCCACCCGTCGGGAAGTCTGGTGCTGGAATCACCTGCAGCAGTTCCTCGACGGAGCACTCCGGCTCGTCGATCACCTTGACGATCCCCTCGCACACTTCCTTGAGATTGTGCGGCGGCATGTTGGTGGCCATCCCGACCGCGATGCCGGAACAGCCATTGACGATCAGATTCGGAAACTTGCTCGGCAGAACGGTGGGCTCGGTGCGCGTGCCGTCGTAGTTGGGCACGACATCGACTGTTTCGTATTCCAGATCAGAGAGCATCTCGGTCGCGTGCGAATGCAGACGCGCCTCTGTGTATCGCATCGCCGCCGGCGGATCGCCATCAACCGACCCGAAGTTGCCCTGGCCGTCGACAAGCTTGTAGCGCATGTTCCAATGCTGGCCCATGCGCACGAGCGTCGGATAGATCACCTGCTCACCGTGCGGGTGGTAGTTACCGGATGTATCGCCCGCCACCTTCGCACATTTGCGGTGCGCCGATCGAGGACCGAGGTTCAGATCGTTCATCGCCACGAGAATGCGACGCTGTGACGGTTTCAATCCGTCACGCACGTCGGGCAGCGCGCGAGCGGTGATCACGCTCATCGCGTACGTCATGTACGATTCCTGCATCTCCTCGACGAGGGGCAGTGGCTCCAGCCGTTCACCGGATGTCGGCGTATCCGCCATGCAAGGTACTCCTGTCCACTAATGGGGGTTCCGCGCCAAACCGGAATTGTACCCGAACGGTCCTTGCAGACAAGCAAATCGCGACAACTTCAAACACCCAAAACCCTTGAATTTCACAGGGTTTACGGGCACCCTTTCACCGTCACGCATGTCCCCGTTCGGAGCCGCCGCCATGCACTATCTGCCCTACGACCCGACCCGCGACGAACCGCAATTCACCGAAGCCCAGGCGGCAGCCTTTGACGTCGCCATCGAGCATATGCAGCCGGTGATCGAGAACGCCGGCATCGACAACATTCGCGTCGTGCGCGACGAATCTACTTGTGCGGGCGGCTTGTTCATCCTGCCGATCGCGCAGCAATGGCATGGTCGGTCGCTGCCCACCGCGTGCATCGCAGCCGTCGGGGTCGCACCGCACATGCGCGCGCGTGGGTTTGCCGGTTTGATGATGCGTGAAGCACTTAGAGAAGCCCGTGGGCAGGGAATGGCACTTTCAACGCTCTACCCCGCCAGCGTCTCGCTATACCGCAAGTTTGGCTACGAATTGGCCGGCTCGCGGTTCCATGCGATCATCGAAACCGCCTCCATTCCGCAGTTCAGCCGCGTGCTCAACGTGCTGCCACTCACAACGGCCGACGAAGCCGACGTCGACAGCTGCTATCAGCGGTGGAGCGCCGAATCCCATGGCCAGGTCTGCCGGAATCGCTATCTGTGGCGGCAGATCCAACATCGCCGCGGTCAGGATGCCCTCGGATTCTGCATCCGCGAGGAAGGCGATGTCACCGGGTATCTCTATTACCGCCAGCAGCGCATCGGCGACGTGCATCATCAACGCATGATCATCACCGACATCGCCTACACAACCGCCGCCGCCGCTCGACGTCTGCTCACGTTCATGGCCGACCACCGTTCGCTCGTCAGGGACATCTTCCTGCCGACCGGTCCGAACGAGCCAATCCTGTCGCTGCTTCCCGAACAGAGCTACGAACTCAGCCTGTATGTCCATTGGATGACGCGAATCCTCGACGTCCCTGCCGCCCTGTCTCAACGTGGTTGGCCGGCGACAGCCAACGGCGAACTGCAACTCGCCATCACCGACGACCTGTTCGATGACAACACCAACCGATTCATCCTTTCGCTGAAGGACGGCGTTGCAATTGTCGAACCGGGCGGCGACGGGCGGATTCAGCTCGACGTTCGCGCTCTCGCATCGCTCTACACCGGATACGCCTCGGCACGCCACCTCGCCACCATCGGCAAGCTGACCGCAGATGCCGCCGACATCGCGATCGCCGACACGCTGTTCACCTCCCCTTACCCCTGGATGCGTGATCAGTTCTGACCGAAGACGGGCATATCGACCGAACGCCCAGCAAATACGGCTACCGATCGCGGGTTGAGATCGGTGCGTTCGTCGCGATTTTTCTTGAGACACAGTCGCCCCGTCGGCCACTATGACGGTGATGGACCCGAATGCGCCAACAACCCACTCAGACCCGCCGCGAATCGCGGATCGCAACGTCGACGACCACAACGCTGACGCCATCAGCGACAAGCTCTGCCAATGCGAACCCATCCTCGTGGCCTATTGCCGCACCACGACCGGCAATGCCGCCGACGCCCGTGATCTCGTGCAGGACGTCTTCATCCGAGCCTGCCGCAAACTCGAAACTCTGAAAGATCACGACGCCTTCGGTCCATGGCTCATGGGCATCGCCCGCATGGTCTGCAAGGAGTGGATTCGATCCACGATACGCCGCCGCAAACATCACACCGCCCACGCCATACACGTCGCCAACCAATCACACACCCATCCGCCAGCCGACCCGGATCAACACCAAACGCACGAATCCCTCCGCCACGCCATGCAGCAACTCCCCCACGACCACCAACTCGCCATCCACGCCTTCTATTCAACCGATGGCGGCATCACCCGCGTCTGCCACGTGCTCAACATGTCGCGAGCATCCGCCTATCGCCTACTCGCCGACGCCCGAACGCAACTTCGAACCCTCATGGAATCACAGGAAACCTCGTCATGAACTGTCCCGAAGAAACGATCTGGATCGAACTGTCGCTCGGCACGCACGACACCGAAACCGCCACAGCCCTTCGCGATCACGCGGACAACTGCACAACATGCGCGGCCCGCAAAACCGCTGCCGATCACGAACATGATCTGCTCAACACGTGGCACCGCACCGTCATCGCCGAACATCAGTCACAGCAACCCATCGACGCGCTCAATGGCCAATCCATGACCAACATCCGATTGGCCGACGCTGCCCGCACTTCGCAGCCATGGCGACAACCACTGACACTCCTCGCCCCCGCCGCGTGCATCGCCATCGTCGCATTCCTCGCCTTCGGCACCAGTCGCAGCATCGCTTTCGCCGACGTGCAGAAAGCACTCGCGAATGCAAAGTCCGTCGTTTGCCGATTCCGCGCCAACGTCGACGCCAATCAATCAGACGGAGACTTGCCCTATTCCATTCTGACCATCTCCCCTACCCATGGTGTCCGACAGGATCACTACGTTGACGGCGAAAAGTCCGGCACGACATTCACGCCCCGCATTGGCCCCATCATCTCAACCACCCCGACCGACACCTACGTCATCACAAGACAAGACGCTGCCGACGACGCGTCGCCATCTCGCCCAATGGCGTGGCTGAATGACCTCAGAACCATCGCCGCCAACAATGTCTCAGATGCCACCGACGACACAATCGACAACCAACCCGCCCTGCGCTTCGACGTCACAACGCTCGGCGGCACCCTCTGGGTCGCACCCGACACCCTGCTCCCAATCCGCTACGTCACTGGCCCCAAGGCTGTCCACCGCCACGCACGGTCAACCATCTACGACCAGTTCGACTGGAACCCCAACATCCCCGACGACCACTTCGCAACCCCCAACCTGGACGACGCCCACCACACCATTCAACCATCCTTCGACCTCGATGGTTTCATCGATTCGCTACGCTTCTTCGCAACCCAAACTGGCGGCACGTTCCCCGCGTCACTCAACTGCGACGCCGTCGACACGGAAATGTCCAAACTCACCGACTACTTCGGCCCCTTCACCGAAGATGGCACCTACAAAGCCCGCACCCAGCAGGCAAGCATGTATCTCGGCACGACATGCCTCTTCTTCAAGAAACTCGAGCAGACAGACGCAAACCCCGAATACCATGGCCATAATGTCAACACAGCCACGCCCGACGCCTTGCTCATGACATGGAAAAACGAAGATGGCACGCGAACCGAAGTCAACGCCGACCTCAGCGTCACCGTCATCGACGACTAGGGATTACGACGCCCGCGACAGCAACAACTCAACATGCAACGCCACCGAATCTCCCAGCGCGCCAAGGTCATAACCGCCCTCCAGCACACTCACCATCCGACCGTTGCAATGTTCGCCTGCCGCATCCAGCATCAACTCCGTCATCCACCCGAATGACTCGGTCGCGAGATTCAGCGGCGCCAATGGATCCAGCCGATGCGCATCAAATCCCGCACTCACCAGAACGAACTCCGCTTTGAATTCGTCCAGCACTCGCCGAACGTGTTCATCAAAAGCGGCACGATAGGCTGTATCTCCCGACCCCGGCGCCATCGGCACATTCAGCGTTGCCCCAACGCCATGACCCTTGCCCCGCTCCTCGGCAAAACCGGTCCCCGGATAAACAAATTCCGGATGACCATGAATGCTGATGAACATCGCTTCCGGATCCTCTTCCAGAATGTGCTGCGTCCCGTTGCCATGATGCACGTCCCAATCGAGGATCAACACCCGCCCCACGCCATGCTTCTCACGCAACCAGTCCACCGCAATGGCCACATTGGCAAACATGCAAAACCCCATCGACCGATCGCGCTCCGCATGATGCCCCGGTGGCCGCACCGCACAGAACGCGTTCGACACCCGCCCTTCCATGACCGCGTCCACCGACCCCAACAGTGAACCGGTCGACAACAGCGCAATCTCATAACTCTCCCGACAGATCATGCTGTCAGGAGTATCGATGAACGGCTCGCCCGATTCGCACGCACGCACCAGCCGTTCCATGTACGCATCCGTGTGCGTTCGACGAACAAACGCCGGATCAGCTCCCCGCGTCTCCAACGCCATGCACCGGTCCACCAGACCGCGCGACGTCAGCACTTCCTGAATCCGCGCCAACCGCTCGGGACGTTCCGGATGTCCAGGCCCCGTCTTGTGCTGCTGAAACACGTCATCCATCACCAGTCCCGTCGCCATCAGCCATTTCCTTTCGCCGTCCCGATTCATCACCCGCGCTCGTCAATTGTCATTCTCACCGATACGTCGTACGCTGACCACCATGCCCGACCCATTCGCCGACATCCGCGACCACATCACCCACATCACCTTCGACTGCTACGGCACCCTCGTCGATTGGGAGACCGGCATCCGCACCGCCATCGCCAACATCGCTGGCACCGACAACCCCGAACTCTTCGACGCCTACCTCGAAACAGAAGCCGACGTCGAACGTCACAAATTCCAGCCCTACCGCGACGTGTTGGCCGAAACACTGCAACGATTGGCCGACCGATTCACATTCGACCTGCCCGACGAACGACGATACGCCCTCGCCGACACACTCCCCGACTGGCCCATATGGCCCGACACCAACGACGCCCTCACGCGCCTCAAATCCCGCTACAAACTCGGCGTCCTCTCCAACATCGTCCGCGATCTCTTCGCCGGTACCTGCCAACACCTCTCCGTCGACTTCGACCTGCTCATCACCGCCGAGGACGTCCGCAACTACAAGCCATCCCACCACCACTTCGAACGCATGCTCACCGACACCGGCGGCGACAATTCCCGCATCCTCCACGTCGCCCAAAGCCTCTACCACGACCACGTCCCCGCCGGTCAACTCGGCATCAGGAGCGTCTGGATCAACCGCCGAAACGAATCCAACCAGACCAACGCCACACCGATGCACGAATTTCCCGACCTCAAGCAGTTCGCCGACGCCCTGCTCGACGGCTGAATCGTTCATCCTGTCGCAATTCGCTGTCCGAATCCGCTTATTCGGTTAACCATGGCGTCGCATTCTGCTATACTCGCCGTTCCAGAAAGCGGGCCAACCAACAACAAGGAATCTTCCGCATGACATCGTGCTTCGTTCGATGGGCCACCGTTGCACTCGCCGTCTTCACCGTCCCCGTCTGGGCCGACGGCAGTCCCCAACTAAACGACAACGTCGCCGACGACATCTTCTACCACTTCATGCCCATCGCTTGGCGAGACTCCGACAACGACGGCATCGCATACGGCGATTTTGACGGCATGACCGCCTCGCTCGACTACCTCGAAGAACTCGGCGTCACCGCCGTCTGGATGAACCCCATCTTCCCCACTAACGCCTACCACGGCTATCAGCACGGCCCCGCCGACCAGATCAACCCGCGTTTCGGCAACCAGGCCGAGTTCCAAAACTTCATCAACGAAGCCCACGCCCGCGGCATCAAGGTCTTCGTCGACCTCGTCGTCTACGGCATCAGCCACAACACCGTCTGGTTTCAGGACGCCTTCGGCAACCCGGGCAGTCAATACGACGATTGGCTCGCCTTCAACAACGGCGGTAACACCCAATACCTCGGCTCGTTCTACAACAGTTGGAACGGTTCGGGCGTCGGCTTCATTCACTGGGATTTGCGAAACGCCCAGACCACCGCGCTGGTCACAGACTGGTCGCAGAAATGGCTCGACCCCAACAACGACGGCGATCCTTCAGACGGCATCGACGGATACCGGCTTGACCACGTTTGGGCTCAGTACCCCAACGGTCCCAACGGCTGGGGATACAACATCGACTGGTGGCAGGACTGGAACGCCGCCCTCGAATCCGTCAAACCCGAAGTCTTCATCTTCGCCGAGCAGGCCGACTGGGGCAGCACCGGCGCCAACCTCCTCAGCGCCTTCGACGCCGCCTTCACCAAACCCTTCGAGTTCGCCGCCCGCCGCGCACTCGAAAACGAAAACGCCTCCGAACTCTACGCCTCGATGGCCTCCACCTTCGGCTCCCTACCCGCCGGCAAGCAGTACCTCGGCATCATCGGCGACCACGACGTCGACCGACTCGCCTCCGTCATCGGAGACAGCCTCACCAAAGGCCGCGCAGCCGCCGCCGTCCTCATGACCCAGCCCTTCCCGCCGGTCATTTACTTCGGCGACGAGATCGGAATGCGCGGCATCAAGCAGGACTACGGCTCTGACGCAAACGACATCCCCTTCCGCGAACCCTTCAAGTGGAACGCCGTCCACTCGTTCCCCATGACCAACTACTGGATTCTCAACAGCCAGGCCTACAACAACCGCTACTCCCAAAACAACGACGGCCGCTCTGTTGAGGAACAATCCGGCGTCACCGGTTCACTGCTCGAACACTACAAGACCCTCATCGCCGCCCGCCGCGACAACATCGCCCTCCGTCGCGGCAACTACACACCCATCACCAACAGCAGCAGCCGCATCTGGTCATTCGTCCGCGAATCCGTTGGCGAGCAGACACTCCTCGTCGTCATCAACGTCGCTGGCTTCAACGTCAACACCACGCTCGACCTCGGCGATGCCGACATCGTCGGCGGCAGCACCACCGTCCGCGACGTCATCACCGACACCAACCTCCCGACCGCACTCACCGACCTCAACAAGAACAACTATCTCCTAAGCCTCGAGGGATACGGCTACCGCGTTCTCGAAATCAACGCCTCCGTCGAACCACCCATCGAACGCATCAACGGCGACAACATCCCAGCCGATATGGGCCTCGCCACCCTCCGCGCCACACAGGACAACTTCACCTCGATGGGCGACAACATCAGCGAACTCAACCAGCTCTTCGCCATGATGGACGACACCCACCTCAACGTCGGCATCACCGGAAACCTCGCCACCGACGGCACCGCCATGGCCATCTTCCTCGACACCCAACCCGGCGGCCAAAACGTCCTCGACACCGCATCATTTTCCGAACCGCCAGCCGGCATCCCCCAGATCGACGGCATGGTCCTCGACGCAGGTTTCGCACCCGACTACATCGTCTACGTGAACGCCTTCAGCGGCTCGATCTACGCCGATCTCTACACGCTCTCGACATCCGGCGGCGGATCGAAACGCTACCTCGGCAACGGAAATGTCGGCTCCGGCACGGGCGCACTCTCCGGCGGCACCAACCCCAACGGCGCCCTCGTCGCCATCCGCAACACAAACGTCCTCGGCGTCACCGGCAGTTCAGCCGACAACGCCGACACCGCCATCTCCGGCTTTGAAATGGAACTCCCCCTCGCCGACATCAACCTCGCCGCAGACGCCCCACCCATCAGACTGATGGCCACCCTCGTCCGCACCGACGGCTCACTCGGCAATCAGACCCTGCCAGGCCTCGGTTTCGGCACCGGCGAACTCGGCACCGTCCCCATCGACTTCAACACCATCCCCGGCGACCAGTTCATCACCCTTGACCAAGGCCCCACCATCCCCGCAGCCTCAACCTGGACCTTGATCCAACTGACCCTCCTCCTCCTCTCCGCAGCCACCATCATCTTCCGCAGAGGGCCCACTCATGCAGTGCACGCCACAGCAAACAGGAAGGAAGTTGACTGTTACTTGCATTAGCCGAGCATCTGATCGACTACTTCAACTCCAGCCTCGCAGTCACGAATTGCACAAGTTCTTGGAATCGTTCCTTGCGAGCGAGGATGGGGACATCGATCCCTTCTCGAAACAAATAATATCTGAAACTCCAATCGATGGAACTTGGATCTCCACTCCAGTTCATCAGTAGCCTAGCGAACTGCTCATTTGATTGAACGTCGGCTAGCATCTCAATGTCGGCGATATTCAAAATCCGTGCCGGCGCCACGTAACCACCGGCCATCAGGCCGTCGATCTCCGGAAAAAGCTGCTTGTACAACAACTCCCATGATCTGTAGACAAGCGGAATTCGTTCATCAGTAATTACCAATGGTACAATCGGCGTTATGGTCCAATCTATTCCACGAAGCTCGTCAACTACGAACTCATTCGTACGTAACGCCTTGATGGTTGACGCTATCTGACTCCCCGCCTTTTCCACACCGATCTTGCGAAGCTCACCGAGACGCTGCGTGACGCTCATGAATCCAGCGTGGTCTGTCGCGACGGAATGCCCCCCTTTCACTTCAACGACAATAAGACACCCGTCGCCCAAAACCAAGAAATCTGCCCTGGACTCTTTCTTATTCGGCGACTCAGGAATCCTCAGCAATCGGCTGCCAAGCCTCTCGAACAGGAGCGAGAATACGTATTCTTCAAACAACTCTCCATAGATCGCGTTCACGGCTGGAACACAATTGAATTTATTTTCAAGTCGCCGCTCCCGTGCGGCAGTGAGGATTTCGTGCCTTATGCCATCAAAAAGGCTAGAAGCGGTTTCATAACCCCTGACGTAAAGTGGTTTTCGCGCATTTGCGCTGTAGCTGAAGATCGGTTTTACTTGGCGATCGAAAGGAGTCTTTTC
>JANQQK010000078.1 GCA_028289375.1 Phycisphaerae bacterium | reverse complement strand
AAAGACTCCTTTCGATCGCCAAGTAAAACCGATCTTCAGCTACAGCGCAAATGCGCGAAAACCACTTTACGTCAGGGGTTATGAAACCGCTTCTAGGGGGACTGATCAGCAAATAGTGTGCATACGCAGACTACGACTAGAGTCCGACGAGCTGCTCACGCGCAGCAAATCGCAAACCCGATGCTCCTGTTTCGGTTGAATCATGACAGGTCGGGACCCGCGAACTGAACGACGTGTCCGAGGAGCTGCATCCTGTCTTGTTCTGCGTCGCGTCTCATCTACGATTTGTTACACGCATCTCGCTTTTTTGGGATCGAATTTCTCTCAATTCTGTCATCCACCGTCCGACCCAGTCGCTGACCGGGTAGCTGCGAACGGGCACCCAGAGATTTCTGCAGCCTGAACGAGACACATTACGGCCCGGGGGGCAGACGGGTGGACGTCTGCCGAAGGACCGATCGTTGTCACGTTTGCTGAAGGACGATTGGACTGGGACGATGGACGAGCGTTGAGGGTTCTGACCCCAACCGGCGACGCGCTTTTCATGGATGACTTATGAAGATTGCAGCCGAGACATCGCGGACGAGTGGCGTTCAGGCTTCCCGCCCGCGATGTCTTGTGCAACCAGCGTGTCTGGAGCTAAGGGCGCTCGCTGTTGAGCGTTGCGCCGGCCCAGGTTTGGGATGCGGGGGAGATGCCGTTGATCAGGCGGCGGAAGAGGTTCAAGTCCAGCGGGGTCACCGCTCCGTCGCGGTCGGTGTCGAGGTAGTCGAGGGATGTGCCCTGTTCGGGGACCGCGATATCGTTGAGCTGTTGACGCCAAGCCAACAGATCAAGCGGGGAAACCAATCCAGACTGATCGACATCGCCCGGAAGGTATCCGATGTCGATGCGGTCTGGCTCGTTGTCTTCGCTGCCCAGGTCGCCGATGGACGCAATCGGAATGCCCTGGAAATTCTCAACGTCAGCCACTATGGTGGTCCATTCACCGACAGTGAGAGGTCGATCAAGCTCAAGATTGATGAAGCGTTGATCGTGTGTGATTACAGATGTGACGTTCGGAGGTTGTTCTTCGCCCGTTTGTCGCACGGTGAACGCTGATGCATCGAGCAATGCTCCACCTCGACCTTGCACAGACTGATCAAAAACGATGCTCACGCGATTGATACCGAGGTCCATCGTCCTTCCGTCCGTGCTTTCGGCGCGCGGATCGATGTAGCCACTAAAGGGCGTGGTGAGGGCATGGTCGACGCGTGGACCGCCGGCGGTGAACAATGCGTCGAACGTGTACATGCCCTGCGATCCGTCTACGAACACGAATTCGACGACTTTCCTGCCATCGTCGGTGGTTCCGAAGCCCGGATTGAATCGCGCGATCTGACGCAAGTCTGTACCGTCGCCGGAGACGTCGACAAATTCTCGGGTCTTGAAGAGGAAATTGGACGTGCCGTCCGGGTTGTTTCGGAACAATCCAATGGCAACATTCCCGTCGCTGTCGATGAACCTCCCGGTGTAGAGGATCGAGCCGTCGACTTCGAGAATCGACAGGCCAATGCCGCGAACGTTGTTGATTTCGGGGAGGAAGTTGACGCCCGGCATTTCGGGGACGGGACCTTCCTCGAACGCGACCGGTTCGATGCCTTGGCCGCGGTCGGCCCAGATGCCGAATGTTGAATCGAATATGTTGTCGTTGGTCTCGACGAACGCGCGAATGTGGATGTCGCCGCGGTCGTTGTGATCGGCGAATGTGAATGCGAAGAAGTTTCCGCCGAGAATCCCGGGGGCGGGATCGCCAGGTTCGCTGAAGGCGACGCCGCGCTCGCGTCCGCGAATGAGCATCTCGCGCTCTCCATTCTCCCATTTCCAAAGACTTGGAACGCGAGGCGGATCACCCGGCACTTCGACCCGCGCTTCAAAAATGACCACGCCGTTCCTGTTTATGGAGATCGGCGTGAACCCGACACCAAAGAATGCCGCTTCCGTGATGGACGGACTGCCGAAAGTCGATCCTGGTGAGAACAAGCCAGCCGGTGTGGGGTCACCCTCACGTACAAGGACTTCGGTCGTATCACCATCGGCAAGCCAGATCGCTTCGTCGGTCAGGCGTGTGATGCCGGGGCCTTCGAAGAACGCGGTGTAAACGATGCGGCCATCGGGTGTGATGTCGAACGTCCCGATGGTGCCGATGAAGAAGTTTCCGTCGGTTTCACCATAGACGATGCCTTCGCCGAATCCCGGTGCAGGATTGCCGGCCAACGCAATCGGTGTCGTGACGCCGTTTCGTCTTTGCCACAGGCCTTGTGGGCGAATATCGTCGATGGTGGGATCGTCGATGCCGCCAAGAAAAACCGTGAGATTGTCGGTGGATTGGAAACTGAATGGGGTATCGAGTATCCCGGCCGGGGACATCCCGGGGACATTGCTGTCCTGGAGGAATTCGAGTTCCTGCACGGATGGACCGAATGACCAGAGGCCTAGGGTGGCTGAGAATTTGTTGTCGCCGATTCCTGCGAAAAAGATCGTTCGGCCATCGTCGATGCGCGGGGTTCCGGTGATGCCGGTGAAGGGGTCATCGGTGCCGGGTGCCGGCCCCTCGTTTTGCGTGAGAAAGATGTTCTCACCGTTGACGTGGTTGTAGAGCGCGACGGGCGTGCAGAAGGCGTCGTCGTTTGGAAATCCGGGGACGATCGGGTAGCCGAGAAAAGCGACCGTGCCGTTGCGGTCGATCGAGGCGGGAAGTTCAAGGTCGGCTGGGTCGGAAATGCTTTCAAGAAGAATGTGAAAGCCGATGTCTTCGAGAATCATGCCGTCAGGCAGGCCTGCAGCGGGGTCGCCGATTTCGACGATTTTGGTGAACGCAATGGGGACGGATGCGTCCCCGGCGGCCGTGGTCGGGTTCAGCGCGTTACTGGTCGCCTCGTGCATCATGGCACTGTGCTCGGCGATACCGGGCACGCGGTTGGAGCGCCGCATGAGTTGTCGTTGATTGTCCTCAGCGCCGATGGCGAAACCAAGCGGCCAGCCGATAACGATGATCAGGAGTGGATGGATAACCCGTGCGCGTATGCGATTCGGACGCCCTGCTGACATATCGAAATCCTCCGTTTCCAACTGCACGTACCAACACCTATGTCGCGAAGACTGAACTTCTTGCAACGATTGCGACGGGAGCGATAGGCCGCGCAGATGGGTTTACGGCGGATTCGGCGAAGGTAGGATGTCGCAATATCGCCGCGGACGGATTTGAACGAATTTCGGCATCGGAAACGGGCAACGAGCATGAGCGACGCTGAAGAAAAGCGAAGTCTGAACTTCATCGAAGAGATCATCGAAGTGGACAACCGCACCGGCAAATGGGGCGGGAAGGTCTGCACGCGGTTTCCGCCCGAACCGAACGGCTACCTGCACATTGGCCACGCCAAGAGCATCTGCCTGAACTTCGGGTTGGCGGAAACGTATGGCGGCTCCTACAACCTGCGCTTCGACGACACCAATCCCGTCAAGGAGGAAGACGAATACGTCCGGTCGATCACCGAGGACGTGCGTTGGCTGGGGTACGACGTCGACGACCGCATCCTGTTCGCGTCCGACTACTTTGGACAGATGTACGACTACGCCGTCGAGTTGATCAGGAAGGGCAGGGCGTTCGTCTGCGATCTGACGGCTGAGCAGACCCGCGAATATCGCGGAACGCTGACCGAGCCTGGTCGCAACAGCCCCTACCGCGATCGCGACGTCGAGGAAAATCTCGATCTGTTCGCGCGGATGCGTGACGGTGAATTCCCCGACGGATCGAAAACGCTGCGGGCGAAGATCGACATGGCATCACCGAACATCAACCTGCGTGATCCGGTGATGTACCGCGTGCTGCACGCCCATCATCATCGTGCCGGCGACAAGTGGTGCGTCTACCCGATGTACGACTGGGCCCACGGCATTGAGGACTCGATCGAGGGCATCACGCATTCGGTCTGCACGCTTGAATTCGAGAACCATCGGCCACTGTACGACTGGTTCATCGACGCGATCAATGAAGGTCGCGGGCCGGGCAGCGAATGGGGCGACAAAATCGTCCATTCGCAGCAGATCGAATTCGCACGGCTGCGACTTGGATACACGGTGATGAGCAAGCGGAAGCTGCTCGAGTTGGTGCAGACCGGGCACGTCTCGGGCTGGGACGATCCGCGGATGCCGACGATCTCGGGCATGCGGCGGCGCGGGTTCACACCGACGTCGATCCGCACGTTCTGCGATCGCATCGGCGTGGCCAAGTTCAACAGCACGATCGACATCGCCAAACTGGAGCACACCATTCGGGAGGATCTCAACAAGACGGCGTTGCGCGCGATGGCGGTACTCGATCCGCTCAAGGTCGTGATCGAGAACTACCCGGAAGGCGAGGAGGAAATGCTCGATGCGGTCAACAACCCGGAAGATGCGTCCGCCGGCACGCGGCAGGTGCCCTTCGCACGTGAGTTGTACATCGAACGGGCCGACTTCATGGAAGACCCGCCACGGAAATTCTTCCGGCTGTCACCGGGCAAGGAAGTGCGGTTGCGGTATGCGTACTTCGTGACGTGTACCGACGTGGTGAAAGACCCTGCCACGGGCGAGATTGTCGAGCTTCGGTGCACGTACGACCCAGCCACGCGCGGCGGCGATTCGCCGGATGGTCGGAAGGTGAAGGGCACGCTTCATTGGGTGTCAGCCAAGCATGCCATCGACGCGGAGCTTCGCCTGTACGACCGGTTGTTCACGATTCCGGATCCGGACAGAGTGAAGGATGGGTCCGATTACAAGGATCATTTGAATCCCGAATCCCTCGTCGTCAACGCTCGGGCCAAGCTCGAACCAGGTTTGGCCAGTGGTGTGGCCGGTGCGCGATATCAGTTTGAGCGTGTTGGCTATTTCTGCGTCGACCCGGATTCATCGCCGGAGAAGATGGTATTCAACCGCACGGTGGGGCTGCGCGATTCGTGGGCGAAGATCGAGCAAAAGGGTAAGAAGGCCTGAAACGCGTCACGTCTCAAGAGCGAAGCGGATGCGCGTCAGATGCCGGTGTTGAACCGCAGAATAATGCTCAGCCATGAGAAAACGCTGAGAAGAAATCCGATCATCGCCTGAATCTCCGGAATTGAGGGAAGTGGCCGCCGGCTACGCCAGCGCCGCCCTGGCTTCGTCCATTGTTTCAAACACCTCGAACCACTTGTCGAGATGCGTCACGGAAAAGACACCCTTGATGTAGGTTGAGGGCGCGACGAGCATCACGCGCGACTGGCTGATCCGCGAACGCACGACGACGGTGATCAGTTCGCTCAGCCCCAACGAGTTAATCTCGGTCAGTTGCGACAGATCGATCGCGAGGTTCGTTTTCTGCTCCGAGATGATGGGCTGCAGTTGTTCGCTGATGAGCTTTTCATCACCGACGTTGAACTCACCGATCAATTTTGCGATCGTGAGCGCGTCCTCTTTGTGAATGTCGATGTGCATCTCTTGTTCCCGCACTGTCTGTCAGTCCTGCAGATTACCAAAACCCTGCCGTCGCAGTGCTTTGCGCAGCAGGAGGTAGTTGCTGTTGTTGTACAATGTCATTTCACCGGAGACAACGAATTGCAACTGCTCGGAGGTGGCTTTCTGTTCGCGCACGATGCGCTCAAGCTGCTGATTCGGCAGCAAACGCACCGGTGGCATTTCGAGGCTGGTCGAGTCGGATCGAAAGTGAAAAACCCACCACTCGCCGTCCTGAGAAATGCGGCCCGTCATGTCGCGCACGTAATCGCCATCTGGCCTGAGATTGCGATCCGGCGGAACGGCGCCTGAAATCCCGGTATCCGATCGCCGCGTCACCGGTCGATTGACGGGGCGGTCTTTCTCGAAGGCTTCGATGATCTCTTCGGGCGTGTACTGTCGGGACTCCGGCTTTGCCTTCGCGGGCGGGACGGACTCTGACGATGCCGACGGCTTGTCCGCGCTGCCTTCCTGGTTCTCCTGACCGGGAACAATCGTCGCACCGCAAATGAGCATTGCGACGGCCGTCGGTATGAGCACTGTTCGGGAGCCTGCCATTGCTGTTACCTCCGAATCCATCCTGAGTCACACTGCGTCGGACGCTCGCCGATGTCGCTACTGACTGCTGACCGGGTTATCGGCCAATTGCTGCTTCAACTCCGCCACACTCGTGACCGGGTTCTTGCACTGATGGTTCTCGCACACGTAGGCGGTCGTCTTGCCATCGATGCGTTTCTTGCTCTTGAGCAGCGGAACACGATTGGCGATGTTATCGGGCACCTGGTCTCCGAGATAGCCAGCCACGATCTTGTTGGGTCGGTACGTGCCGTACACTTCGTCGAGCATGGCGCGTGTCGCGGGATCATCGGGATCGCCCACGATCACGATTTCCTTCGGTTTGCCATGATAGAAATCGACGGCCCGCATGAGAACGTCGAATCCCCAGGGAAATTCAAGCGCTCGGCCCGCGTACGCCTTGATCACACCTTCGGCGATCTCACGGTATTTCGGCATGCCTGTTATGGACGCGAGGCGCAACAGTACATCCGCGGACAGTTGATTCGCAGACGGAATCGCACCGTCGTTTGCGTCTTTCATGCGAACGATCAAAGATTCAGCATCTTCGGCCGTGTAGAAGAATCCACCCCGCTCCGGATCGTCATAGCGTTCGATCATGCCGTCGGCGAGTCGCTGGGCATGATCGATCCATTTGGGATCGAACGTCGCTTCATACAGCTTGAGAAGCCCATCGATCATGAACACGTAGTCGGATAGATAGGCCGTGAACTGCGTCTTCCCAAGCCGGTGCGACCGCATCAATTTGCCATCGACAACCATGCGGTCCAGAACGAAGTCCGCCGCGCGCGACGCAGCTTCCGCGTATTTCGGCTCATTCAACACGCGGGCACTCTTGGCCAGACTCCCGATCATCATGCCGTTCCACTCGGCGAGCACCTTGTCATCCAAACCGGGATGGACACGCTTGCTTCGTGCATCGAGCATCTTCTTCTTCGCGGCGTCGATCCGCTCCAGAAACGCCTTCTCCGACATGCCGAATTCCAGAGCAACTTCAACTGCAGGCCGATCGATGTGCAGAATGTTGTGTGGCACATGCGGTCCGGGGCGATGCGGCTCATACCAGTTGCCATCTCGGGTCATTCCGAAGTAGGTGGCAAACATCTCGCCCGTTTCCTCGCCGAGAATGTCGATCACCTCGTCACGGGTCCAGATGTAGAATAGCCCCTCCGCGCCTTCGCTGTCCGCATCGCGCGACGAGTAGATGCCGCCATCCGCCGACTGCAGATCGTCGAGCACGAATTCGAAGATCGAGCGGACCGTATCGGCATACAACGGATCGCCGGTCAATTGATAAGCATCGAGATACATGTTGCTGACCAGCGCCTGGTCATAGAGCATTTTTTCAAAATGCGGAACAAACCACTCCGGGTCCGTGCTGTAACGACAGATGCCACCGCCAAGTTGATCGTAGATGCCGCCCCGGACCATGTGCGTGAGCGTCGTATTGACGATCTCGAGCAACTCCGCCGAACCACTCCGAGCTTGAGCACGGAGCATGAGATCAATCTGCGTGTGCGGAGGAAACTTGTTCGTACGGCCACTCAGAACGCCGCCGTGCTCGGTGTCGAAGGCCCCGGCCATGCGGTTCGCAGCGGTGAGAATCGCGTCCGCAGGGAGTAGCTCGTCCCCGGCCATCGAGAGATCCGCCCGTTCCTTGAGGTGCTGCAACACAAGTCCCGTCTGCTCGTCGATGCCCTCCTTGTTGAATCGCCACGCACCGATGATCTGGCGGAGGAGCTTGTCGAACGTTGGCTTTGGAAAGTAGGTGCCGGCGGTGAATGGCTCTTCGTTCGGCGTCAGGAAGACCGACATCGGCCATCCACCATTTCCGGTCATGGCCATTGTCGCCTGCATGTAGATCGTATCGATGTCCGGCCGTTCTTCGCGATCCACCTTGATGCAGACGAAGAACTGGTTCAGCAGCTTGGCGATATCCTCATCTTCGAAGACCTCGCGTTCCATGACGTGGCACCAATGGCATGCAGCGTACCCGATGCTCAGGAAGATCATCTTGTCGTCGCGTTGTGCCTTGGCGAGCGCCTCGTCGCCCCATTCGTACCAGTCCACGGGATTGTGCGCGTGCTGAAGCAGGTACGGACTCGTCGCGTGAATCAGTAGATTCGTGTGTTTGGGTTCCCCGTCGTTCGTCACGTCCGCCTCTTTCTGATCCTGCCCGGCCTCGTCCTCTGCCAGCACAGACACGCCCGACCCTGCCAAGGCCATCATGAGCAGCATGGTCAACACGGTGTGCTTGCCGTTGTCATTACTAAACATAGGACTCTGTTTCCCGTTCGTGTTGCGTGATCCCCGATTTTTCGATGCTGCTGCCGAAAACCACTGGTCAGGCCGTACTATACGCAAAGCGGACACATCGGCCAATCGTGATGACCGACATGTCCGCTCTGGGACTTTGATCCGCCCACCGACGCACTTCAGCGGTGCGTCAGCGACGGCTTGTTTCATGTCCGTTACGACGCACTACCGCATCGACAGCACCAGCGGCATCATCACCGCCACGCGTTCGTTGTGGATCAATTCCAATCGCGTCACGGCATCCATCAACGCCTCGACCCGTGTGGGATCCAGCCGCTGAAGCATCGGCAGCATCGCCTCGACGCCCGGCCGCTGCACGCCGCCAAGCTGAGCCAGCGCGGCCCGAATGTCCGTCGGACGCGTACCTTCGCCGCTCATTTCCTGGAAGATCATCTCGAAGAGATTCTTGGACTTCGGAACGACCTGAACGTCGTAGTCGTACAGATTCGACTTCTTCGCAGCGAACTCGACAGCATCGGAAAGACCGCCGATCTGATCGACCAGTCCACGCTCCAGCGCCTGACGACCCGTGAACACGCGTCCGCCGGCCAACTCCTCCAGCGGCTGCGTCAGCTTGCCCTTGCGACCGGCGATGACGTGCCCCTTGAACACGTCGTACACTTCGGTCATCCATTCGGTGATATGCTGCCGCTGTGCCTCCGTAAACGCGTTGTCCGACGCGAGCATGTCCGCGTTGGCCCCGCGCTGATACGACACCCAGTTGACACCAATCTTGTCCCACATGTCGCTGGTCACGATCTTGCCACCGACCACACCGATCGACGCCGTAATCGTGCTCTCGTCCGCAAAGATCGCGTCCGCACTGCACGAGACATAGTAGCCACCACTCGCAGCCACGTTGCCCATCGACACGATCAACGGTTTACCCGCCGCCTGCACACGCTGTGCCGCATGCAGAATGATCTCACTTGCCATCGCCGAACCGCCCGGTGAATCGACACGCAACACGACGGCTTTGATGTTGGGATCGTCAGCCGCATCGTTGAGTGCATTGCGGATGTTCCCGCTGAACGCACCGCTCGACCCGCCGAACGGGCTTGGATCGGAGTAACCCGGCAGGATCATCCCTTCGACATACACAATGCCGACTGTTTCCTTCGACGGCTCCTTCTTTGGATTCAGCAACTCCTGGAAGATGTTGAAGAACGCGAAGGGATTGCTGACATCGACGTCGAGGCCTTCGCCTTCATCGTACCGGTTGTCGATGTCGACACCGTCACCATAGATGTCCCTGATCCGCGCCATGAAGTCATCGCGATACTCAACACCATCGATCAGCCCCGCCGTCAGCGCCTTCTCACCAGTGTAGGGACCGTTGTCGATCAGGTTCTTCACCTGCTTCGGCGTCATCCCACGGCCATCCGCGATCATGCCAACGAGGTTGTCGTACATGCCGTCGAGTAGCCAATCGATGTTCTCACGTGCTGGCGCGCTCGGTTCCCGGCGGTAGAGCATCTCACCGGCCGACTTGAAGTCACCGATGTGCACGATGTCGGCCTTCATGCCCAGCCAATCGAGCGTACCGCGAAGGTACATGCTTTCTGAGAACAACCCGTGGATCCACATGTCCGTCAGAGGCACGACATACAGGTCAGAAGCTGCGGACAGCATCGCAAAAGTCGGAAGCGTCAGACCCTCAACGTGCACGAACACGCGCTTGTCGAGCGCCTTGAATTTCAGCAACTCGTTGCGAAGCTCCTCAAGTTGCGCCATTCCCATGCCCATGCCGTCATACGTCAGCACCACAGCCGCGACAGCATCGTCCTCGCGTGCTTTGCTCATGCGTTCGAGCATTTCCTTGAGGGAGGTGATCTTGGTGTTGCCGAACAACGGAGGCATCTCCTGCGGCGTCTCGGTGAGCTGGCCCGCTAAGTGAAAATGCACAACTTTCGGCGGGGATTGATTCGCCCCCAGTTCCTCGGCCAATGAAACGCCGGTGAGAACCAGACAGGCAGCCATGGTGAACGCGATGCGACGCACAGAACGGTACATGGTGGTGTTCCTCCAACACAGTGTGAGATGATGGGCGCTATCGGCAGTCTTCGCTGCGACCTGACGTTAGTCTACCCCCTATTCGGCCAAGCGTCGTATATCTTCGCGGAGTGGCCACTGGATTCGACAAATCCGTACAGAACCCAACTTCCCCGCTGACAACGGGTTGAATGGCCGGTAAGGCAACCCGTACAATCAACACGGTCCTGGCGTGGCGAAATTGGGCAGGTTTTCGCCCGTCCGCGGGACAATACCAGCGGGACAACACGGCGAGCCCTGGGCGGAGAACCCGACGCATGCTGAGACCATACGCTAGCTTCCACCTTCCATCGTTGATCCTCCTGACCATCTCCGTTCTGTCGGCGCAAGCTTCAGATGGGACACTGCGCCGCGTTCCGCTGATGACGCATGCGTCCCAACGGGCCAAATCGACCGTCATGCGACTGGATCGCTCCGCGTTGCGTGCGGCCGCTGTTCAGCGACAGACGTTCGTGGCCACCGATGTTGCCTTGGCCGACGGTCGGCGGGTCGATCTGCAACTCGAACCGTTTCGGCTCTTCGCCGACGACATGCAGCTCACGCTCGGACGTCGCGACGCCGATGACATCCCCTTTGCCTACGATCCCGCCCGGATGACGTTACTCCGCGGACACGTCGTCGACCAACCGCATTCCGATGTCTTTCTGGCAGTGTCATCAGACCTGGTCACAGGCTTCATCCAGCCGGGCCAAGGTGAAACAAGGCAGTTCTTCTCGCACCGCACCGATGGCGACCAACCACTCGGTGCCGACGAAGTGTCCATTTTCATTCCCGAGCCCAACGCCGGATTCGTCCCGCCGGTCCCCTTCTGCGGTACGGACATCCCGCTCGATCTTCCGCTGATGCCTGAACAACCAGCGGCTGCCACCGCCCTGCCGCGGGTCATGCGCACGCTGGAGTTGGCCATCGACAGCGACTACGAGTTCTTCGAGTTGTTTGGCAACACCCAAGCCACCATGGACTACGTGACCGCCCTGTACGGCGCCATCAGCCACATCTACATGCGCGACGTGCAGATTCGCATCGAACTCGTCTTTGTCCGCCTCTGGGACACGCCGCAGGATCTGTTCAACGAACCCAACCCACTCTCGCCCTTTTCCGCCCATTGGCTGAACCAGATGTTCAACGTTCAGCGTGACACCGTGTCGCTGCTGACCGGTCGCCGCAACCTGCCCTACGGCGGCGTCGCGTTCATCAACGGACTGTGCAACTCGGCGTCGTTTTCCGTGTCGGGATACCTGCTTGGTTCGTTTCCTGATCCGAGCACGCCATCGATGGGCCATTGGGACATCATCGTCTGCGCCCATGAACTCGGTCACAATTGCGGCACGCGACACACGCATGATGGTTACACCCCGCTCATCGACAACTGTGCATCCGGCGATATCCGACGCGGCACGATCATGAGCTACTGTCACATTCAGCCTGGCGGCACGTCGAATGTCGACCTGCGCTTTCACAGCCGCGTCAAGCAGGTCATCCGCGGCTTCACGTCCAGCACGACGTGCATCATCGAAGACTGCAACATGAACAGTCTGCGTGACAACAACGACATCTTCTTCGGCGTCAGCCCCGATACGAACAACAACGGCATCCCCGACGAGTGCGAAGACTGCAACGAGAACGGCATACTCGACTCGGTCGACATCGCTGACGGCATGGCCGACCTCAACGGCAATGGCCAACCCGACATCTGCGATCCCGATTGCAACGGCAACGCGATCCCCGATTCGTTCGACCTTTCCGGCAACGACACCAACGGCAACGACATCCCCGACGAATGCGATCCGGACTGCAACCTCAACGGCACACCGGATCACGTCGAACTGCTCGCAGACATGTCACTTGACGTCGACCGCAACGACATCCTCGATCAATGTCAGGACTGCGACGGCGACGGCGTCACCGACATCGACGCCCTGGCCGGTGCCCACAACATCTGGCTGGCCAACGACAGTCTCGACTACATCGCCGAGTATCACGCTCTGACCGGCGTCGAGATCAAACAATCTGAGTCGGGGTTCATCCAGCAGGCGACCGATCTGATCATCAGCGACGATGGCCGCATCCTGGTCGCCGACGCAGCCCAGGACACCGTGCTGGAATTCAACGGCGACGGTCAATACGTCGGCGAGTTCGTCACGAGCGGTGCGGGCAATCTCGACAGACCAACGGCGCTCGCCTTCGCACGCGATGGCCGACTCCTCGTCGCCGCCCGATCCCCGAAGATCGCGGCGTTCGACGGCGAGACCGGCGCGTTCATCGAATCCCTCGTCGACACCAGTCCGCTCCTCGACGAACCCGGCGGTCTCGCCATCGACAGCGAAGGAAACATCGTCGTCTCCAGCGTTACCACACACTTCGTTCTCAGGTACGACAGCCAGACCGGCGCCTTCCTGGGCCACGTCGTCAATCCTGTCGGCACCACACCGTTTCGCCCTCACGGCCTCGCGTTCCAGGCTGACGGCCACCTGCTCGTCGCCGCCTCCGGGTTCGACGCCGTTTACGAATACGATGCGGCTGGCCAGTTCATGCGTGTCTTCACGCGCTCGGGCAACCCGAACGGTTTCTGGGAACTCCGCACGCCCTGGTCGGTCCGCATCGGTCCGGATCGCAACGTCTACGTCTCATCTTTGGAAGCCAACGTGCCGCTTCAAATGTTCGACGGTGCACTCGGCGTCTTTCTGCGATCCTACTACGTCCTCAACCAGACCGAATTGTTCGAAGCCCGTGCAACCGGTTTCGACTTCATGCCCGGCGATGACACCGACTGCAACCGCAACAACATTCCCGACACCTGCGACATCGCCGCCAACACCGTCGCCGATGCGAACAGCGACGGCATCCCCGACGAATGCCAACGCGACTGCAATGACAATGGCCGAGCCGATCAGCTCGACCTCATCCCCTTCGGTTTCAGCCTCGATTGCAATCTCAATGGCAGCCCCGACGAGTGCGACGTGTCCAATGGCACGTCCAACGACTGCGACGACAACGGCATCCCCGATGAATGCGATCCCGACTGCAACAACAATGGCCTCGCCGACGTTTGCGAACCAGACTGCAATGGCAACGGAATCGCCGACGAGTGCGACATCACCGCCGGAACCGTCTTCGACATCAACAATGATGGCCGACCCGACGAATGCCCGAACCCGATCGATGTCGACGACGACGGCGACGTCGATCTGGCAGAGTACTCATCCTTGACGGACTGCTACACCGGCGACATCTCGTTTCCGACGTACACAAGCCCGGCTGACACGTGCATTCCAGTTGACTTCGACGACGACGAGGATGTCGACCTGATCGACTATGGGCAATTCCAGGCGGCTTTCACCGGCCCGTGCGCGTTAACCGTCACAACTTCACCGGCGGAAACGACCACGTGCTCGCTGGACGAGGTGACGCTGACCGTGACCGCCGAAGGAGACGACGTCGGCTACCAGTGGCGTCGCGACGGCGTCCCCATCCTCGGCGCCACCAGCCAAGAGCTGTACTTCTTCGAAATCATGGGCTCTGAATCCGGCAGCTACGACGTGCTAGTCTTCAACGACTGCAACATCACAGTATCCGACGCTGCCGACGTCACCGTCCTGCCGCGACCCGTGATCGATGCAGGTCCTGCAGACGGCATGTATTGCCGCGGCGACTCGGCGCAACTCAGCGTCAGCGCTGATGGTGCTCGACCACTCACGTACCAATGGCAATTCCGAATCGACAGTTCATCTGATCCCATGGACCTCCCAGACGCCACCAACGCCACGCTCACCGTCGAGAACATAGCCGACAGCGACGTGGGCCAATACCGCTGCGTGGTCACCGACGGCAACGGTTGCCAACGCCGTTCAGCCTACGCCAACCTCGAACTCTTCCCCGACGTCTTCTTTGCCTCGCAACCAACCGGTGGCGAATTGTGCATTGGAAGCCAATTGATTCTCTTCGTATCTGCCACGCAATCGCCAAGCTTCCAGTGGCACAAGGATGGCGAAGCGATCAGCGGCGCGGACGCGTTCTTCCTGTTGATCCCGAATGTCACCAGCGACGATTCCGGCGTCTACCAGGTTGAGGCGAACGGCGAATGCGGCCCGGTCATGTCCGCGCCGGCCATGATTGATGTGGTCGATTGCAGTGGCGAGTAGGCGCGGCGATCGTCAGGCGTCGCGCACGTAGCGAATCGTCCCTGCTTCCGGTCCGTCGCCAAGCAGACGCATGCCGAGCTTCTCCATCACACGGATCGACGGCGTCAGGTGTGGATAGGTATCCGCCGTCAGACGTTCGACTTCCCGGCGTGCGAACATCCAATCGGCGATGGCGGACATGGCTTCGGTCGCATATCCCTGTCGTTGAAACGCATCAAGAACGGCGTAGCCGATCGCAAGCGTCCCGTCAGCATCGACCACTCCCCCCGCCCCACCACTACCAATCAGCACACGTTCGCCGACGGACGCGTCGTCGCGCACGAAGTACCACATGCTCAACCCGACCTGCTCGGGATGCTGCTCAAGGTTGATCGCGAATTCCTCGACATGATCAGCCAACAGCGGTGGCGGCCATTCAGTCGGTACAATTGCGTCCAATGCCTCAGACAACGCCGCATGCCCGGTGGCAGCCGCACGGGCAAGTGGACCCGTCGCGGCGATCAGGTGCAACCGCTGCGTGCGCAGTGCCAATTCAAAATCATGCATCCTGTTCAACCATTGATTCGTTTTGGACAAACGAGTGCGACGGTTGCGGTTTCGCACGCATCGCCATCATCACCAATCCCACCAGCATCATCCCCCATCCAAGCCACTGCCCCCACAGGACAGGCTCCCAAGGGTTCCGCGCCGCATAACGCACTCCGAGCAATCCGCCGACCAACATCGCTGTCGCAGCGAACCAACGTCCACCCGACATCCCCGGACGGATCGACATCAAGACGATCACCACGAGCACAATCAGTTCCCGACCGAGCGGAAACACCGCACACCCATACGACAGCGAACGCGGCAGATTCGCAAGCTGGCCCCAGTCGATCGCAAGACCATCATCGCGCGACTCGACCGCCTTCTTCATCGGCCCCGGATGCATCGCCTCGCCGCGATCCGTCTTTACCCACACGTGCGTGAAATCGGTGACCAGCCGCGCGTTGTACCCCAGACTGCGCAGCAGCGATGCCGACACGACAGCACGACCATCACAATCCTCCCGCCCCATCGCCAACGCCTCGCCCACCGTCGGAATGAAGTCAGCCGCCCCCCACGTCTCCCAATCGTGGGCGTAGGGGACTTTCTGGTACACGTATCGCTCGACCACCTTCAACGCCGGCTGACCATGCGCCACTTCCGCCAGCTTCGGTTCCAGTTCCGCCCGCATCGCCGCCAACTCCGGCGCATCCGGGTCAATCAATTGATCGGGGTGTCGCCAGCGTTGCACATGCCGCCCGAACAGCACCGGATTCGGAAACGAGACGAGAAACACCGTCACGGCGACAATCAGCCCCTTTGCCGGCAGCCGCCACCACCAACGCCCCGTCTGAAAACGTCGCCACACACTTGCCATCGCAAGAACCATCCCGACAAATCGCAACGGCGCTGTTGCCGTCGCGTACCATTATACCGACGATGCGACGCAGAACAGTTCCAATCTGAACACGTTTCACGGAGGTGCCCGATGGCCGTTCCCATCTATCAGGTCAACGCGTTCACCGACCAACCGTTCGGCGGAAATCCCGCAGCCGTCTGTCTGCTCGAATCCGAAGCCGACGCGACCTGGATGCAGAACGTCGCGTTGGAGATGAACCTCTCGGAAACGGCCTTCCTGGTCCCGCGTGACGATGGCTATCAACTCCGGTGGTTCACGCCCGCGGTCGAAGTCGACCTTTGCGGCCACGCGACCCTCGCCTCCGCCCACGTGCTGTTCCACGAAATCGACACGCCCGCGGCCAGCCCGATCATCTTTCACACCCGCAGCGGACAACTCACCGCAACGTTGCAGGATGACAGCGTCGTCCTCGACTTCCCGGCCCAACCAGCAACACCTTGTGAACCACCTGAAGGACTACGCACCGTATTGAACGTCACGCCCAAATACGTGGGCGAGACGCAAACCAACTACCTCGTCGTCGTCGAGTTGGCCGACGATCTGCGTCGGATCGCTCCAGACTTCCGCATGCTCAACATGCTCGTCAATCGCCGAGTCATTGTAACAACTCAGAGTGACGACCCACGTTTCGATTTCCTGTCGCGGTACTTCGCCCCCAATGCCGGTGTCGACGAAGATCCTGTCACCGGCTCTGCCCACTGCACGCTAGGACCCTACTGGCAGGAGCAACTCGGCAAGTCGCAACTTACCGCGCGACAAATCTCGCAGCGTGGCGGCACCATCCGAGTCAACGTCCGAGGCGACCGCGTCGACCTCGCCGGACGAGCCGTCACCACCATGGTCGGCACATTGCGGGTATGACCGCGCCAACGCAACAATCATCACTCCCACCGCCGGAGAAGCGACGGGCATTGCCGATGCTGCTCGTCATACGCTTGATCCGCCCGAGGCGCGCCGCCTCCGCTTCGACGCACGTCGGACTGCCCGTGGCGTGGTTGTATCACTTCGTCATCGCAATCGTCGGTCTTGCGCTGGTCTATCTCATCATCGTGGCCGCAGAGTCCTTCACACATCTGACAGAGTTCTCACTCAACAGGTGGGGTGTCCTGATATCCGAACATGTAGACGACGACGTCAACGATCTGCGCAGAGAGAGGTTCTGGTACCTGGGCGTACTCGGTTTCGCCGGATTTGTTGAAGCTATTGTCGTGTTCCTCGCCATCGCCGGAATTGCATGGGGCGCCCGCGAGGAGCGCATTCGCGACAGCATCGTCCATTCCTTTCGACAGACGTTCCTGCACACCGGCAACATCGCCTTCGCCGTAATCCTGTGTACGCTGTTCATCATGATCAACGACGTCGCCAATCGGACGATCATGCAACGCGTCGCGCGCGCCATGCCCGCAGAACCCCGTCCCGAACAGTTCTCATCCAGTCAGGAATTCCAAGTCGCCATGGACGAGCACATGGCCCGACAGGAGCAACTCCGATGGCGGATGGTCAATTCGCCGCTCAGGCGAAATGACGACGAGATCGCGGTCGCATTGTGCATCCTTGCCGGCATCTTCACGATCGGCACACTCTTCGCCGCCCTCAGCGCAAACCGCCCCGGTCGTCCGGAAGAACGCGATCCACTCTGCGAACAATGCGGCTACAATCTCACTGGTTCAGCCATGGACCGCAACTGTCCCGAATGCGGCCTCGCGGTGAGAGACTCCCTCGGCGACCACGTGCGCCAGGGTCTTCCCTGGCAGCACAACCGACACAACCGGATCAAGGCCTGGTTCGAAACCGCCCGCGTCGCCATCTTCAGCCCCACCACCCTTGGACGTTCGCTCAAAACGCGCTCGTTCACGAACGACCACCACTCCTATCTGGTGATCACCCTTGTCATGATCTTCGTTGCAAGCTCGTTGTCACTGTTCGTCGTCGTCATCATGGAGAGTGGCTATCCTGACTCGAGACGCGACCTCGACTTCATCTTCCTCGGCCTGCCACTCATATCGTTTGGCATCACCGCGATTCACTTTTTCAGCCTGCAGCTCGGCTCGCTCTCCCACGGCGCCCGACTGTCGCGCAAGAACAAACGCAATCTGCTCGGCGTCACAAACCGCATCGCCGCCTACCTCAGTCCCTTCGCCATCCTCTGGACATGCGTCGCCCTTGCCACCGGCATTTTGGCCATGATCGCCGACGATACCGGCATCTTCGAAGGCGTCATCGGACGACGCAGCGCCACGCCCACCATCGTCATCACATGGTTCGGATTCAACATGATCCTCCTCAGCGCCCAAAGCCTCATCGTCCGCCGCGCCGTCCGCGCCGCCCAATACGCCAACACGTAACCCGACACTACACGCTGGCGAGACACCGTCTTCCCGTGTAGATTCCGCCGAATCGCCGACACCACGCAATCGGAGGCGCAACCGGCATGTCCGACAAAATCTGGCCCAACGTCACCCTCGTCCAGCACCCCGTCATCCAGCAGGACCTCTCCCGCGCACGCGACGTCAACACCTCCGTCGAGGACTTCCGCCGCCTCGTCGGACAGATCGCCGGCCTGATGGCATTCGAGATCACCCGCGACTACCCCACCGAAAACCTCGTCATCGAAACCCCGCTAGGCCCCGCCACCGGTCGCCGCCTCGCACGCGAACTCACCCTCGTCCCCATCCTCCGCGCCGGACTCGGCATGATCGATCCCATCCTCCAACTGCTCCCCGCCGCACGCGTCGGCCACATCGGCATCTACCGCGACGAGGAAACCCTCGAGCCCGTCACCTACTACCAGAAATTCCCGCCCAACATCGCCGAAACCGACGTCATCGTCATCGACCCCATGCTCGCCACCGCAGGATCCGTCAACGCCACCATCACCTGCCTGCGTCAGTACAACGTCAACGCCATCAAGGTCCTCTGCCTGCTCGCCGCGCCCGAAGGCATCGAAAACCTCAACAACGCACATGACAACGTCACCGTCTTCACCGCCGCCATCGACGAACGACTCAACGACAAAGGCTACATCGTCCCAGGCCTCGGCGACGCCGGCGACCGCCTCTTCGGCACCCTCTGACACCGCGAAATCGTTAGACCTGCCTCGCTCCTCTCGCTAACGTATGCACGCAAAGCGAATGTCCGCAGGAGCATCATCATGAAACACGCCGCGTTCGTCGGCAGCCTGATCGCCGCACTCTTGCTGTCTTCCTGCGATGCCCCCATGACCGTCACCGTCGGCAGCGCCAAGACCGACCTCGCCATGCGCAACATTGCCCGCACCAATTTCACCCCGCCGCCCGCCATCGACGGTTGGCCTGCCCTTGCCCTATTCGACTTCGACAACGACAGCGACATTGACGTCTTCGTCACCAACGCCGCCACTGTCCCCAACATGGTTTACCGCAACGACGGCAACGCCAACTTCGCCTTCACCGCCAACAGCGTCAACCTCGCCCTCGACGACGACGGCGCCGTCTGCACCGGCGTCGGCGATTTCGACAATGACGGCTACCTCGACCTCATCCTCGGCAGACAATCACCCTTCTTCGGCATCCGCGCCCCCGACAACCGACTGCTCTTCATGAAGAACATGGGCCCCGACGAGAACGGCAACTTCCGATTCCAAGACGTAACCGATCGCACCGGTCTCGCCGATATTGACTTCGCGCTCAGCATCGGCGTCGGCGACGTCGACAACGACGGCCTGCTCGATCTCTACATCGGCCGCTACAACATCGCCGACCTCAACTTCGCCATGATCTCCTTGCTTCCCGACACACCCAACGTCCTGCTCCGCAACACCGGCATCGTCGACGGCGTCCCCGTATTCGAAGACATCACCGCGTCCGCAGGAGTTGCCGGCACGACCCAACGCGGACTCGCCCCCACGACAAGCGACATTGAATACCACGTCCCCACCTGGGCCGTCATGATGTCCGACGTCAACGTGGATGGACTGATCGACATTCTCTCGCTGCAGGAAGTCCCTGGCGGCGTCGACCTGTTCATCAACAACGGCGACCTCACGTTCACCGCCGTCCAGCAGGATCTTCTCAATCGACACGGCGGATGGATGGGCGTCACCGCCGCCGACGTCAACCGCGACGGCAACCTCGACTACTTCCTCGCCAACGTCGGCAGCGACGCCAAAGGCCCTGACATGCCCTACAACGTCGCCGACGCATGGAAGCTCCCCAACGGATATCCCTACCACCGCCTGCTCACCGCCGATCGCAATGGCGACATGATCGACATCGCCCCCGACACCAACGTCACCCGCGGCACCCTGCCCCCCACCAACATCCTCGATGGCGCGGGACTCGCCGGATTCGAATTCGGTTTCGGATGTGCGTTCTTCGACATGCAGAACGATGGTTGGCCAGACCTCCATTGGATCGGCGACATCGTCCTTTCCGGACTGATACGCGAAGGGGAACTCAGACGCGATTTCCAGGGCGTCGGCCGGTACCTTGAAAACAATGGCGACGGCTCCTTCACCGATCGCACCGGCGAAGCGGGCCTGTTCAACTGGTCCGACGACCTGCCCCTCGACTTCGGCTACAACCGACCCGGTCGAGCGTTGGCCGCCATCGACCTCAACGGCGACGGCTTCGAAGACATCTGCCGCACCAACGCCTTTTTCGACATCAACCTTGAAGACTCATTCGAGTGCCTGCTCAACCCCGCCCTGACCGACCATCATTGGGTCACGATTCGCCTCGAAGGCACGCAGTCCAACCGCTTCGGCATCGGCGCCCGCATCACTGCCACCGCCGGCGACATGACCTACGTCGGCGAAGTCCTCACCACCGCCAGCGCCTTCACCGCCGTCCACCCCCAGGTTCACTTCGGACTCGGCGACGCAACGATGCTCGACACCCTCACCGTCCGCTGGCCATCCGGCGTCATCACCACCACGGAAAACGCCCCCGTCGACCGCATCATCACGATCAACGAGGACGAATGATCCTAAACGTTGCGTTGCATTGCCTGTGGCGTCACCCCTTGTGGGTGACTGAACGGCAAGTAGCGTTTGTACGCCCTACCGATGCTCCGGATTCGGCCAATCAAACCGACAACCCGCATCCCACTTCGACCGCTGATTCCCGTGCGCCGGAATCCCCCCCGCATCCTTCAACATGCGCGCCATGTGCAGCAGATTCCACGTCATGAACGTCGTGTTCCGATTCGTGAAATCATTCTCAGGCCCGCCCGACCCTTCATCCAGATACGAAGGCCCAGGCCCCGCCTCACCAAGCCAACCCGCGTCAGCCTGCGGCGGAATCACATACCCGATGTGCTGCAACGCATACAGAATGCTCATCGAGCAGTGCTTGGCCCCATCCTCATTCCCGGTGATCAGACACCCGCCGACGCGGCCATAATAGGCATACTGCCCCGCGTCGTTCAGATCACCCGATGTCGAATACAACCGCTCGATCAACTGCGTGCACACCGACGTCTTCTCACCCAGCCAGATCGATGAACCGATGACCAGAATGTCCGCCGCTTTCACCTTCTCGTAGATCTCAGGCCAATCGTCCTTCTCCCATCCCTGCGTGGTCATGTCGGCATAGACGCCGAACGCGATGTTGTGATCCACCGGCCTGATCAGCTCACACGCGACCCCGTTCTTCTCCATGATCGCCCGCGATATCCGAATCAGACCCTCGGTGTGCGACAACTCCGGCGACCGCTTCAGCGTGCAGTTCAAAAACAACGCCGTCAGATCGGAAAAATCCCACGCACTCTCACTGCACAGCGCTTCCTGCTTTTCATTCAATACCAAAGTTCATTCTCCTCTTGGCAGGGTGGCCCATCGCTTTCCCGGCGCGCCGGGATTGGGGGAGTCGAATTTTCTGGGAACAACCCACGCCAGCCACTGTCACGCAATCACTCTCCTCATTGCGCGGGGAACAACGCTTCGCGCGCCATCGCGCAATCCGCCCGCCGCAACACCACCCTACCCAAAAATCGGCTCCAACCCCAACGACTTCCGCGCCATCGTCAACTGCCCCGTGTGCATTCCTTCATGCCACGCCATCGTCGCCCCAAGCGCCGCATGGTTCGGCGCAAAACCCGCCAACTGCTCCGGCAATGGCTGCGCCAACTGCTCATCATTCAACCCGCCATACCACGCAAGCAGCGATTCACGCACAGCATTGAAATGCTCCCGTACTTCCGCCACCGGCGGATAGTCACGCATCGAGTCCGTCGGTTTCGATCCCATGCCGAACGTCTCCGCCCAACTCTCCGGAATCGCCGACTCCTTCCCCGCCAGCGTCTGCAAAAAGTAATCATCTGTCCACGCGATGTGCCCCACCAGCCACAACGGGTGATTGCACCCCGCCGTCGCCTGATGACACCACTTGTCCTCGGGAATCGAATCGAGAAACCCGTTCATCGTCTTCCGCGAAAAGACCATCGCCGCCATCCCAACATCCTGCCCTCGCACGCTCATCCTCTATGCCTCCATTCGTTTCGTTCGCCGGCTCGCGCTGAAGATCGTATGGCCCATCATTAGTTCTGCGACATCAGCCCGTCGAACCACATCACATAAACACCGGTGGCAACCCCATCAGCTTCCGCGCAACGGTCAGCTGCCCCGCATGCAAGCCCTCATGCCACGCCAACGTCCCAGCCAGCGCCGCGTAACTCTCCGCCGTCCCCTGCAACGCATCCGGCAACGGTGATGCCAACGTCGCCTCATCCAACCCGCCATACCACGCTAATAACGATTCGCGCGTCATGTCGAAACAGCGCCGCACCTCCGACACCGGCGGATAGTCATTGAGGCTGGACGACGGTTTCGATCCCGTGCCGAACATCGCCTTCCACCCATCCGGCAGCGCCGATGCACCGCCCGTCAGCGTCACGAGAATGTCATCATCCTCCCACGCCACATGCCCCATCAGCCACAACGGATGGTTGATCCCCGCCACTGGCTGCGCACACCACATCCCGTCCGGAGTCGCATCCAGCATGCCGCTCAGCAACTTCCGCGAGAAACGCAACGCCGCCAACCCGACATCCTGCCCGCTTACACACATCTGCCCAGCCCTCCGTGAGGCGTTCGACTCCGCATCAAGTGTCCGGCAGTTCCTCACCAAACGCAATGACATACCCATCCGGATCGATCACCGCGAACTCCCGCACACCGTAGTAGGTCTCGCGTGGCTCGTACTTCACGCACGCACCGGCATCCCGCAACTCGCCGAAGAAAGCGTTCGCATCGTTGACCCACAAATACGCATCCCACAGGTCCTCGGCCACGCTGGACACCGGTCGTATCAGCGTCTCATCTGCCACCTGCGACAGCATGACGCACTGCTCATCACGCCATACCATGCAGAACACCGGAGGCTCACCCCAGAATTCCGAAAAACGAAAGCCCAACGCGTCGCGGTAGTATTCCGCAGACCGCACGACATCGCGAACCACAAAGACCGATGCCCCTGAGACTACCTTCTTGCCAACCATCGCCACCGCTCCTCTTCGATAGACACCGCGAATCGCAAGGCCCGCCGAAAGCCAGCGTTCCGCGCAAATGTTGGGCGTGCGAGTCCCACTGAACAACATCCGAAACAACATTTCCACGACGAATTATTTCACAACGAGAAATTATCTTGCCCGGAAACTTAGTCAGACCGAGCATCACCCCGACCGGTCCAACCTCGTATGAAGTGAAACCGTAATCGCCCAGCAGCGGTGCCGGCCATCGAGCGCGCGAGCCGAATCCGTCACGGGCCAAGGAGATTCCCCATGTTCTTCGAAACGATTTTCAATGACGTGTTCGCCCAGATCCTCGACGCGATCACCAACGGCATCGTTGGCAACATCCTGTCGCTGTTCGGCTTGGGTGCTTAGACATGCTCCCTGCAGAGGCGCCCGGGCCGGTCTGACGGCTCGGGCGTCGCTGCCCTATTGACCGCCACGCATCCCAGACGCAGCCGCCAACGCATCTCGGTTGTCCGCCCAGCACCGCTTGCCCGAATGGTGCGACGGCAGTTCAAGCGTCACCGTCGCAATTCCAAGCCCATCACCTGCCCACCGCCCGAAACTGCCCGGCGTGGGATAGCCGATGCTCGCCCGCACCGGATAGCCGTTCCGCCGCGCCATCATCTCCGCCAGCCGCTTCCCGGGCCCATCATAATTGTTGCAGAATTGATCCCGGCTGATCGAATGGATGGTCACGATGCGCTTTGGCTGCTCACGCCGGATCAGCCGCATCAGCCACCGCGTCTCAGGTTCCGACGCCGGCGACGGACCGGGATAGTACCGCGACCGCTTCCGCCCCGTGCACCAGTTGTCGGTTGGAAAGTTGCGATTCAGATCGACGCCCGAATCCGTCACCCGCCGCCGCCGCGCGTACCCGGTCGGATTGACCACCGGCACCACAATCACGCGGTATCGGGTTGCTCGCGATTTCCCCCAATCCAGAAACCGCCGCGCGAGATCAACCCCCTTCGGCTCATCCCCATGCATCCCCGCCAGCACCAGGACCACCGACGCCCCATCCCGATCACCAATGACGTGCTTCTTCATGGCAAAAGGAAAGACCGAAGACTGCACCACTGGCAGCCAGGGTAATTCGTCGCAAGGATCACGGAACACACTCGGTGAGTAGCACTGAGACGCTATCGTCAGTTTGATTGACGACGGTGAGATCGAGGTCGCCATCGCCGTCCATGTCGCCCCCAACAACAACGATCGGATTGCCCCCGACGCTGAAGCGTTCAAGAGTCGAAAACGTTCCATCACCCGCGTTCTGAAGGACGACGAGGGAGTCAGCGTCCCAATCCCATTCCGTCACAGCCAGATCGAGGTCGCCGTCTCCATCCAAGTCGACGACGGCAACCGAAGACGGACTCTCGCCCACGTCATACCGTACATCGTCGGCGAACGAACCGTCACCAATGTTGAAGAGAATCGACACGCTGTTTCCTCCGAACCGGTTTGCCACAGCCAAATCTAGAGCCCCATCGCCGTTCAAATCACCCATCGCCAACGCAGTCGGACCATCGCCTACTCCGTAACGCACGTCGTCAGCAAACGTCCCGTCGCCTAAGTTCAAGAGGATCGAGACGTCGTCGCTCTCTCGGTTTACCACGGCCATATCAAGATCGTCGTCTCCGTCCAGATCACCGACAGCCACCGCGTAGGACCATTCACCTGTCTCGTAGAGCACAGCTTGTGGGAACGTACCGTCTCCACTGTTCAACATGACAGAGATGCGGCCATTCGAATCTCCAAAGTGAACCACAACCAAGTCCAGATCGCCGTCACCGTCCAGATCTCCTGCGGCGACACCCGAGGGCGTCCCCCCCGTTGTGAAATACGACATCCCATAGTTCGGGAATGTCCCGTCGCCGTTGTTTACGAAGATCGTGAGGTTTGTTGCCGCACCCGCACTATCAACCACCGCGAGGTCGAGATGCCCATCTGCATTGAAGTCGCCCGTGGCTGCGGAACGCGGAATCCCAATGCCCTCTACGAAGTAGTGCGTGTGGGCCGCGAAGGCACCGTCTCCATTGTTGGGGTGAACGGAAACAGCACGACCGAAGTAGTTGCATATGACCAAGTCAAGGTCACCGTCGCTATCCACGTCACCAATGGCCATAGATCGTGGATTACGGCGTGTTCCATAGCGGACTTCGCCGACAAATGAGCCATCTGCGTTGCCGACGAGGATCGAAACGTTGTCGCTGGAAAAGTTTGCCACGGCGAAATCAAGGTCTTCGTCTCCATCCAGGTCACTCACGGCCAAGTACGTCGGGCGGTCGCCCGTCGGGTATCGGATGTCGCCTGCGAACGTTGCGTCGCCGTTGTTCAGGAGAATCGAAATGTCGTCGGGGTTGGCCATAGCCAGATCGAGATCACCGTCATCGTCTAGGTCACATAGTGTCACGGAGCGGGGCTCATAACCTGACTGGAGGAGCAATTCGCTCGGAAATGTGCCACCACCACTATTCAAAAGGACAGCAATGTCCGCGAAATCGTTGCCTGCATCGGACACGACGATGTCAAGATCTCCGTCGCCGTCCATATCCCCGACATCCAAGGAAAGGGGCTGAAAATCGACGTCGTACAGTACGTCGTTTGCGAACGTACCGTCGCCGTGATTTAGGAGCACGGATACGTTGCGACTGCTGAAGTTGAGGACTGCCAAGTCAAGATATCCGTCGCCATCCAAATCACCGATGGCGACATCGCGCGGGTCCGTACCCGTACCGTAGGAAACGGCGTCGGCGAAAGTAGCGTCGCCATTACCAAGAAAAATCCAGACTGCGCCCGAGTTAGTAGGAAGCACCAAATCGAGCGCACCATCACCGTCCAGATCACGAATGGCCACCGAACTGGGGAGCGAAGGTAATTCGTAGACCTCATCGAGCGAAAATACCCCATCTCCGCTATTCAGAAAGACCGACACGAATCGACCCTCGCGACTTGAAGCGGCTATGTCCAGATCACCGTCGCCGTCCAAGTCGCCTGTTGCCACGAAACCAAGGACACCGCCCAAGACGTATGTTGCTTCGTTTGCAAACGTACCTTCTCCGTTGTTAAGGAGAATCATGAAATAATCGCTGTCTCTATGCGATACGACCAGATCAATGTCACCGTCGGCATCCAGGTCGCCCGTGGCAATTGAGCGCGGTCCATCTCCCACATCAATCTGCTGTAGTGGCGGAAACTCAAACAGCGCCGTGCCGAGCGTTACGCCATTCACGCGCTGAAACTCGCCGAAGTCGAGTAGGTCGACATCCCCGTCAGCGTCGCGATCAAGCGGGCCGCAGCCGGGTTGCAATGGGCCGCCATCGGGGCCTGTGGCGCAGTCAGCCAATACCGAGAAATCGGCCAGATCCACCGTGCCGCTGCCGTCGGGGTCGGCGTGCATGCACTGACCCCATACGGTCGGGGCCGACAGCAACGCCATCACCAATGCCGGCAACACCAACACCCGCCTCTTCAGCACCATCGACATGCCATTTGTCCTCGATCTGTGAATTGGAACCTGCACGGACACCCGATCGACCACGTGGCGATGATGCGACCAAGCAAACGCACGCCTCACCCGCGATCGTGAAGAATTTCCGAATCGAACAGGCGTCGATTATAACTTTCAATAAATCGCAATTCAAATCAGAGAATGTTGAAATTGCGCCTGTTCGAAAGCTCGGGATTCGGCACACGGAAGGCAAAACAGGACGCACCGACAGCCCTATCGATTACCGATGATGTGAGATTCCAGGGTGAGTCTTCCGAGCCTACGGGCGCTCGGACTTGCTTGTGTGATGCTCGCGACGCTCCGTCAGGACTCAGCCGCGACTGCCGATTCACTCTGACGCGCGGCCGCCTTGCGACGCGTGGTGGTCGCCGTGCCGCCGTTCGACGTTGCCAAACGCGACTGCGGCGTCGCACGCTTCTGCGTCTTGGGCTTGGCCTTTTCCGCGTCAGCCGGCGAATCGAAGAAGCTCGCGATGTTGCGGAACCGATCGTACCGACGCTTGAGCAGCGTCTCGACCTTGGGCCGCTTCAGATCGCGGAGCGTGTTGATCAGATATTTCTCGAGGTTGGCCGACGCCTGCAGCGGATCGCGATGCCCGCCACCGACCGGCTCGGGAATGATGTCGTCGATCAGATCGAGTCGCTTCAGGTGCTTACCGGTGAACTTCAACGCTTCAGCCGCACGCGCCTTCTGCTCGTGCGTCTTCCACAGAATCGCCGCACACCCCTCAGCAGAGATCACCGAATAGAAGCTGTGCTCCATGACGGCCACGCGATCACCGACGCCGATACCCAGCGCCCCGCCGCTGCCGCCCTCACCGATCACGACGCAAACGATCGGCGTGCGCAGTCGCGACATTTCCATCATGTTGACGGCGATGGCCTGCGAGATGCCGCGTTCTTCCGAGCCGATGCCCGGGAACGCACCCTGCGTATCGATGAAGCAGACCACCGGCAGCTTGAACTTCTCGGCCATCCGCATCTTGAGCAGCGCCTTGCGGTACCCTTCCGGGTGTGCACAGCCAAAGTTGCACGCGACGCGTTCACGCGTGTCCTTGCCCTTGTTGTGGCCGACGATCATGACCTTGTGCCCGCCGATCCGCCCGAAGCCGGTGACAATCGCCTTGTCGTCGGCGTAGGTACGATCACCGCTCAGCTCACAGAAGTCGGACACGAAGTTGTTGATATGGTCCATGATCAGCGGACGCTGCGGGTGCCGCGCAACGAGCACGGTCTCCCACGGGGTCAGATGCTGATACAGCCGCTTGAGCCGCTGCTGATAACGGGATTCCTGCTGAGCGATCTCAGCCGCGAGATCCCGCCCTGTCTGCTCCTGCTCCACCCTGAGCAGCGAGATGTCGTTCTCAATGCGGGAAAGAGGCTGTTCAAATTCGAGGTATTGCACCGGGCTGATTGACGCACCGGAAGCGGGGGGCTGAACTGTCTGTGTAGCCATCAAATTGATCCGTCGCTGGATGTCGTAATTCTGTTTTGTTCCCATTCGCGGTGTACCGCGAGAGCACCGGGACGCACGCCAACTTGTATACCCTACCGCCAACCAATGGTTGAGCAAGGTTTTTTCCGGCTTTGCGTCCCTTGGTGCCGGTTACTCTACGTGCTCGACGCGCTGTATCTGTCTGCAAAAACGAAAATTACGTCGTTTCCGGACACCAACACACTCATCGGTCAACGCGTATGAAAATGTCGAACACCACCCGTTCCACGCCGATATCGGGGGCATCCGCCGGGATTGGCCCGGCCGACTGGACAGATGATAGTCTCTCGATCGGAATTTCGTGTGCCTGCACGTCGAAATGTCATTCATGCCCTGACCGCACGGGGTTTCGCGATCGCGCTTGCGATGGGTGTCTGCCTCGCCGCAGTAGCGTTCAGCCTGCTTCAGCAGAATCGCACCCTCGCTCTCGACCAAAGAACTACGTTATTAGCGGACGCTGGTGCCGAGCTCGCCACATCCGGGAAAGACGCCACCGCGCAAAACCTGCTGTTCCGTTACTGGGCCAACGCGGTCATATTCTCCGACGCCGCCGACGGATGCCTGCTCGTTGACGACGATGGCCACATTCTGCAATACGAGCCACCCGACCTGGTGGTGTCGCACGACCTGCCGACCACGCTGACCGTTGGAACGACTGCGCTGACACGCTCCTCGACGGAGGGAACATCGACGGAGCGGGCCGACCCGTCACAGCTGGTCTGGTCGAAGACAGGTCGCGGTGCGCACCTGGCCATGCTCAGGCCTCACCGGAACTGGTGGGCAGACCTGCGCACCGACGCCCGATGGGTCATTCCAATCACGCTCGCGATGATCGGGGTGGGCACGGTGTTGCTGCACCGAATGCACGTCCTGCTGATTGACAAGCCGCTGGCCGAGCTGCTCACCGCGACGGCCGCCGGCGCTGAGGGCAAGGTCTCGACCATGGGCAGACGTCCGGACGAATTCGGCCAACTTGCCCGCAACGTCGACCGCATTCTCAATGAATGGCACACCCATCGCGCTCGCGCGGGCCGACTTGAACGGACTCTCGACCAGCGCGTCGCACAACAAACCCGTCAGATCGAGAGCATGCTCGAAAAGGCCGAACGTGAGGCCTGGATCGATCCACTTACGAGCCTTGGGAACCGCCGACTCCTCAACGATCGTCTCGGGCCGATTTTCGAGCAGCAGCAGCGCAACGACCAGGACCTGTCCATCGTGATCTTCGATGTCGACAACTTTAAACCGCTGAACGACCAGCTCGGCCACGCTGCGGGGGACGAGGTTCTGCAATTCATCGGCGAGTTGCTCAACGGCTGCCTGAGATCGACCGACATCGGGCTGCGCTACGGCGGTGATGAATTCGTGGCGTTGCTGCTCGACACATCATCCGACGATGCCGCCCTGCTGGCAGACCGCATCACCAAGTTGTTTGCCCAGCGTGCATCGCTGCTGAAGGTACAGCCCCGGGTGTCGATGAGCGCTGGGGTCGCATCACTTCGCGAACATAAGCCTCGCGACGGCGACGATCTGCTCGCGCTCGCAGATGCTGCGTTGTACGTGGGCAAGAATGGCGGCAAGTCGCAGGTCAGCATCTACCGGCGAACCGCGACATCCGCCGTCACAGCCGATCATTGACGCCCTCATTCCAAATTGCATAAAACCACTGCGACAATTCCTTACATTCACATCATGCAACATAAAGCGCGAGCATGCATCGCATGTCATCAGATGCGGGTGCATTTCATCGCGTGAGAGTGAATCAATTGATCACGCAAATGATGTGATCGTGTAAGAACTGTCGCATCGCGTTGCACCATTCAATGCCGCCTGATTTTGTAGCGCACTTCCAACAATGCCTGCATAAACGGCGCCCGCCTCAATTGATGTGCTCATACGTGGTTCTGCATTGAATCCTCCGGAACCCCATCATTAGCATGGCACTTTACAAATGACGATGCGTTGGACTTACCAACGTGTGCGAGCAACCGCATACCCGTTTGAGCGGGAGGAGACCAAGACATGAGGATGATGAAGTATGATGCGACGCCGTTGATTTGCGGCGTCCTGTCGTTGGCTGTGGGGGCGTCATGGGCGCACGCGCAGTCTGAGCGCTTTCTACGTTTGACTGACCCGGCGGCGCGTGCGAATGCGGCCAGTCAACCAGCGGCAGCGGGCGATTCCGACACATCGTGCCAGCTGCCCAATCAGGACGCAAATGGCGAGAGCGGCATCCTTGCCACCCCTTGCGACGGCGAAATCCCACTATTCTGTGCGGAGAATTTCCGCTTCCTGACACCGGGCGAGATCACACAAATCGAGTGGTGGGGTGTCTATCTCGATCCGTTTGACGGATTTGATGACTGCTCGCCCATCGGTACGCAGAACTTCACCATTCGCATCCTGCGCTCCGACAATGGAGTCCCCAATGAAGAGGATGTCATCGCCTCGTTCGCACAAGCGGACGGCACATTCTCATTTGAAGCGACCGGCGAGATCATCGGGGACCTCACACCAGAATTCAGGTTCACGTTCACACCCGATGAACCAATCACGGTTCCATTGGACGACTATTATCTGGAGATCTTCAACACGAGCCCGGAAGGCTCCATGTGTTTCTGGTACTGGACCACCGCGCCTCCGGGCGATGAAAGCTCCGCACAGGAAGACGAGGGAGACGGTGACTACGATGCGGGTGATGTTGGCCTTCCCGACAACGATTTTGACGTTGCGCATTGCCTCGAATTCGAATCCGCCGGTGCACAGCAGGCGACCCCTGCGGCGGAGATTTTCCTGACCGATCCATCAGATCCTGAGTCGGGTTGCTGCAACTATGGATTCACCATCGAAAACCGAAACACCCCCGCTCCGGGACTTGAGATCACCGAATTCTATCTCGCCGTCAGCAAGGGGACACCAGACGCGGAAGCACCGGCCTGTGAGGATATCACAAACGTGACGCCGCCACCTGGCTTCGACGTCGAGTTCTGCGAGCCGTGGGCCGATGGGACGACTGTGTTGCGTTTCTCAGGTGGATTCCTCGAACCGCAGGACACGGTGTTCGGCCGAATCTCCGCAGGTCGCAACGGCGATGAAGACGTGACCGTGATGGCCCGTGTCGTCGTTGGCGGGGAAGTCGTCGAGCAGGAACAGACGATTCTGGCCCAGGGTGTCCGAGCGTGGGCATCGCAAACAGACCCTGCTGGTGCGTGCGGGACGGGCAACTTCAGTCCGCTGGGTACAATCGGTGATTGGAGCGTTGGCGAGGACAGCGTGTGCTTCATTGAGCCAATTCCCGCGTTGGGCGGCACGAGCAAGGTGGCGTTGGCCGTCATCTTTGCAGGATTGGGCCTTGTGCTCGTCCGTCGCTCGCGGACTTCCGCACCGGTGTAGATTCTGGCAGCAGCGAATTTCAGCAGACCACGGGGGCGTCGCGGGTGCGGCGCTCCCGTTTTTGCTGCGCGTGATACGCGGCAACCGTCAGGGGTTGACGAATGGTGCGTCGTCGGTCCTACTGTCCGCCATCATGAGCGATCAGCAAGCGACAACCGAGCGCCAGACCGACTCTCCACCCAAACGGATGGGTTTGGCGGCGTTGGCCGGATTCCTGATGATCTTCGTCGGCATCGCCGTGTATATGGTGATGGCCGATGATCCATACGCACGGTGGACCGGTTGGCCTGCTTTTGTCGGCATGGGGATCGGTGCGGTTCTCGGCGTACTTTCGATCGCGAAGGATCGCCGTTGGTGGGTGCGTGGACTGGGTGGACTGAATGTCGTGCTGTTGGCGATGTTCGCGTACGCCTTTTACTTCTGGGCCCAGTTGCCTGACACGCAGAGCTTCGCCGCGCTTGAATCCGCGCCAGACTTCACGCTGGTCAACCATGAGGGCCGCAACGTCAACCTGAAATCAGAACTGACGAAGGGGCCCGTCCTGCTGGTCTTCTACCGCGGGTTCTGGTGAACGTCGTGCATGTCGGAGCTCCGCGGGCTCGGAGCCATCAATGATGAATTGGAGAAGGTCGGCGGGCAGGTGTTGGCGTTGTCGGTCGATGCACCGGACAGGTCCAAGAGAGACGTCGTTCGCAAGCACAAGCTCGAATTCGATGTCCTCAGCGATCCGGATCGCGAGGTCATCACGCGATACGGGCTGATGCACACCGATGCGGGTATGTCCGGGGACATCGCTGTTCCAGCCAACATCCTGGTCGACCGCGATGGCCGCATTGTCTGGCGATACACGCCCAATCGCATTCAGGAGCGGCTTGACCCTGCCGACGTCATGACCGAGGTTCAACGCCTTATCGACCGTGGATGAATTTCTCTAGCAAAATGTCGCCCCAATTCGCACCACCGCAGATCAACTCTTTGCACCACCATGATCGTGGCTGAGATGTCGACGACAGAATCATCTGCACCGAAAGGGGTGACCCTTTGGGATCGCGTCTCGTTTTCGCTGGCCCGATCGACGGTTCGCGGTCTCGCCCGGTTGCTGACGCTTGATGGTCTTTACTGGTTTGGCAAATGGTTTGCGACGCTTGAGTGGCTTATCAACTACAAACGTCGCCGTCGATTCGGCAAGACTTTGAAACGCATACTCGGCGATGTCTCAACATCCGAGCGTCGTCGGCATACGCGGAACCACTTCATCCGAACACGCTGCGACAAGCTGTTCTACCTGATCTTCGATCGCCTCTCGCCTGAGGAAACCAGCGAGCGCTTCACCATCGTCAACAGACCGCTGATCGACGACGCCCTGGCCCGTGGCGGCGGGGTCTACGTTGCCCTGTCACATCTCGGGGCGCACCACGTCGCCGGGCAGATGATGGTGTCGCTGGGATACCGTGTAGCCGGCGTCCGTGATGCCCGCGAGGGTGCGATGCGGCGATTCGTACAGGACAAGTACGCCAAGCGCAACAAGGACCGTGTGCGCTACTTTTTCACCGACACGTTCCCGCGTGAGATTTACCGCTGCTTCGAAGACAATTTCGTTGTTGGCAGCGCCATCGACGTTAGCCGCGTTCGCGGAGATCATCAGAAAGCCATCGAAGCCACCATCTGGGACACCAAGCGTCCGGTACTGGTCGGCCCGATGCGCATCGCCCTGCGTTGCGGTGCCCCTGTCCTGCAGGGTTTCATCATTTCAAGACCGGGGTTTCGGTACGTCTTTGAAGTGCGCGGTCCGCTCGTGGACGGCAACGTGGATGGCCGTACACCGGCGGCGCTCGAAGATGCTGTCGCCACCTACGCGCGGAACGTCGAATCTTTCGGGCAGGAATACCCCTGCCACGTCAGCCGCATCTGATGTGTTCGATGGATGCTACGGTGCGCCCTTCGGCACACCCCACGGAGCGGTATTGAGTCTGCCGGCCGTGCTTTCCGACCCGATCCATTCGAGAAGATCAAGCTTGAGTTCGGCGCTGACCGCCCCACTCTGCATGCCGCTGCTGAGCTTGCCTTCGCCGTTTGAGCGTGTGAGTTTTTCGAGCAGTTTCTCGCACCGATCCACGCGTAGCTCGATGGCGAATTGCTCATCGTGCTGGAGTCGCCCCACCGCGTACCGCTCAATGTCGAGACGCACGATCACCGCCAACGCCTGAACGATCTCGACAGCCTTCGCCTGCGAGAGGTCTTCGTTCTGCAGGAATTCACACACCACCGTCTCCGCGCTGTCGTCGAACCGGGCACCGTTGCGGTACTTGTCGACGCGTGCGGTGAGGATGGCCGCGATCGCATCAACGGCTTCGGCATTGCCCGAAATGGACAATCCCCCATAAATCTGCTCGGAGACAACGCCCGACTCTTCCTTAACCCCAGCTTCACGCAGCAGGTTGACGTAGATGGTCAGTCGATTCGGATCCTGAGTGACGGCGTCGCGCATCTTGAGCAGCGTGCGTGCCGCCAGATAGCGAACCTGTCCAGCTTCGGACTGCATCGCCTGTCCCAGTGCGTCGATCGTCTCGAGGCTGCCCATCGCCGCGAGCGTACGCGTCAACTCGACCGCCGACTGAACCGGCCATGGTGGGCTCTCCGCCAGCGACCCCTTCGCCAGCAGGTTCAATCGCCGATAGAACGTCTCCTTGAACAGCGGCGACGTACTGTCGGACTTCATCAATGCGTCAAGTTTGGTTCGCAGCGCGCCTCCTGCGTCAACAGGCTCGTCCGCGGCAACGAGCGCGGACAATTCCGTTTTGATCCAGTTGTCGATGGTTTCATCATCGGCTTGCCCGGACGGCGTCCGCCGACGCAGTTCATCAAACACCGGATCGCTGCTGAAATCCTGCGCCATCAGCCACGCCGGGCTGGCTGCAATCAGCATGGGAATCGCCAACAAACACCGTCGCGTGTCTGATCTCATCATTCTGTTTCCGATCCGAAGGATGGTCATGTCCAAGGTGGTGATCTCTTGTTCCGCTTCAGGTGGGACGTCTTTCAGATCGGCCCGCGCGACGCCGCACGAAATCCCGTCGCCAAGCCGAGTTTCAAACCGTACCGAATGAACCCGAACACTGTCAAGCGCAACCGAATCTCGACCCGCGGTTGACGGTGCTTTCGAACCGTGGCTATCATCGAACTCGAACAAGAGGGTTCTGTTTCGCAGCACAAGATATGGTTCGGTCATGAGCAAGTTCGATGGCATCCCAGGCCCGGCGGTCCGGCGACTAAGCCTCTACCTCCGGCAATTGGAGGCCCTGATCGGACAAGGTCGGCGCACCATTTCGAGTCGCGAACTCGGCGAAGCCCTCAGTCTCACCGATGCCCAGGTACGCAAGGATCTCGCCTACTTCGGCCAATTCGGACACCCCGGCATCGGGTACCGCGTGGACGAACTGACGGTTCAGGTTCGCCGGATCCTCGGGACCGATCGCGATTGGAATGTTGCGCTCGTCGGGGCAGGCAACCTGGGACGCGCATTGCTCTGCTATCGCGGGTTCGCCAAAAAGGGATTCAATGTTGTCGCCGTTTTTGACCGGGACGAACACATCGTCGGGACAACGGTCGACACGCCGGACAAACTCGTCGTTCGGTCCATGAACGACCTGCGAGAAACCGTCCACGATTTGAACATCAGGCTCGGTATTCTCGCGGTGCCGGCTGAGGCGGCGCAGGGTGTGGCCAATGAACTGGTCGAGGCAGGTGTGCAGGGCATCCTCAATTTTGCACCGGTGACGTTGAAGAACATGAGCTGTCCATTGGCGGCGGTCGACCTGACCGTTCACCTTGAACAGCTTTCGTTTCAGTTGGCCGGTGGGAACGGTGATTAGAGAACGGGAGCGCAGCGGCGATGGCGAAGGTCTGGTTTCTGACAGGTTGTTCGACGGGCTTCGGGCGGATTCTCGCACAAAAACTCCTCGATCGTGGTGACAAAGTGGTGGCCACCGCTCGGCGGCTTGGCGATCTCGCGTCCATTTCAGACGCCGGTGAAGACCAGCTCTTGACCGCGCAACTGGATGTGACACGCGGCGCGGAGATTCGTTCGGCTGTTGCGGCGGCAAGGAAGCGATTCGGCCACATCGATGTGCTGGTCAACAACGCTGGCTATGGGTACTTCGCGCTGCAGGAAGACGGGGACGTTGATGAAATTCGCCGGATGATCGAGACCAACATCGTCGGCCTGACACGAATGACGCAGGCGGTTCTGCCCGAAATGCGCGAACGACGAAGCGGCGTGATCGTCAACCTCAGCAGTGTGGCTGGTCGGGTGACCTTTCCGCGTGCCGGTTTCTACAACGCCACCAAATGGGCAGTCGAGGCCTTGAGCGAGGCGCTCTATCTCGAGACAGCGACGTTCGGATTGCGTGTGGTTGTCATCGAACCAGGTGCCTACGCGACCGACTTCGCATCCCGGTCAGCCGTCCGCGATACAGGATTGGCTGATCCCGACTCGCCCTACGCCCACTTGGCTGATTCCTGGACCAAGACTGCCGGTCAGATGATGCCGGATCGCCAGGATCCGGTCGAGGTTGTCGACGGCATCATCGAGGCGGTTGACGGCGATGATTCGTTCGTCCGGCTGCCCTTCGGCAAAGACGCCACCGCCCTCGTCAGCGCGCGAGAATCGGGTTCCGACGCCGCGTTCGTCCGCTCGATGGCCGCCCGTTACGGCATTTCCTGACATCTTGGGCAGCCGCAATCGGTTCCAAAATTCAGAACCCATACTGCCATTCCGTCGATCAAGAACATGGTAGCGGGCTGTTTGTTGAGAAAGTCCGAATAACGTCACGCCTGCCACCCATGTGTATCGTATGGTGAAAGCTGCTGCAGCCGCCGGGGGTCTGCGTTCATCGAAAACGAGGTGCATCGTGAAACTGGACATGACCGATCAGGAATTCATCCGACTGGATCGCGAAGCCATTGAGCTGCTCATTGACCGTCATGGGCGACAACTGACCAGAAAGGGGACCGACCAGCCGAAACGGCGACGTATCCAGCGTTGGCCCTTCCCGGGCACGGTGCAGCTGTGGTTCGAGGACCTGTCAGGTGAGGAGAACCAGATTATCGGAACGTGTCACAACCTCAATGAGAACGGCATCGGCTTGTACTGCGAGCGCTCGTTCGAGGTTGGCCGCGAGATTCCGATTGCCATTCATCAGCCTGAAGCTACGTACCACGGCAATGGCGTGGTTCGACACTGCACGCAGTCGGGCCCTGAGTACTTTATTGGCCTCGAGTTCGTCGAAGCTGGCGAGGCGTAGGTCGCCTGGCATGCACAAAGCAGTTACAGACAACGCCGTGTCCGAATAACGCGATTGTATGCTCACGATTCGATTGATCATCAAAGTCGCAAACGTCGTCGAAGCAACATGCCGATCAACTTGTCAGCGGGCGATGCCATTCGAGAAATTGTTTAAACTGGAATGGGCCGAGTGAAGTCGTGCGTTAGTTGATCAGGGAGGTTGAAGCAGGATTGACATGGCAGAACAAAGCAGAGAACTCTACGAAAAGCTGAAGGCGACAAACTCTCTCCCGACACCAACAGGTGTTGCGATGGAAATTCTCCGTGTCACCAATGACGACAATTGCACGCTGGACGAAGTGGCGTCAGTCGTCGAACTGGACCCAGCTGTCGCCGCGAAACTACTCAAATTCGTGAACTCTCCGCTGGCTGCCCTGTCGCGCCAGATCGTGTCGATCTCAAAGGCAGTTGGATTGCTCGGTCTGCACGCCGTCAAGAGCATCGCGCTCGGCTTCTCGATTATGAATCAGCGGCCCGAGCAGTGCACCGGTTTCGATCACGAAGAATTCTGGTCTGAATGCGTCGGACGAGCCGTCACGGCGCGACATGCGGCCAGGGAACTGCGTAACTTCGCTCCAGACGAAGCCTTCACCTGTGCCCTGCTTTGTCAGACCGGCCGCCTCGCTTTCGCAGCCGTCAGTCCAACCCAGTATGCCACCGTGATGCACGAATGGACGGACAAAGGCGATCCTGCCAAGCTCAGCGAACTTGAAAAGTCCCTGTTCCAGATCAGCCATTCCGAGTTGGCCGCCGAGATGATGACGGATTGGCATCTGCCGGAGATCTTCTGCGATGCAGTGCGTTATCAGGACGACCCGTCGAACGGCGAATTGAAAGAGCTTCCGCGATCGCAACAGCTGGCACGCATTCTCAACTGGTCGGGAACGGTGGCACGCGCATTGGTTGATCCGGCCGTTCCTTCATCCGTCATCAGCAAGATGGTCGATGAGTCCGGTAGTCTCGGATTCAGCCCCGAAGATTGCAGCCGCGTCTTCAATCTCGTTCGCCAGGATTGGGCGGCAATGGGCTCAGTGTTCGAGGTGGGCACACGCGAGGTCCCACCGTTTGAAGAGCTCGTTGAGTCGGTCCGCGAACGAAGCGGTCTTCTCACCGAAGATCAGCTTGAACCGCCGTCAGCCGCTGCCTTGCACGGCGCTCGCTGATACAACCGAAATAGCCAAACGATCGATCAGCCTGCTTGAGACACGTTCTCCGGCAGGCCGATTTTTGACTGCGCGAACGTCTCCATATGCGCGAGCGTGTCGCAGTGGGCAGAGAAAACCAACTGACTCCGCAAATCGTAGGTGGCCGCGCGTCCACCGATGACCAGCGACGCCCCGCACTCTGTGGCTACCTCATGCAGTTGACGCGCACCGCTTATCACTTTGCTCATATCCTGAACGTGTGAGATGCTGACCCAAACGATGGCCGGTTTCAGCTCTTTCACGGCTTCGCCGATCGTCTCGGCTGGGAGACCGACGCCAAATGACTGAGCATTGAATCCGATTTCGCGCAACGTCAGTTCGACAAGCGTCGTTGGAAGTGTGTAAACATCCTGTTCCAAAGAGCCGCCGATCGCGATGGGAGCGTTCTCACCCGGTTCCGGAATGCCGGTTCGGAGCTCGTTCAGCGCCCGCATGCACAATTCGCAGGCGCGCCGCTCTTTGAAAATCTCCAACTCCCCGTGACGCCATTTCTCGCCCAACTGCTCAAATGTCGGGGAGATGACGCGGTCGCCAATCTCACACGCCGTGAACTTGGCCAAGAACAGATCGAAGATCGTCCGCCTGACGCGTTCGAGGTCGCCCTGTTCCAAGGCCTCCTGAAATCGCTCACGTGCACGTTCGATGCTGTGCTCGCCCGTCCCCGTCGCAGATGGGAGACCCAGGATTTCGGGTTTGACCAACGGTTGACCGCGATCCTGCAGGAATCGCAGGACGCCCGCAATGGGAAGTCGCCGGTGTCCACCGACCGTTCGGGTGGCCTCGACCAGCCCCTTGTCGCACCACCGCTTGAGTGACGCCTCACTAACCCCAATCGCAACGGCAACCTGTCTTGGCGTAAGCACCTGTTCCATGGTCATCATCCTCACCTGAGGTCCTGTATCTCTATCCACGGGATTCTAAATCGCGGCCGGTACAAAAACCATTCAAAACGGTCGCCGGGGGCGAAAATCGCAGTTTATCGGTCACTCATGCGTGTATTCTTGTCGCGATTCGTTCAAACCGGAAGCTGAATGCACGATTTGCACGCTTTTTAGCTTGACGAATTCATCCGCTAACCGATAATAATAAGTGAACGGATTGAACGATTTTTGCGGGAACATCCGCGGGAGGCCAAGATGATCAAGAGCAGTAAGAACCGAGCCGGCATTGCCACTGACAAGCCCACGTTTGTCGAGCATGACGAACTGCACGATGCTCAACTGCTCCAACAATGGATCAGCGAGGCCAAATCGATCATTGCCGAAAAGGAAACGATGGACCCCAGCGATGAGAGCGTCATGTTCAAGGCGCTTCATGCATGTGGTTCCCTTGCCAACGTGGCCCCGTCGCGTCGGCCCAAGGCGCTTCGCAACCCCGACCCGGCCATCCTTCATGGCCGAATCCTGGCGTACCTTGTGAATCAGAACATTGGCTTGATTTACCAGATGCGCAAGCGGAGCACTGTCACGGACATTGATCGCGATGATCTCTTCAGTGAAGGACTGTGGACACTTTACCGCTCGGTCGTGAGCTTCAACCCGTGGAAGGGTTATCGCTTCAGCACGTACGCGTGCACGTCGATCCTTCGCGCGTTTGCCGCACTGTCGAAGAAACAGCGCCGGGAGATCGCTCGTATTCGCAAGGCGGACGAGATGGCCCGCGCTGAGGCAGCCGGAATGGACTCAATGGGTTTGAATGCCGAGGTGCTGATCGAGCAGGTGAAGATGATGCTCCGCGACAACAGTGCCGGTCTCAGTGCACTCGAACGGTTCGTGCTTGAGCGACGGTTGCTGCAGATCACCAACGGTCGCTCTGAGACGCTCGAGTCGATCGGCAAGATGATCCGATTCAGTAAGGAGCGGGTGCGGCAGATTCAGATCTCGGCGGTCGACAAGCTTCGGGCCGCCCTCTTTGCCGGCGACGAAAACGAGAGCAAATTCCTGGACAGGGTTGACCTGAAGTCTGTTCGGGCCGGCGATATGATGCAGGAAGCAATCAACGTGTTGTTGGCTTCGCAAACAGCGGCGTAGCGTTTTCTGCATTCAGGATTTTGGAGCGTCAGCATGCCTACGGTTACGTTCCAAACAGATCTGGGCGTCTCGGCTGAGCGTGCCTTCGACTGGCATGCTCAGCCGGGTGCCTTTGATCGTCTCATGCCGCCATGGGAGCGTATCGAAGTACTCGAGCGCGAGGGTGGTATTAAGCCCGACGGTCGCCTTGTGATGCGCATTCGCAAGGGACCTCTCTGGGTAACATGGGAAGCCCGACATGGGGCGTACATTCCCGGTGAGTTGTTCATTGACGATCAAATCAAAGGGCCCTTTCGCCGTTGGCTGCACAAGCATCGGTTCGAAGCCCGTTCCGATCGTGCATGCACCCTTATTGATGAAATTGAATACGCGCTGCCCGGCGGAAGTATCGGGGCGGCGCTTGGAGGCGGATCCATCCGCACATCGCTGGAACAGACATTCGCTTTTCGACATCGACGCACGAGGGAGGATCTGATGAGACACGATCGGCATGCATCGCAGGGACAGAAATCGGTTGTGGTGTCGGGGTCTCACGGGCTGGTCGGCTCGGCATTGAGCGCGTTCCTGTCTGGCGGCGGCCACGAGGTGCGACGGTTGTTGCGATCGTCTTCGGGAAACGGATCATCGGGCTACCCGTGGAATCCGGACGCAGGCGAAATTGACCTGGCGGCGTTCGACGGAGCCGACGCGGTGGTCCACCTCGCTGGTGAGAGCATTGCGACGGGACGCTGGAATGCGGCGAAGAAGCAGGCGATTTTGGAGAGTCGCGTTGCGGGAACACGGCTGATGTGTGAAACGCTCGCAAAGATGGAACATCCGCCCAGGACACTCGTCTGTGCTTCGGCGATCGGGTTTTATGGCGATCGCGGCGATGAGGCTGTGGATGAGGCGAGTGGTTCGGGCGACGGGTTTCTTGCGGAGGTTTGTCGGGCATGGGAAGAGGCGGCGGAACCTGCGCGGCAAGCCGGCATTCGCGTGGTGCATCTGCGCATCGGGATGGTGGTGTCGGCGCAGGGTGGCGCACTCGTGAAAATGCTGCCGCCGTTCAAGATGGGGGCCGGTGGTCGCCTTGGAAGCGGTCGTCAGTTCATGAGCTGGATTTCGCTCGATGATCTGGTGGGGGTAATCCACGAAGCCCTATTTGATGATCGCTATCAGGGGCCGGTGAATGCAGTGTCTCCGCATCCTGTGACGAATCTGGAATTCACGAAGACGCTGGGTAAGGTGCTGAAGCGACCGACGATCTTCCCGATGCCGGGTCCGATGGTCCGGCTGGTCTTCGGCGAGATGGGTGACGAGTTGCTGCTGAGCAGCACACGGGTCACGCCAAGCAGGCTCAACGCATTTGATTACCCGTTTTCCACGCCGCAATTGGAAGAAGCGTTGCGGGTTGAACTCGGCGCGACCCAGTAAGCCGAGGCACGGTATCAGTCATGACCTCGATGCTCAGCGAATCCTCGATGCTGATCGTTCATCTCTTCGCGACGTTGTTCATGACCGGGTTGATCTGGTTCGTTCAGGTCGTGCATTATCCGCTGTTCGCGCGGTTGTCGGCAGAGTCGGCTGTCGCGTATGAACATGAGCACATGAAGCGGACCAATTGGGTGGTGGCGCCGGTGATGCTGGCGGAAGTGGCGTCGGCGGTGTTGCTTGTGGTGGTGCTGCCATCGTCTTTGGCTGTCGCCGGCTTGTTGATGCTGGTCGGCATTTGGGTGTCGACGGCGGTGTTTCAGATACCATGTCATCAACGGCTTTCGGAAGGCTTTGATGTCGACGTTGTGCGGCGATTGGTGGGAACGAATTGGATTCGAACGTGGCTGTGGACTGGACGCTCGGTGATTGCGATCGTGCTGTTTGGTAGCGGCCACTCCTGACGAAAAGAAGGTGAATTGTGAACAAACTGTGGTTTTGTGGCGTGGTCGGTGTGGGCATGACGGTCTTGGTTGGTTGTGGTGCGCCGCTGGCGCCATTGCCGACGGTCAACAATGTTGAAGTCGAGCGGTATCTGGGCAAGTGGTACGAGATTGCCAAGTATCCGACGGTCTTTCAGGAAGGATGCATCGCATCGACGGCGGATTATGGTCTGCTCGACGACGGTCGGATCAGTGTGCTGAATACGTGTCGTGAGGGTGATCTGGACGGCCCGGAGCGGAGCATCGAGGGATCGGCCCGGATCGTGGATGCGGAGACCAACGCCAAGTTGAAGGTGAGCTTCTTTCTGCCAATCTTCGAGGGCGATTACTGGATTCTCGAATTGGGCGATGAAGAGGATTACGGGTATGCGGTGGTCGGTGAGCCGCGACGTCGTTCGCTTTGGATTCTCAGTCGGTCGCCGCAACTGGATGAGGCGGTTTTGGATGGCATTCGCGAACGGCTGCCGGAGCTTGGGTACGACCCGGACGGACTTGAGATGTCGGGTCAGCCGGAAGCGGCGGAATAGTGCTTCGGTCGTCGAGATAAGCATGTGGCATGGCTGAGGGGCCTCAGGTCAGGCTGACGGCGGAACGACTTTCGAGGCAACTGATCGGGCGTCGGGTGGTGTCGTGTTGGACGACGCGCCTGACGCTTTCTGCATTTGCGGAGTCGGTTGCGGGGGCGGTCGTTGAACGGGTGTGGTGCAAGGGTAAGCACCTTGCGTTTGCGTTTTCGGATGGGACGTACCTGCACAATCAGGTGTTGATGCGCGGGCGTTGGCGGCGGATCGACGGGCAGTTGTTGTTTCCGCCGGAGCGGGCGTGGCTGGGGTTGTACGTCGGGGCGGCGACGGTGTGTAACTTCGGCGGGCAGTCGATGCGGGTGATGGATGGGGAAGGTCTGGAGGCGAAGCTCGCGACGCTGGGTCCTGATCTCATGGCGGATGGTCTGGATCGCGACGACGTGATGGAGCGGCTGATGTCACGGTCGCAGCCGATCGGTGAGGTCATCATGGATCAGTCGGTTGTCTCGGGGGTGGGCAACGTGGCCAAGAGCGAGGCGCTCTTTCTGGCGGGCGTTGATCCGACAGCAACGGCGAATGGGCTATCAGGTTCCGTGATGAGGACGCTGGTGGATGCGATGACGACGGTCTTGTGGGAGAGTTACCGTCAGGGTGGGCGCTGGTCGCATCGGGTGTATCGACGTGCTGGATCGCCCTGCCCAGCATGTGGGACGATCATCGCCAGGATCATTCAGGGGTCGGCCAGGCGATCGACCTATTTCTGTCGGAATTGTCAGCGACAACGCTGACGGTTGCACGTTACTTCACTGGAAAGAATTCGGTGTCACCACCGCAGCCGTCGTCGAAACGGATGGCGGCTTCGACGGCGCGTTGGGCGAGTTCCTTCGGGCTGTTGATGTCATCGTAGAGGGCGTGGAGGGCGCCGTAGGCGTAGGGTGCGCCACTGCCGATGGCACAGAAGTCGCGATGTTGAAAGACGGTCATGTTGCCGTGGACGTCGAACATGCCATAGCGATTGACGACGAGGAAGCTGGAGTCGAGATCTCCGAAGGGGCAGTCGGCGTTGTCGCGGAGATCCTTGACGAGCGTGTAGCGTTCACGAAGGTCACGCCAGAATCTGAGAAAGAAATCGAAAACGACGAGTTCGTTCTTGAGCGCCGGAATGCGCTGCTTCTCGACAAAGTGATCGAAGATGTTGAGGTAAATGGACCAGCCGGTGACGCCGACAACGGATGAGCCGACCTTGCGTACCTTGGATCGGCCGACGAGTTCGTCCGAGTAGTTCTTGTGAGATCCTGTGAGGTAGAGTGTGTCGGCGGCGACGACGGTCTTGCCGCGTTTTTTGACGGCGACGATGATCGACATGGGTTTCTCCAACGGTGTTGCACCAATTCGGGTTGTCTTATCTGTCTGAAGCGGCGGCTCGTCAAGGGTTGGTTGCGTGGCGTGGTCGCGGGGGATACGGTTCGATCGGCATGAGGATGATCGGTTTTTCGCGCTTGATGGTGGTGTTGATGGTGCTCGCGGCGGCGATGCCGGCACGCGGGGATTGCGATGCGCTCATCGTGTCGGTCGCGTCGAGTCTGACGGATGCAGTGGCTGATGTGGCGGTGCAATTTGAAGCCGAGCATTCGGGGGTGACGGTGCAGGTCAATGCGGGGGGATCGAATCTGCTGGCGCGACAGATCGAGGCTGGGGCGAGCGTGGATGTGTTCGTGGCGGCGGGACGCGGTCCGGTGGACTGGTTGATTCAGCGTGGGATCGCGGCGGCGGACGACGTTGTCGACGTGGCGGGGAATCGGTTGGTTCTGGTCGGTCGCGGAGACAATTGTGCGTCATTCGCGCATCTGACCGATTGTGGGCGAATCGGTATCGGTCAGCCCGGCGTGCCGATCGGGGACTATGCGCTACAGGTCTTGGATCATGCTGGCGTGCGTGACGCGGTGGCGGATCGACTCGTGCACGCGGCCAATGCTCGGCAACTGCTGACGTATGTTGAGACGCGTGCGGTGGACGCGGGGATTGTCTACGCAACCGATGCACGGTTGGCGGGGCTTGACGTGTTGGATGCAGCGCCGAAGGAATCGCACGATGCAATCGTCTATCCGGCGGTCGTTCTGTCAGATGGTGCGTGCCATGAAGTGGCACACGCGTTCGTGGCGTTTTTGGGCGGCGAGCATGGACGGGCGATTCTGAACGGCCATGGTTTTCCACCTGCGGGTGATACCCGTGAAACGTCCACGGCGGTTCGGTCAGCACGCACGTCGATCGACTTGTGGGGGGCGATGTGGCTTTCGGTGGAGGTGGCGTTGGGGGCGATGGTGTTCGTGGTGCCGATTGGCGTGGTGGTGGGGTACTGGTTGTCGCGAACGTCGATGCCGGGGCGGGAGTTTGTGGATGCGTTGGCGGTGCTGCCGCTGGTGCTGCCGCCAACGGCGACGGGGTACGTTCTGATCCTGCTGCTGGGTCGCGAGGGTTGGGTGGGGCAGTGGCTGGATGGGTGGTTCGGCGTGCAAGTGGCGTTGACGTTGCCGGCGGCGGGGATTGCGTCGGCGGTGATGGCGTTGCCGTTGATGGTGGTGTCTGCGAAGGCGGCGTTTGCGCGGGTGGATCGTCGGTTTGAATGGACGTCGGCGACGTTCGGGGCGACGCGGTGGCGGACATTCTGGCGGGTGTCGTTGCCGTTGGCGCGTGATGGGTTGCTGGCTGGGGCGGTGCTGAGTTTCGCGCGGGCGATCGGGGAGTTCGGGGCGACGTTCATGCTGGCGGGGATGATCCCGGGGCGGACGATGACGGCGCCGTTGGCGATTCTGCATGCGTTTACGAATCACGATGATGCGTCGGCGAAGGTGCTGGTGTTGGCATTGAGCGGGTTTTCGTTTGCGGTGATCCTGCTGGTCGTGCGGTTGCAGCGACGGGCACAGACGGACGGGTGATGGATGCTGTCATGTTGAAGGTGGACATCGCCAGGTCGTTTGGGTCGTTTGAGTTGCGGATGCGGTTCGAGCATGAAGATGGCGTGCTTGTGCTGTTCGGACCCAGCGGTGCGGGCAAGACCACGACGTTGCGCTGCATTGCGGGGATTGAACAGCCTGACCGTGGGAGCGTGTCGCTCGATGGGCGGATCTTGGTGGATCGCGTGCGGGGTGTGTGCTTGCCGATTCGGCGGCGACGCGTCGGCTATCTTTTTCAAACGCCGACGCTCTTTCCGCACATGACCACGCGGGAGAACATCGCCTACGCAGCCACGCATGGTGATCGTGCGTTTGATGTTGACGGTTGGCTGGGTCGCCTGGGATTGGCTGACCTATCGGATCGAAGGCCCGCGACGCTTTCGGGCGGTGAGCAGCAGCGTGTGTCACTCATTCGGGCGTTGGCCGCCAAGCCCGCGTTGCTGCTTTTGGATGAACCGATGTCGGCGGTGGACGTGCCGACACGGCAGTCGCTCGTTCGGCAGCTTCGGGAGGTTCAACGCGAATCGGGCGTGCCCTTTGTGTACGTGACGCACAGTGCGACGGAGGCGATGCAAATCGGGGATCGGATGCTGATGATGGGCGATGGGCGGATCGTCGATGACGGCGTCCCTCGCGACGTGTTGCATGCTCCCACGTCGGTGCCGTTGGCGCGCCTTAGCGGGACGGAGAATCTGTTGACCGGGGTGGTGGTGTCGCACGATAGCGAGGACCACACGAGCGCGTTGCGCGTGGGCGACCTGACGTTGATGGTGCCCGCCCTGCCGCACGCGATTGGGGCTGATGCGTCGGTGGCGTTTCGGCCTGAGGATGTGTTGGTGGCGAAGGGTCAGATCACCGGAACGAGTGCGCGGAATCAGTTCGCCGGGACAGTGAAGCAAATCGAAGTGGGTGCAGAGATCCAACTGATTGTGGCGGTTGATGAGCAGGTGACGCTTCGCGCGCGTGTGACGCGAAAATCCATCGACAGCATGAAGCTGCAAGTTGGCACGCGCGTGCATCTGCTGATCAAGACATGGTCGATTTACGTGATCGAGGAATCGTCGCTTTCGCGGTAAGTGGCCGGATGCTCAGGATTTGCAGACTTCCCGCGTCACGGATGTCGCGTAGCAACCGGGAGGAAGCGTGAAGGCGAGTGACACGTGGGGGCCGTTGTCGTCCGTGCCACTGGTGACGTCGACATCCTCGGGGCGCACGCGGAGGGCACGACGTTCGCCGGGGAATTTCATGCCATCCTTGGATCGAAACGCATCAAGATCGATTTTGGCTGTCTTGAGGACGCGGTCTTCGAGGTCACGCGGTGCACCACCGGTGTTCTTGACGCGATGACCGAAGATCGGACCGGTCGGCGAAATCTCGAAGGCATCGCAGCGGGGTTGCTCGACGTCGGCCTGTTCGACAAGGAAGCAGGCGTTGTTGGCGTGCTTCATGGCGACGTCGCCATCCTGCAGTCGATCGATCTCGTTGATGCGCGCCGCGAGCACGTCGTTGAATAACTGACTTTGGAAGGCGGAGATCATCAACCGTCGCAGGCTGTGGTCCATCGCGCGCCATGCTCGGCGGGCGTTGCCTTTCATGCGTATGAGTGATTGCAGCACGCCCTTCTGTTGTCGCGACGTGTAAGGCCAGGCGTCTTTCGCTTCGCGGAGCTTTCCTTCGTCGAACAACTGGCGTGCCTTGCGGATGTCGCCATGGTCGGCGGCGGTGGGCCTTCCGAGCATGACGGCCAGCGCGGTGTCGAAATCGCCGACGAGGGCAGCACGTCCGATAAGCGCGTTGTCGCCACGGATGCCGAATCGCTGAGGCCCGAAGTAATTGGGCATGCCGCGTTGTGTCAGCATGTCCTTGATGCGGCGTGCGCGATCACCACCGGAATCGTGGGCGTCTCTGATGCGAATCAGGAAGCGGTTCGCGCGAAGGTGGCCGAGCTTGAGCTTGTTGGTGTGGCGGGAGATATCGAGAACCCGCGCATTGGGCAGATCGATGGCCTCGACCTGCTTCTCGTCGACATGTTCAACGCTAAGCCATTGGCGGGTGACGGCGCGGGCGTCCTTCAGACCGGCGAAACCGACATCGCGGGACTGCTTGCCGAGTTGGGCGGCCACCTTGCGGGTAAGGTCCATGGTGGTCAGACCCTTCTTTTCAACCCTGAGATAGACGTGTGTCCCCTCGCCGCAGGGCTGATAGGCGGGTACCTCCTCGACCTGGAAATCCTCGATATGCTGCCTGATCTCACCGCCAATGCCGGGAACGTCGGCTGAGAGGTAGGGAAGTTCGTTCGTGTGCGTCGGATTCCATTCGTGCATGGCGGGCCGAGTGTAGGCGTTGGGGCAGGTCACGCCAAGTTGGTCGGCGTTTCATTCGGGCGGTCGTTGGTACCGATAATCATGGGATGGAGCGCGCATCGAGAGGTCATGGTGAAGCGGCACGGTGGAAGGGTTGGGTTGCGCTGGCCGTCATGGCGGCGTCGTTGGTGACATACCTGCTGTCTTCGCGGGCAGTGCCGATCTTCTGGACCGAACTGAAGCGGCTGATGGAGAAGCTGTGAGATGACAGGTCTGGTGACATTCCAGCCATGGGCCGTCGTCGGGATGGCAGCCGTCTGGTTGGTCGGCGTGTGTTGGTCACGACCGATCCTGCGACGTGCCGGCGTGCGGCGACCGGGGAGTGCACTGGCGTTGTCGGCGGTGGTGCCGACAGCCGCGTTGATGATCGCGGTGCAGATTCTCGGGGCGCTGTCGTTGTTCGAGCAGGTTCGGATCGTAAGACCATGGTGGATTCTCGCGACGTTCGCCGTTCTGGTTGTCGCACTTGTCATGCTCGCACGCACTGTCGTGCCGTTCAAAGGCGACGACACACCTACATGCGTCCCAACACAGCCGCGACGATGGTCCCGGACCTGGTTTGTGCCGGTGCTGATTCTGGCGGGGACACACTTTGTGTTTCTGGTCGACGCGCTGTCACGCTTCCCGACGGGCTACGATTCGGTGCATTACCATCTTCCGGCGGCGGTGCTGTGGGTGCAGGATGGCGCACTGACATTGCCGCCGTTCAGTCCGCACATGGCACAGGCAGCCGGCGGCGATGTTCCGGCCATGATTCTGCTGGCGGGTGGGTTCGAGCGTCTGTTGCCAATCATCAGCGTGCCTCAGGGTCTGCTCGCAGCGTTGGTGCTTTTTGAGATCGCAGCGCTGCTTGGCGTGGGCGTTGTCGGTCGGTGGATGGCGGCTGGCTTGATGTTGTCGACGCCCGTCGTCATCTATCAGATGTATTCGAATTACGTCGATCTGTTCGCGGCGTCTTTCTGGCTGGCGGGACTGCTGGCCATTCTGTCGGCGACGCGCGTCGATCGCGCGAAGCACATGTGCCTGCTGATGGGTGTGGCTGGGCTGGCGGCGGGGATTGCAGCCGGGACGCGCACGACCTACTGGGTGCTGGCAGTCGTGCTGGGGTGCGGCGTGTTGCTGGTTGCATGGCGGTTGCGGCGGACGGAATGCGGCCTCTTGGATCGACTGACGGTTTCCGGGCTGACGTTTGGCGCGTGTTGTGTGGCGGGTATGTGGTTTTGGCCGCTGCGGGCGTATCTGGTCACCGGGCAGCCGCTCTACCCGCTGGCGTATGCGGATGGCGAGTGGACGCATGGCGGAACACCGCTCAACGAGATCTTTGCGTCTTCGGGAAGCGTTGCATCGCTGCCGATTGTGGAGCGCGTCTGGAAACTGATGGTCCTGCCGTGGCGGGAATTCAAATTCGGCAGTGGGTATGGGTATGGCGTTGAGGATGGGACCGGTGCGACATACGCGATGATCGTTCCGCTTGGCCTGTTGCTTGCGATCGGGACGCTCCTCTCGCGGCGCAAACGTGGGGACACAGCGTTCCGCCGTTGGATGATCGTGGGCGTGATCGGTGTAGGACTGCTCCTGCACCTGACGCAGTTCAAGATGTACACGCGCTATTCATTGGCAACGATTCTCCTCGCGATACCTGTCGGCGTGATGGGTGTGGAGTGGCTGCTGCAGTCACGACCACGATCGATGGCTTACGCAGCGTCGATCGGATTGTGCGTGTCGGGGGCGATCGCGGGGTTGCAGCCGGCGCGCGATCTGGCCGGGCGGCTGCGGGACGGCAATTGGCATCGTCCCGCGTTCTACCTGACGCCCGATTTGTTCGATGTGATTGCGCCGGGGTCGGTCGTGCTGAATACCGAGTCGGAATCGGAAACGATGACGTATGCACTGTCAGGGGAAGCGCTCTCAAACCGCGTGATCGATCCGGTGCAGTGGCGACGGATGCTGGCCGTGCATGCGCCGGATGCGAACGCCCTGCCGCCGAGCGTTGATTACGTCTATGTCCGCGGAGACGGCAACGCCATGCCGGCTGCACAATCCACCGCCTACACCCTTCGGCTCGTCTACGACGACTCCCACGCCCCACTCTCGCCGGGAGGGCCTATCACGCGGGTCTACCACGTCATTCGAAAAGTGCCCGTATCCAAGCCGGATTTGCGTTCAGCCAGACTGGCGAACGGGCGATAACCCACCGAGAGGGACCGTTGTGTCTTGCCTGCGAGAGGAGTCTGCGCGTGAAGCTGACCATTGTCATTCCGGCGTTGAACGAAGAGGAAGCCATCGGCAGCACGATCCGGCGTTGTCAGGAGGCGGTGCCGCACATCTGCAACGCGTCGCCGGTGACAGACGTGAACATCGTGGTTGTCAGCGATGGGTCTACGGATCGTACGGCTGAGATCGCACGCTCTTTCGCCGGCGTGTCACTGATCGAGTTTGAACAGAACCAGGGATACGGTGCGGCGATCAAGGCGGGTTTCGAGGCTGGCGGCGGAGACTTGCTGTCGTTTCTCGATTCGGATGGAACTTGTGATCCGCTTTACTTTGGCGACATGTGTCATGCCATGGAAGCGGAGCGGGCGGATGTGGTGATCGGGTCGCGGATGGGACCTGATTCGCAGATGCCGTTGGTGCGGACGATCGGCAACAAGGTGTACGCGATGATGCTCGGCGTGTTGGCGCGCAAGCGCGTGTCGGACACGGCCAGTGGGATGCGCGTGATCCGGGCGACGTCCTTGAAGAGTCTTTATCCGCTTCCGGATGGGCTTCACTTCACACCGGCGATGAGTGCGCGGGTGTTGATGGATGATCATCTGCGAATCGTTGAGATCCCGATGACCTACTCGGAGCGGATCGGACGGTCGAAATTGAGCGTCGTCCGCGACGGGTTGCGCTTCACGCTGACGATTGCGGATGCGGCGTTGGTGGCCAGACCCTCGCGGATCATTCTGCCCATGCTCGCCGCGCTGCTGATTGCAACATTCGGCATGATGGTGCATCCGCTGTCACGCTACATGGAAGAGGGGCACTTGGCCGACTGGATGATCTATCGTGCGGTGGCGGCGCTCTTGAGCGTGACGCTGGCGATGCTGTTGCTGGCGGCGACTGCCGTGGCGGATGAAATCATCGACATCGCCTTGCCCCGGGCACCACAGCGAACATGGCTGCAGCGATGGATTGGCAAACTGTTCGAGACGCGGTCCGCCATCCCGATGGTGACCGCTTGTGTCGGTGTGGCTGTGCTGCTTTGTGGCAAGGGATTCTGGCAGTACTTCACGACGGGCAAGGTATACATTCATTGGTGGCGGGTGATTGCGTCGAGTTCGCTCTTGACGATGGCATGCATTGTCGGCGTGACATGGCTAATGCTGCGGATCATGTCGCTGCTGAAAAAACGTCAGGCTGTGACAGTCGCGACGCCACGACGGACCGCAGCGGAAGTCAGTGACGCACCATCGGTCGTACAACCAGTATAAGACCATGTCGAACTCAGCCGTTCTGGAACAACCGAACTCGCCCTGTGTCGCTCCGACGTTGACACAGCGTTTGCATCAACGATGGGTGCACACGCGTCGGACGCATACGTTGGCTGAAGTTCTAAGTACATCGATGTCCACATCGGGAAAATGGCTGGATGTCGGCTGCGGTGACGGCGGAATCGACCGGATGATCATGGATCGGCGATCGGACGTGACCATCACCGGCCTGGATGTGTCGGCGCGAAGCGCGACGAGCATTCCGGTTTCGTCGTTCGACGGACTGCACATCCCGATGGAGGCGGACAGCTTCGACGGCGTTCTGATCGTCGATGTGCTGCACCATACGCATCATGCGAGAGAACTGCTGTCGGAAATCGTCCGCGTCGCGCGGCGGCAGGTGGTGATCAAGGACGTGGTGGCTGATTCATGGATCGAGCACAAGCTGCTCTCATTCATGGACATCGTCGGCAATCGGCCTTACGGCGTGCCGTGTCCGTTCACGTTTCTGACGCGTCGCGAATGGTCGGACGTATTCGCATCGCTTGGATACGCATCGCCGCGCTACGTTCGGGATTTCAGACTCTATCCACGTCCATTTTCGTGGCTGTTTGACGGACGCCTGCACTTTGTGGCCGTGCTGGACAAACCACACGATTGCGAGCCGACGGAATGACCTCACAGACGGCCGAGTTCGATCGCTACGCCGCTGAATACGAAGCCTGCTGCCAGCGAGGCCTCGATCTGTCGGGTGAAGACAAGCACTATTTCGCCCGCGGACGATTGGATTTTCTGCAGGAGTGGTTGGCAAAGCGTGGTGTCTCACCTCCCGACAACATCGTGGACTACGGATGCGGTGTCGGTGACGTGACCGCACAGTTGTCAAACGTGTTCCCCAGCGCCACGGTCACGGGCGTCGACGTATCGCAAGCCTGCATCGATAAGGCAGCCACCATTCATTCCGCGAACCGTGTGCACTTTGGTCACACAGACAACGCCCCGGACGGACAGTCCATCGTGCACTGCAACGGTGTGATTCATCACGTCGAACAGACCGAGCGCCGTGACGTGTTCAAGCGCATGGCCGACTGCCTGCGACCCGGTGGCCACCTCTTCTTGTTTGAAAACAACCCGCTGAATCCCGGAACGCACCTTGTGATGCGGCGGATTCCATTCGACCGCGATGCCCACATGATAAGCCACTGGGGCGTTGCCAGGCTGTGTCAGGACGCCGGACTGGAATTGCTGGAAACGGCGTTTCTTTTCTACTTCCCGCGGCCCCTTGCCGCGCTGCGACCACTGGAGCGGTGGTTGCTGCGTGTACCGCTCGGCGCTCAATACGTCGTGATCGCCCACAAGCGCCACGCTTGACGCACCATCGTACTCCGGTAGACTCGCTTCCCAATAGTCCCCGTGGCACAATTGGATAGCGCGTCGGCCTCCGAAGCCGAAGGTTTCAGGTTCGAATCCTGACGGGGACGTGCCTCGTCCCGGGCATGCCTTCAGTATCTACCCGCCGATATTGACTTGTGGGAATCCGACCGTGATGTTACCGCCGTGCGCCGTCAAATCGCCCTGGCGGGCGGCTGGCAGAAAATCGATATTCACGCTCGTGGATCCCTTGGAGATCATGTCCGGCGGGCCTGTGCACGTGACCATGTCGGTGACTCGGGCCGCCGGCATCCAGCCGATCTTGACCGTCATCGACCCCATGGCGATCGGACCACCGACATGCGGAACCACGCCGGTGACCATGGGACATGTGTGCATATCCATAACACGTGCTGCTGGTGGCATGGTTATCTCCTCATGCGTCGTTCTTCGAACTTCCGCTCGTGACGCTCAACGGGATCAAGCTCTTCGCGCGGTTCGATGCGTGTGAACACAACGGTCTTCTGCTGGCCGACGTGGCGCAGGTAGACCCATGGCGACGTGCCCTGCGGACTGGCCGTCACAAGACCAGGGTGAGCTTCGGTGGTCACGTTCTCGCTGATGAACTTGTCCAACGGGTCGCAGTAGCGCAACGCTGTGCTCGCGTAGAACAATCGACCGTGTTCGTCGGCCATCAGCATCGCGAGTTCGTACTTCTCGTTCGTCACCACGGAACCGATCACGTTCATCTTATCGGCATGCTGAAGACCAAGGGTCACGCGATCGGTCTCGAATCCCCGCCCTGTGTGCACGCGAGTGCAATGCAGCGCCGATGGCGTGGCTGCGACGCACCAAAGCATGATCGGCGGCGGCGGAGGTGGTTGCGGTCGATCACGCTGGGCTGGCGGTGTCTGCTCCGCGAAATAGGGCGCCTCACGAAACGGAGCATCGCGATCCAGGTAACCGGCGATCCACGTGATCGGATCGTCCGAGACGAATGCCGATCGCGAGACGAAGCCCGAATCCGGATCGGTCAACGGCAACCGAGCGTGGTGCACCTCGCGTCCCTTGTCGCCCGCCCAGCAGAAGTGCAACCGCAGGTCATACTCCCAGTAACAGGCGTATGGACCGACCGGCGTCGTCCCACCCAGGGGGATCGGATACGTATACGCCGTACCATCCGATGCGACCTGCATGATGGCGGCTTCTGTGTTGTCGCTGTTGATCAGTGGAATCCAGAGTGTGTTGTTCGGCGCGCTCAGCGGCGAGCCGAGAATGCGACCGGCGAATGGGGCTTTCAGGTCGCCACGGTGCACATCGGCGGTGTCACCGATGGTGGCCGAAGCCACGTGCAGTTTCTTGCCCTCAAGCCACACAACATGCCCGGTCTCGACGGTGCTGTCGGACAGCCCTGCCGCCTGCGGATCAACAGCGTCCTTCACGGTCGCCATGCGGATTCCGTGTCGCGGATTGCGCGGCACGATGGGGCTTTGCTGTTCGTAGAAAATGACGTTCTCGCCGGAGTCATCATGCACCCATGCATTGGCGAGCGGTGCGGTCGGATTCTGCGACGCAACACGCGACGTCGTGGCCCCGACCGTTGCGCAGGGACGAACCGTCAACCGGACCGGTTCGGACTCGAATCCAAAAATGTGAATCGCAGAGATGTCGAACGTATCGGGATACAAGTAGCTGAACCATTCGAGCAGATCACCTGTGAGCGTGGCCGAGTCGCCCGGTTGAAGCGTGATCGTCGGTGCTGGTTCCTGCGGATCATGATGCGGCACGCCGTCGCGATGGCCGGCAGAGAGTTGACCCGCCGTCAGCTGACGCCGGCGTGATTGAGCACGCAGCGAGACCGTCTTGAAATCGTCGTCGAATTCCGGGAAACCGCTGAACGGTGCCTGCCCGTCGTTTGTGACCGTGACCTTGAAAAAGACGGACTCACCGCGTAGACACTCGGCCTTGTCGAGTTCAAGTTTGATTGAAAGTGCGTCGTCCATGTTGGCCTGTCTCTGCGTTCGCCCTCTTAGGGTCTGATCTCAATGTTCGCCGACGCGGTCACGCCACTCTTGGCGTATGACAACGTCACCGTTCCGGCTGTCACACCGGTAATGCGAATATGCGTGGCCACGCCGCCATGATTGACGGTGTTGATACGGACATCACCGGCGCCCGACTTGCTCCAGAGGTTGCGCGGGCTGTCATCGCAGCAACTGAGGTTCGTACGGAACTTGCGCGACGCGTTGCCTGGGTCGGGAAATTCCGCGCCGAGACAAACAAGCCGCATGGTTCGTCCCACGCGGAGATCCGGCAGCGTCGGCGTACCACCCACCGAGGGTGGTTCACGAAGGGTCCAGACGCCGCTGGCGATACTCGCACTCGTGATGATCGCCGGATTGTGATCATCCATGATGTCGTTTTGATACTCACCGCTGTCCTGAATCTTGACACGGTCGTAGAAGCGGAGCGTCAGGTTGCACATGCCGCAGAACTGCGGCTTGTTCGGCGTGTCGGCCGTGTAGGCCATAATGCACGCGTAGGCGTCCTTCTGATCGTGATCGAGAATCTGGTCGTTCTTGCGGCTGTCGAACAATCGGATCGCCACCGATGCCGGAGCTGGTCCCGATGCCGGCGGAGCCGGGAAGAAGTTGGCCTGATCACCGCCGCCGCCGAATCCGGCGATCGAGCCCTGCGTGTGGCTGTGACGCAGATACTGTGCGTGGCCCATTTCGTGGTTGAGCGTATCCGTCGTAAGCAGCGTGTTGGAAGCTGGTGCGATCGCACGGTTGGCGAACCAGAACATGCGGTCGCCAAACGACTGGCCCAGCAGGTTACCGATACGTCGCGACGCTTGCGGCGCCGCGGGATCGCCCAGGCGGCGAACGAGCAGGATGAAGAATCCTTCGCTCTCCTGATCGCGTACTTCCTTGCCCTGCTTCTTGCCATCGGTCGAACCGGGGAACAGCAGCGCCGGCGATGCGTTGTCACACCCATGCTTGATCATGTTGCGGGCGAGATTGCCGAGACGACTGCGCAACTGATTTCGGTCATAGTTGTTGGTCAGATGCGTCGGGAAGAAGAACCGGCCATAGGTATTCGCCAGATCCGCCGGTGACTGCGCCGCAATGGCATCGAGCGCGGTCTGGTCCGCCGCTGCGGTGAAAGCACCCTTCAGCTCGGCGATCCACTGCTGCGCGGGGAGGTTGAAGTAGCCGCCCGGTGACGCCGGTTCCTGCACTTCGATGAACGCACGACGGTAAGCCGCCTTCACGTCATTCCATGCCACGTCGTTCGCCTGCGTCAGGTTGCAGAGCACGACCATCTTGATCTTCATGCGTTTCCACATGATGAACCGACCGGTCGTGTAGGCCCGCGGCTTCTCGATCTTCTTGTCCTGATCGTCCATGACCTCGACATCGACGCCGTTTTCCTGCGTATCTCGCAGGTCCGTGCCGCCCCCGTCGATCAGCGACAGCAGGAAACGGTAGTTGTCACCCCACGCCGGGTACGGCAGAAATCCGATGTCGGCCACGCCGACCTTGATGCCGTCCTCGTCAACCTCCGTCAGCTCGAACGAAGCACCCATGTCGCCCTCAGCCGTCGCATCGGACAGGCTGCTGAACTCGACCTCAGCCGGTTGTTCACCGGTGGAGACATCCGTCTTGGGCGGCTCTTCGTAGTCGATTTTCTTCAAGACATCGGTGGCTTTGACGCCTTCGGGATTGTCAGGATCGCGAATTCCCTCGAAATTCGTCGGGCAGTTGTCATCGCCGTCATCCGGATCATCGCTATCCTTGTTGTACTTCTTGAAAAACTCCTCGAGGAACTCCTTGCGCCGGCCATCATTCTGATCAAACTCCTCCACCGGGTCCTTGATCTCGCATTTGACCTTGACCGTCGTATCCAGATCGACCGGCGTCACGCCGATCATTTTCCGCACAACGACGCGGAGTGGCACCGCCGGCGACACATCGGGCATCCAGTCTTCCTTGCCGCCGCCGGAATCCGCATAATTCTCCGGCTTGCTGACACTGTCACCATCCGGGCTGCCACCGCGCCCGAGCAGATCGCCGTCGGCCGACCGCATGCCATGGTTGTCATCCACCATGATGCGGTACTTCTGATCATCAGGCGGATTGGTCGCGTCGCCGCCCTCTTCGGTGGGCGTGGCTGCCTTGTCATCCTCCTCTGTCGTATCGGACTCGCGTACCTGATTGGGAATGACATCAGGAAACGCGTTGATCGTTGACGTCCCACGCTGCAACTCATATTTGCAGCGATAGTCGTCCTCGTCATGTTTGATGCGATCCTGGCCAAGGTAGGAAAGCGTGATCTTGTAGCGGACGGCCTTGAGTTGCAGGATGGTCCGGCTACCCGTCTGTCCAAGTTGTCGTTTTCGCCCGTTTTCCGGCATGTGCTGTCTCTGCCTGTCCGCCTCGCGTGAACGCTAGCTGTCCGACCACTCCACCCGCAGTTTCTTCCACGCCGCATCCTGACGATTCGGCAACTGAATGTACGCCAACCCGACATCCAACCCTTCGAAGCGACACAGGCCTTCTGCGTCGGTCCGCCCCTCCTGTACGGTCTCGTCCGGCAGCGTCACGCGATACGGCTCGTCGGGAATCGGGTTTTCGGCCGCATCGACAAGCTGAAACTCGATCCACGTGTCAGCAAACTTGTGACCCTCGACATCCGCATCGATCGTACCGAGCTTCGGCGGTTCGCGCGTGGCGGTGTATCGCGTATCCGAACCCGGATCGGAGCGGTCTGCAGCCGACGCATCCTCAGCCGGTCCAGGCGACATTCCCGCCGGACCGACCGGCGCGACCGGAGGACCGGATCCCGAGTTGATGTTGACGATCGGCCCGGTGATGAAAATCGCACCAGACGACAACACGATGCTGCTGCCACCGCACTTCAATTCGATTCCGGCGGTCGCCTCCAGTTTGATGCTCGTCGCCGAACACTGATACGTCCCGCTCACTTCTTTCTGATGGTTGGCGTCGTAAATCTCAGCCACTTCGTCGCAAGCGTGCATCGAATAAACACCGCCCACCTCGATGGCCTGATCGCCGCCGATCGCACGATGCTCCGCCGCCTCGACCCACGAGAAGAGATCCCCCTTCACGTGCACGTGCTTGGCTTTGTGGACCGTCTGACGGTATTCGCCGCTGAGTGCGCCATTGTTCTCACCACCAACGAGCAGGTGATAACTGCCGCCCGCGGTGTGGAAGTGGCTGCCCTTGACCCGTGTGTCCATCTGACGTTGGGCCTGCAGGAACAACTGCTCCTTGCCCTTGAGGTCTTCAAAACGAATCTCGTTCGTCCCGCCGCCACCCTTGGTGCTGTGCGTCTTGATCACGCTCCGTGTCTTGTGCTCGGGAAGCGTGTATGGCGGCATGTGATCGCGGTTGTTCAGACGCCCGACAATGACGGGACAATCCGGATTGCCGTCCATGAAGTCCACGAGCACTTCCTGGCCGATCCGCGGAATGAACATCATGCCATACTGCCCGCCGACCGATCCCTGACAGACCCGAATCCAACAGGATGAGTCGGCCCCGTGCAACTTCAGCTGCCCGCCCTCGTTGCCCACGCGGTCCCAGTTGAACTGCACCTTGACCCGCCCGAATTCATCAACCTGAATCTCCTCACTGTCAGGCCCGACAACACGTGCCGACTGCGGCCCGGACATCTTCGGTCTCGGCGTCACCCGAGGCGGACGGAATTCCAGCTCCGACGGGATGCACTCGAACCGCGCGGTGTAAACCGGTGCATCGAAATTGATCAACCCGTCGCGCGCGACATCATCAATCACGTTCGGCAGCGTTACCCACGTGAGTGGTCGCTCCCCCAATGCCCCCGCCACACCAGCGGGATTCGTCATGACCAACCCGTCATGGTACACCCACTCGGTCAGTTCCCGTCGCGCGGTCACATCACCTGCGCCCATCCGCGCCGCGATTTCGAGCAAACCATCAGCCAAGTCACGGATCGTTCGATCATCGTTGCCCCGCGCCGCCAGAATCGACTGATGCGTACTGACACCCAGAACACCGGTTCGCCCCGAAACCGCCGAAACCGACTCGCCGATGGACTGCTTGCCCTCGTGCGTCATCGCAGTCACCACGTACGACGCATTCAGCGACGAAATCGGGTGGTTCGTCAATTCAAACTTGCGGGCCGGACCGATGCGGATCGAGTTGCAGACGCCGACGCCCTTGTGATGCGAGGCCTTGAATTCCTGTGCACGGATGTCCGCCAAGTCACGCCCGACACCTTGCGTGCGATAACCACCCGGATAATCAGCGTGCTCCAGATGCTCGGGAAGCTCATTGGTGCCAAGCGTTTCGAGATTCAGGTCAGGCGATTCAAAACTGTAGTCACTCAGGACCACACGGCCTGGTCGCACCGATCGCGCCATGCGGAACCGATGCACATGCTCATCATCTGTCACCATGCCCTGCGGCGGCGCGAACGCTATAGATGATTCGTCCTCAATCTCGACGTAAGCGCTGGACTTGTCTTCCATCTTGAGCAGATGACTCTCGGGCGACTGCTCGAAGTACCACCATATCCCCTCTTCCTCCGCCAACCGAGCCACAACGTTGTAATCACTCTCCCGGTATTGCACGCAGTATTCACGCGGCTCGTACGTACGCTGCAGGTTGGTCAGGTCGAACTGGTTGGAAAGGAGTCCTGCATCCGTCAGCACTTCCTTGATGATATCGACGACGGACTTGTTCTGGAAAATCCGCGACGTGTACCGCTGCGTGAGATACCACATGCTCGGTACCAGATGGATGCGAAACGACAGCCGATTCTCGTCAGCCTCAGCCGCAATGAACGCACCGGTCACCTCGAGTCGGCTGACGATCCCATGGAACCATCGCACGCCGTGCCCGGTGGCGATGCTCATCGCCGCCGGCTTGCCGACGATGCCATCAAAATCAGCCGATTCGTGATGCGACGCAACGTCGATCTCGAACTTGTAGAGTTGGCATAACCCCTCCGTTCCCCGGTATCGAAGAACGTCGAACTCGTCCAGATCGCGTCCCGTCACCTGGAACGAAATCTGGGCCTTGCTCATGTCACGCGCAATGGCCATTGGCTCACCTCCGGGAGGGAAATCGCGCATGTCGCGCAGTTCTTCCCGTCTTCGCCCGCGAGTGCAGAATGTTTTCGCGACACCCCTGACGCGACCGCCCCGCCATTCTATGGCACGCTCAACGCCCGTGTCGCCCACGATTGAAAGTAAGTCTTACTTTTTCAGGTTGCAAGCGACGAATCGCAAAATTCCACCCCGCAAACCACATCTCCCGCCCACAAGAACGATCAACCCCTAACCCAAAACCAGGCGCAGAAACGCCGGCAGCAGACGCGATGTCTCGGGCGACTCCTGAAATCGGCTCAACGCCGTACGTCGATCTTCTTCACTTAAGACAGCCGAGTAGCCCCGAAGATAGTGATGAAATCGATGAAGATTTGCCTCCTGGTCCAATTCCGGGTGAAACTGGGTGGCCCAGATGGGTTGGCCGGGTATGCGAAACGCCTGCAGCGGACTTCGCTCACTCGATGCGAGATTGTCGACACCAGGTGGCAGACGGTCGGCGCGGTCCTTGTGCCCTTCCTGAGCGTTGAATACGCGGGGCAGGATTCGGAACAGCTCGTCAGCCGCGCCAGCGTCGGTCAGTGTCAGCGGATACGTGCCAACCTCGGTGTTCGGATTGTCGTTGATGATCTCGCCACCCAACGCATGTACCAGGCAATGAAACCCAAAGCAGGAGGCGAACATCGGCCGCCCCGTTTCCGTGAGATCAGCGAAGAACGCGATTACCTCATCGAACCGTGGCAGGTTCCGCTTCGACACGTAGTAATCGCCCGCACCGCCGACAAAGAGCGCGTCATACCTCGCCACGACCGCGTCGCGCGGTGGACCTTGCACGAGATCGTGAATGTCGATCTGCTCCGGTTGCAGACCAGCCTGTCGAACAAAACACAATCGCTCGTGATCCGCCATCGGATCATCAGCGTCACGCGCCTGCAGCAACAGGATTTTGGGGCGTTTCACCGTTTGAGGCCCTCGCACCATCGGAATTCAACCGACTATCCCGCGACATCAACGCGAGGGCAAGCACAATTCCGGCGGCGGGCAACGCGTCAGACCCATTCACGCGCACACATTGATACAGGAATCGATTTGGCTCATTCGCAGGCATGGCGTACGTTGCATTGCGGAATCGCGACACAACTCCGAGACAACAGTATCCGAATGTACGACCGATGGCCCGCAACTGCCCCAACTGTCGTGAACCCGTTTCCTGGTGGCGAGCCTTTCGCACACCAGCTTGGGGCAGGTTCACGTGCGACATTTGCAGCTCGATCCTGGGCATCTCCCTTGGTCGTCGAATCACCATCGTCTGCTTCTGGGTCGCGATCTACATCGGGGCGATGGCGTACTTCGGCCTGCACCGATATGGTCCGCTGGTCCAATATGGCAGCATGGTTGCGTCGATGGCCGTCGTATTCTATTTCCTCGACAGCATCATCCTGCTCGAACGCCGCATGTTCACCTGCCGCGAGTGTGGCTACGACCTTCATGGCCTGACGGACACACGATGTCCCGAGTGCGGGGCGACATTCGATCCCGATGAGGAACTCCGCATCGACATCATCAGCAAGACGCGACCACCATCACCGCCCCACCGGTCGGCCGCGATCCTGCTGCTCGTCCTGCTGGTCACGGGCGTCGTCAGCGGGCTGGTCGCCTGGTGGCAAGCCGCCCGAACGCCGACGAGACCGCCACCTGCGTCACCGCCGATCACAACAACGTACGGAAATCTTTGAAGCACGACTCGACTCGCCGCGACACTGTGTGATCTGACCAACCACCGGCGGCGATTTCCCGCAATGGTCCACCCCAGAACCGCCCAGCGTGCTCACAGCCGCGATTCATGACGCAGCCTGGCCCCAATCTCGGACTGGCACGCGACTTGCATCACAGTTCGGCACAATTTTGTCACCTATGCCCTGGGGCGGGACGATTCCCAAGTACCCTTCCGAGCAACCCTTCGATCGGAATCGTTCCTGCCCCCACCCCACAGGAGCAAATCCCATGACCGACCAGACCCAGGAGTCCGCCCATCTGCGAAGCCTCTCCGATCCCAACGAATTCTGGGCTGAACTGGCTCAGGACATCACCTGGGATCGTCGGTGGGATCGCGTGCTCGACGACACCGACGCACCGCTATATCGCTGGTTCACGGGCGGGAAACTGAACACCTGCTTCAACGCGCTCGATGTCCACGTCCAGGGCGGCCGCGGCGATCAGTTGGCCCTCGTCTATGACAGTCCGGTCACCGATTCGGTCCGCCGATTCACCTACACAGAACTCCTCGACCACGTCGCACGCTTCGCCGGTGCCCTGCTGAAACTCGGCGTCGAGAAAGGCGACCGCGTGGTTCTCTACATGCCCATGGTCCCCGAAGCGGTCGTCGCCATGCTCGCCTGCGCCCGGATCGGTGCGATCCATTCCGTTGTCTTCGGCGGTTTCGCCGCCAATGAGCTGGCCATTCGCATCAACGACACCCAACCCAAAGTCATCGTGTCAGCCTCTTGCGGCATCGAGCCGAACCGCGTCGTCGCCTACAAGCCACTGCTCGACAAGGCCCTCGCACTGGCTGAGAACCAACCGCAGCATTGCATTATCCTGCAGCGTCCACAATTGCAGGCGGAAATGCACGAAGGCCGCGACATCGACTGGCACGACGCTCTCAACGATGCGACGCCAGCCGACTGCGTTCCCGTCGATTCGACCGATCCGCTCTACGTGCTCTACACGTCCGGAACGACGGGCGTGCCGAAGGGTGTCGTGCGCGACAACGGTGGACACGCCGTCGCACTGAAATGGAGCATGAAGGCAATCTACAACGCCGACGCTGGCGACGTCTTCTGGGCCGCTTCGGACATCGGCTGGGTCGTTGGCCATTCCTACATCATTTATGGCCCGCTACTACGAGGCTGCACGACAATTCTCTACGAAGGAAAACCCGTCGGCACGCCCGACGCGGGCGCTTTCTGGCGCGTCATTCGCGACCACGGCGTGAACACACTTTTCGTCGCCCCGACCGCCATCCGCGCGATCAAGCGCGACGACCCGCACGGTGAATTGCTGAACCCACAGGACATCGCCAGCTTGCGCGCGCTCTTCCTCGCCGGAGAACGCTGCGATCCCGACACGCTTGCATGGTCGCAGGAGATGCTCAACGTTCCCATCATCGACCATTGGTGGCAAACGGAAACAGGCTGGCCCATCGCGGCCAACTGCCTCGGCTTCGGGCAACTGCCAATCAAGCCCGGATCCCCGGCGACACCAGTTCCCGGCTACGACGTGAGTGTGGTGGACGAAGGTGGTCGCGAAGTGCCAGACAACGACACCGGCCAAATCGTCGTCAAGCTCCCACTCCCGCCTGGCTGCCTGCCGACGCTGTGGCACAACGATGACGGGTACAAGTCGTCGTATCTCGAGACGTTCCCGGGCTACTACGTCACCGGTGACGCCGGCTACCGCGACGAGGACGGGTATCTCTACGTTATGAGTCGCGTGGATGACATCATCAACGTCGCAGGCCATCGTCTCTCCACGGGCGGCATGGAGGAAGTTCTCTCGTCCCACCCAGCCGTTGCGGAATGTGCGGTAATCGGGGTGCAGGATGCATTGAAGGGCGAAGTGCCCATCGGGCTGGTCGTGCTCAAATCGGATGCCGCCCAAGACGCCGATGACATCACGGCGGAGCTGGTCAGGATGGTCCGCGAACGCATTGGCCCGATCGCGTGCTTCCGTCAGGCGGCGATCGTGCGGCGACTGCCCAAGACACGTTCCGGCAAGATTCTCCGCGGGACGATGAAATCAATCGCCGACGGGCGTGACTTCCGAATGCCGGCCACCATTGACGACACGACCACGCTCGACGACATCGCCGGCGTACTGACCACCATCGGATACCCCAAAACAAAAGTACCCGCGGCGACCTGATCGCCAACGGGCATTTGACCAACTTCCGATTCGTCTCCCGATCAGGCGTCATCGCCAATGGCGGGAAAGGCCTCGAACATCGTGTTGAGATACCGCCACTGCATGTCCACGCTGTCTTGCAACGCATCGAGATCGACGTGCGCTCCGGTGTAGCGTCGCTGTCGCGTGGCATACTCATCCAGCGGTGTGCCGTCCGGTTTCGCATTCAGGCGATACCGTCGACCGTCGAACACCTCATAGAGCGGGAACAGTCCCGACCCGACCGCGTAGCGAATCAGGTCGATGCTCTCGTCCGGCTCGGATTTCCACCCGGTCGGGCATGGCGACAGCATGTGCAGGAAGCGAAAACCCGGCGTCTTCCGCGCCAGGTGGATCTTACGCAGGAAGTCATCGCGATGGGCGACCGACAGCGTGGCTGCGTACGGAATGCGGTGCGCGACCATCATGGCCATGATGTCTTTCTTCGGTTCGAGCTTGCCGCGCGGGGTCGTGGTCGTGCGCACACCTTCGGGGGTGGCACCGCTGCGCTGCCCGCCGGTGTTGCCGTAGATCTCGTTGTCGTAGCAGACGTAGATCATGTTCTCGTTGCGCTCCGCCGCGGCAGACAGCGTGGCCAATCCGATGTCGTACGTGCCGCCGTCACCGGCCCAGCAGATCACCGGATGATCTTCCTCGTTGAGATCGGCGATGGAGCAGAGTCCCGTCGCCACGGCTGGTGAGCTGGCGAAGGTGCTCGCCGCCGTCGGCACACCGTAGGCACTGGTCGGAAACGCGCCGGCCGTCACGATGCCGCAGCATGCGGGAATCACCAGCGATGCAGGTTCGCGTTCGAGGGCCTGGTCGAGCAACTGGAAACCGATCGACATGCCGCAGCCCGCGCAATTCGTGTTGCCGGGTCGGAGCACCGATTCGCAACGCGGCTGGTCGTGTTCTGCAACTTGCGTGGTCATACGGCCACCTCCTCCCAGCGCGGCTCATCGGCGCTGCTGCGTTCCATGAGATCATCAACGATGCGATCAATCACCTCGGGCGTCACATCCCCGCCGCCAAGCCCGACAATGTAGTCCTGCACGACAACGTCGGGTTGACGCTGCAGCGTCGCGGACACCTCCTGCCAGAAGACGCCACCGGAACCAGGCGAGTGGTTGCGATCCAACACGCCGACGCGCTTCGTATCGCCGATGGCATCGAGCAGTTGTTCACGTGGGAACGGCCTGAAAAGCTTCAGATCGATCATGCCGACGCGCTCGCCCTTGTCGCGACGTGCCCGAACGACACGCCGCAGCGTTCTCGCCATCGTGTTGGACGCGATGATGATTGCGTCGGCGTCATCGGTGTGTTCGGCTGCAAACACGCCATGCGGACGACGATCGAATACCTGCTCAAACTCATCCACCGCGTCGGCCAATACCTCCGGCGCGCGCTCCATCGACAACTGAATGTCATGACGATGCCGCTCCGTCTCGCGAGGCCACGTCAGCCCGCCGACCGTGGCAGGATGATCGTGACGCAATCGATGCGGCACATGGCAGGCCGGCAGGAACCGATCGACCTGCTCCTGCTCCGGCAGGTCGACCACCATTTGCGTGTGCGACGTGATGAATCCATCCATGGCGACGATCACCGGCAGCATCACGCGTTCATCTTCAGCCACGCGGAATGCCAGCAGAATCGTATCCACCAGGTCCTGATGCGACTCGGTATAGAACTGCAGCCACGCCGCATCGCGAAGCATCAGGCTGTCGCCCTGATCGACCCAGATGTTCCACGGCGGACCGAGCGTGCGATTGACCGCGATCATCACAATCGGCAGGCGGTAATACCCCGCGGCGAACACGTTTTCGGTCATGTAGGCCAACCCGTTGGACGAACTGGCTGTAAATGCCCGCGCTCCGCCGAGCGATGCACCGATGCAGACGCCCATGGCGCTGTGCTCCGATTCAACGGGCACGATGCGTCCCTTGCTGAATTCGTATCCGCGAAGGAACTCGATGATCTCCGTCTGCGGCGTGATCGGATACGCGCCCGCCGCACACCCTCTGGCCACCCGATTCGCTTCACCCGCGAGGGCAAGCGTATGACCGGCGGCGTTGTTTCCTGTGACAAGTGCTCGGGCCACGGTTTATCTCCAAATCAGGTTTTCACTTCGCTCCCAAACGATGCATCACAACTCGGCCATGTAGATCACACCACGCGGGCATTGCGTGGCACAGACGCCACAACCCTTGCAGTAGTCGTAGTTGAAACGGTACCCGTCGTTGTCCCGCATCAGGATGCCCTCGGGACAATAGCTCATGCAGCGGTCGCATCCGTTGCACACGCCGCAACTGAAGCAGCGTTCCGCCTCGGCGACGGCGGGTTGATGTTGTCCATCGTCGATGAAACCCTGATGCACCTCTTCGAACGTGTGACGACGGAGCTTTGTGTCGATGGTCGGACCATGCTCGCTCGGTGTGTGCGTGAAGACATAGGTCGTCATTTCCTCGGGACCGGCCACCGGTTCTGCCGGTGGCGGGAACAAATCCTCGCCTGTGAGCGTGCGATGGATGTGCAACGCCGCGTGACGACCGCTTCCGATGGCGGCTGACACCGTTCCGTCGTTCGACGCAAAGTCACCGCCGCAGAAGACCGGCGCCCCGGTCAAGCCAAGCAGTGCCTCTTCGTGTTTGACTTCCGCGCCTTCGGGCAGAATCGACAAGTCCGGTGATTGGCCCAGGGCGAGAATGACGCGGTCACAGCGCATGTCGAAATACGCATCCTCGCTCGCTTCCGGCACCGGCGCGGGACGTCCCGACGCGTCCGGTTCGCCCGGTTTCATTCGCTGGCAGGTAAGGCAAGGTGTCGCTTCGTGAAGTTGGAGCGACACGGGCGACACCAGTTCCTCAATATGGACGCCCTCCATGATCGCCGCGTCGATCTCCTCGCGGATGGCCGGCATCTCATCGCGTGTCCGGCGGTAGACGATGCGAACGCTGGCCGCATGTAATCGCTTTGCGCTGCGGGCTGCGTCGATGGCCGTGTTGCCGCCGCCGATGACCAATACGTGTTCGTCCCGAATAGACATGGTGCCGGCGTGCACGCGGTCGAGGAAATCGATGCCCTGCATCACGTATTCGTGGCCGTCGTCCGGCTGATGCAGTTTGAGCGAGCGCGATTCCTGCAGACCTGTCGCGATGAAGACGGCGCCAAACGTGTGCGACATCTTGAGCAACGCGGCGCGATCCACCTTGTGCTGCGTCTGGGCTTCAACGCCAACGTCAAGAATGCGGTCGATCTCGCGATCGAGGACATCGTGCGGCAGGCGATACTCCGGAATGCCGTTACGCATGACGCCGCCCAGTTCGTCACTGCTCTCGAAAAGCGTCACCGCGTGTCCGAAGCGGGCGAGATGGTACGCGGCGCTCAGTCCGGCTGGTCCGGAACCGACGACCGCCACGCCGGGGCCATCGATTCGCTGCGGTTTCTCAGCCTTCCACGTTCCATGATCAGCCACATAGCGTTCCAGCTCGCGGATGTTGACCGACTCGTCGAACGTCGCCCGGTTGCAGGCGTCCATGCACGGCGCGGGGCAGACCCGTCCGCAGACCGCCGGCAGCGGTGATGTTTCCATCAGAATGCCGAGCGCCCGATCGAAGTCCTCTTCCCGAGCGGCGGCAACGAATCCCTGAATGTCGTTGCCGGCGGGGCACGCGAAATTGCACGGCGGTGTCAACGTGTGGCGGTGAGGCCGACGCGTCGCCCACGTGCCGGTGCGAATCGCCGGTTGCTCGCCCACGCGGTCATCGAACAAGCCCGTCGGCGGGGCCATCGGTCCACCGGCAGCAGCGGCGATCAATTCGCCGATGACCACCTTGGCATCGACGACCGCGAATGCCCGCTCGGCTGCCGCGATGTTGGGACCGACGAAGCGCATGGCCTCAAGTGCCGCTTGAACATCGTCAAACGCCAGATCGAAGACCTTCGCCACCGCGCCCAGCATGGTCGTGTTCACAATCGGCACGGTTCGGCTGCCCAATCCGTTTTCGACCGCGATGCTCGTGGCGTCGATGGTGGCGACGTGTCGCCCACTGAATTGCTGCTGGAAGGCGTCCGGCGGATCGGGCGAGTTGAGGATGATCCAACCGTCCTGCTTGAGGCCTTTCAGGTTCGCTGGACCGATGAGCGTGCGATCGAGCACGATGACGTGGTCCGGCTCGCGAATCTGATTGTGGTTGGTGATTTCCTCGTCGGATATCCGGACGTACGCCTGCAACGGCGCGCCGGATCGCTCGGCTGCGTAGACGCCGAACGCCTGGGCGTGTCGGCCCTTGAGGAAGTACGCCTGTGCGATGAGTTTGGCGAGGGTAACGCCGCCCTGCCCGCCGCGACCGTAGATTGTCAATTCCATCATGATGCGACCCTCCCGCGATGCGCACAGGAAGGTCGACGGCCGCCTGCGGTTGGACGTATCGCCCCCATGGCGCACCCTGTGGTGTCCGGAATGTGATGTGCAATCGCCGTGCCATTGGGAGCGGGTTGTGCGACGCTGAAAGTCGTCCGGAGACCGCGACGTTGTCGGTCCGCACTTAAAGCAGCAATGGACCTCGGGACGGGGCGGCGATTTGCCGCGAAGCATGGGCGTTTTGACGCAAAGTCATGGTTGATAGGGCAACTCAGGTCGGCGGCGCGGGGCATGTGTCGTGCTGTCCGCGCCGCCGATCACTTTCGTCAAAAGCTCGCATCAGTCCCGATCAGCGTTGTCTTGGCGAATCTCTGCCCACTCGACCAATCGTGCCGGCAGCGGCGGCGATGGCGGGGAGTCAACGGGTGTGCCCAACGGCGGTTTGCACTGGTGGACGATCTGGGAGAGCATCGTCCTGTTTCTGGACAACCAACTGAATCCCCGGTCGGCGAGCGGGCGGAAAACGCCGTGGGCCAAGTCAATGGCAAGCTCGCGGTAGTCGACGAGGGCGTAAAGGCACATGATGTATGCGTCGGACCCGCGATAGACTCCGCCTTCATCGGTGACCACCACCAGCACGTCAGAGCCGCCCTCGGTCCGCAGCGACGGGTAGCGTTTCGTGGCGTCTGATGATCCTCGTGGCAAGAACTCCAGTTCGATGTACTTCGGGCGTCCCAACAGCCAGTCGCGACATCGGCAGCAGAACGCACACATCGGGTCGTATAGAATCGTGAGCCTGTTCATGGCAGACCTCCCTTCGAAGCGTGGACCTGGTCTCACACAACACCGCCATGCTGGGCGATTGTCTCGCTCGGTTGGATGGGTGCGGGTTCATGTCTCAGCAATCCACGACGACGCAGTCGCGACAGCACGTAAAGATTGAAGAAGTGCATTCCGCCGAGGACGAGCAGGACCGTGCCAACCTTCGTGGAGCAAAATTCGAACGCCTCAGTCGTTGAGATGGGCTTGATGCCTGCCTTGAGCATCAGCGCAACGTATCCGATATTGATGAGATAGAAGCCGACAACAAGAAGGTGATTCACAGAATCCGCCAGCGCCTCGTTGCCCAGAAACGCATCGACGAGAAACAGTCGGCCATTGCGATGCAGGGTCCGAGCGACCCACACCGTGACAGTGATGCTGATGGACAGGTAGGCGACGTAGGACCAGGTTGTGGCGTTCATGGTCGGATCCTTTCTTTTGGCCGCGCGTGACGGCACTTTTGGTGATCGCGTGCCGGGCGGACGTCCATACGCCACCCGATGTTCACCCTTCACTACAGGACCTGTTAACGCCGGTTTCGCGGGTTTCTCGCTTTTTTTGTTGGGGGTGGGACGTCCGTATGGACGCTCGCTGCGACGGTGGATTGGTTTATGGTTGGCCGCGCATGACGACAGTGACGAATTCACGCACGGGCGGCAGGAGGGCTGCGATCGCGCTGATCCAAAGGAGCGGCTCGCGTCTTAGCGATCGCGCGACGCGGCGCGATTCCAGGATGCACGTCCAGAAGGCGAACAGCCAGCACACTTCGAGCAGTCCACCGATCAGTGGCGAATAGATGGATGCCCATGTCTGCCCCATGCTCTCCAACCACTTTCGCAGCAGGTAGACCGCCAGCGCAGCCATTCCAAGTGCGAGTGCCCATGAGCTTTGACGAAGTGGATCGTTCGGCCTGTAAACCTCAAGTCCTGCCTGCTGCCAGTACCGGCGCAACAACGCGTAGGCGAAGATGGCCAGAACGGTGGCTGCGAGTGCTCCGAGTATGGGCCAGGTTTCAAAACGAACGGGAGACACGAGACGCCCGTCCGATAACGCCCGCGTCACATGCATGACCAAGGTGCGCTTTTGATCTGGATCGATCACTTTCGGTGTCAGGCACTCCATGGCGGCCCAGAGCGAGACGGCAGTCGCGATCGACAGGATCAACGCAACGCCCCGTCCCCAGTACTTCTGGTCCGTGGTGAGTCGTGGCACTTCAAACGCACTGTCAGGATTGCATGACGCAAGCTCGGATCGCAGCTCGTCGACCGTTGCGTAACGCTGGTGCGGTTCCTGAGCGAGGGCCTTCTGAAGGACATGACCGACGTCTCCGGGTGGCCAATCGTGATGGCCGATCGGCAGTGTATCGGTCAGCATTTGATACAGCACCACGCCGATCGCGTAGACGTCCATTCGCGGATCTGGGGCGTTGCCGCGAAGCGCCTCCGGTGCCATGTAATGAGGCGTGCCGACTGCCTGATTCTCGGCTGTCACGGTCCATCCGGTAGTCTCGGCGGCGCGTAACCTGGCCAATCCGAAATCACTGACTTTTGCTCGGCCATGGTCGTCGAAAAGGATGTTCTGCGGTTTGATGTCGCGATGGATGATGCCCTTTTGATGAGCGTAACTGACGGCGTCGCATATCTGGACGGCGACTTCAAGGGCGCGTCGTTGGTCGAGCGGCATGGTGTCGGCCAACGATCCTGCGACGGCGTACTCCATGACGATGTAGGGACGTCCGTCCTGTCGCCCGAAGTCGTGAACAGCAATGATGTTTGGATGGTTGAGCATGGCCATCGCGCGGGCTTCACGATTGAAACGAGCGTGGAAGGCGTCTTCGTCGGCCAATGCCTCTGTCAGGAATTTGACGGCGACGGTCCGACCAAGCGATTGGTCCTCGGCGCGATGGACGACGCCCATGCCACCCCGGCCCAGCTCAGGTCCGATTGCAAGTTTCTGGCCGACGATCTGCTGGGTATCGCCTTCGGTGGCACCGTCCAGCATGCATACCGGGCACACGGCGATGCCGTCATCGGGGATGTACGCGCCGCATGTCCCACAGGATTGGTTCATCCCCGCAGCGCCTTGATCAGTGCATCAATCTCGTCCTCGCAAAGTGTGGCATCGTCGAGTGTCTCCCTGACTTCCTCGGAGACGATCTCACGGAAACGCAAGCGGGTGCGGTGCAACGTTGACTTGAGTTGCGAGACGCTCAACCCAAAGTCACTCGCCGTTTCTTCGTAAGAGACTTGCATGGTTGGACTGAAGTATCGGACCACTGCCTCGAATGGTCCGGTTCGTTGGCCTGAGCGAAACTCATCTTCAAGGCGGACCAATGCCCGTTGCATCACGTCGATCGCCCACTGACGATCATACGTCACGTCGGGAGGCTCATCATGTGACGGCACGGTCGTCTCAGAAATATCGACGTCGATTCGTACCTGCATCTGGCCGCCGCCGCGCTTTTGGGCTGCGTGTTTGTGGTATTCGTTGATGCGGTAGTGGTCCATGGCGACACGAAGATAGGTGCGAAACCGTCCGCGGGCTTCATCCGCTCTGGGAATGATATCCTTCTCGAGCAGATGCGCATAGAACCCCTGAACAAGGTCTTTGGCATGTTCCGTTGTTGCGCCTTTGCGGCAGACATAGACAAATAGCGGTTTCCAATAGCGAGTGAGCAGGTCATTGAGGGCTCGGTGGCGGTCGTCCGGCGATGCTTCGGTGGCGTGGATGAGTGACCAGCGCGTCGTGGGATAGGCTGCGTGCGGTCCGCCGATGGCTGTGTCGTCGGGCATGCTGGCCACTCCGCTTGTTTCAGCTTGTTGCTTCCTGAGGCTGGTGTGTGGGTTCGTCTTCGAGCTTGAGGCTTCGATCGATGACGAAGGGGCCGAAGGGGATCAGGGCGGCGATGAAGATGAGGGCGATGCGTTTGAGTGGCCACGCATGCTGCCGGGCGGCGGCGAGCAATGCCCAGCAGAAGGCGACGAAAAGCACGCCGTGGAGCCAGCCGACGACCTTCACGGCTTCTGGGCGATCGGCGATGTACTTGAGCGGCATGGCGATCAGGAGCAGGACGAGAAACGAGGTACCCTCGATCATGCCGAGGCAGCGCAAACGGGCGATGGCGGTGCGAAACATGGTGCTGACTCCGTGGATGCTGCTTTTCGTGCGGACTACGTCAATAATCTAGTCCATCGGCGCGGGTTTTGCCGGTCCGCCATGCCACGTCCATACCAGACCGCGTGACCGTTGTCACCTGCCGCTCAGGTCATGTGGTGCGGCGATTGGATTCGCTGCCTCAGCGACCACCCGAAAATCGCTGGGCGGTGGTCACCACGACGACGTACATCAGCGGGATGAAAAAGACGCCAAGCACGGTCGCGAGGAGCATGCCGCCGAAGACGGCGGTGCCGATGGCTTGTCGACCGTTGGCGCCCGCACCGGTGGCGATGAGTAGCGGCAGCGTGCCGAGTACGAATGACAACGCGGTCATCAGAATCGGGCGAAATCTGAGCTTGGCTGCGGCGATGGCGGCGTCGCGTGTGGATTGGCCATCGCGTCGCAACTGCTCGGCGAACTCGACGATGAGGATCGCATTCTTGCAGACCAGTGCGATCAGCAACACCAGGCCAATCTGCGTGTACACGTTGTTGTCCATGCCACGATACCAGACGGCCAGCAATGCTCCGAGCACGCCGACGGGAATGGTGGCCATGATGGTGATGGGCGTTGTCCAGCTTTCGTATTGGGCGGCGAGGAAGAGGAACACGAACACAAGCGCGAGTCCGAACACGATCGGGGCGAGGTTGCCGGCTTTTTTCTCCTGATAGGTGATGCCGGTCCATTCGTACGCGAATCCGGGCGGAAGGAGCTGGGTCGCGAGCGATTCCATGAGTGCGACGGATTGGCCTGAGCTTTGACCCGGCGACGGAGAACCGATGAGTCCGGCGCTGGGGAAGAGGTTGTATCGGAAGATGACATCAGGTCCGACGATGTCGCGGATTTCGGCGATGGTGCTCATGGGCAGCGTGTTGCCCTGCTCGTCGCGTACCTCAAGGTTGCGTACGTGGTCACGGGTCTGGCGGTGCCGGTTGTCGGCTTGGGCGCGAACCTGGAATACGCGGCCAAAGATGTTGAAATCGTTGACGTAGCTTGAGCCGAGGTTGGTCTGGAGCGTGTTGAAGACAACGTCGAGCGGGACGCCGAGACGCTTGGCTTTTTCGCGATCGAGATCGACATAGAGTTGGGGGACGGTTGCGCGAAAGCCGGTGAACGGCGATTGGATGCGACCCGATTGTGCGGAGGCGCGGATCATGTCGCCGGTGACGGTTTCAAGGAAATCGAACCCGACGTTGCCGCGGTCCTGAATCTGCATGTCGAAACCGCCGGCGTTGCCCAGTCCCTGAATGGCGGGTGGGCGGAACGGGAAGATGATGGCTTCTGGCATTTGCATGAATTTGCCCATGAGTTGACCGATGACAGCCTCGACGGTTCGGTCGGGCGTTTGGCGCTCTTCCCATGGGTCGAGGATGACGACAAGCGATCCTGCGTTGGGTTGGACGGAGTTGGTGAGCAGAGAGGAACCGCCGACGGTGACGACACCGGCCACGCCATCAATGCCGCGCGTGAACTCAGCAGCTTCGGCGAGGGTTTGTCGGGTGCGATCAAGCTTTGCGGCGTCGGGCAACTGCACGTTGACAAAGAAGTAGCTTTGATCCTCGAGCGGCAGGAAGCCTGTCGGGACTTCGCGGAAGGCGTACGCCGTTCCGCCGAGCATGACGGCGAACAGCAAGACGGCCACCATCGATAGTCGCATACCGATGCGCACGGAGCCGACGTACGATGACTGGGCATACCCAAGGAGGCGGTTGAATCCGCGGAAGAGGATATTCGGTTTTCCATCGCGGACCCGAAGATAGACGCCGCAGAGTGCGGGGCTGAGCGTCAAGGCGTTGACGCTTGAGAGCACGGTGGCGATGGACAGTGTGATGCCGAATTGACGGTACAACTGACCGGTCACGCCTGGCAAAACGGCGGTCGGGACAAAGACCGCGAGCAAGACGAGTGTTGTGGCGATGACAGGGCCGGTGATTTCGCGCATGGAGCGTTTGGCGGCTTCGCGGGCGTCGAGTTCGGGATGTTCCTGCAGAATGCGTGACGTGTTCTCGACGACGACGATGGCATCGTCCACGACGATGCCAATGGCGAGCACGAGTGCGAAGAGCGTCAGCATGTTGATGCTAAATCCGATTGCAAGCAGCACGACGAACGTTCCGATGATGGAGACCGGGATCGCGATGCCGGGAATCAATGTTGCCCGCCAGTCCTGCAGGAAGATGAGCACCGTCAGGAAAACGAGCAGCGCTGCGATGACCAGGGTGGTGGCCACTTCGCGGATCGAGGCGGATACGAAGTTGGTGAAGTCATAGAAGATCGGGCATTCAAGCCCTTCGGGGAAGTCGGCCCGCAGGCGTTCAAGCTCGTCGCGGACACCCTGCGCGACTTCGAGCGCGTTGGACCCGGGGAGTTGGAAGATGGCGATGACCGGAGCGGGGAGGCCATTGTATCCTCCGAACGCGTCGTAGTTTTCAGCGCCGAGCTCGATCTGTGCAACATCCTTGAGGAAGAGCGCTCGCTGATCAGGGCCGACGGCGAGCACGATGTCCTCGAATTCGCCCGCCGTCGCCAGTCGTCCCTTGGTTTGCAGGGTGAATTGGAACCCGAACGGATCGTCGGTCGGCTCGGCTCCGATTCGTCCGGCGGCGACTTGCACGTTCTGCTCGCGGAGTGCATTGAGCACGTCGACGGTGGTGAGGTTGCGCGCGGCCAGCTTCTCGGGATCGAGCCAGATGCGCATCGAGTAGTCCTTGGCCCCGAAGACCGTGGCCTCACCGACGCCGGGAACGCGGGCCAGCGCGTCGTTCATGTAGATGGTGGCGTAGTTGCTCAGGTAGAGCTGATCGAATCGGCCGTCTGGTGAGTGCGGCGCCAGCACCATCAGCATGCTTTGCGAACGTTTGCGTGTGACGATGCCCTGCTGGCGGACTTCCTGTGGGAGTCGCGGTTCGGCGATGGCGACGCGGTTCTGCACACGAACAGAGGCGAGATCGATGTCGGTGCCAAGTTCGAACGTGACGGTCAGGGTGTAGCCACCGTCGTTGGCACTGATCGAGGACATGTAGATCATGCCGTCGACGCCGTTGACCTCCTGCTCAATCGGGGCAGCCACGGTTTCCATGACGGTCTTGGCGTCGGCGCCCGGATAGACGGTGGTCACCTGAATCGTCGGCGGGGCGATTTGTGGGTATTGCTCGATTGGCAGAACAACGATGGCCAAGCCACCGCAAATGACCATGATGATGGCAATGACGCCGGCGAGAATCGGTCTGTTGATGAAAATCTGACTGAACATGGAAATTGCGGTCAGCTTGCGGGGTTGGTGGCAGCAGAGGTTGAATCGGAATCCTGTTGGTGCGGTGCCGTTTGCTTCAGCTCGCGCACGCGAACGGGCATGCCGGGTCGGGCAAACTGCAGGCCATTGACGATGTAGCGATCACCGACAGAAAGGCCCCTGGTCACCTGGATGTATCCCTCGTCGGCGCGTTCGCCCAAGCCGACCGGGACGCGGGACACGATGCCCTTGTCGTCGACGACCATCACGTATCGCCCTTCGAGTCCGGATGCGACACCAGCTTCCTGCACCATGACGGCACCGGGCACCTGCTCGAACGGTACGCGGAGGCGGGCGTACAAACCCGGGTAGAGGCTGTTGTCGCGATTGTCGAAGATGGCACGAACGGTGAGCGTTCCTGTCGAGCGGTCGAGCACATTGTCGACATAGTCCACTTGGCCGACGTGCGGGTAGCCCTCTTCATTGGCAAGACCGAGAAATGCGGGCGGGAACTCCATATCGGTGCTTCCATCGTCACCACGGGCGAGATACTGCAGTGCGATGCGCTCGCTGACGTCGAAATAGGCATGTATGGGTTGCATCTGGACGACTGAGCAGAGCAGAGTCGGTTCGATGAATCCAACGAGATCACCGACATCGACATACGACTCACTGACGCGACCGGACAACGGCGCCCGCACTTCGGTGTATCCGAATTGAATCTCGGCGTCTTTCAGATCAGCTTGGGCTTCGAGCACTTCACCGCGACGTTGCGCAACTTCGGCTTTGGCGCTGCTGTATTCGTCTTCGCTGGCAGAACCAAGTTCGTAGGCTTTGTTGATTCGGCGGTAGGTGACCTCGGCCAACCTGAGACGCGCGTCGGCCTGTTCAAGTCGTCCCTTGGCGCGATCGACCGCCGCCTGGAACGGGGCCTGCTCGAGCATGAAGAGCAGGTCGCCTTTCTGAATGTTGTCGCTTGGCCGGAATGCGATCATCTCGACGTATCCGCGCACGCGCGCCCGAATTTCGACTTCCTCCACCGCCCGCACGTTTCCGTTGTAACGAAAATACTGCGTGATCTCGCAGCTGACCGCTTCAGCCACCTCGACCTCGGGCGGCTGTGGCGGTGGCGGCGCATTGTCCTGACGGGAACACGATGCCAAACCAACCACGCTCAGTACGAGAAACCACCGCGTGCTTCGTGTTGCGGCGTCCGACCATTTGCTTGTGCTCATGGTTTCATCCAATTGCTCATCCCGGACAGGTGCAGCGTCCACGACACTCGCTGTCCGTCGACAATGATGATAGTAGGAATTGCGGACATTGCGAACCGCAGCGGGCTTGGCTGAAAACCCGCAATCACGCACGGTTTGTCCGGTGCGTATGGCGGGGATTACGCAAGAGCAGATACGACACTGCGGAGGATTCGAACCTACGACCCAACGGTGACGTGGGCCGATGCAAGATCTCAATACAAGGGTCTCGAAAGCCAGCTCATGCGGGGTGCAGTACGGATGCAAGATGCTGCGCAGTTGTTGTCCCGATATCGGCGAATCCTGACGTCGCATCATCGGGCACCCGGTCCAGCATCTCCTCCGACATGCAACTGGCGACCAACATCGTTTAGGAATCGTTCATGAGACCCGGCCTTCGCCCGGGTGGAGAAACGTGAGGAAGAACTTCAAACGCACAGACGAACAGAATTCGTCCACCTTCCGTAATGGAAGGTGCGACACATCAGACACTTGGGGATGAAGAATCCGCCAATGGTGCATTTCGCCAAAGTACGCTTGCCGTGGCCATGATGAGCAGTGTCATGACGATCGTGCTCCAGGTCGATGCGGCGGGGACTGCTGAGGCGGCTGGCTGTGCGGTGAGGGTGACGTTGTCGAAGTTCACTTCGATGCCTGGTTCCTGAACGGTGCCCGGCTGATTGAGGTTGATCAGACGGATTTCGAGTGTTTCGTTGAGTGCCGGATGATCGCAGCCGATCGTTGCGGATCTCGTGCTCAGGGCGAATTGGCCGTCATCGAGAACAGCGGCCAGTTCGTTATCGTCCTCAAGGATAAGCGTGGTGCCGGCCCATAGTTGCACCTGATAGCCAGGGAATCCCTGCAGGTTGAAGAAGCCAGCGACGTCGCATGGGGTGGGCCTTGGCCGGAGTCAATGTCTCCAACCTGTACAGACAGGGTGTAATTGGTGTCGGGCTGTAGTGTGTCCGTGAGTAGTTGCCTCAATCCCATGGGTCCCGCGCCGACTTCGCCGTCGAGGAAGACAAGTGCGACATTCAACCCTTCGGGGGCACCGCCGGGATAGTTTGTGGTGCCGGTGGGGTCGATGACGCCGATGAAGTCGCCGCCGCCGAAGATGGCGTTGGGATCGTAGAGTTGCCAGCCGACGGGGGTGAGCAGATTGAAGCAGCCTGGGTCGGCGAAGTCGTCTTCGAAACCAGGATTCACGAATGTGAGCGGCTTGGCTGGTCCGTTGGCTGCGTTTGGCGGCGGGGATGCAGTCGTGCAGTGTGCTGCGAGTGCCACGATGATTGTCGCGACTCCAACCGTATGTCTATCCATGAAATTTGCCTCGCCTTCACGATCGTGATCAATGATTCGATAGGCTACCACCAAGTGGATACACACTTCCAGATCTTGTTGCGTGAAAGCATCGAATTCTCGAATTTCGATGCGAAATGAGGAAATCGGTACGCCTTGCGTTCTTGACACTGTGTAGCCATGACGGGATGGCGTAGGGCACTATGTGGCACTTTCAACGCAGGGCGCTGCGTAAGAAGAACACGCTCCTTCGACCATGATACCAGAAGCGAATTCTAATCGTCGCCGCCGAGCCATGTTGGTGTTCGCGGGCCGATGCGGCGTGCGTAGTGGAAGTAGACGGGTAAGCCTGCGAGGATGAGGCCGATACCGGCGATGGCGCGCCACGGTGTGGCGATCAGGGTGTTGATCAACAGGAAGAGCGAAACGAGAAGAAACAGCGCGGGCACGACGGGATATCCCCAGACGCGGTATGGCCGATCGGCGTCGGGATGCTTGCGTCGCAGGACGAAGAGGGCCGCTCCTGTCATTCCGTAGAACACCCACAACACAAATATGTAAATATCCGTCAGTATGTCGAACGTCCCGGAGACGCTGAGGATGATCGACCACACACCAAGGGTCACGACGGCGATGGCCGGCACGGCACGATCAGAGAGGCTGGCCAGCGCTGACGGCAGCAGTCCTTCGCGAGCGAGGGCGAACGGCGTCCGCGGTCCCGTGAGCATCGTGCTGTGCAAGGTGCCGAAGGCTGAGATCATCAGCGCGGCAGACATGATCGCAGCAGCTGCATTGCCCATGAACCGCGATGCGGCTTCGCGGGCAACGGATGATGCTTCAGGAACGCTGGCGACCTCCTCGGGTGACAAGACGTAGAAGTAGGCTGCGTTGATAAACAGGTACAGCACCATGACGAGCAACGTTCCGCCGATGAGGACGGCCGGCAGCGTACGCGACGGTTTCTTGACCTCCCCGCCGACCGCAGACACGATCGCCCAACCGTTGTATCCCCACAGTGCTCCGAGCATGGCCGCACCGAACCCGCCCATGCCCATTCGCGCCCCTTCAGGGACCTTTTCGCAAATACCTTGCGCCCCACTTTCCAGGAAGTGACTCTCCGATCCATTCGCAAGCAGGAATGCGCCAGTCGCCACGCCGACGACGAGCAGCACCTTGACGGCCGTCAGAACCGTGACGACGTATCCGCTTGACCTGACGCTGGCGAGGTTGATCAGGGTCACGACGATGATGAATAGCACTGAAAGTACCTCGCGCAGCCACGGTGGAAGCCGACCATCGACCAGATCGTTGAGGAAGGTCACCGAGACGATCGCGACGGCAGCAACGGATGCCCCCAGTACCAGAGACTTGGACCATCCGAACAGAAACGCCCAGCATCGACCGTAGGCCGCACCGATGAAGTGAAACTCGCCGCCTGATCGCGGCATCATCGTGGCCAACTCGGCGTAAATCAGGGCGCCCGCAAGCGTGAGCAGGCCTGCGACAAGCCACACCGTCAGCACCATTCCGGGCGTTCCGACGTTGCACGTCATCACGCGTGCCTTCACGAAGACGCCGGTCCCGATGATGTTCGCGAGAATGATGGATGTTGCGGGGATCAGTGTGAGCGCACGCACGACATTGTCAGGGCCTGCGGGTTTCTGGGCATCGTCGCTGCGGGCGTTCATGGAGACAGTCTATTTGAGAACGCACAAAAGTCGATCTCGCGACAGATGCGAACGAAGTTAGATAGGGTCGAGGCTTACGATGTGGGCGATGCGCAGGCTGACCTGGCTTGGGGGAGCTTGGGTGACTTGCTCATCATCGCGCGTGGTGTGTAATGGCCGTGACCGATGAGACGAAGTCTGATTACTCGTCGCGGGTTTGCGGTGCGTCGGCGAGCCGGTCTTGCCATGTGCGCAGCATATCATTGAAACCGGCATGAGGTTCATCTCTGTGTCTCGTTTCGTACAACTCGACGAGGTATTTGACGAAACGCTGGCAGGTGCCGTCATTCATGGACCTTGCAAGTACACATGATTCATAGCCGGAAAGGAATTCTGCTTCGGCTTCGTTGAATCGACCTTGAAGGAACAGGGTACGGCCCAGTGTACACCGGCCTCGGGCCAGTTGAATGTCACCCCCGTTCTTGCCGCGGCCATCTACTGAGTTGTTCCTGGCGACCTTGGCCAGCCTGAGTCCGACAGCATCACGGGCCATCTGCTCGGCTTCTTCGAGCAGGTCGATTTTCTCCTGTCGTCCAAGCCCTTCGACTGTTCCGACCATGGACCGCAGCGTTTCGGGGTGGGCGTCACCAAGCCACTTGCGACGGATATCGAGTGCCTTCGACTCGGCGTCGTGGGCGCGTTTGCGTGCACCGATGGTGTGCAGTGTTGCGGCCATGCTGCGGAGGAGCTGGGCGCGAATCAGCGGCTGATCGGCGAACTGTTCGTTGATGGCGGCCAGCGATTGCTCGACGATGTTTGATTCCATGGTGGACGACGCGTAGGTGGTGAAGTTGACGAGTGCCAATTCGTCACGAAACGTGTTGACTCGCATGGGATCAAGTTCGGCGTCGTCAATTGCCTGACGATGCTGTTCGAGCAGGTCATCGAACATATGGTTTCAACCAGTTCCCAGCCATCGACACAGAGCTTGGTCGGGTCGGTGGAGTGGTCATGGACTCGGGCGTGTTTACGGATCAAAGCCAGCGTGCTTACCTGGGCACATTTACGATTACGGTTCCATCAAACGCACGTGGGCACATCACGTTGCAACCGCTGACCGAGTTCGTCGCGCTCTACAGCAGTGCGGGGCGACAGTCGGTCAACCCGATCGCAGATGCCACTATTCGAATCGCCGTTTCACGTCCACGCCGGTAGTTCCCATCGAGCATCCTGCATCCAGGCGGCGGTGGCGCGATCAATCGATCCCGACGCCGCCGCCCTTGTTGCACGTGGTTGCCCATCGAATTGCACGTGGAAGAACTTCAACGAACCCACCGTATGGCTGGAGTTGCTGAGGCTGTCGCGTGTCCCAGTAACTCTCGCCTGCGCGCTGCACAACGACCGGCGGTACTCAGGCAACGTCGATCTGGTCGGACGCGGTCTGCTTCGCGAGGTTGGCACGACCTCCCCCGGGGAGGGTCCTGCGAGCGTACATGGGTCGCTCAGACATCAAGACCATGCTGGATTTCGACACCAAACGCGATATGGACGACGATGTGCGGGAAGCCAGGGCACAGGATGCGATGGAGCGCCAAATCTGGCGTGCTCAGTTGTGCTCAGGGTGACGTCGAATGGGCGAAGAGGACGGCCTACAGGGTCGGGTAACAGACGTGGCTCACATAACCCCGGTATTTTCAACCACTTCCAAACTACACCGCGGAGGATTCGAACCTCCAACCTTCGGTTCCGTAGACCGATGCTCTATCCAATTGAGCTAGCGGTGCTCCAAACGGAGCAGTGTGCCAGACATCGGGTCGAGCGTCAAGATGCCACCTGTGATGGGCTGGCTGAGGGGCGTGGGCCCAATCGATCAGACGGCAAATTCCAGCTGCAACGCCGTGGCTTCATCACTGACGCGGAACACGCCCAGGGTGGATTCTGAACCCGGCATGGCCGTCGCGTAGACATACTCGATGTTGACACCGGCGTTGGACATTGTGCGGGCGATCTTGGCGAACGCGCCCGGTGTGTTCGGAATGTCGATGCACAGGACGGGCACGGTGATGAACGCAGCGGCAGAGCCCTTCAACGCAGACTTGGTCTTCTCCACATCGCTCACGATCATCCGCATCGTGCCGACATCCACGGTGTCCAAAACAGTCATGGCTTGGATGGAGATGCCGTGCTCGGTCAAGGCCGAGCAGATGTCCGCAACGACGCCGGGGTGATTTCCCAGGAAAACCGAAATCTGCGTTTCTTCCCTCGCCTTCACCGTTTCACCGCCTGCGCTTCGCGCGTATGGGTCCATGCGATATGCTTCAATCGACGCTGGAAACGTAATGTCTCAGGGTCACGTTCGCAAGGATTGCGAATGACGAGCGACATCAATTGACATAGCGCGTCAGCCAATGGCACTCCAACGCCATGGGGTGAAAACAGCAAACGATGAGCAGCGAATCCGAAAAAAAACACATCATCCTCGAGAAACTTCTCACCGTTGCGGCTGTTGTGGTCATTGCGATGGGCGTCACGCTCTGGTTTACCATGCCCAAGGCCAAGACAGGTACTCCGTCGCAGGACGCCCCTTCCGATGCCATGCAGGTCGATTCGACCATACGCAAGTCCGATGGTACGCCGCAATTCGCAGCATTTCAGCGCACCCTCGCAGACGTGGACATGTCCGGATTCAACGTCCTGTTCGTTTCGTTCGACACGGTTCGGGCCGACCACCTCGGTTGCTACGGATACACGTCGGCGGAAACGCCACGACTGGACACGCTGGCTGGGCGGGGCGCGCTGTTTGAGCATGCCGTGGCCAGCGTGCCGTCAACGCTTCCCTCGCACAGCACCATGATGACCGGGCTGGAGGCGCCGTCGCACGGCGTTCGCACGAACGCCAAATTCAAGCTCGATCCGAAGGTGACAACCTTGGCGGAGGTTCTCGGCGATCGTGGGTATGCGACGGGCGCGGTTGTCGCGACGTTCGTCCTCGATTCCCAGTTTCAACTCGATCAGGGATTCGAATTCTATCACGATGAATTTGATCGCGATCCGAAGACGCAACGGCATATGCCCAAGCGCGCGGAGCGAATCACCGAAATAGCGATCGGATGGATCGATTCTCAAAGCGAACAGGACCCCGATCGTCCGTGGCTGTTTTGGGCGCACTACTTCGATCCACACGCACCGTACGACCCGCCCGAACCCTATGCGTCCCGTTTTCCGGACGCACCCTACGACGGTGAAATCGCCTATGCCGATGACCAATTCGGCAAGCTTCTCGATCATCTCGATGACACAAACCTACTCAGCGAAACCATCATCGTGGTCGTGGCGGATCATGGCGAAGGTCTCGGCGAACATGGTGAAGAGACGCACTCACGACTCATTTATGACACAACGGTGCATGTTCCGCTGATCATATCGGTTCCGGCGTTGTGGGAAGCTCCGCACCGTATTGGCGATGTCACCGTCGGGACAGTTGATCTGACACCGACGATTCTCGCGATGCTCGACGTCGAATCCGAATTGGTTTTTGACGGTGTCGATCTGACGTCGGCCAACATCACGCCTGATCGGGCGATGTACATTGAGACAATGGCACCGCTGTTCTATCACGGATGGGCGAGTCTTCATGGCCTGCGTCGCATCGATGGCAAGTTCATCGACGCCCCCCTCCCCGAGTACTTCAATCTGCTCGACGATCCGGATGAGCTTCACAACCTGCTGGAGACCGATGCTTCTGCCGGAGCACCATTGCGCGAGCTGCTTTCCGAGCGAATGGCGGCGTGGACGTCGCTGGAAGAGGTCGTGCAGACTGGGCCGGCGTTGAACAAGCAGCAGGTCGATCATCTCGCGGCGTTGGGATATGTCGATTCCACCGCGTCGGAAGAAGATAAACGCGACGAACGCCCGGACCCCAAGGACATCGTGCCCGTATTCCGCCTCATTCGCACCGGCGACTTTGTCACGATGCAAGAGCAGGCATGGCAGACGCTGTCGCAAGCGAGCCTCAAACCTGCCAGATACCGACAGGCGATGCACTTGGCCACGTCCGCACTGTTCGAAGCCGGCAAAGATGGAAGATCGCCAGCCGCGATTCGCACGATGTTGGCATACCGCAAAGATGGTCGAGCGCTGCCCTCGCGCGCATCACTTGTGGCCTCGGTCGCGCTCGCGCATCACCGGCTGGGGCGATCCGTCGACGCATGGGAGTTGCTGAACAGGGAGGGATTGCTAGCGATGTCGCCTGATGATGTTCAAAATCCTGACTGCCTCGCGGTGCAGGTCCTGTGTGAGTTCAGCCTGGGGCGGACGGATCGTGCGAAGCTGGCCGCAGGTTGGTTGGCGGACGTGGCGGAATCGGCGGCGCGACACGCACTGGCCGATGAGATCAAGGCGATGGCTGCAGGCCAAGGGTGAATTGTTGCAACGCGACGTTCAGACGCCCAGTCGCGACGGCGCCCACGCGTACAGCCCCAACTGCCAAAGCCCGACAAACACGGGAATCACCGACAACGCCACCGACCATTCCGCCAGTTTGAATCCGGCCCGAGCACGTCGCCGACCGATCACCTCGCAGTTGATGATGACAAACAGGACGAGCGCGAACTTGTAGAGGATCAATCCGGTCGCGCCACGCTGCACGATCACGGCGTCGGCCAATGCGTTCAGCTCGACGCCATCGAGGCTCAGAATCGTCCACGTCACCAGAATATCCAGCGCTGATACGAAGACGAACCACACATACTGCGACGGAAACAGCATCGGCGGAATGTCGAACAGGCCAATACGCGACGCAGCCACACGTTCGGTTCCGATAACCCCACCGCAACTCGGACAGGCTGACACCGAAAGCGTCGCCGCCCGATACCCGCACTTGCGACAAACCGCGCTGAGTTGTTCCCGCGTTGTGTGCGACATGACGCCTATTCTATCGCCGCAAGACACGCCCGGTCGCAGAAAAATCAGTCAATTGTCGTCGGATCGTGCGATGCAGAACATGCGGGAGCAGCTGTCATTCGTGCCTTCGCCAGTCGTACGAACTCCTCCGATCGACGCATCGACCCCAGGTACGGATAATCAAGCACGTCCATCTTCTTTCCGTCACGTCCCTTGATCTTCACGCCACCGCCCATTCGATCTACTTCACACGACGCCACAGACGTCCACCGTATCTGCTGCTCGTGACCATCCCAACCGACCAAGAGAAATCCATCGTGCAAGATGACCACACGATTACGCCGTTTGCTCAACAGCGTTCGCAGAGCCGGAATACCCATGGCGGCGAAGAACACAACCATGCCGATGTCTGTCCACTCATCGAGCGTGTAGATCCACAGCGGCACCGAGAGGACGAACACGATGCTCATCGCCACCGCGTAAGGCTTGGCCTGATGCAGCACCACGACGTCCGGGCCGTAGTCCAATCCACACTCCGGGCAACCATGTCGCTCCGGCAACCCAACAAGGCTGTAGTCGCACTTCGGACACGTTCGCATTGTCCGCCCCCTTTTAGTGCTGCTGCCCGTTCAGACTCTGCTCCAAGAATCCGGCGATGCGGGATCGGCCTGTCTCTTCCCGCGTGGAGTCGGTATGCCCACCGCCGTCGATGACGTGCAGCGTCTTGGGATCTCCCGCTGCCTCGTGCAACGCAACCGTCTGGTGATAGTCCACAATCTGATCCTTCGTGCCGCACACAAACAGCGTCGGCCTCGGCGCGATCTTGCCAACCCAGTCGATCGGCTCCAACCCCTCGGAAATCAGATGACGAGACAGCCAACCCGCGAATGGCCGCGTGAACGCGTTCCCACTCGACACAAACGCTGCTTCGCGACGGTAGTTGCTGAACGCACCCTCCACCGCCAACGCCCGCACTTCCGACCGCTGCCCAGCCACAACCGTACCGATCGCCCCACCCAGCGATTGCCCGAACATCACCACCTTCGACGTGTCCACATCGCCGCGGCTCAGCACATAATCCAACGCCGCATGCGCATCATCGACCGTCCCCTGCCTCGTCGGCTCGCCCTCCGATTGGCCATAACCACGGTAGTCGAAGCAGAACAGATTCCACCCGCGCTCGGGCAACCACTTCACAAACTCGAAATGACCCGTGATGTTGCCACTGTTGCCGTGACAGTGCACAACAGTCCCCCGCGGCTCGCCATTGGCCGGAAAATACCACCCATGCAGCATCGGCCCGCCGGGATAATTGAAATTCACCGACTCGTAGGCGAGGTTGTACGTCTCAGGCCGACCGTACACCGCCCGCGTCGGAAAATAAAACAGCTTGTCACCCGCACCCATCGCCACCCCTCAGTACGCTGCCCATTTGCCATCATACAATCAAGGCCGCACATCCTGCACCGCTGACAGCCGATTGACAAGACCACCGAATTGACCTGCATCTCCGCTGCCGATTGCGGACCATCGTCGGCGCGTCAACAGCGCAAAAAGAAACCCCGGTGCAGGAGCGAACCTGCACCGGGGCGATTGGGTTACGTCAGGTTACGCGACGAACTAGGCCGTCGTCGCGTTGCGACGGAACTTCGTGCCAAGGGCAACGACCAGCAG
>JANQQK010000076.1 GCA_028289375.1 Phycisphaerae bacterium | reverse complement strand
AAAGACTCCTTTCGATCGCCAAGTAAAACCGATCTTCAGCTACAGCGCAAATGCGCGAAAACCACTTTACGTCAGGGGTTATGAAACCGCTTCTAGGGGTGGAAGTTCGTTTGCTGTGTCGCGTTGGATCGTGATTGGTGGTTGTGTCGCCGGACAGTGAAGCAACAGCCGATCAGGACGACAACCACGGTGAGCAACAAGTCCATGCGACGCGAGCGCGCGGACCCTGGGGATGTACCATCCAGGATCGTTGACGGGACCGGATTGTTGGTAGGCAACGTGGCCGACGATTCAGCCATCGCATTTTTCGTGTGAAGTCTTCCCGTGTGGGGAGATGTGATGTCGAGATTGACCGCGACATCGGAGGCATTGTGGGTTGAATGGAGGAATTGGGCCGAGATCGTGGCGTTTGCCTTGATGGTCGGTGTTGACGCGGCAGTGAATTGCGGTGCGATGATGAGGACTGTGGCCGCGTATGAGAGCTTGCAGTAGCGTCTCGCTGTGTGTTTCCGTCGAATCAAGCCGTTGCCTCCCAAGCCGTTGCATTCCGCTCGTGTCAACATCGTGGTTAATGTCTTCGTTTATCGGATTCAACGTCTCACATTTTTTCTCTGTGGCTGTAAAACGGCGTGGATTGGGCGATCTTGTGGATGTTGCGGGACATCTGCGATGCGCGACAGCGTGGTCGGGCGGGGTTCACGCGTGAGATTCTGGCTTGATTGCAATTCGTTCAGTTGAACGTTGTTACTGTGTGCTGAAAAATGTTGTTTGCCGACAGGCGACGGCGAAATCTGGCGAAAATTTTTTTGCAAATTCGCCTAGGCTTGAGTCTGGCGTCGGTGTTCAGCGGGGTGTGGCGATCGGCTAATCGCCGGGATCGAGGATGGACATGAAGGCTTCCTGGGGGATCTCGACGTTGCCCACGTTTTTCATGCGGCGTTTGCCTTCCTTCTGCTTTTCGAGCAGCTTGCGCTTGCGGGTGATGTCGCCGCCGTAGCACTTGGCGGTGACGTTCTTGCGGAAAGCTCTGATGGTTTCGCGGGCGATGATCTTCGCGCCGACGGCGGCTTGGATCGGGATCTCGAACATGTGTCGGTCGATCTCCTTGCGGAGACGGGCGACGAGTCTGCGGCCTCTGAAGACGGACTTCTCGCGGTGGACGATGACGGAGAGGGCGTCGACTTTCACGGCGTTGACGAGGATGTCGAGCTTGACAAGGTCGCCGCCGATGAAGCCGGTGATGTCGTAGTCGACGGTGCCGTAGCCCTTCGTGGCGGACTTCAGTTTGTCGTAGAAGTCGTAAATGATCTCGCCGAGCGGGAAGTTGAATGTGATCATCACGCGCGAGGGCGAGAGGTATTCTGTTTTCACATGCTCGCCGCGGCGGTCGAGGCTCATCTGCAGGACGGCGCCGATGAAGTCGGCTGGGACGATGATGTTGGCTGAGCAGTAGGGTTCTCGGATTTCGAGAATCGTCGAGGGGTCGGGCATTTCGCTTGGGGACTGGATGTACTGGACGCTGCCGTCGTTCAACTCGATTTCGTAGGTGACGGTGGGGGCGGTCTGGACGACGTTGACGTCGCTTTCGCGTTCGAGGCGTTCCTGAATGATCTTCATGTGCAAGAGGCCGAGGAAGCCGCAGCGAAAACCGATGCCGAGTGCGTCTGAGGTGACGGGTTCGTAGGTGAAGGAACAGTCGTTGACCCAGAGTTCCTCCATGGCTTCGCGGAGGGCGGCGGTCTCAGTGCCGGGTCCTGGGTAGAAGTCGCAGAAGACCATCTGGTTGGGCGGTTGGTATCCGGGCAGTGCGTCGGTGGCGGGGTTGGATGCGAGGGTGATGGTGTCGCCGATGTTGACGTCCGCAAGGGTCTTGATGCCAGCGAACAGGTAGCCAACCTCGCCGGCGGCCATGTCGGAGACGGCGGTGGGTTTGGGTTTGAACTTCCCGACTTCGGTGACGTTATACTCGCGTTCTGCGGCCATCATGCGGACCTTGTCGCCTTTTTTGACGACGCCGTCGATAACGCGGATGTGGCTGACGACGCCGCGGTGGGGGTCGTGCTTGGCGTCGTAGACGAGTGCTCGCAGCGGTGCGTTTGGGTTTCCTTCGGGGGCGGGGATGCGTTCGCAGACGGCGGCGAGTAGTTCGTCGAGGCCTTCGCCAGTCTTGGCGGATGTGAAGATGGCTTCGTCGGCGGCGAGGCCCAGCACCTGTTCGACTTCGAGGGCGATTTCTTCGGGGTGGGCGCTGGGCAGGTCGATCTTGTTGATGACGAGGATGATTTCGGCGTTGGATTCGACGGCGATGTAGGCGTTGGCGACGGTCTGGGCCTGGACGCCCTGTGTGGCGTCAACGAGGAGAAGGACGCCGTCGCAGGCGGCGAGGGCACGTGAGACTTCGTAGTGGAAGTCGACGTGGCCTGGGGTGTCGAGCAGGTTGAGCATGTACTCCTTGCCGTTGTGCATGTGACGGACGGTGGCGCGGTTTGCTTTGATGGTGATGCCCATCTCGCGTTCGAGGTCCATGTCGTCGAGGAACTGGGCGCGCATCTCGCGTTTGGAAATGGCGCCGGAGTGTTCAAGCAGGCGATCGGCGAGGGTGCTCTTGCCGTGGTCGATGTGGGCGATGATGCCGAAGTTTCGGATGTACTGGCGGTCAAACATGGTGTCTGTGCGGCTCCGTCGGTTTCGAGCACCGCATTATAGGTGAGAAACGAGATTTGCGAATGCGGATCGCGTGGGAATCGGTAATTCGCGACTGAAGCGGGCGAGGTGGGTGCCGGTCACGATTCACGTTTGCGGATCGCAGCGATCGTGCCGAATCCGACCACGGCGAGCAGGCCGGCTGCCGGTGCGGGGATGATGGCGGGTTTTGATTGGCCGAAGGCGAGATCGTCGAAGGTGAGTCGGTTCGTGCCGGCTTCGTTGGTCATGTCGTTGAAAAAGATGCTGATTTCGTCTTCGGCGGCGTCGAGTGTGAACCCCAGAAAGGACATGGTGGTCGTCGGGGAGAAGGTGTAGACGGAGCCGGAGGCAAGCTCGATGGTGGCGGTAAGGTTGGTGGTGCCTGGCAGGAGGGTCCCCACGTTGAGGCCGAATGCGGTGGCGGGGGCGTCGAGGACGAAGGTGACCCCATCGTAGGGGTGGTCGGTGGTGGCGAACGTGGAATCGTGAAGGCCGGCGGTGGTGTTCCGACTGGGATCGTTGTGGTCTTTGCCGGTGAGGAGGACTTCGCCGTCGAGGAACAGTCCCTGCGTTGTATCGAAGCCGCTGTAGAGGGTTGCGTCTGAGTCGGATAAGCCAAACGTGTCGAAGGTGATGGTGGTCAGGTCTGTGGTGGCGTCGCTGAATGCAGTGATGTCGGTGTAGGTATTGAGGATGTCGGCTGAGGTGTGCGTTGCGAGGGCGACACACGCGAGAATGGTGATGCGTTTGGCAATCATGGTTGCGATGCTCCGGCTGATGGGGCGAGGCTGGGAAATTCGCTCGACACGCTATGGAAATCGGCTCAGAATGCCGGTCGGCTCATGGAAATCGCCGTTCGGTTCGGGGTTGTCGTGCGTTGGGACATTATCGGACGGTTCAGGCAGGGAGACGCTGATGGCGAAGGGACGCGCGAAGCAGGGGGCAGACAGCGATCGCTACGATTTTGATCGGGTGGTGCGATGGCTGTTGTCGGTCGGGACGCTGGTGGCCGTGATTTGGCTGATGCGTTACCTGTCTGATGTTCTGATCCCGTTTGTGATCGCGTTGCTGATTGCGTATCTGCTGAATCCGGTTGTCAATCTGGTGGAGCGTCAGACGAAGGGGCGGGCGTCCGCTGTTCTGGTGACGGTTGGCGGTGGGCTGCTGCTGCTTGTGATTGCGATCGGGATCGTGATTCCGTTGGTCGGGAATCAGGTGTCCGAGTTTCAGGGGATGATTGGGGAGTTGAGGGGGCAGGGAGAGCCGGTCACGACGGCTGAAGGGGAGGAATTGACGCTGGCGCAGCGGTATGACGCGATCATTGCATCGCAGGAGAATGCGCTTGTTCGGTCGGCGTTGGAGCGGTTGCGGGAGTATCTGGCGTCGGACGCGTTCAAGATGGAGGATGCGCTGACGTGGGTGGGCCGGAAGATCGCACCGGGTGTCTGGGGCGTGTTGACCGGGGCGTTGCAGTTGCTGCTTGGGTTGAGTGTGTTCATCGTGGTGCTGCTGTATGTCATTTTCCTGTTGAACGATTTTCGATTGGTGCAGCGGACCTGGAAGGATGTGCTGCCGCCGACTTATCGCGAGTCATTGGTTCAGTTCCTCAGCGAGTTTGAGGAGGCGATGGGGCGGTACTTTCGCGGGCAATTCGTGATTGCGGCGATCGTGGGCGTGATGTTCGCGACTGGGTTTTCGCTGATCGGCTTGCGCATGGGGATCGTGTTGGGATTGTTCGTGGGCTTGCTGAACATGGTGCCGTATCTGCAGACGATCGGTGCGATACCGGCGGCGATGTTGGCTGTGCTGCACGCGGTGGAGACGCATTCGAGCGTGGTGTGGTCGTTGCTTCTTGTGGCGATTGTTTTTGCCGTGGTTCAGACGGTTCAGGATGCGATCCTGACGCCGCGGATCATGGGCAAGGCGACGGGGTTGCGGCCGGCGGTCATCCTGCTGGGCGTGTTCGTGTGGGGCAAGCTGCTGGGATTTCTCGGGGTGGTGACGGCCATTCCGTTGACGTGTCTTGGGCTTGCGTATTACAAGCGGATCGTGTTGAAGATGAAGAACGCGCCGGTGATGGCGGCGGATGGATGACGGTTTCGAGGTTTGGTCACGCGTTGGGTCGAATGGACGAGCAATGATTCAAAAGAACGATGGGATGGAAGAAGCGGTGGCCGACGAGTCAACGGCACCGGTTGATGATGTGGGCCGCGTTGAGACGCTGTCGGAAGACGATGGGGGCGTGCATGAAGGTTCGGTTCCGATTCGATCGGTGATTGAGGCCGTTCTCTTCTCGACGGATTCCCCACTTCCAGCAGCGCGGATCGGGAAGATTGCCGGGGGGTTATCCGCCGGTGACGTTAAGGGTCATATCGCCGCGCTGAACGAGCATTACGACGAGCATGGGGCGTCCTTTCGGATCGAGGAGATTGCGAAGGGCTATCAGATGCTGACGCTTCCTGAGTACAACGAATGGCTGAGCAAGCTGTTCAAGGCGCGTGGGGAGTTCAAGGTGACGGGGGCCGCGATGGAGGCGTTGGCGGTGGTGGCGTATCGTCAGCCTGTGATGCGTGCGGAGATCGAAGAGATTCGTGGTGTTGGCTGCGGTGAGGTATTGCAGCGTCTGCGGGAGATGAACCTCGTCAAGATCGCGGGGCGGGCGGATGTGATTGGTCGACCGTTGTTGTATGGAACGACCAAGAAGTTTCTGGAGGTTTTCGGGTTGGCATCGCTGGATGAGCTGCCGGCGATTGAGGCGTTGAAGGAGAGGGGGACGAAGGGGTCGGCCGAAGGGACTGAGGGACAAAGGGACGAAGGGATCGAGGGAGAAGATGGGACTGAGGCAGCAGGGGATCAAGTGAATAAGGTGGAAGGTTAGGGGGCGATTGGTGCGCATGAAAAAAGCGCCACCGGCGAGAGTGACGCTTCTTTCGGTAAAACACTTCTGTGTGTCTGTGATTATTTTCGTCGACGGATGGCGGCGATCGCGCCCACGCCGAGCAGGGCAAGGGTGGCTGGTTCGGGGATCTCGGCTCCGTTGATGGAAAACGCGAGGTTGGCCACGTCTGAGAATGGCAAGCCTGTGGTGGGATCAATGGTGCTGTTGGCGTCGACCCAACCGTCAGGCAACCCCGCAGCGCCGCCTGGGTTGTTCCAGAGGAAGTTGCTGGTTCCGAATCCGTCGTCCGAGCCAAGCTGGAATTCCTGCCCGAAAGTGCCGATCTCGCCGACGATCTGCGACGCAAGCCAGTAGTTGCCGGGGGCAAGGTCGACAGAGGTGTCAAACGCGATGCTGGCCAGGCCTGTCATGGTGCTGAAGCTGCCTCCGAGGGTGTTGAGCAGTTCGGTGCCGGGTTGGCCGTTGTCGTCCTCGAAGATGATCCAGCGCATATCGATGGGATCGAGGCCGCTGCCATTGCCAGTTGTGAAGGATGCGGTGAGGCCGTCGATGCTCCAGCCGGGGCCATCGGGTACGAGAAAGTCGTCGGCTGCGACGATGGAGAAGTCCATCGCGTCGGGAAAGTCCTGTGACGATACGTTTGCGAACGGATCGCCTGACGGGATCTGCTCGTAGAGGACGCTGTCGCCTGCGAAGATCGCAGCGTTGCAACCAAGCGTGATGGCCAGGGCTGCCGCAGCTTTTTTGAACATCGAGAGAGTAGGACTGTGCATGCGAATCTCCTTGTCGTTCGCTCGCCGGCGCGCGGGATTTCCGCACGTCCGTTGACACCATGTTGTTCTCTCTCTTGATGACACGTCACTGGCAGGACGCCAGCAAACCGCTTCTCCCTGTGCAAATCGTAGCCAAGTGGAAACGTGCATACAAGCTCCGTTTCACGAGGTTCGCGAAAGGTGCGCGGAGTGTGCGCTGGTGGCGATATTTGGACAGACTGGCTGGAACGAAAGTCCGATAGCCGCTGGTTCTATCCCTCGGAAGCGAGGATTTTGGCGACGCGGGCCTCGACCTGGAGGAGGTTTTTCGGTCCAGCGAGCTTCACCAGATCGAGGACTTCGCTGACGATGCCGACCTCTTCGACCTGCTCATCCACAAACCACTGGAGGAAACTCTGGGTGGCGTAGTCCTTGGCGGTGACGGCGGCGGCCATCAGCTTGTTGATCTGGTCGGTGACCTCGAGTTCATGACCGAGGGCTGCTTTGATGATGGCTTCGACGCTTGGGTACTTGCCCTTGGGCTTGGCGATGGGGCCCAGGGTGACGGTGCCGCCGACGTCCTGGATGTAGTTGAGGATCTTCATGCCGTGTTCGCGTTCTTCTGCGGCGTGGTGGGCGAACCACTTGGAGAGCATTTTGAGGCCCATCTCCTGCAGGCAGCAGGACATGGCGAGGTAGGTGTGGGCGGCGTAGAACTCGTTTCCGATCTGATCGGAGAGACCCTTGTTGATCTTGGCTGAGATGAGCATGGTCATGGTGTTGGCTTCCTTTCGAGCGTTGGCGGCGAGATTCGGGTTCGCCGGTTGGATTCGACTCGTACGGTTGGATATTAGGGGGTCGAAACGGAAATGTTGCAAGGGGGTGACTGTCTGGGGTTGACGGTCGGGGTTAACATACGGGTGGATTCGTGAGGCTGCACCGATGAAAGGAGACTACGTCATGATGCGGCGAGCTTTGGTGATTGGGTTGATGGTCGGTTCGGGAATGCTGGTCGGCTGTGCGCCGAAGGGTGCGTCGTTTGGCGAGCCGTTGAAGATGAGCCACATGCAGACCGTGCCGATTGAGCGCGTGTTTGCGGACATGGAACAGTACGAGGGGAAGACGGTTCGCGTGGCGGGGTACGTGGCTGACGTGTGCAAGCACAAAGGCTGCTGGCTGAAGATGGCGGACAAGGAAAAGTCGCAGACGATGTTCGTGAAGTTCACGTGCCCGGTGGAGGGCCATCTGGTTCCGATGGACGCGATGGATCACCGCGTGATCGTTGAGGGTGAGGTCATCATGGAGGAGATTTCCGAGGATGAAGCCCGCCACTATGCGGAAGATGGTGGGCAGAGCGCTGAGGAAATTGCCAAAATCGTGGGACCCCAGAAGCGTGTGCGGATGAAGTCGCCGGGCGCGATGATCGTGGGCCTCAAGCAGTCCTAGCCGTCGTCTGTGTTGGCGGGCTCGGACGGGGCTGCGAATGGCTGCCAACGTTTGAATTCGTTCTCGATGGCGTGGATGTACATGCTGGCCTGCGTGCGATTGACGTAGGTCTGATAGAGAAAGACGCGTTCGCATAGCTGAATGCCTTCGTTGAGAAGGTGGAATTCGGTCCATGGGAGCGCGTCTTGGCTTGCGCGGAGCAGGGTGATGGGATTGAGATCGTCGGCTTGGATGATGTCCTGGTCGACGTAGGCGCGGAGGACGTCGTTGAGGGTGTTGAAGGCGATGATCATGAGCAGGTTGACCTGGACATCGGCGCGGTTGAGGACGAATGGTGCGGTTTGGGCGGTGGTGTCAGGGCCTTGGGCGGTGCCGTGCATCTGGAGCAGGCCTTTCCATTGGGCGAGAAGACGGTTACGGGTGGGTTCGTGTTGGATGGGGTGCATGCGGTGGCCTCTCCTCGTGGCGTGGGAATCGCCTTCGATCCCCGCGTCATGTTACACGAAAACGCCGTACTGCGCAAAATGACGTGGTGCGCGGGATGTCTATTGTGTGCCAAACACGGCTTGGAAACGCCCCCAGTCGATGAGATCAATGTCGTCGTCGTTGTCGAAATCGAACCGCGCGCAGTCGACAGCGGTTGGCATCGACGGGCCGGTGATGCAATCGGCGAGACACGCGTGGTCGGTCAAGGTGACGAGGTTGTCCAGATCGCAGTCGCTGAAGAAGTCACATTCGTTGGGGACGCCGTCGTCGTTGAAATCGAGGCTGACGCCCTCGGCGATGTCGCAAGCGTCAAACATGTTGTTCTTGTTGCAGTCCGATGGGGCTGGGATGGAAATCATGCCCCTTACTAGTGCCTGGTAATTTGCGTTACCGACGGGTTCTGCGAGGCCTGATTCGATGTCAATTGTCAACAGTTCATTGCGACCATATCGCAGTCCGTAGAGTGAGTGTGTTGTCTCGTCGAAAGTGAGCCCCACCACTGTTCCGATACCGAATGGCCCAACAAGAGTCGCTGCTCCGCTGGTCTTGTCGATTTCTAGCAGGGAGACCCCTGTCGTCCCATAGAGAGAGTGTCCGTCTGGTGAGAATGCCAATCCAAGCACGCCAACATCATCGCCAAATGATCCGACTTCCTGAACGGATCCGGTTTCCGGGTTGACAATCAGCAGATCATGCCAGTCCGTTCCATACAATATGCCGGTTGCAGGGTCGAGTGCGATCTCTAGGACGTACACATCCGAATTCAAATGCGGTCCATAGCTAAACATTTGGGAGACAGGGTCAATCGATGCCAGTCGCCGGCCATCGGAGATGTATGCCACTTTTGTTCTATGGTCGTAGGTCATTCCATAACTGCTGAAAGCGGGCATGCCGAGCAGTTGTGCTGTTCCGCGTGCCGGATCAATGACCACGAGACGAATTCGTGAATTCACCGCGTACAGCAGTCCGCTCGTTTCCTGAAAAGTAAGATCCCAGATGTCATGCCCAGTCTCGATAGCGTGAACTTGCGTCATGGAAACGCTGGATACGTCGATTGTCGCCAGCGACGAATTATCATTGTCGACGGCGTAGAGAGTGCCCGACGAGTTGTCGAACGCAATGCCGCCGATTTCTCCCGCGTGTTCGACGTCGCCGAGAATAGAGATACTTGCGTTCTGCGGGTCAATCAGCATTAGGCGGATGCCGTCTGTTGCGTAGATTTTGTTCTCGGCTGTGTTCATTGCCATGCTGGTGATGCGCAAATTCTCGCCCAAGTCACCAATGATCGTTTCTGGCCCATCTTCCGGATCGACAACGATCAACTCATCAGTGTGCCAGTCAACCGCATATATCCGATCCAAAATGGGATCATGGACGACTGCTCGGGTCTCGCCAGTTTCTATCATTCCTAGAAACTCGCTCGAGTTAGTTCCTGTATCAATTTCGACCAGGTGCCCAGCGTCAGCGCTGGCTCCAAGGAGTGTATCTCTTGTATTGTCAAACGCAACGGAAGAGATCGTCATGTGGCTTGTAATAACAGATTGAGTGTTGAGGCCGGTTTCCGGATCGATCTCACGCAGGAAGCCGGCGTCGTTGGAGCAAATGGTGTGACGATGCGAATCGAACGATAGGGCCCTGATATGTGTATTGCTCACGTCAAGGAATAGCGATGCGGATCCATTCGTCTTGTCGATCTTGAGTATTAGGGTTTCGAATGTGCCCAGAAAGGCTGAGGTCGTGCCATACAGGATGTCATCAACAGCATCGTATGTCAGGCTATCTATCGAGTATCCCGAGAAAGGCTCTCCGATAGGGGTGGCCAATCCGGACTGTGTATTGATGGTCAAGAGCTGTCTGTACGAGAACTCGTATGCGTAAAGGATCCGATCGGTCGTGTCGAATGCAAGTGAAAGGACTTTCTCGTAGCCTGTTTCGCCGATCGTGGTAACCTGAGCAGTTTCCCTGTCGATACGCGCGAGGATGCGCGCATCAACGATGGCAAACAGAGTGTCTTCTACAGGATCGTAAGCCAATCCGTGAACGTCTCGGCCTTGAAGGTTGCCAATGCGCTTAACGGTCCCAGTGGTTGGATTTATGGTGATTAGGTCGTTGAACTTCTTGTCCGCGGCGTAGTGGACTCCTTCGCTCGGGACAAAAGTGAGTCCTGAGCTGGGGCGAAAGCCGGTAATTCCGTTCCCCGATCGGCGTGTCATGATGCCAGTGTTCTTGTCGACATCAAACATGTTTGATGAGTCGATTGCAATGAAGTGTGAGTCCGTGCATTCATCCGGACGAGTATCCTGATTGCAGTCTTCGGACTGGCCACAGCCGGGGATGTCGCACTGAGTGCCGGGTTCGCCACAGGCGAGGTCGCAGCGATCAGGAACGCCATTGGCGTTGCAATCGACATCGAGAGCAAACGACGCTGCTGCAGTCAAGTAAACAGTTAGCGTGGTGAGGATGAGCGATGTGTGTCTTGCGGTAAGCATGGTCGTGCTCCCTTCATGGATTCACACCATCCCGGCTGAATGTCATGGTACTCTGCTTGATAGGCTCAAGCAAGTATCCGGACGGTAATCCAGGCTGAGGAATACGGACAAATGTATCGTGAATTGGCATACAGTAGTGCAGGTGTTTTGCCGCGATGGCGCAGTCAATGAGGAGGGGTTTGTTCAAGCTGTTGAGAATTCGTCGCGACAGCATACAGTTGGCAGCGTGCAGTGCAGTGCAGTGTGGTGTGGTTGCTCAGGTAGGAGAGCGATGATGGAACAACGGAATGATACGCGGTATCCGGTGCATGAGGTGATCACGCAGCGGTGGAGTCCTTATGGGTTCTCGGATCGGGCGGTGAGGCGGGAGGATGTTCTGTCGGTGTTTGAGGCGGCGAGTTGGGCTGCGTCTTCGTTTAATGAGCAGCCTTGGCGGTTCATGCTGGCAACGAAAGAGAATCCTGCTGAGTTTGAGAAGATGCTCGGGTGCCTTGTGGAGGCGAATCAGGGTTGGGCGAAGGTGGTGCCGGTGTTGTCCATTGGGATTACCAAGTCGACGTTTACGCGGAATGACAAGCCGAACCGGGTGGCGTTGCATGATCTGGGGTTGGCGGCGGCGAACCTGACGTTTGAGGCGACGGCGCGTGGGCTTTGCGTGCACCAGATGGGCGGGGTTGATCGGGAGAAAACGCGCGAGGTGTACAACGTGCCGGATGGGTACGAGGTGCAGACGGCGATTGCGATCGGGTACGCGGCTGACCCGCAGGACGTGCCCGAGGCGTTGCGTGAGCGGGATGCGGGGCCGCGGACGCGTCGGCCGCTGACTGAGACGGTGTTCGGCGGGACGTTCGGTGAACCTGCGGCTGAGGTGCGGTAGGTCGTGCGGCGGGTGGCGTATCTGACGGCGGCGTGCATGGCGGCGGATCATCCGCAGCGGCGCGGTGATTACTGGGAGCATGGTCTCGCGTTCGGTTGTCTGCGACCGGCGTGTCGGGAGGTTGGGATCGATTTGGTGGAGGTTGTCTGGGACGACCCGGGGGTGGAGCCGCTCGCATTCGATGCGTTCGTGATTGGGACGACATGGGACTACCCCCAGCGGGCGGAGGCCTTTGTGGCGGCGCTGGAGCGGTTTGCGGCGGTGCGGCCTGTGTTCAACGGCGTCGATGTGGTGCGTTGGAACTTGCAGAAGCGGTATCTGCGGGCGTTGGCGGGGCGTGGGATCGACGTGGTGCCGACGGTCTGGTGCGATCGGGTCGATGAGCGGGTGGCTGAGGATGCGTTTCGGTCGTTTGAGGTCGATGAGGTTGTGATCAAGCCGCAGGTTGGCGCGGGGGCGTGGCGGCAGGTGCGGTTGCGGCGGGGTGATGGGTGGCCTGAGGCGGCGACGTTGCCGGCTGGTGCGGCGATGGTGCAGCCGTTTCTGCCGGCGATTGTCTCGGAGGGGGAGTACTCGTTTGTTTATTTTGGTTTGGATTTCTCGCATGCGTTGCGGAAAATTCCGGCGGATGGGGACTATCGTGTGCAATCGGTGCATGGTGGGCGTGAGGTTGTGTATGAGCCGACGGCGGCGGAGTTGGCGATGACGCGGCGGGTCGTTGAGGCGGTGGATCAGCCGCTGTTGTACGCGCGGGTTGATCTCGTGCGCGGGCTTGACGGGGGGTTGTGTTTGATGGAGTTGGAGTTGATTGAGCCGTACCTGTACCCGGAGCAGGGGCCTGCGATGGAGGCGCGGTTTGCGGCGGCGTTGAGTGGCGTATTGGAATCAGGCATGTGAATGACGTATCGGAGGATTTTGTTCGATGACACGTTGGGAGGGGCAGTTCGATCTGGATTCCGTGATCGACGAATTGTTGGCGACATCGCAGAGACTGAGTGAGAGTTCGGTGCCTCATCAGCGTTGGCGGGACAGGCAGAAAGGTGACAGCAGTCTTGCGGAGATTGAGAAAAGAAATGGTTATCGTCTGCCAGATGATTTAAGAAGGTTCTTCAATCGCGTACTTCCGGGCGAGAATGACGCAGATTGGAATTACGACCCACTGATGCACGTCCCGTTGGTGTTGCCAGACGCGCGGCCGATCTTGGAGAATGAATTCGGTAGGGAATTCTTGGATCGAGAGAGAGACAAGAAAGAGCAGTTTGCATTGGAGCACCTCATTCACTCCGATCCGGATTTGCACGTGCTCGATGAATTCTACGTTTTTGCGGTCAATGGTGAAATCTCGCCTAGATGGCTTGACACGCCGCTCATTCATATCGGACAAGGGCACTGTGGGCACCAGAGCATCTTGTATTGCCCGATGCCGCCTGATCGGCCAACCGGGAGCATCATGGTTTGGCACGATGACGTACTCACCGAGCTGTATGTCGGCGATAGTTTTGTTCAGTGGTTAGCCCGATACGTTGCTTGTGGTTGTAAGGAATACACGCCATATCCAGAGGAAGCGTGGGATTTGTCACCAGACCTCGCTGACGAGTTAATGGCCGACCATCTTCGACTGAACCCCGATGATGAGGAAATGAAGAGGCGACAAAAGGGGCAGTGCCTGGCATGTGGCGAAGAGATGAAAGGGATCACACCCACGTGTAAGGCGTGCGGGAAATTGAACGAGTGCTACCCATGATCGTTGCTCACCAGGTCTATCCGTGGATTGTTTGCGTCTAGCTCGAACGAAGCGAGCGACACCGCGCGAGAGCGATTGAGATGGCGATGATGAGAATTAGGGCCAATGCGCATAGCATGTAGATCATGTCGAAGGCTTCGGTTGGGGGGCCGGTGAAGAGGGGGATGTTGAGGGTGAAGGCGGCGGTGAGGATGAGCAGGGCGGGCTGGAGGATGTGGCGGATGGGGCGGGTGGCGATGAAGTCTGGCAGGGTGGCGATCAGCAGGGTGAGCAGCCAGAGGATGGGGAGGTTGGCGTAGCCCCATGGGAGGAAGGGACTGCGCAGTTCGGCGAGGACGAGGATGGCGAGCCAGGTGATGACCTCGCGGCGGCGATGGTGGAGTGCCTTGGCGTTGTGATTGGCTTGCGTGGTTGCTGCCGCGCGGGTGGTGGTTCGACGTCGGCGCAGGTCTGAGATTCCAATGGCCAGAAGCATGAGTAGAAGCAAACCCGCGTAGGCCAGTGCAATGGTTTTCGAGTGGGCGAGGGGGTCGCGTTCGCCGAGCAGGCCGAGGTGGGCGAGTTTGAAGGCGACGCCGATGATCGAGAGGTTGACGGTCATCGGGCGGAGCATGGTGCGGGAGAAGTCGAAGGCGTCGCCGCTTGCGAGTCGGGGGAGTTGGTGCTCGAAGAAGGCGGTGAATGGTTGGGAGCCGAAGACGAGCAGCGTGAGGCCGACGAAGAACACCATCGAAACGCATGTCCAGAGGACCGGTCGCCAGCGGCGTGTGACAACGAGATAAGCGAGTAGCAAGCCCGGGAAGAGTTTCGAGAGCACGGCAAATCCGAGCAGCATGCCGCCGATCCATGGTCGACCGTGATCAAAGGCGAGCATGGCCAATACTGAGATGCAGATGATGAGCAGGTGAACGTTACCGATTTGCAGGGCGCCGACGGTGACGGGGGCGACGAGGATGATGGGCAGGGCAAACCAGGCGAATCCGAACGATCGTCCGCCGATCCACGCGGCGGTGAGCACGACGGCGACGCAAATGGCGCCGACGTTGAGTGCGTGCCAATAGGCGCGACTTTCGTAGAAATCGCCGAGCGTGAGCATGAGTTTGGGCAGAAGCAGGAACGGCGGAGGATATTGGTAAGTGTCGATGGTGAGGGCGTCGCCGATCTCGTGGTGGATGTCGGTCTTGACTTCGGCGTCACGGTATTGGTTTCGGGCGTAGACGTTGTCGGCGTGTTCGGAAGCGAGGTGGGCGCCGATGATGTAGCAGGTGTAGCAGTTGTGCGTGGTGTAGAAAACGCGGTCGAAGCCTTCGGCGTCTACGGGGCGGAGTGGTTCGGCGAAGGCGTACTCGGATTGCTCAACGTCGTACATGAAGATGCTGTGTCGGCCCATTTGAATGACGACGACCGCGCCGAGCAGAAACCAGAGCGTGAAGAGCAGTCGGGAACGGATACCGGGGGCAAGTGAGGTTGGCAGTTCCGCGATGACGAACGGAATGGTGACGGCGAAGATGATGGCGGCGGTGATGATCGCGCCGATGACGGGCAGCCCAGCGGTGGCGAGGGCGATGACCACCGGTGGTGCGGCGATGCCGATAGCGATGAGGAGGATGGCGAGTCGCAGTGGCGTCGGGCGACGGTTTGTCTGGGCGTTGGCCATCACGGCGCTGAGTTCGCGAGTCGTTCGAGAATTTGGATGAGGGCTTGGGTGCCCTGTTTTCCTTCGCCGGCGGCTTGGTTGGCAGCCATGAGCTGCTGGACGAGTGCGGTTCCGGGCAGGGGGATGTGTTGTTCGTAGGCGGTGTCGAGGGCGATCTTCAGGTCCTTCTGTTGCAGATCGATCATGAACATGGGGTCGAAGTCACGATTGGCCATGCGGCGACCAAGGTTGTCGACGGCCCATGAACCGGCTGCACCCGATGAGACGGCGTCGAGCATGACGTTGGGATCGAGGCCGACCTTTTCGGCGAAGACCATGGCTTCGGAGACGGCGAGCAGGTTCAGGCCGCAGATGAGCTGGTTGCAGAGCTTGGTGAGTTGTCCGTTTCCGACGGGTCCGCAGTGGACGATTTTCTTTCCGACAGCGTTGAGGACGGGCGTGGCGCGTTCGAGGGTCTGTGCATCACCGCCGACCATGATGGCGAGGGTGCCTGCTTCGGCGCCGGTCTTCCCGCCGGAGACGGGTGCGTCGAGGAAGTGGGCGTTCTTATCTGCGAGTTTTTCGGCGACGGTCTTGGCGACGTCGGGCGAGATGGTGGACATGTCGATGCAGATGGTGTCGGGTTTGACGGTTTGGATGATGCCGTCGTCGGCGAGGTAGATGCGTTCGACGTCAGGTGAGTCCGGGACGATGGAGATGATGCACGCAGTGTTTGCGGCGAGATCGGCGGGGGAGTCGTGCCAGGTGGCGCCGGCGGTGATGAGGTGGTCGGCGCGGGATTTGGTGCGCGAGTGGACGGCGATGGTGTAACCCGCTTTCAAGAGGTTCTCGGCCATGGGGGCGCCCATGATGCCGGTTCCGATGAGCCCGACGCGTTTGATGTCCGTCATTGGATGATGACCTTTCCGCTACCGGGGATGAGTTGGCCGACGATGGATGCGTTTTCGTTGAGGTCGTGCAGGTGTCTGACGACGTCGTTGGCGATGTCGGATGGGGTGATGATGACGTAGCCAACGCCCATATTGAATACGCGGTACATTTCGGATTCGGCGATGCCGTGTGATTGGAGCAGGTCGAAGATCGGCGGGATGGGCCAGCTGTTTTTCGTGATGAGTGCGTCGCAGTTGGTGTTGAGGACGCGGGCGACATTCTCGTCGAGGCCGCCGCCGGTGATGTGGGCCATCGCGGTGATGTCGGTGTTGGGTCGGAACGCGTTCAGCAGACTCATCACCTGCCGGACGTAGATGCGGGTGGGTTTGAGGACGGCGGCGGCGAGCGTTTCACCGAGTGTGTCGTGGTGCTGGTCGAGGTCGAGATTGGCGGTGCTGATCAATTTGCGGACGAGCGAGAAGCCATTGGAATGCACGCCGGTCGATGGCAGGGCGATGATGGATTGGCCGGCGGCGGTGTGCGATCCATCGATGATCCTTGTTTCGTCAACGATGCCGACGCAAAAGCCGGCGAGGTCGAAATCTCCTGTCTTGTAGAGGTCGGGCATCTCGGCTGTCTCGCCGCCGAGGATGGCGCAACCTGATTGTCGACAGCCGTCGGCGATGCCCTCGATGATTGGGGCGAGTGCGTCGGGGCTTAGTTTGTGAGCGGCGATGTAGTCGAGGAAGAAGAGCGGGGTCGCGCCACCGGTGATGAGATCGTTGACGTTCATGGCGACGAGATCGATGCCGAGGTCGTGCGTGCGGTTGGTTTCAATGCCGAGAATGACCTTCGTGCCGACGCCGTCGGCGCATGATACCAAGACGGGGTTCGCAACGCCTTGGCCAACCAGGTCAGTCAATCGGAACAGGCCTGCGAATCCGCCGGGTTTGCTGATGACGTGTTCGTTGTGCGTTGACGTGAGTGCGGACTGAATGCGGCTGACCCACGTCGTATTGGCATCGATGTCGACGCCGCTGGACTTGTAGGTCAGATCGTCGGTCATTGGATGTTCCTGGGGGGTCGTTCCATGGCGAACTTGTCGAACCCTTCCGGCACCTTGATGGGGTAATCGCCCGTGAAGCAGGCGGTGCAGTAGGTTTCTCCCGGCATACCGACGCAGGAAAGCATGCCCTCGGTTGAAAGGTAGGCGAGCGAATCGACTTCGAGGAACGCGCGAATCTGCTCGATGGTGCGATCGGTCGCGACGAGCTTGGCGGGGTCTGGAAAGTCGATGCCGAAGTAGCAGCCATGTCGGATGGGCGGACTGGCGACGCGCAGGTGGATTTCGGTCGCACCAGCGCGACGAAGCTCATTCAGTTTGGTCCTGGTGGTGGTGCCGCGGACGACGGAGTCTTCGATGACGGCCAATCGCTTGCCGCGAACGACGTCCTTGAGCACGCGAAGCTTCATGCGGACCTGCCGTTCGCGCTCGGCCTGATCGGGCATGATGAACGATCGGCCGGAGTAGTGACTGGTGGTGAATCCGCGACCGAACGGGGTGTCGGACTCGTGGCTGAAACCGATGGCGGCGCATCGGGCGCAGTTCGGGATGGCGATGCAAAGATCGGCGTCAGCGGGGGCTTCGCGAGCGAGTTGTCTTCCCATGCGTTCGCGTGCGAGGTGGACATTCTCGCCGAAGATGTCGCTGGACGGGTCGGCGAAGTAGACGTGTTCAAAGATACAGGCGGCGCCGCGTTTGAGATTGGTTGGGCCAAAACGTGTCGACGATAAGCCCGTCTTGTCGATGGTGACGATTTCACCGGGCTGTACGTCGCGAATGTACTCGGCATCGATGATGTCGAACGCGCATGTTTCGGACGCGACGGCGTAAGAGCCGTCTTCGAGTTGGCCTATGCAGAGCGGTCGGAAACCGAGTGGATCGCGGATGGCGTGGATGCGGTCGGGCAACAGGATGGCGAGGCAGTAGGCGCCTTCGAGTTGGTCGAGTGCGCAGGCGATGCTGTCCACGCTGATGTCGTCGTTGGCGGCCAGCAGATGTCCGATGATCTCCGTGTCGGATGTGGCGTCGAAGGTGATGCCCTGATTTTCAAGCCTTGCCCGTATTTCGGAGGCGTTGGTCAGGTTGCCGTTGTGGGCGATGGCGAAGGGTACGTCGCCTGCGTGGAATCGCAGAGGCTGGGCGTTGCGGGTGGAGCATCCGCCGGTGGTGGAGTAGCGGACGTGGCCGATGGCGTTCGGGTTGCGGATGGTGGCGAGTGTTTCGGCGTTGAAAACGTCAGACACCAGTCCGAGACCGGCATGTTTGCTGAGTCTGCGACCGTCGCTTGTGCAAATGCCGGCGGCTTCCTGACCGCGATGTTGCTGTGCGTGCAGCGCGAGGTGGGCGAAGGCGGCGGCATCACGGTGATCGAACACGCCGACGAGTCCGCAACTGTGTTTGGCTTCGCGCATGGGGAGCGTGCCTTGGTCGTGCAGGTGAAGCTGGCCTCAACGCATTGGCGACAGTAGCGGGTCGTGTCAGCAGCGTCAACGCAGGGAGAGGTTGGCTGTGAGTTGCGGGTGAAGATCGATCGGGCCGGGTTCCCACATCGCCAGTGTGACGGCGACGAACATGGCGATGGCGGGTGTGGTGAGATCGGCAGTGCCACCGCGGATGAGCATGGGAAAACATTCAATGAGGCAGGCGGCGACGATGATGGCTGGCACCATGGTGATCAGACGGTGAGATCGTGTTGCGTGTCCGAGGAGCAGCCGGATTAACGTGGCGAGCAGGGTGAACAGGGCGGTCGTTTCAAGGATGTCGGCGATGGCGACCGGATAGGGTCGATTGAACTGCGCGACGAGCGGTAATGAAAAGTCGCTCAATGCGATGGGAGAAACCTGCGATGCGCCAACGAGCGTGATGCCGAGGACCAAGGTGACGAGCGCCAGGAGTCCGCGTCGGATGGCGGCGTCTTGGAACACCTTCGGGATCGACTGCCTTTGGAAGATGATCGCGAGCAGTATGCCGAGACCGCCACCGGCGATTGCGGCGAACAGGTCCATCAGTTCGAACGCGTGCGATATGACGAACAACTGCAGAAGTTCGATGCTGAGTGCGACAGCAGCCACCTCGATGAACGCGGTGGTGGCGTTGTTGCGCGGACGTCGACGGTCGAAGAGAATGGTCGATGGGCGGTGAAAACGCGCGAGCGTGGCCAATGCACCGAGGACTGCAAACGGCAGGGCATCGGTGAGCCATGCAAACCACGCCGATGCGTCGGGGGCGACGCCGCCATGTTGGGCATGCCAGTCGCCGATTGGCCAGAAGTTGCTCTGGGCGAGCGAGCGACGCAAGTCAGACGTGGATGTAACGACATCGAACGGAATCAGGTGGTACGCGACCAGTCCGATGGCGGCGATGGCCGTCAGGCGTTTCAACGGATGAACGCGAAGGCCGAGAACGAATGCGATTCGCGCGCGACGGATCAGATGGCCATGAGCGCCGATCGCGGCGCCGCATGTGCCGCCAATCGTGTTCGTGCAGACGTCCGTCCAGGACGCGACACGCGAGGATATCATGGTCTGCAGCCATTCGAGTGTGAGGCAGAGCATGAACGCGAGCATCGTTGAAAACAACCAGAGCGTTGATCTGCGTCGAATGATCGGTCGTGCTGCAAGCGATATCAGCATGCCGAGCGGAATGTAGGCCAGGACGTTGGCGACGAGGTCACCGGTTGGCGACCCTCCCCAGACGAGTGTCCACAGGCCGAACCATGACGACGCGTTGTGCATCGACGTATCAAACGAGAACGGCAGCAGCGTGACGACCACGATCGCCAGCGCCGTCGTGGACATGCACCAGAGAATGGTCGGGGACCAGTCATGGTGCGTCGAATATGGGTTCGATACCGTTCTGTGCAAGTGCTTCCTCCCGCCTCGTTGCCGCATCATAGGCTTGCCCACCCGGGGTGTGTCCAGTGTAAAAGCGTGTGACGGCGGGTTGTGGGTCGCGGTGGTTCCGATAATCATGCGGTTTCTGTGACTGTGGGTCTTGCATGCGTTTTCGGGCGGGCGATCGGGAAGGAGCTGCGACCATGAAGGCAACGGTGATTCATGATTTTGGGACGCCGGCGGCGTTTTCGTATGAGGACGTGCCGACGCCGGAACCGGCTGACGGGCATGTCGTCGTGAAGGTCGCGGCCTGTGGGCTGAATCGGTACGACCTGTATCTCCGGATGGGCGGGATCAAGCGGGACATCAAGATGCCGCACGTGATGGGGGCGGACATCACGGGCAACATCGCAGCCATCGGCGATGGTGTGACGGGGTTCAGCGAGGGGCAGCGCGTGATCGTGGCGCCGGGTTTTCCGATCGATCCGAAGGAGTGGGATTATGAGCCGATCAACCAGGCGGCGAGCTATTGTGTGACCGGGACGTATCTGTGGGGTGGGTATGCTGAGTACACGCATGTGCCGGCGCGGTTTGTGATTCCCGATGATACGAATTTGCCGCAGGATCAGCTTGCGACGGCGCCGCTATGTCTGACGACGGCGATGCATGCGGTCAAGACGCTGGGTGAGGTGGGCGAGCGTTCGAAGGTGTTCATTCAAGCCGGCGCGTCGGGCAGCGGGTCGATGTGCATTCAGGTGGCCAAGGCGTTGGGGGCGGAGGTGATGACAATCGTCGGGGCGGAGCCGAAGGTGGAGACGGCTGAGTCGGTCGGGGCGGACTATGTGATTCGCCGTGGGATTGATGATCAGGTGCAGCGGGTGCGCGATTGGACGGATGGTCGCGGGGCTGACGTGGTGATCGACAATGTGGGGTCCGAGGTATTCCAGGCCAACATGGAGTCGCTTCGCGTCGGCGGGATCTTCGTAAACTTCGGTCTGGTCAGCGGGTACCGTACGGAGTTCAACCTGAAGAACTTCTTCTTCAGCCACCACATTCTCAAAGGCTCGATGATGGGCACGGAAGCGGAGTTGGCTGAGGGTTTGGCGTTGCTCAAATTGGGCAAGATCAAACCGGTGCTGGACAGGACGTTTGCCTTGAATGACGCGGCGGCGGTGCATGAGTACATCGACTCCCGCGCAGTGCGTGGGAATGTGGTGCTGATACCTTAGTTTCCGGCGACTAGTGATGACGTGTTGGAGGCATTCCGCCATGGCGAATCTGCATACTATCCGAATTGTCTGGTTAGCCTTGCTGGTGGTCAATCTTCATGGGGATTCGGCTTCGGCAGGTGAATCGAATGAGCGTTCTCATGTATCCATCAAGCGCATTGATCTAACGGAGGACTGGCAACCGTACGATTGGGAGTGGAACGATGATGTCGTACTGGCGGTGATGGTGTACGCCTCAGAGCCTGACAGGCGCCATATCGTGAAGTTCCGAGTTGACGAGAAAACGACTTCACTCAAGCTCGAGACAGTCGTTCAGGACGCAGCTCGGCTCGCATGGGTTGATCGTGACAAGTTTGTCGCGCTTCAGCACGATCACTGGCGGTTGTTCTCGGTTTCCGACCTGCGTCAAGAGGCCGCAGTGAAGGTTGATCATTCGGATCGACTCGTCGGTACGATCAGCACATTTAGGCATCATGTCTACTACTATACGATTTACGAGCATGCCCAGAATCCGATCATTCGGGCTTACGCACTCGACGTCCGCAACATGAAACATCACTATGCCGGTGACGGATATTATCCCTTCTCGATCAATGGGAAATACCTGTACTACGCCGAACGTGACAGCGACTACGGATTGTTTCGCGTGCCGATCGACAGGCAATTCAGGCCGACTGGTGAACCGGAGCATGTCTTTGGCGATGGTGTGTATATGGCCCAACCACTGGCGTCCGGAGATTATATTGTCTGTCAGCGAGGGTTTATGAAGCGACGTATTGAACTCGTTGATACGGCCGGGCGTGTGATCCGAACGCTTTCGGGCGTGGACCGTGAGGGCGTGTACCCGATTCCATCGCCGTCTGGAAAATATGTGGCGTACAGCCATTCGTCATTTGGCGACCAATATGTGCAAGTTGTTGAGGTTGTTGATATCGAGGGGCAGGTTGTTCATCGTGCACTGGCGGGGGAGTCACCGTTGTCCGCTAGCTACCGCTGGTCACACTCAGAGGATCAGCTTGCGATCGTCGTCAGCGAAACCGTCGGCAAGCGCGTGCTCGAAATCGTGACGATTGGAGAGTAGAAGTTGGTGATAGTTCAGAAGATGGGCATGGGCTCTGAACTATTATTTTCAGTGACGGCAGGTGCGAGCACCAGCCCTACATTTCTGTTCGAGGGAATGTCGTTTCGGTGCCATGAATCCGAACAAGCACATCACTGAACGCGAGCGAGCAGATGAGTTGGTCGTGGTGCTGCCGATCACTGATGGGCCGATCGTCATCTCTCGAATTATCGTTGTTGGCATACTGCTTGGATTTGGTGTGCCGGTGTTTTTCTCACTGCTTGTCTTTCGTGGAATCGCGATCAATGCGTTGCTGTGTTGGGGGCCAGTCGTTCACGGGGCTTTGATCGCATTGTGGTTTGAAAAGTTCGTTCTTCACGAGCGATTGGCAACTTCGATGAAGAAGGGGGCCATCGTCGGGTTGGGCTGTGGTGTTTGCTGGTTTGTCGTCAGCGCTCTTGCGCGGGCAAAGGGGGCGCCACATCACGTGGTGATTCCGGCAGTTGGTTTGGTTTTGGGAGATGCGGTGTTGGCGGCCGTAGTTCACGGACTTTCGTGTGGCATGTGGCGAATTCGTGGTGGAAAAAGGCTTGTGCAGGAAGGCACGCTATGCCCGAAGTGTGGCTACCGTTTGATCGCAAGTGTCTCAGAAGTCTGTCCAGAGTGTAGCTATTATGCTCGGTAGCGCAGGTGCTTGCACCTGCCGTCACTATGCTCGTTCGTATGCGTTGTAGCTCAATCAACGGCGATACGGGAGACAAGCGATGGGCGGGCTTTGCGGTTTGCTTCGACGCAACGAAGCGCTCAGCATGGTTGGTGCTTCGGTGCTTGCTCGCAATTGATGGTTGCGGCAGGTGCGAGCACCTGCCCGACGTTTGTTACTCGACTTCGCTGACTGAATCGCAGTGTTTCTGCCAATCGCTGAAATCGTCTTTGAGCAGGCAGAGCGATGCGTGTTCGCGGGCGATGCATTTCTTGTCGCCGAGTTGTTCGCAGACGTTGAGCAGGGCTACGTGCGTTCCGGGGTTGAAGGCGTTGATGTAGATGGATTGCAGGTACCAGTGGCGGGCGTCGTGGAGGCGGCCTGCATCGGCGTGGAAGCGTGCGATGAAGGCGGGGATTTCCGCGTCGTCCTGTTCCTCGAATGTGAGACGCGTGAGGTGGGGGATGGCGGATTCGGTGTCGTCTTTGGCGAGGTAGGCGGCGGCGAGGCCTCGGGCGGCGGCGGGGTCGATGGGGCGGACGCGGGCGAGCTGTTCGAAGTGATCGATGGCGTCGTCGAAGTGCTCGTTGTCGAGGGCAATCGTGGCGAGACACTTGGGAGCGACCCAGCCGTCGGGGTCGAGTTTGATTAAGCGCTGCATGGCGGACGCGAATTCGGGGTCGTCGAGTATCGGCGTCGTCGGGTTCTGATCATGCATCGTGAGAGCAGCTTCGCCGAGGACGGTCAGGCATGTCGTGGCGTCGTCCTCGTTTTGAAGGACGTCCATGGCGCGGAACATGGCCGATTGAACGTCGCCAGCGTCGAGATGCGCCCGAGCGAGGCGACACTTGAGGGCGAGGACTTCGCCGTCCTCCTTCGCGTCTGCCAATGCGTGACCGATCTGTTCGATGTCTTCCGGCGGATCGGTCGGAAATCCCCATTCGGAAACCTGCTGTCGTGCCCAGATGCGAAAGCGCGTGTCGAATTCGGTTGGCGAGATCTTGAGGGCGCCCGCCATGGCGTCGGGTTGTGACTTGCGATCTCTAAACGCAGAGATGAGGTCTTCGATGGCGGCGTATCCAAAGCGATCCACGATGAACTGGCACATCCATTCAGACTGGGAGTAGGCGAGTTGGCGATCGCCGGGGCGACGTGGCCTCATGAACCCCCAGTCAATGGACTCAAGCGTGAAGAGTTGGTCGCGGCGGAGGGCGTCTGCCATTTGTTGTCGCCACGCGAATGGCGGCGGGGCGTCTTCCTGCATGACGGCCAAGCCTTCGGTGAACCAGTGCGGGATGCGGTTTCCGGTAGCGGCGAGGGTGACGGTGTGCGTGTATTCGTGACGGAGGACGCGGGCGATGTGGAAGGGGCCTTGGAGGTCGGGGTCGGTACGTGGTGATTCGATGGCGATGACGCGGCCTGTGCAGGCGCCGACGGTGTGGATCCAGGGTTTGCCAGTGATGCGGACGCCAAACGCGCGGTGCGAGCCGAACAGTTCGATGAGGGTCTTTTCTGTGATGTCGGCATTGAAGTCGAGCACGAGTTCCTCGTGGATTTCTTCGAGGTAGTCGGCCAAGTAGGGGGCGAGGAGGGCGTCCTGTGGATGGCTATACGCGATGACGAAGTTTTCTGTTTCGAGCGTTTCGAAGTCGGCGATGTCGTTGAGCAGGTTGAGTACATTGAGTGTGCGGGCGTCGAACGGGTCGAGTTTCCAGGCAGCGGTGAGGGCGGTGCGGGCTTGTTCCTCGCGGCCCCACTGCATGTACATGAGGCCCAGTTCCGTACGCGGGTGTGGATCGGTCGGGTCGTATTCGATGGCGAGGTTGTATTCGGTTTCGGATGCGGCGTATTGACGACGAGCGGCGAGGGAGTCAGCCAAGGGTCGGTGGAAGTCGGCTGGTATTGGCGAGACGCGTTTGGCGCGTCTTCGGAGAGTGTCGACTGCATCGAAGCGGTTGAGTGCGTGGTTGGCGGCGGCGGCGTGGCCCATGGCTTGGACGGAATGTGGATTGATCGCGAGGGCGGATTCTGCGGCGGCGAGGGCGTCTTCGTATTTTCGTTCGGTGAGGCGGAGGGCGGATTTGAGGACGTGGGCGTCGACGGCGTTGGGGTTGATGTCGAGTGCGGATTCGATCTTCTGTTCGCAGAGTTCGAAGTTCCAGGTATCGAGGGCGATCCAACCGAGGCCGACGTGCGCGACGGCAAGATCGGGGTTGATTTTGAGGGCGGCTTCGTAGTCTTCGATGGACTGCTCGTGGTGATGTCGCGATCGGAGCAGGTCGGCAGCGGCGATGCGGGCGGGCCAATAGTGTCGGTCGAGATTTTCGTAGGCGGTCTGGTAGAAGTCCTGCAGGACGAACTGGATGCGTTCGGTGAGTTGCGGATCTTTCGTTAGGACGCTGTGACGCAGCAGGCCGGTGCCGATGGCGGTGAACGCCGCACTATCCGAGATTGTGTCGTGTAGCTTGGGCGTTGCAGCCCTGACGACGCGTTCGTAGTAGACGATCGCTTCGTCCTGTCGCCCGAGGAGTTCCGAGAGTTTGCCTGTCTGGACGAATGCCCGGAGGTGAACTGGAAGATCGCGAGGATCGAGGTTGTCCGGAAGAATCGCGGTCTTCGCTGCCACAAGCGCCTCACGGTACCGACCGACGGCCATCAGCGCTTCCGATCGGACCAGGTGTTCCGCCATTGTCTCTGGCGATTCAGTTGTTGCGATGGCGTCGTCGTATCTGCCCAAATCCAAGAAACACTTGACCAGGCCGATTCTCGCCTCGACGGCATCTGCGGAACCTCCGTCGAGGATCGACTCGTACATGTGAATCGCCTTCTCGTAGTTGCCGGTTTTTCGGTGATAGTCGACCTCGGCTACGGTCGGTGTATCAGTTTGTTCCGATGCAACGGCGGTCAGAAGGATGAGGATGGCGATTTGGATCATTTCGTGCTCCCGCAAGGAGTATCGACCGGGCGATTGAGTCTCGCCAGTGGGCGTTTATAATCGCCGCGTCAAAGTCGGACCGTCACGGACTTGTACCGAAGGGCAGCGATATGGTTGAGACAGAAGTCAAAGCGGGCATGCGGGTGCGGATCGTGCAAATTGCCGAGCCACCGCCCGGCGTCGCCAAGCCGAACATGGCCGACTACACCACCACGGTTGACGGCACCATCCTCTCAGCGGAACCGCAACCCATCCCGACGACGATCAACTACGCCCACGGCAAGGACGGCAAGTTCTGGCTGCTGCGGATCACGCTGCAGAAGGAAGACGGGGAGATCAGCGTGCTGACGCTGGATCGCAACACGCACATCACGCCGCTGGACGGATGATCCGGCGATTGGCTGGCATCGTCGGTTGGGGGCTGGCGATTGCGGCGGCGGGCTGGTGGCTTTTCGCCGACACGCTGGCCCACTACCAGCCGGGCCTGACCCGTGGCTCGACCGACACCACGACCATTCGGTTTTCACATTTCGGAAGTTACCAGGATTATGCGCTGTGGGAGGGCGTCATCGCGGCGTTCGAGCAGGAGAATCCACGCGTCCGCGTGTCGCAGGAATATGTGCCCGGATGGTATGGGCGGTATGACACGAAGATTCGGCAGCAGATTCTGTCGGGGACGCTGCCCGAGGTGGCGTTGATGCAGGTTGCGCCGTTTCGCGGCCTGGTGGAACATTTCGCGGGAGTGGACCGACCTATTGCGGGAACGATTGCACTGACAGGGCTTGAAGCGTTTACGTTTCCAGAGGATGGGACACTTCGCGGGATGCCGGTGTCGGGGGGCAATCTGCTGATCTATCTCAACCCGGACTGTGTCGAACGCGCCTCGGCGTTTCATGGTCGTCCGATCGAGTTGCCGTCGGACGATTGGACGGTCGAGGAATTTCGCCAGATCGCGCGGGCATTGACGGTTGATCTCGATGGCGACGGGCAGTTGGATCAATTTGGGTTCTGGCTGCCGAGATGGTTGTACTACCTGCCGTTCATCTGGTCGTTCGGGGCGGACGTGATGGTCGATGGCGAATGGGCGTTGACCGGTTCGGAGGCGGCTGCTGCGTTCGACTTCTATCGCGACTTGGCCGTCACGCATCGCGTCTGTCCCGAGCCTGCCGACGTGGCGCAGTTGATTCAGGATACGGGGTTTCTGACCGGCAAGGTGGCCATGTGCGTGAACGGACCATGGTTTCAGCCATTCCTGAACGAGACCAGCCTGAAGGATCGATACATCGTGATGCCGATGCCGCGCGGACCTGCTGGCCGAAGGACGCGGGTCACGTGGGATGGTTTGTGCATCGCGGACGGGCTTCCGTATGAGCGACGGGACGTGGCGGATCGGTTTGTGAAATTTTGTGTCAGCGAGTCGGCCCAGCGGATGATCGCCGAGACCGGTCGTGCATTGCCGAGCCTGCGATCTGCGTTGCCGGCGTTCGCCACCGATGAGCGTCGTGGTCGATTCGTTGAGGCGTTGGTGTATTCCCGACTGCAGCCGATGCTGCCGCAGTTTCGCAATGTGGATCGAACGATTCACTGGCAGTTGTATCGTTGGATGCATGTTGACGTTGACATGTCTGCCGACGCATTTCTCGATGACTTGGCGCGTCATGATGCGATCGTTGAGGCGTTTGGGGTCGATCGATGATGTCGCGGTCGTGGCGGGACACGGGTTGGGCGTTTGCGTTGCCGTGGATGATCGGCATGGTGACGTTGACGCTGGTGCCGATGTGGATGTCCTGGTCGTTGTCGCTGACGCGGTGGGACGGGCTGTCGCTCGGCGGAATTGAGTGGGTCGGTCTGACGCATTATCGCGCCCTCATCCCGGGCGCTCCGTCGACCGATGAGCGGGCGATCAAGGCAGTCACCAACACGCTGGTGTACACGGTGCTGGCGGTTCCATTGAATCTGATGGCGGCGATGGGGTTGGCGTTGCTGTTGAGTCAACGTCTGCGCGGGATGGCCATCTTCCGCACGGTGTTCTTTCTACCGTACATGCTGAGCAGCGTGGCGACGGTCATGATGTGGTCGTGGCTGTTCAATCCAAAATTCGGACTGGTGAATCGAGTGTTGAGCGTGATTGTCGCGCCGGACGCTTTGCCCGGATGGCTGTACTCCGAATTCTGGTGCAAGCCAACGTTGGTGTTGATGCATGTCTGGTTGTGCGGCGGGCCGATGCTGGTGTTTCTGGCGGCGTTGCAGCGTGTGTCACCGTCGCTGTATGAGGCAGCCGCGTTGGACGGAGCGGGTCGGTGGCGGCGATTTTGGCACGTGACGCTACCGCAGGTTTCGCCTGCGATCCTATTTAATCTGGTCATCGGTCTGATCTTCGCGATGCAGACGTTTGACCGTGCCTATCTTCTGTATGACCGGTCGCAGAATCATGGCTTGCTGTTTCTGATGCTGCATCTGTATCGGAGCGCGTTCGATGCGCCGCATCGGATCGGGTATGCGTCGGCGATGGCGTGGGTGTTGTTTGCGTTGATTACCTTGATGGTTGTGCCGATTCTCATGATGGGACGTCGGGTTGTGTTTTACGCGGTGCGGCGATGATGAGACGATCGTGGATCAGCTATGGTGTCCTGACGTTGTTGGCGATGGTGTCGCTGACGCCGTTTGTTTGGGCGTTCGCGACGTCGTTGAAACCGATCGAGCAGGCGTATGAGTTTCCGCCGACGATGACGCTTGAGCAGGCGCGGTGGTCGAATTACACCGACGTGTTCGACAAGCTGCCGTTCGGGCAATTCATGCTCAACTCGACGGTCATCGCGCTGGCGGCTGTGACCGGTGCGGTGCTGACGTCGTCGATGGCTGGGTACGCGTTGGCGAGGTTGCCGTTGCGCGGCAAACGCTTTTGGTTCGCGCTGCTGGTGGCCTCGCTGATGTTGCCGTCGCAGGTGTTGCTGATTCCGCATTTTCTGATGTACGAGGCGCTCGGATGGGTCGGCACGTACAAACCCTTGATCGTCCCGGCTTGGCTCGGCGGTGGGGCGTTCAATGTGTTTCTGTTTCGGCAATACTTCCGTTCCATCCCAATGGACGTCGAGGAAGCAGCCGTGCTGGATGGTGCGACGCGTTGGCAATGCTATCGCCGGGTGCTGATGCCGATGGCGAGACCCGCCGTGGTGGCTGCGACCGTGCTGAGCCTCTTGTACCATTGGCAGGCGTTTCTGAACCCGCTGCTGTACCTGTCCGATTTTCGTAAGTACCCGGTATCGCTGGGGTTGCGGATGTATCAGACCATGGCGGGGACGTGGGTGAACCTGCTGATGGCTGCCAGCCTGATCGCGCTCGTGCCGATGGTCGTGGCGTTCGCGTGCGGATTCCGGGCATTCGATCCGCGTCGTCGCGGGCATTGACTCAGACGGGAGCTTCTTGCACAATCCCCGGGCTACGCGGAGTTTACGGGCGGATGAGGCTGCCCGAAGTCGAGACATCAGACGCCCACGATCGGGCGAGACACCGAGAGGTTGCATCGTGTACGCGGTTATCGAAGACGGATCACATCAGTACAAGGTTCAGGAAGGCGACACGTTCGAGGTGCAACTGCACGATCTCGACGAGGGGCAGGACAGCCTGACGTTCGATCGCGTGGTGATGGTCGGCGGTGAGGGCGTCGATGCGCCGAAAATCGGTCAGCCATACGTCGAAGGTGCCAAGGTGACGGCTAAGATCGTGACGGAGCTGAAGGGCGACAAGATCACGATCGTGAAGTATCGCCGCCGCAAGGATTCGCGTACGAAGCAGGGTCACCGTCAGAACTACCTGCGTGTGCAGATCGACAAGATCGAAGCCTAAGTACTGGCACATCATTCTGTTGCGTTGAATTCGGTTGCAAAGTCAGGTCGAGTCCGTACGATCGCGCCCGTGGTACGGATACCGAACAGAGTGGGGACGGTGGCAGCGTTGGCCGTTGGGGTCTGGCTGCTCACGGCTGAGCCGGCGCAGGCGTATGTCGGTCCGGGTGCGGGCTTTGCGGTCGGCACGACCATCGTCGTTTTCTTCGTTGCATTCATTTCTGCGTTCTTCTCGTTGATATTCTGGCCATTCCGATGGGCGATCCGTGCGATACGGGGTCGTCGTGCGTTTGCGCGGGCACGCGTCAAGCGGTTTGTCATTCTTGGGCTTGATGGCCTTGAGCCGTCGCTGGTCGAGAAATACATGGCTGCCGGTCAATTGCCCAACCTTGCGCGATTGGCTGAGAAGGGTTGCTATCGCAAGCTCGGTACGACGGCGCCGCCGCTGTCACCTGTGGCGTGGTCGACGTTTCTGACCGGCTGCAATCCGGGCAAGCACCGCATCTTTGATTTTCTGACGCGCGACAAACGCACGTACATGCCGTCGCTGTCGTCGGTGCAGATTCGCGGACCGCGCCGCGTGCTCAAGCTGGGCAAATACCGCATTCCGCTGGGGGTGGCTGATGTGCGGATGCTGCGGCGGGGGACGCCGTTCTGGAAGACGCTCGGCGATCACGGCATCTTCTCGAACGTCATTCGCGTGCCGATCACGTTTCCGCCCGAACCACTGCATGGCGTTTTGCTGTCGGCCATGTGCGTGCCGGATTTGCGCGGCTCGCAGGGAACGTTTTCGCACTACACGACGCGCGGCGACGGCACGATGGACGACGGATCACCCTATGGCGGGACAATTGGTGGTGAACGGATCGGCGTGAAGGTGGCCGATGGTGTCGTGCGATCGGAGTTGATCGGCCCGGAGAATGGTGTACGCAGCGACGCGGGCGTCATGACGTGCCCGTTCGAGGTCTCGTTGAAGGGCGATGGTGGGCGACTCAAAGTCAGCGGCGAGTCGTATGATCTCAAGGTTGGCACCTATACGCCGTGGATCAAGGTGACGTTCAGGGCTGGCATGGGCATCAAGGTTTCCGGTATTTGTCAGTTTCTGCTGATCGGCACGAAACCGGAGTTCGATCTGTACGTCACGCCGATCCAGATCGACCCGGACAAACCCGCGTTGCCCATATCGCACCCACAGATTTTCTCGACGTATCTATCCAAGAAGCAGGGACCGTACGCCACGCTTGGGTTGGCTGAGGACACGTGGGGACTGAACGCCCACGTCCTGGACGATGAGGCCTTTCTGCACCAATGCAACGAAGCCGACGCGGAGCGCGAGGTGATGTTCTTCGACGCGCTCGAGAAAGTCCGCCGCGGCATGGTGGCCTGCGTATTCGATGGTCCAGACCGCATCCAGCACATGTTCTGGCGCTACATCGACGAGCAGCACCCGGCCAAGGATCGCTATCGCGGTCGACTCTGCCCCGACGCAATCGAGGCGATGTATCGGCGGATGGACGAGCTGGTCGGTCGGACGATGGCGGCTTGTGATGATGAGAGTACGGTGCTGATGGTGATTTCGGATCACGGTTTCAGCCCGTTCCGACGCGGCATCGATCTCAACGCGTGGCTTGAAAAGGAAGGCTATCTGACCGTTTCCGAGGGTGGTCGCGGCGAGAAGTACCTGCGTGGGATTGACTGGTCGAAAACGCGAGCGTTCTGCCTCGGATTGGCCGGCATTTGGCTGAACGTGAAGGGTCGCGAGGCCAACGGCATCGTCGAGCCGACCGAAGCCAACGCGCTGCGCGATGAAATATGCGACAAGCTGACCGGTCTGGTCGATGATGACAAGGGTGATCCCGCCATCAGTCGGGCGTTCAACACGCGACGGATCTATGCAGGCCCTTACGCGGAAGATGCGCCCGACATTGTTGTCGGATACCATCGCGGCTATCGCGTATCGTGGGAGGCAGCCATCGGGCAGGTGACGAACAGTGTGTTTCACGACAACACGCGGGCGTGGAGCGGCGATCACTGCATTGATCCAAAGCTCGTGCCCGGTGTGATGTTCTGCAATCGGAAGATCGAATCCGAATCGCCGCGACTGATGGACATCGGTGCGACCGTGCTCGAGATGTTCGGCGTTGATGTTCCGAAGCGAATGGACGGCAAGCCGATGCAGGTGGCGGATGCGGCGTCCAATCACACTGAACGTGATACGAGGCAGAAGGTCGCGTGAATCTGAAGCGCTTGATTCTGTGTGTGGTCGCAGCCTTCGTGATGGCGACGCTTGGCAGCTGTCGCGACCAACGCAAGGCCGCAACTGACAAGAAAGTTGTGATCATCGGTTTCGACGGTATGGACCCGCGACTGTGCATCGAACTGATGGATGTCGGCCGGATGCCGAATCTGAACCGCATGCGGCAAGCCGGTGGTTTCAAGCCGCTTGGCACGAGTATCCCGCCGCAGAGTCCCGTTGCCTGGTCCAACTTCATCACCGGTGCAGGCCCCGGCGTGCACGGCATCTTCGATTTCATCCACCGCGATCCAACGCAGCAGGTGCGGCCTTATTATTCCGCGGCGGAGACCCACGAAAGTGAAGAAGGTTGGCACGTCGGCGACCACACGATTCCGCTCACGTTTCCACCGTTCAACCACAACCCGACGCAGACGCTGCTCCGCCGCGAGGGCAAGCCCTTCTGGGACTTCCTCGACGAAGCCGGCATCGAAACGCGCATCTACGACATCCCCGCCAACTACCCGCCGAGTGAATCCAAGCATGGGCACATGTGCTGTTTGTCTGGGATGGGTGTGCCCGATCTGCTCGGCAGCTACGGAACGTATCAGGTTTTTTCCGAGGGTGTGGTGCGCGAAGTGGAAGAGGGCGGCGGCATGCGCAAACCGCTGACGTTCCGCGATGGGGCGGCTGACGCTGAAATCACCGGCCCCATGAACACCGCGATGAACAAGCCGAGACCCGCCACGATCCCCATGCGCATCTTCCGCGATACAAAGCAGGACGCCACGCGCATCGACGTGCAGGATCAGAGCATCCTGCTCAAACGCGGCGAATGGAGCGATTGGCTGCAGGTCAAGTTCGAATTGGAAATGCCGTCGTTCATGCCGAACAGCCACGCGTCGGGCATCGTGCGTTTCTACCTGCAGGAAGTGTCGCCGACGTATCGCCTCTATATGACACCGGTCAACATCGATCCGACCGATCCGGGTGAGCAGCGTGTCAGCGAACCGCCCGATTTCGTCGCGACCATCGCCGACGATCTCGGCCTGTTCTACACCGCGGGTTTTCAGGAGGATCACAAGGCGCTTTCAAACGAGGTGTTCACAGACGCTGAGTATCACAGGCAGGCGGAGCATGTTTTGACGGAGCGATTGAATCTTCTCGATCACGCGATGGACACGTATGAGACCGGCCTTCTGTTTTTCTATTTCTCGAGCACGGACCTGCAGTCGCACATGTACTGGTGGCGTACGGATGCGAAGCATCCAACGCGTTCGGTGACAGACGCCAGGCGGTACAACGCCGTGATTGAGAAACTCTACGAGCGCATGGACGAAGTGGTGGGTCGTGTTGTCGAAGAGTACGGTGACAATTCCACGATCCTCGTGATGTCGGACCACGGATTCTGCAACTTTCGACGCCAATTCAATCTGAACACGTGGCTGCGCGAAACCGGATACATTCAACCCCGTGGTGCCAGCGGAATCCTGTCGCCCAGTATCAATTGGACGCGAACGAAGGCGTATGGACTCGGATTGAATGGGCTGTACCTGAACCTTGCCGGTCGGGAGCGCGATGGAATCGTCACGCCTCCCGAGCGCGATGCGCTGATGGATGAACTCACGACTAAGCTGCTGGCCGTGCGTGATCCGCTCGATAACCGTCCGGTGATCAAGAGGGTCTATCGTCGCGAAGAGGTCTACCAGGGGCCATTCGTGGAACACGCACCGGATCTGATCATCGGGTATCATCGCGATTTCCGGGCATCGTGGGCGACGACGCTCGGTGACATGGCGGACGCTGTGATCACCGACAACGACTCCGCGTGGAGCGCCGATCATTGCATCGCCGCCGACGAAGTGCCGGGCGTGGTGTTTTCCAACCGCCGAATCGCCCATGATGCGCCGGCGTTGATCGATATCGCGCCAACCGTGCTGGCGGAGTTCGGCCTGTCGGTTCCGGAATCGATGACGGGCAGCAACATCTTTGAAACACACGCAACCCTGGCGGAGAAGTGATATGGGCAAGATCAAGATCGACGCTGGACTCTACGATCGCGTCAAGGCAGTCACAGAAAAGGCTGGCTACGGTTCGGTGGACGAGTTCATCGTGCACATGATCGAGAAGGAACTCGAAAAGATCGAGACCGCTGAGTCGGACGAGGAAGTGACCGAACGCCTCCGCGGGCTGGGCTATCTCGAATAGGAACGCAACGGGCGGCAGCGATCGATGGCGACGCTTGGCAGGATACTGGTGTGGCTGGGGGACGCGGCCTCTTGGTGCGGCTCGCATATCGCGTCCGCCGCAGCCGGAGTGTGGAATCTTCTCTCTGGGCTGCTGCAGCCAATCCTGTCGCCGCTGTTGGGTGTCACCAATCCGCCTGTCACGTGGTTGGCAGACGTTTACTACTCGATGTTTGATGGTGCCCCGCCTGCTGTTGGACTGATTGTCACCAGCGTGCTTACGGGCGTCGTCATGCTGATCGCGTTCCGCTACACGTCCAATCAAGCCGGCATCGCTCGCGTCAAGGACACCATCAAAGCCGAACTGCTCGCCATCAAGCTCTACAAAGACGATCTCGGCGTTATGTTCCGATCGCAAGGCCGACTGATCGGCGCGACATTCAAACTCCAGTGGTACATGCTCAAGCCATTGATGATCATGCTCCTGCCAATGCTGCTTCTGCTCGCCCAGATGGGTTCCCGCTACCAGCAGCGACCGCTACGTGTCGACGAAGCAACCCTCGTCCGCTTGGAAACCGCCGGACAGGACGCGACACTTAGTGCTGACGGCATGATTGTTGAGGTCGGACCAATCGCGGGTGATGACGACGTGGCGTGGCGCGTTCGCGCGGTTGCTGTGGGTGATCACGACGTTCGCGTTCAGATCGGTGATCAGACCGTATCCAAAACGCTGAGCGTCGGGCGTGTCGGCGAACCGGTCAGCGTCGTACGACCAGCCAAGCGTTGGACGACGCGACTATTGCACCCGCGCGAGAAACCGATCGGCGAGAGCGCGAACGTCGCATCGATCACGATCGACTATCCCGAATCGGACTCGTGGGTATACGGCAGCGACTGGTGGGTGCTGACGTTCTTTGTCGTCTCGATGGCGACCGCGATCCTGCTCAAACCGGTCTTCCGGGTGAAATTCTGACGCGATTACTTCCGGCGACGACCTGTCGGTTGAGGCCAGCTCGCCCGCGTGAATCGGCCGTTCTTGGAGATCACCTTGCCGTCGACCTCGATCGTGCCGCCGTTGCGCATGTCGAGCACGAGGTCCCAGTGCAACGCGCTGACGTTCTTGCCACCGCTGCCGGGTAGCGATGCGCCGAGGGCCATGTGCACCGATCCGCCGATCTTCTCATCGAAAAGCGTGTTCCGCGTGTGTCGCTGAATGTTGTAGTTCGTGCCGATCGCCAACTCGCCCAGCGTTCGGCCGCCCTTGTCCTGGTCGATCATGCTGTACAAGAAGTCGCGACCCTTACCCGCGTCAGCGTTGACGACCTTGCCGGACTTGAACTCGAGTCGAATGTCGTGCACTTCGCGCGATTGCAGAACGCCTGGGAAATTGAACACGACCACGCCTTCTGTGGCTGTTTCGATCGGCCCGGTAAACACCTCGCCGTCGGGGAAATTCAGTTGGCCGTCGCAGTTGATCCACGTTCGCCCCTTCACGCCGAACCGCACGTCCGTGCCGTTGCGATGGATGTACCGCACTTCGCTCGCCTTGTTGAGAAAGTCGGCCAATCGCTGCTGGGCCGTGCTGATCTTCTTCCATTCGGCGATCGGGTTGGGCTTGTGGAGCATGCCGGCGTTGAAGACGAAATCGGCATACTCGGTCAGTGACATCTCCGCGTCCTGGGCGGCTGCGTGCGATGGAAACTGCGTGCCGACCCAGCGGATTTTGTTCTTACCCTTGGCGGCGATGCGTTTGAGAAACGTCTTAAAGACCGGCTGACGCGCCTTTTGGATGACAGCCATCTTCTTGCTGTTCGCGTTGGACATCGCCTTTGTGTTGCGATGTGCCCACGCGCTGATGTCGGCATTGAGCGTCTCGGCTTCGTGCATTTCGTAGGGCGATTCGAATGCGAGCTGGTGCTGCTTGCCGTGGCGTACCAGAAGCTCGGCACACTCTTCGCTCGCCAGCCGTAGGACCGGATGCCCACCGGCTTCGATGATGCGACGGTAAAGCGCGAGCGCCAGCGGT
>JANQQK010000070.1 GCA_028289375.1 Phycisphaerae bacterium | reverse complement strand
GCGCTTCGTATTCGCGGCGAGATACCCGGAGACCAGATTGGCTACAACGTCAAGTCTGTCCGTGACGTGAATGGGGATCGTATCGACGATGTGATGCTCAGCTCGCCGCATGCGGACTTCATCGTCGCACGCTCGGATTGCGATTCCGGTGTGAACCTGGATCGGTTGGCATTTAATGCCTGTGTTGGCGAGGAAGCATTCATCGACTTTGATGACCCGTGCAAGCCGTTTGATTTCAACAACGATCGCATCATCGACGAGTTGGATCGCGACGTGTTTGACTGTATTGAAGATGGCGGCGGCACGGATTGCTGTCCGGTGGACAACGGGTTCATTGCGGTGATATTCGGCGGTGTGGATCGGCAGGGCGACCGAACGATCAGTCAGATCGGGACGAATGACTTGCCGGGTGTCATTTTCTACGGAACGTCAGCAGGTGATCTGGCAGGCTGGGATATCTCATCCGCAGGGGACTTTGACCGGGACGGGTTCGGCGATCTGCTCATCAGCGTGCCGGGCGAGATTCGCGAGGATGCGAACGCCCGTGAACGGCTGGGTGTGACCTACCTGGTTTTTGGCGGGCCTCACCTGCAGAACCAGGAGACGCCGATCGAGCTTTCGGAAATCGGTGAGCGGATCCCGGGCATCATTTTCCTGACGCCTTATCCGACGGGTGCCCCGGATGAAGCACCAACGGAATTCGTCGGTTCGCTCGGCGACATCAACAACGACGGGTTCGACGATATTTCGATCGGCGTGTCGCGGGCAGACTTGGTGGATGACACGTTCCCGCAGGGCGACGGCGATCCGAATTCGACGGGGCGGCGTCCGGATCAGGGCGATGCTTACATCATTTACGGCAACAACATCGGGCGGTGACCTCCGCCAGTGAGCACCGGGCGACGTGGAATGCGTCGCCCGGTGAACCAATCTCCCGCCGGCATCGTACGATCCAAGACCGGCGGTGCGCCCTCGCTGGCGGTGCGCTTGTCGCGCTCGTGCGGATGTGGTAGAGAATCGCACGCAAGTATGGTGTTTTCAACGACTTGACGAATCCCCGGAGAGTATGATGGCGGATGTAGCAGTTCCCCGGATGGGGCATGAAACGGCTGAGACGGTCGAGGCTCAGACCGGTCGGATCAGTTTTCTTCTGATCGCGACGCTCGTTGGCGGGACGCTGATCCTGGCGTCGTTTCTGACGGACTTTTTCTTCGAACGCTCGATTCGCGACAGTGCGGGGGTGTTGCGGAATCCGCATGCGGACGCAATCGCTCTGGTGGGCGCGGTGTTACTGGGGTTGCCGCTGGTTTGGCAGTCGCTGCTGCATTTGTATCGCGGCGAGAGCCACATGGACGAGTTGGTTGCGTTGGCTGTCATCGCGGCGATTGCGCTTGAGTATTACCAGATGGCGGGGATCGTGGCCTTTTTCATGATCATCGCGAATCTGATCGAAACGCGGACGGCGCTCGGGGCACGGCAGTCGATTGCGGGATTGATGCATTTGACGCCACAGGAGGCGCACCGCATCACGTCGGAGGGTTCTGAGGAACTGGTGGCTGTGTCGGCGTTGCAACCCGGCGATGTGATTCGCGTTCGTCCTGGTGACAACATTCCGGCTGACGGTGAGATCATTTCGGGTGAGTCGTCGGTGAATCAGGCCAATGTGACGGGTGAATCGCTGGCGGTGGACAAGACGACGGGTGAAGAAGTGTTCGGCGGCACGAGCAACCTGACCGGCGCCCTGGACATCCGCGTTACGAAGATTGGTGAGGAAACAACCCTCGGTCGCGTTCAGAAGCTGATCCTGGAGGCGGAGCGAACGAAGATTCCGCTGATGCGTCTGATCGACCGGTATGCGGGCTGGTACACGCCGACGATTCTGATGTTGGCTGCGATTGTGCTGTTTTTTGCCGAGGACAAAAGCGAAGGCATGAAGCGGGCGATCGCGATGCTGGTGGCGGGTTGTCCGTGTGCACTGGTGTTGGCGACCCCGACGGCGATGGTGGCGGCGCTCAGTTGTGCGGCCCGTCTGGGCATTCTGGTGAAGAACGTTGTGAACCTGGAGTACGCCCGGTCGTTGACGGCGATCGTGTTTGACAAGACCGGTACGCTGACGACGGGTGAACTTTCGGTGACGCAGATGAAGCCTGCACCCGACGTGGAGGGTGCGGACCTGCTGCTGATGGCGGCGTCTGCGGAGCAGTTGAGCAAGCACCCGACCGCACGGGCGATGGTGAATATCGCGCAGGATGCGAAAATTGATCTGATTCAGCCGACCGGTTTTGAGGAGATTCTGGGGCGTGGCGTGAAGGCGAAGGTCGGGTCGGACGACGTGATGGTGGGGCGTAGTTCGTGGCTGGCGGACAACGGGGCGGACATGAGCCTGCTCGACAATCCTGATTATCAGGAGGCTGAGGGCATGAGCATGCTGTACGTCACGCGGAACGGCAAGTGTCTGGGTTGGATTGGCCTGGAGGACAAGACGCGTCCTGAGGCGCGGGAAGCCATCGATGCGTTGCGCGATCTGGGCATCAAGAATCTGACGATGGTGACGGGCGACAAGTGGTCGGTGGCGAAGCGTGTGGCTGCGGAGATGGGTTGCAGCGAGGTGCAGGCTGAGGTGCTGCCGGAAGAGAAGTTGCACCTGGTGGACGACCTGAAGGCACGTGGGCATCACGTCTGTGTCATTGGTGATGGCGTGAACGATGCGCCGGCGCTGGCGGCGGGCAATCTCGGTGTGGCGATGGGTGCAGCCGGTAGCGACGTGGCGATCAATTCGGCGTCTATTGCGCTGATGAACAATGATCTGAATCGGCTGCCGTTTCTGGTGAAGCTGTCGCGTCAGACGACGCGGGTGATCGCGCAGAACCTGATTTTCGGCGTGGTGTTCATTCTGATCGTGATGCCGTTGTCGGCGTCGGGAGCGTTGACGGCGATTCCGGCTGCGTTGCTGCACACGGTGGCCAGCGCGGTGGTGATTTTCAATAGTGCCCGCCTGGTGCGGTTTGGTGAGGAGTTGGAGCCGCACGCACCCGATACGACGGGTCTCGGGTATGGGATGGTGGCGGCGCCGGCTGCCTAGCAGACAAACATCGACGAGTGATTGCTTGTCAGTGTCGGGTGATGCGGGTGTAATGGTTGCGTTATGAGTGACGCACCCTACATCGATCCGAACGATTCATTTGCGAATCAACCAAAGCCGTGGAGCGGCGTTGCCATTGCAGCGTTCGTCACGGCTTTTCTCGTGGCGCCAGTGGGAATCCTGCTGGGCATCATTGGGATATTTCACACATCCAAAGGCCGCCGGCGGGGGATGGGGCTGTCGATTGCGGCGATTCCGGTTGGGATCATCGTGTCGGTTCTCATTGCCGCGTTTGTCGGCAGCATCTACGTGGTCATGCTGACGCGGAACACGAGCCGGTCTTCGCTCGATGTGCTGCGAACCAGCCAAGTGCGCGTGGCTGAGAGCACTTCCGAATTCTATGAGAAGTTTGCGTCGAAACGGTTGAAGGCGAATGTCGATGAGGCGACGTTTTCCGCGTGGCTTGGGAAAGTGGTGGCTGAGCATGGCTCGTTGCAACGCTACGCGACACCGCCGTTGTGGATGGAGCCTCATGGGCAGGAGGTTCAATTCAACTTCGACGGGGAATTCGTGAACGGCTCGGCGCGGATTTCCGTGGTTGCGGCGGTCACCAATGAGATGAACGTCGAGATTGACGACATCGAGGTCGACGGCGTATCAGTGACGGAGTCGGCCGGGCAGGAGGCGGACGGTACGGCGGACACCGACGGGGAATGAGCCGGGGTACGCTGGGGGATCACGTTTGCTTTGCGTGTGATCCACGCAATTCCTGGGCGATGAGTGCTGGTTGGTTCGTCTTTCTCACTGTGCTTGCGCTCATCATCGTCGCAGTGCAGGGCCTCACCATCACATCGCTGATCTTCGTCGGTATGGCTGGTCTTGGGGTGGCTGGATTTTGGCGCGTTGCATTTGAGAAGCGCAAGTTTCAAGACTTCGTGATTCCTGCAGGTGGCGATGGACGGCTGGTTTTCTCGGGCACGCGCGACGAGATCGAGTCGTTGTTGCATACACCTGTCGAGCCGCTTGAACCGTTCATTCTCGCGTGTTCACCCGCCCTCGTTCGTGCCATTCCTGCACTGAGTATTGTTGTTCTATTGGTCGCTGCAGTGCTCGCGTATGTATTGCCGTTCCGAATCTCTTGCGTCGTCTACATGTACATCGCATGTGGGGTATCGATCCTGGTGACGAAGATCTTTAGCACGGTCTATTACCGCGTCCGGCCAGGATTTGTCGACGCTATGCGCCCACGTTCCCCGTGGTCATCAGTGACGATTGTGGAAAGTAGCCATCGGACTGATCGTGCTCGGATCGACACGTCGGTTGCGTCCGTCTTTATTTATCCAGAGGGTGATGCACCGGAAAAGGAACTGAAACTGGCTGGTGGTCGTCAGCGGCTGGAGCTTATTCGTCACTTGCTGGTCGGGGCCGTGCTGGGGCCGAATGACGCACACATTCCTGACGATTCGCTGCTCGGTTAGGTCTTATCGCGTGCGGCATTGGAAGATGAAGCGTGCATCCATCGAAGTCCCATCACGCACAGGGGGTGAAGCCATAGAACGACTAGGCGATCATGTTGGGTTCGCGCCACACGCTCACACTACCCATGTGAGTGCATTCTGGTGGTGCCCACTGCTGGTTGTTTTTCTTGGTTATCTTCTTGATCTGTTCTCGCGGTCGTTGGCGAACTACGTCGTCTCGATCGTTGTGGTCGTCGGAGTTGCCGTAGTGATCACACTGAGAGTTCGCGAAGGGGTCCTTATATCGCGATCAGGACGAAAGAAGACCAATCCCGTCGGCCGGTTGACCTGCAGGGGAAACCTGTCCGAAATCGATGGATTGGCAGAATCGCCTGTCGCAACACTGGAGCCGTTCATTGTCGAGACGAGTATTCTTCATGAGCTACATCCAGCCGTCTTGGGAATCCCGTCTTTGGTCGTCACGATAATCCTCCTGCGAACTGTCGGTTTTGCGCCCGCCCTGATTGGGTCGAGCATCATTGGTGTTGCTTTGTACGAGGTTGATCGCCTTGTGCGCGGTGTGTATTACCGAGTGCGTCCGGGCTTTCTGGATGTCGTCAGACCCGCGAGAAGGTTCTCAACGGAAACGCGCGTGCAGCGCACGATTCCACTGCGGGAGGCGCGGATTTCTTGCGCATTCAACGAGGGGAAGCTGCGCATCAACGCTGATGGTGAGGAGGAGTTGACGATCAATATCATGGTCATACGCGACCGCTTGGCGTTCGCGCGGCATCTCTTCGTGGCGGCGCTGGTGGAGCCGGGTAGCGAGCGACTGCCGGATGATGCGTTGCTTGGGTAGGGGCCTCGTTGGGGTTGTTTGCGTCGCTTGATGTTCCCGTCACCCACAAGGGGTGACGCTACAGGGGAAATGTCAGGTCCTCCCGGCGCGCCGGGATTGACCTGACTTACATGCTGCAACCCCAAGCGAGTTCGGTGTTGAAGAATGCAACATTTCTAATGTTGCGAACTAAAGTTCTATGGATACAGCTTGCCGAGCATGCGGGGGTAGGGGATGGTCTCGCGGATGTGTTTGAGGCCGCAAAGCCAGGCGACGGTGCGTTCGACGCCGAGGCCAAAGCCGCCGTGCGGGACGGAGCCGTAGCGTCGCAGGTCGAGGTACCATTCGAAATTCTCGACGGGCAGGGAGTGGGCTTTGATGCGTTCGAGCAGGATGTCGTAGTCCTCTTCACGCATGGAGCCGCCGATGACTTCGCCGTAGCCTTCCGGGGCGAGCAGGTCGAAATTCTCGACGACCTTGTCGTCGCTGCGGTCGACACGCATGTAGAAGGCTTTGACCTCCTTGGGGTAATGTGTGACGAAGACGGGGCGATCGTGCAGGCGGGAGATGATGGTCTCGTCGCTGCCACCGAGATCGCTGCCGAATTCGAATTCTGCCGCGAGTCTCATGTGCGTGGGGATGTTGGCGATCTGTTCTTCGAGTTCGGCTCGATCCTCGCGGGCGGCTTGAATGTCCTGGGCGGCCTTTTCCTTCTGCCATTGCTTCTTGGCCGTCTTTTCCGTTTCTTCGAGTTCGGTGATCTTGTCATTCAACGCAGCCACTTGCGCAGTTTTTTCTTCGAGGTCTTTCTCGAGAAGCTCCTTGGCTTTGGGGCCGTGGAGGATGTCGACCGCGTCGGCGTAGCGGAGTTTGTGGAAGGGGGCTTGGATGGCTTCGAGGGTGGCGATGTCGCGGCCAATGGCTTCGAGGTCGTCGCGATTGTCTTTGAGAATGCGTTGGACGACGGACGTGACGAATCGTTCGCCAAGGGCGAGAACGTCGTCGAGTTCGCAGAAGGCCATCTCCGGTTCGACCATCCAGAATTCGGTGAGGTGTCTGCGGGTTTTGGACTTTTCGGCGCGGAAGGTGGGGCCGAAGCAGTAGACCTTGTCATGGGCCATGCAGGCCGCTTCGACGTAAAGTTGTCCGGTCTGGGCGAGGAATATCTGTTCGCCGAAGTATTCGACTTCGAAGAGAGTCGAGGTGCCTTCGCCGATGGCGGGGGCGAAGATCGGCGTGTCGATTAGCTTAAACCCTTCGCCGTTGAAGAACTGTCGAATGGCGTCAACGATCGTGGCACGGATGCGGAGGATGTGCCACTGTCGTTGCGAGCGGAACCAGAGGTGACGCTGCTTCATGAGGAAGTCGACGCCGTGCGGCTTGGGCGTGATGGGGTATTCGTTCGACTCGCCCATGATGTGGCAGGCGGTGATGTCATGCAGTTCGACGCCGCCGGGAGCGCGTTCGTCGAGGTGGGGCGTGCCCGTGATGCTGAAGGACGTTTCCTGTGAGAGTTTCTTGGCCACGTCGAAGAATGGTTCGGTGGTGTCGCTTTTTTCGAGGACGCATTGGCACATGCCCGAGCCGTCGCGCATCGTGATGAAGGCGACTTTGCCAGTTGGGCGTGCTTTGGCGACCCAGCCATAGAGCGTGACGGATTTGTCGACGTGATTCTTGAGATCGGCGATGTAGGTTCGGTCTTTCATGGCGGTTTTTATAGTGGCTGGTGGGGGTGGTCGCAACTTCGGAGGCGGTGGTCGATTGGGTGGGGTTTTGATAGGGTTCGGGGGTGACAAGCGAGCGTGGGTTTCAGCAAGCGAGGAATGCGATGACGGTTGAGCATGTGGCGGTGATCGGGGCAGGGACGATGGGGGCGGGGATTGCGCAGACGGCGGCGGCCAGCGGGTGTCGGGTGATGCTGATCGATGTGACGGATGAGGCTGTTCAGCGCGGGATCGATGGGATGCGCAAGGCGCTCGATCGGCGGGTTGAGCGGGGGAAAATGTCGGCCGTGGATCGGGATGGGCTGCTCAGGCGGATTGAAGGGCGGACGGTGATCGAGGGGTTGGGCGAGACGCAATTGGCGATCGAGGCTGTGGTCGAGGACATGGGGGTGAAGCACAAGGTGTTCGAGCAGTTGGCGAAGGCGTGTCCGGCGGACGCGGTGCTGGCGACGAACACGTCATCGCTGCGGGTGTCGGAGATTGCGTCGAGCGTGGCTGATTCGAGTCGCGTGGTGGGGATGCATTTTTTTAATCCGGCGCCGGTGATGCCGTTGGTGGAGGTGATCGCGGGGAAGGCGAGTTCGGAGCGGGCGCTCGATCTGGTGACGGATGCGGCCAATGCGTGGGGGAAGGTGCCGGTGCGTGCGTCGGATACGCCGGGGTTCATTGTGAATCGGGTCGCGCGGGGGTTTTATCTCGAGTCGTTGCGGATGTTGGGGGAGGGCGTGGCCGATGTGGCGACGATTGATTCGGCGATGAAGTCGCTTGGGACGTTTCGGATGGGGCCTTTCGAGTTGATGGACCTGGTGGGGATGGATGTGAACTATGCGGTGTCGTGTTCGGTGTATGAGCAGTCGGGTGAGCCGGCGCGTTTGACGCCTCATGAGATTCAGCGCGGGCTGGTGGAAAGTGGGCATCTGGGGCGGAAGACGAAGCGCGGGTTTTATGCGTATGACGGAGAGTCGCCGACGGTGGCGGTGACGAAGGATGTGCGGGGCGTGTCGATGTCGGATGGGTTGGCTGAGGCGGTGCGGGCGTTCAGTGATGGGGCGGCGCTTTGTGATGCGGATGTGCTGGGTGCGGCGAGTGAGGTGGATCGTTATGTGTTTTCGCGGGTGTTGGCGGCGATTATGAATGAGGCTGGGTTGGCGTTGGGGGACAGGGTTGCGACGGCCGGCGACATCGACATCGCGATGCAGCGTGGGACGAATTATCCGAAGGGGCCGTTGGCATGGGCGGCCGCTGTTGGGCATGACCGCGTGGCGGGGCTGCTTGACGCATTGAATGCGACGGTGGATGACGGGCGGTTCGCGGCGGCTGCGGTTCTAAGAGCATAGAAACGAGCCTCAGATTCATCAGATTCAGTTGGATGGCTCTGTGCCAGGTGATTTGTGTGTCATTCTGTCGAGCGTCCGCCGATAGTAGCCTGCGACAAATTCATCAAACGCCCATTGAGTCTCCGCGACCAATTTGTCACTTCGTCTTGATTGATCATTCTTGGCGACTTGGACGGCGAGCATGACAGCATCTCGTAACCGAAAGACGCGTCCAGTCTCTGGCTGCACACGCTCGAGGCAGAACTCAATCCTGGGGATGAACTGTGAAATGTAGCTGCCAGCGCCATCGATAGTCTCCCATGCCATCGTCAGTACCATCATCAGGCACCCCGTCTGCATGAATTCATGATCCTCCGGCGGCAGTCCCTTGGGATCGAAGAATTGCCAATAGGGTAGGCGGAACGTCGCGCCCCAATCCAAGTCACCCATGACACCTGAGTATTTCGAGAGTTGGTGATAGAGCAGCAAGATGTCACGCTCGACGCGTTGCTTGTCAGTGCTTTCTTCCAGCGTGGCTGGAGTCCGAAGACCGTTCCATCGTAGTTGTTCGTCGACCAATTCCAACTCCTTGCGTATGCCGACCTCAATACTTCAAGTCGGTATCATCGTACCAACTTTACGTGACAATCGGCCAACCATTCAACGGATTGGACATGGGAATGGCGTGGACGTGTGTGGGCGGTGGAATACGACAGTGGATGACGGGCGGTTTTCGCCTGCGCCGTCATTCACATAAATCAGGCCCATGCCAGTCGATGGCAAGAATGGCTGAGACGTCTTCGTTGCACTCGGGACAAGACCCCGACGTGTTGTCGGTCAGATCGTAGTGGCATGTTGGACACGTCTTCCCATCTTGCGGGATTTCCGCCGGAATAAAGCAATCTATCACGCCTGCAAAGAATCCGAGTACAACGAATTCAAACAATCCGACCAGCATCGCCAGAATCCCATGAACGAAGACGCCACCGTCCGACCACGGAGAAATCCCCGCGTCCTGAGAGGCGGCCAGCCCATACCAAGCTGTCGCATGAACGCAACATGTGACGAAGTACACTCGTGAACTTGGCCAACGACCATGGGCGACGATCATGAAAACGAGCATGGGTGCTACGATTGCGGCGAATCGAACCCACGGGTTTAGCGGTACAATGAGTGTTGCACCGCCCAATAGTCCAACGATGAGCGCGGTGAAGCAAGGTGTCCACCACCTCATCGATTGATAACGGGGAATGGTGAGCAACGGAGGTTGTTCCTCGACAAGTGGGCGATCGCGATCCAGCGGTGTTTTGAGCGAGATCATGATAAACTCGACGAGCCAAGGAAAGCCCGCGAGGAGCATCAACCAGTGGAGGATCGGAATTCTCTGGAATATGAAGTGCACACATAGGCAGACTCCTATGAGGAGCGCGCATCCCACGAGAAGCCAAAACAAGTTCTTGAACCCCTGGAGTAGCATCGCTGAAGACCTAAGTTAGGCTTGGGCCTCGGTCACACTGGCATCCGTCTCATGCCTCGATCATTTTACCACAATCGACGAATGGGCGGCGATTGAATCAGTGGGCCAGTTCCTGTTGGCCGACGACCTCTGTGATGTCCTCGCCGCATTCGGGGCATTGGCCAGACGTGTTGTTGGTGAGGTCGTACAGGCATGAGGGGCAGGTCTTGCCGTCCTGCTCTGTCGTGGTGGGGGCGATCACCTCGGCCATGCCGCCGAACATGATGAGCAGAATGAACTCTGTGAAGCCGATCAGCATGCAGCAGACCAGGACGAACTTGTAACCGAACTCGCCGTACAGACCTTCATTGCCCCATGCGAGGAGATGGAACCACACGATCGCATGTGAGATGGCGACCGACATGTAGGAGTAGATGGACTTCACGCGTCCGCGATACCAGACCACGAAGACGGCCAGGGGAACGACCATCAGCGTAATCCGCGTCCAGAGGGGTGACGGTGTGGCGAAGGGGAGGCCGGAGACGACGCCGAGGAGCGTGCCGGCGACCGCGAAATGCCACCATGGTGCTTTCCGGTACATGTGTATCGTGTCCGGTTGGTCGTCCCAGTCGTAGGGTCCGGGGCTTCGCTGATCTTCGCCTTCTCTTGATCGGGACGCAACGAGGATGAGCGCGACAAACGGCGTACCCAGAAGCAGTGCTGATAACCAGAATGGCGCGTCGCCGCTCAGCATGAGCGCCATTCCGACGCACACCATCAAGATTAGTGTCCAGAACGCGATGAGCCGGAGGAGTTGTTTGACCTTGGACATTGCGATGACACATTCTTCCAACGCGGCAGCGCCGGGTCAACGACGACCGCGGTGAATAGCCTCGTCTATCAAGAGAGACTATAGTAACCGCATCATGAGACGAGCAGCCATAGTATCAGCGGTGCGGACGGCGATTGGGCGGTATCGGGGCGGGCTGGCGACGGTCAGGCCGGACGATCTGGCCGCGCTGGTGATAAGAGAAGCGGTCAAGCGGGCGGGCGTCAAGCCTGACGCGATTGAGGACGTCTATTTCGGGGCGGCCAACCAAGCCGGCGAGGATAATCGAAACGTGGCGAGGATGTCGGCGTTGCTGGCCGGTGTGCCTGAGACCGTGCCGGGGGTGACGTTGAATCGTTTGTGCGCGTCGAGCCTGTCTGCGCTCAACATGGCCGCCCGGATGATCGAGGCGGATCACGGGGATGTGTTCGTGGCCGGCGGGGTGGAGAGCATGAGCCGTGCTCCGTTGGTGATGGCGAAGGCGGAGATGGCGTATCAGCGTGGCGTGCCGGAGACGCATGACACGACGATCGGGTGGCGGTTTACGAATCCGAAGTTGGCTGAGATGCATCATCCGTATGGGATGGGCGAGACGGCGGAGAACGTGGCGAAGAAGTATGGCGTCGCGCGGGAGGATCAGGATCGGTTCGCGTATGAGTCGCAGATGAAGACCAAGGCGGCGATGGAGGCGGGGCGGTTTGCCGACGAGATCGTGGCTGTCGAAGTGCCGCAGCGGAAGGCGGATCCGATTGTCGTGGATCGCGATGAGCATCCTCGGCCTGAGACGACGTTGGAGGCGCTGGCGAAGTTGCGGCCTGCGTTTGCGAAGGATGGGACGGTGACGGCGGGGAATTCGTCGGGGATCAATGACGGGGCGGCTGCGTTGGTGCTGGTGGAGTACGAGCTGGCGAAGAAGTTGGGTTTGCCCGTGATGGCGTTGGTGGGGCCTTCCGCGTCGGCTGGGTTGGATCCGTCGGTGATGGGCTTGGGGCCTGTGCCGGCGAGTCAGAAGGCGTTGAAGCGGGCTGGTTTGTCGGCGGCGGATGTGGATGTGGTTGAGTTGAACGAGGCGTTTGCGGCGCAGTCGCTGGAGTGCATCAGACAGCTCGGTTTGGATGCTGGGCGGGTGAATCCGAACGGTGGGGCGATTGCGCTGGGGCATCCGCTGGGATGCAGCGGCGCACGGATTGCGACGACGTTGGTGCATGAGATGGTGCGTTGCGACGCGAAACACGGGCTGGCGACGATGTGTGTCGGCGTGGGGCAGGGTGTGGCGACGGTGTTGGAGCGTAAGAGCTAAGGGCAATCTCAGAATCGTCATTTCACAAGAGCTGAGGTGAAGAATCTGAATTCCTATGTCTGCAACCTTGCTGTAGGATGCTAGCTTCGCTGAGAGCTGTCCGAGAAACAGTGAGAGCGATACTGCGGTATCAATTATGCACGCAGCAAATGTCGCGAGATCGAGTTGGATCTCTTGATGCTGTAACCTCATCTGATTACCATATAGGCTATGCCAACCCCGAAAAAGAGCGTGCTACTTGTCGCGGATGAATCGACCAGCATCCAAGTCGATGCTTTGGCCCAAGGGTTGAATCGGATCTGTAAGTATTTGCGTTTCGCCGCCTATCCCAACATGATCAACTTGGGTAGTCAGGTAGTTTCCAAACCATCAACCTATGATGCAATCGCTGATCAAACAGCGGAGTTACTGAAGAAGCACATTGCCGTCGTGATTGCGACGGACTTGCCATATGAAAATAATTACTTTTTTGAATCATGTTATGCAGTTACAGTCGTGTCATTTCATGAGTGGTCATTGCTAACAAGTCTCCCCAAAAACAACGGAATGATAGGCTTCATTTGCAACATCCTCTCGCAGGATCTCGACAGTTCGGTTCGTCATCACGAGAATACTGGCTGCGTGTACGACGTCCTGTACGATAAGCGCGGAATCGATGCTTGGCTGCGAAACGGTGTAATATGTCGGAGCTGCGATAACAGGTTGCGTGCCAGAGTGAAACAGAGTGGCTCGCGACAACTCTCGTACTTTGATTGTACGATGTCCGAGGGCCTAGGCGATCTTATGGAGGTTCTTGATGAGGTGTCGATGGCATCGAAGCGTCAGGTAGACGTTATTGACCGATGGAAGACCAAAGCGGGCGTTCATGAGGAATTCGATGTATTTCTGTGTCACAACAGTGAGGACAAGCCTAGCGTTCGAGATATCTATCAGGGATTGTTGTCAAGAAAAATCACGCCATGGTTTGACGAGGAGGATCTTCAGCCAGGTTTGCCTTGGCAGGACGAACTAGAAAAAGCGATTCCTCGGATACGATCAGCGGCGATAATGGTCGGCCAAAGCGGCCAAGGTCCATGGCAGAGCATTGAATTGCGGGCGATTATCGGCGAATTCGCCGATCGCGGCTGTTCGGTCACTCCTGTCATTCTGCCAGATGCACGCACTATTCCACGATTACCAGTCTTTTTGCGGCAGTATACATGGGTTGACTTTCGCAAGTCAGACCCCGATCCGTGGCGACGGCTAATTTGGGGAATCACTGGCCAAAAACCAGAATGATGGACTTTGCGCTCTCAAGCCGCATGTCGCGGGATCGGCACTTGCAATTGGGAGAGCGCTCGATCTACCCGACGTTGATGTCGCGGCGGGTGAAGTGGAGGCAGCCGGCGAGCCAGAAGGCGATGGCGATGGCGAGCAGGGCGATGATGTCGGTCGTGGGGATTGATGCGTCGCGGACGATGACGAAGGGTTTGAAGTAGGTCATGACGCTGACGTAGCTGAGGGGTTTAATCGCAGGCCAGACGGCGGCGAGCCAGTTGATCACGAAGGTAACCACCAGCACGGCGATGATCCAGCCGGTGGCGACGCCGCGCCGCGATGCGATGGCTGATGCGAAGAACACGATGCCGATGACGGCGTACAGCATGGCTGTCTGATTGATGACGATGAGCCAGAGCTTGCCAAAGTCGAGCGGTTGCTCGAGGCCGACGAGGTATTGGGCGATCCAGAGACCAATGACGAGGCAGGCAGAGAACACAGGCGTGCACACCGCGACCCACATCGACGTGGTCGTGTAGATCTGCCATCGCGAAATGGGCAACGCCAGCAAGATGTCAGCCGTGCCCTGATCGATTTCGCCGCAGATGCGTCCAATGGCGACGGCGATGATGAAGGCCCAGAGCAGCACGAGGATGGCCGGGTGCACGAAGACGAAGCCGGCCAGCGAGGAAGCGCTCATCATTTCACCGGGATCAAACCCACCAAGCGCGGAAATGACATTGGATACGAACGGCACTCTGAAGATGGTCTGAAAGGCTTCGAGATCGAAGGCGCTGATGGCGTTGAGGAAGAGGATGGGGAACCCGAGGGCTGCGAAGATCGTGATGATCAGGTGAATGCGTGTGTCGTGGATGATCTTGCGAAGCAGGGCGACGTTCATCGATCGTTGCTCCCGTCGTAATAGGCGAGGAAGAGGTCTTCGAGGTTGGGCGGTTCGACACGGACGTCGCGAAGGTCTTGCGACGCGAGCCAGCGGAGCAGGTCATTCACGTTGCCACGCCACTGGCCGTGCAGTTGGCTGTTGCGGTCGGAAGTGATTGTGAGTTCGTCGGGGATGTCGGGTTTTGCATGGTCGTCGCTCAAGGCGAACGTGACAGTTTGGCCTGCGTCTTCGCGGAGTTTCTCGATGGTCGTGGAGGCGACGACGTGACCTTGACGCAGGATGATGACGTCTTCGCATAGGGCTTGCACTTCGGCGAGGGTGTGACTCGAAAACAGCACGGTGCGACCGTCGGCGACGGTGCGGCGAAGTTCGGCATAGAGTGCCTGCTGCATCAGCGGATCGAGGGCGCTGGTCGGTTCGTCCAGGATGAGCAATTCCGGCTGATGCATCATGGCCAGGATCAGTGCGAGTTTCTGACGCATGCCGGACGAGTACTTGCCGGCCCGTTTGGTCAGATCGAGATCGAGGACATCGGCGAGGCGGGCGGCTTCGGTGGTGTCGCGAAGTCTGCGGGCACGGGCGACGAAGTCGATGGTCTGTTGGCCGGTGAGGTTCTTGTAGAGTCGCACTTCGCCGGGCAGGTAGCCGACGCGTGCGTGGATTTCGGTGGCGTGGTGCCATGTGTCCAAGCCAAAGACGGTGGCATTGCCGCGGGTCGGTCGCATGAAGCCCATGAGGATGCGGATGGTGGTCGATTTGCCGGCACCATTGGGACCGAGGAAACCCATGAGGCGTCCTGCGGCGAGTGACCAGGACGTGGCGTCAACGGCGGGCGTGCCGTTGTACGACTTGCTGAGCTGGCGGACATCGATAATGGGTGACGGCGACATGTCAGACTTTGGATTCCACTTCTGTCGCCGGAGCGAGGCCATGTCGGAGCGTGTGTTCGGTGATGGTGCGGACGTCGCAGTAGTGGTGGAGATAGTCGGGACCGCCGACCTTCGCACCGTCTCCGCTCATCTTGAGGCCACCGAAGGGTTCGATGTCGACGCGTGAGCCGGTGATCTTGCGGTTGATGTAGAGGTTGCCAACGCGGAACCCGCGTTTGGTTTGTTCAATGTGGTTGGGCGTGCGTGAGTAGAGGCCACCTGTGAGGGCGTAGGGCGTGTCGTTGGCGATGTCGAGGGCGTTGTCGAAGTCGTTTGCTTTGAGAACGGCGAGGACGGGGCCGAAGACTTCCTCTTGCGCGAGCGCGGAGTCGGGCGAGACGTCCGCGAAGATGGTCGGTCCGATGTAGAGATCGCGATCGGGCAGGTCGCTTGCTGCCGTTTCGTAGATCAGTCTTGCATCGGATTTCGCCTGCGTGATGTGGCCACGGACCATGTCGCGCAGGTCGTTGTGGATGAGCGGGGCGATGATGGTGGCGGGCTGCTCGGCAGGACCGATGGCGAGGCTGCGGACAGCGTCGACGAGTTTGTCGCAGAAGTCGTCGTAGACCGATTCGAGGACGATCGCGCGGCTGCACGCGGTGCACTTCTGGCCGCTGTAGCCGAATGTGGATTTGATGACACCGGCGACGGCTTCGTCGAGGTCGGCACTGTTGTCGACGATGATGGCGTTCTTGCCGCCGAGTTCGGAGATGACCTTCTTGATGTGACGTTGATTGGGGGCGACGTCGTTGGCCCAGCGGCGGATGTCGATGCCAGCATGGCGTGTGCCGGTGAACGAGATCACGCTGACGTCCGGGTGGGTGACGATGTGCTGGCCGATCTCGCTGCCGCGTCCGGGCAGGAAGTTCAGCACGCCATCGGGGACGCCCGCTTGTCGGAACAAGTTGAACAGCTTGGCTGCGATGACGGGCGTGTGCGAGGCGGGTTTCATGACGACGGAGTTGCCGGTTACCAGCGCGGCGGCTGTCTGATTGGTCAACAGTGCCAACGGGAACGACCAGGTGGCGAGCACGACGCAGACGCCCTTGGGCTCGTACACTACGTAGTTGTCCTCGCCGGGTAGGTCGCGGCGGCGGAGTCGGCTCGTCATGTGGGCCATGCACTCAGCGTAGTAGTCGAGATAGTCGAGCGCCTCGGCCACGTCGGCGTCTGCCTCGCGCCAAGGTTTGCCGGCTTCGAGGGTCAGCAGTGCATTGAATTCAAAGCGTCGCTGGCGGATCGCGTCGGCGACGTCGCGCAGAATCTTGATGCGGTCTTCGGGTGCGGTTTGACGCCACGCAGGAAGGGCGCGGGCTGCTGATGCGACGGCATGGTCGACGTCGGCTGTGGTGGCGGCAGATACCTTGCCGATGATCTCGCTCGGATTGACCGGGTTGGTGGACGTGATCCACTGCGACGTCCTGACTGTCTTGCCGTCGATAACGAGCGGGTGTTCGCCGCCAAGTTCACCACGTACGTAGTCGAGGGCAGCGCTGTATTGGCTGCGGTGCTGTTCGTTCGAGAAACTGTAGATCGGCTCGTTATGAAATTCGGACATCGCTTCGTCCTCGGTGGTTTCCTGAAATCGTGACTGTCGTGCGGGAGCGCTCGTTGGACGGCTGATGGCTGGGTTGACGAGCAGCGAGGCTGCGTCGCGAACGTTGTAGCTTTGCCGCAGGAAGGAGTCGTTGGCCGTGTTTTCAAGCAAGCGACGGATCAGGTAGCCCATGCCACTGATGAAGTCGCCATACGGTGTGTAGACGCGCAGGCAGCAGCCGAGATCGACAATGGCCTTCTTGAGCGGATCGCCCATGCCGTTGAGCATCTGAATTTCGTAATCATGCGGCGACAGGCCGAGCTGCTCGGCGGTGGCCATGGCGTGGGCGATGCTGCGGACGTTGTGGCTGGCGAAGGCGGGGCGGGTGTGGCGGTGGTTCTGCAGCATGCGTGTCGCGATGCGTTCGAAGCATGCGTCCGATTCCCACTTCTGCTGCCAGACCGGCGGCGTCACGTTGTTCTGGTTGGCCAGCGCGGTTTCCATGTCCCAGTACGCACCCTTGACGAGACGGATGGCGATGGGGCGTCCACGCTTGATGACCCATTGCAGAAGGTCTTCGTAGTCCCGCTCGCCGTCGGTGAGGTAAGCCTGCACGACGATGCCGATATCGGTCATGTCGCGGAACTCGTCTTCCATCAGCAGTCGCTTGAACAATGCGTAGGTGATGTCGCGATAGCCGAAAGACTCCATGTCGATGTTGATGAACGCACCGAGGTCGCGGGCGCGACGCAGAATCGGGCGTAATCGAGAAGCGATTGAATCGAAGGCGCGTTCGGGATCGATGGCGTCGAAGTGCGGCGACAGCCCCGTGAGCTTGATGCTGATGTTGACGCGCGGCATCGGACCATCGCTGCCGTGATCGATCAGGTGGTTCGGTTGCCATTCCACGGCGGCTGGGCAGAGCGAGTCGATGAGATCGAGGTAGGTCGCGAGGTAGCGATCCGCCTGAGTTTCGCTCGTCGTGAATTCGCCGAGGACATCGAGCGTGAACGCCATGCGCTGTCGGCGGAAAGCGAGGACGGATGCGATGGCTTCGTCGGCGTTGGAGCCGGCGATAAACGATTGCGCCATCATCTTTGCACCGAACCTGGCCGCGGAGACGATGGCCTTTGCGTGCATGGAGTCGACGTCGCGGAACCCCAATGCGGTTCTGGCGATCAGCGGCATCTCGTATCGATCGATGTCGAGGTATTGTTGAATGTGTCGGGCGATGTCCGCATCGGTCTTGAGCACCGGCAACACGTCGACAAAGCGGAACGCCTGCACTTTGAGTTGTTCGTAGTGACTTGACAGGTCGATCAGGAATCGTTGCCACCACGCCTGCTGCCAGATGTACGGTTGGGCGGCGGCTGCGCGTTCGAAGATCTCGACACCGATCTCGGTAATCCGGTGTTCAAGAACGCCTGGGTTGGTGCTGGCTGCGACGATCATGGTGTCCTTCGTGGATCGAATGTCACGACCTCACGCGGATGCAGAAAAACAAGATGGCAATGCGTCGTCTGCACGTTGAACAGCGGCTCCACCGCGTCGGC
>JANQQK010000031.1 GCA_028289375.1 Phycisphaerae bacterium | reverse complement strand
AAAGACTCCTTTCGATCGCCAAGTAAAACCGATCTTCAGCTACAGCGCAAATGCGCGAAAACCACTTTACGTCAGGGGTTATGAAACCGCTTCTAGTGGTTGCGCTGGGTGTGTCGTCATGCAGCAAACACGTCATCAATCATCTGTATCCCCGGGGACGGTATGCCTCCAAACTTCGGCGACTGTCTTCTTTCGATCAGGTGACTTCGAGAAATTCGAAAGGTACATGCCGAAGTCATAGTGTTCAGGTTCAACACACGCGGAAAAGTCAAACGGAAGCCGAAAACGCGAAAAGTCAACTGGATAAGTGACGTGGAAAACGTCATCTCCACCAGCAGATACCCTCATTGTGCGGGCTTTCTCTGGGCCTGAGACGCTGATCAAGAAGTCGTCAGTAATCTCAAAGACCTTGAAGCCGGTACGAAGAAGGACCTTGCCACGAAATAGATAGATGGCAACAAGGGTCCCATCGAGCAACTCGAAGAGTCCGTTTCCTCGTCCGAACTCAAGTCCGCCCGGTTTTGAAAGAAACCAATGCGCTCCGGTCGCGGGATCAAGCTCCAGATATTCAACGAATACACTGTGGCGACGAAGATAGAGCCTCATTTCAAGAACATCATAGTCGTGTTGCCAAATGCATTACGGAGTTTGTTGTGGCACTGCCCCAGCTGATTTTCGCAAGACCGCACAAAGTGGCATCCAGTTAGATCATCTCGAAAAACGCCCCCAGCCCCCGCCGCTGCCGCCCATCACCATCAAAATTCCCCGCATCAAGCCACGCCTCAAACCGAGCCCGCAACCGCCCCCATTCGCCATCAACCACAGAATACCACGCCGTATCCCGGTTCCGCCCCTTCACCACCGTCGCCTGACGAAACACCCCCTCAAACACAAACCCCAACCGCTCCGCCGCACGCCGACTAGCCGCATTCAACGCATCACACTTCCACTCATACCGACGATACCCCAACTCAAACACCCGCCGCATCATCAGATACATCGCCTCCGTCCCGCCGGGCGTCCGCTGCAACAACGGCGAATAATGCACATGCCCCACCTCGATCGACCCTGCCGCCGGCTTGATCCGCATCAAACTCGCCACCCCCACTGCCCGGTCCGTCTGCAAATCCAATATCGCCCAAAACTGCGGATCGCCCCCGCAACACCACGTCTCAAACCACGCCTCCACATCCCCCAACGACGCGAAAGGACCATACGGCAGATACGTACAGTTCCGCCCTTCTACATCCAATGCAAACGCCTCAAACAACGCAGCCAAGTGTTCGACCCCCAACCGCTCCACCCGACAGAACCGCCCCACCATCACATCATCCGAAGGCCACTCCGCCCCCGACCATCCCTCAACCGTCGCTCCAATCGGTTGCCCCAGTTCATTCACATGCTCTGTCATCGCCCGGTCCCATCATCAAACCACATCATCCGCTTTAAATCATCCGCCCCACCAGACTATCATGACAATCGATGTTCTGCTTCCACTGCGGCTACGACCTCGCAGGCCTCGCTCTGCCCCACAATTGCCCCGAATGCGGCACCCCCGCCGACCCCGCCAACGACGCCGAACACGCCCGCCATTGGTTCAACCGCCCGGGCCTCTTCCGATCGACGTTTAACCCAAAGTTCAAACCGCCTCTCGGTTTCCACTACCTGCTCGACGACGAATCATGCCGCCAAACCGCCGCCCGCAAACGTTTCCGATGGATCACCCTCCCCATGATCGCCATCTTTCTCGTCACCCTCGTCGGCTCGAGCATCGACATTACGTACAATGCCCACGAGACCTATTCACTGCCCGCCAGCCCAGATGGGCCAATCTGTGAATTCGATTATGATCTGAACGGGCGAGCGCTTGAACGAAATCCGAAGGGTGAAGCCCCGCAGGACTTCTATCGGAGGTCTAAGGAATGTCTGACCGTCTCCCGCAACTCGGGTGCTGTCAATGGCTCTCAGGTAAAGACCGTCAAGAGAATCGCCATCAAGCTGCCGGCCATGCTATGGCCATTCGCGCCATTCTGGATGATTCCATTCGCCGCACTCATCATCGCCTACCCCGTCGGCCGCCGTCTGCTCATCGCCTTCGTCCGCTCCACCGCCAACGTCCCCGATCCACACGCCGCCGCCCGCTCCATCGCCAACCTCGAAATCAGAAGCATGTTCCTTATCGGTATTGCTGCATGGATGTGGACCACCGCCCTTGTCATCACCATCCTCACCCAGATCGGATGGCTCCCCGACATTCTCGGCGGACTGGCCGAAGGCCTCCTCGCCGGTGCCATATTCATCGCCATCGGCAATGCCCTCACCGTCTACCCCAACATCATCTTCAGCGACCCCGCACGCAGACTCATGTGCCACCCCATCCTCTACCCCCTCGCCATCATCCTCACCCAAGCCGCCATCATCACCGCCGTCACCTTCAACGTGCTCTACTACTTCACATAAACGCGAACGTTCGGCATCGCGGTCGCAGCGAAACAAACACTTGACGCCATGTGACGTCATCGCACACTTTCGTTTTTTTGAATCAAATCACCAAGAACGACTTTGAAGGTCAGTCCAATGGAAGACATCAACGCGCGTATCGAAGCCATCGAGACGAGGCAGGATCTCGCCGACGTGCTGCAACTCATCACCGAGCAGTTCGAAAGCGGTGTCGTGAAATTCGACAACGACGACATCGCGTCATTCCTCAGTGGAATGTGGGGATGGACTCTGAGTATGGACGGCTACTATAAGAACCAAGGCATCGACTTCGACGAAGTCCCGAAATGGAAGCACTTCGCCATGATCATCATGGCCGGCAGCATATACGAATAGCCGAGACAGCACGCCCCAACCCTCTGACCTTCGCTCGCTTGAGCGAACCGATCCCAACGGCGCACTGGCGGTGTCAGCCGGTCCAGGCCCGGTCCAGTGCCAAGATGCTCAACCGCCACCCCATTCTCTACCCCCTCGCCATTATTCTCGCCCAAGCGGCCATCAACGCCGCGACCACTTCAGCGTGCTCTACTTCTTCGAGTGAGTGCGTATCGCAAGAAACCACACTCAATATCCCAACAGGAATGAACTGCCCTCAGCGAGAGTCCGGCTGCTGAGATACATCACTCTCGACATGATTGAAGGGTAACAGTGTTAACTTTCAGCCACCGGCAAACTGGGATTCGCTGCCCGATTGCTTGCATACCTACCAGCCTGATGCATGATGTGTTCTTGTTTAACTCTCTCTGCAGAAGGAGAACGATGATCATGAATCCCAGAAATCGTATATTGTCAGCTTGTGTACTCGCGGGCGTGTTTCTGACGAGTATTGACTCAATTGCTCTATGTGCACAGCCATGTGGCGAGCAGCGGAAACTTACGGCTTCGGACGCAAACGCAAATGATCGGTTGGGATATTCGATCTCCATTAGCGGTGATGCTGCAATAGTTGGTGCATTCGGCGACGCGTGCCCCGCAGGGCCGGATTGCGGCTCGGCTTACGTGTTTCGACTCGATGGGGCAGATTGGGAAATGGAGGAGAGGCTTACAGCGTCGGACGCAGACCGATTCGACTTGTTCGGTACTGCAGTGTCGATCAGCGGTGATGCTGCAATCGTGGGAGCATTGGGTGATCACTGTATCGATGGGAACAGCTGCGGCGCTGCTTATGTCTACAGATTCGACGGATCGTCGTGGACAGAAGAGCAGAAGCTCGCCGCAACGTCCGCTGATGCAGAAGATCTCTTCGGTGTGTCCGTTGCCATTAGCGATGATGTGGCCGTCGTTGGAGCCAGCTTTGACGATTGTCCGATTGGCCTGAATTGTGGTGCGGCATACGTATTCCGATTTGACGGGGCTATGTGGATTGAGGAACAGATACTCACCGCTGTCGATGCGGATGTTGATGACGAATTCGGACTCTCAGTTTCTGTCGATGGGGATGTCGCGATTGTCGGATCGCCTCGTGATTTTTGCTCCTCTGGAGCTAGCTGTGGTTCGGCCCATATTTTCCGCTTCGATGGCAATGCCTGGATCGAAGAGCAGAAGATCACTGCACCCGATGCAGCAGCATTCGATCAGTTTGGCGAGTCTGTCGCCGTAAGTGGCGACACCGTCATTGTTGGTGTTCAGGACGACAACTGTGTCGTAGGCGGAGCTTGTGGTTCTGCACACATCTATCGATTTGATGGTTCGGCCTGGGGTCACGAGCAAAGAATTTCGCCCATGGAAGACGTCGACAATTTCGGCATTTCCGTTTCCATTTCGAGCGATTGGGCTGTTGTCGGCGCTTGGGGCGGTAGTTGTTTGGCTGGGCCCGAATGTGGTTCGGCATTTGTCTACCGATTCGACGGATTGGCGTGGGGTCAGACGCAGAAACTCACCGCATTCGATGCGGATACCCTCGACTTATTTGGCGTTTCCGTGGCCATAAGTGGCGAGTCGATTGCCGTCGGTGCTTACACCGATGATTGCGCTGCGGGAGGCAACTGCGGCTCTGCATATGTCTTTGCGTGCCCCGGGATTGTTTCGCCCCCGACCATTCCGACTGTAGGGAATTCGGGACTGGCTGCGATGGCCGTGTTGATCATCGTCATCGGCGCGCTGGGGCCTCTGCGCAGGTGCAACCCTGTCGCACGCGAACAACTGCTTCCGTAGCATTTGAGTGTCTCGTGCGAACGCTTCTGTCGGGCTGGCTGACGCCCTATTTAAACCGGGTGGCAATGCATTTGCATATGCACTCACCGAGTCTGGGCACCGCAAATGCTTATTTTATCGGTACTTAGCCCCATTTCGTTGCCACCCGTTCGCCCGGCGATAAGATAAGGCAGAAAGGCCAACAAGTGCACAAGCAGTTGTCTGAAACAGCCTCAAAACCACACGCCACCGAGTCCCGCATCCGCGAGGTCGGAATCGCCCTCGGAGACTCCCTCCGCGCGGTCTTGGCCGACATCCCCGATGCCCCCACCCGCGCCGTCGAACTCTCCGTCTTCCTCGACATCGACAAGACTCTCGCAGTCCGACTCGTGGGCGCCATCAAGAAGCAGGACCCGCTGGCCATCTGCCACAGCATGCCAGGCCCACGCGGCATCCGCACCGCCCTGACGGCTGCCGCCGGCAAAGGCGCCAATCAGCAACTCGTCGAAAAGGCCGAGGAATCGGTCAGGAAGTTCGAGAAGCTCGTCCGCGAGATCGGCGGCTCACGCACCGCGTTCAACACCATCATCGGCGGCCTCCTCCCGGACGTCCGCGAACGTATCGAACGCACCAACAAAAAAGCCGCCTTCGACGCCATGTGCAACCTGCTCGGCCACCAGGTCGACGCAAGCTTCGTTGCCTGCATCATTCAGCCAGCCAGCACCGGCGAAGGCTGCGACTCCGCCTGTTTCGCAGGCAAGGTCGGCATGCGGCACCTCACCCCCCGCGTCGCCCGCATGATCTGGGCACAACGCTGCGCCTCCCCCATGCGTGACGGCGGCTGCTCAAGCTACAACCTCTCCCGTGAACCGATCACGCGTGACGAGGATCTGCCCATCATCCGCGAATTCACGACGCATCCGATCCCCGAACTGTCGCTGCACCGCTACAACGACTCGGTCTACGTCGCCCTGGCCGACGACGAAACACCCAACCCCGAGCCGACCAACATCTTCCTCGGCTCCTACACGCCCAACAGCTTCCTCACACACGCCACGCCCGACCTGACCCACGAGTTCGTCAGCTACACGCCGGCAGAACCCGCCAAGGTCTCCTTCGTGGACGTGTTCGTGCATGAAGACATCTGGCCCAATACCAGTCCCGAGGTCAACGTCTACCGCACCGGTGCCCGCGGCAACCTGGCCGACGCTTTCGAACGCCCCTTCGACCGCATCGACATGATCGAAACGGTACGACTGCTGGGTAAGGGCACCGACCGCATCCACACCAACGACGTTGAGAACTACGCCTCGATGGTCCGCACGGTCTTCGACAAGGTCGGCTGGGAAAGCGAACGCTTCCGCGTCTACCGCGTCCGCATCGACTTCCCCCTTCTCAACGCCCAGATCCTCATCAGGTTCGAACTGCCGAAAAAGGGTTAGGCCTTGCGCGGGGCGGCTGAGAGCGTCACCCTACTGGACGTGATCCTCGTCTCCCTCATCGTCATCAAGCGGGAATCTGAACTCCTCAGGCCCCGGCGGCTTCGGTGCCGCCCAACCACGCCTCCTGAGGCAGTAATTTTTCCCCTCGGGGCGATTGTGCGTCATGTCTATGTAGACGCCGAAGCACCGCGTAACATCGATCAATTTGTAAACTGGATACACCCCATCGCCGAAGCCGCTTGAAAAAACAACCATCTCATCGCCGTCACTTCCATCGAGCCGGCATGACCGCCAGAGTTTGTCGCCGAACGCTCCGATCTCAAGGTCCGGAATCCTCGCAGCTTTCTTAAAGTCGATTATGCAGAGCTGTCCCAAATCCACCATGGCCATTCCCCGCAACTCCAAATCACCGGTCAGCGGATTCGACCACAGAATGCGAGCCCGAAGCACGCGCAGCCCATACGGATACCGCAAGCGCGCGATTTGCAACTCCACCTTGTGAGCCCGCGGAGGAACTTCGTCGACGAACGGCACATCGCCATTCTTGATAACCCCAGTCAGATTGGGGTCACAGATCACAACCTCCCCAGATGGCACGGGAATCGTCCCAACCGTCACCCAGCACTCGTCGTACTCTTCTGGAAACGCGATTGTTTCCGAGATATCGCCCCATGTTGCTTCTCGACCGCGAGCGATCACGTAAGGATCGCAATGCCACGGCAGGTACGACATGCCAAGCAGACGTCGCAACTGCTCAAAAAGCAATATTGTCATGCCCCACGAACAGGACGCGCCAACGCGCAGACGCTCCCCCAAAGGCAAGCCCATCGGTTCGAACCGAAAACGCATCCACCACGCCAGCCAAAACATCCACAACGTCGTCCCGATATTCACGATGGACGGCATCCAGGGCCGGCCTTCCGCACCCATCGAGCGAATAATGAAAGGAGTAACAACCATCACGCAAATGTTGGTCGTCACAAGCACACGCATCCCCCAACGCGCCCATGATCGCTCAAACCAAAGCCCCACCGCCAGAGCGCCCCAAACCAACACGGTTGGCGAGACCCAGCCCCAGAAACTCCCGCCGACAACACGGGACATCGTCGATGCGGCCAGCAACAACTTCACGGCTGTCGTCGCACACGCCACCACCCCCAGCCCGACCACAAACGATGGATACCACGGAATGCGCCGCATAAGACTCATTGTCTGCCTCCGCAAAGTCACAGACGTGCACGGAATTTGCCCAGACGGCCATGCTAGTGCCAACAGCCGCAGGAACAACTCGCCGACTGACCTGCCGAAGTGCGCGCAAAAAAAGGGCGACCCACACAAGCGGGGCCGCCCGGAAAAGGCATGTCACGTGGTCTCGCCGGTTCAAGCGTTGCGTCTACAGGGTGTAAGACACGAACCGGCCAGTACTCTGTGATTCAAATGCTGAATTAGTTGTTCGGGAAGCTGAAAGGCTTGCCCTTCGACGAACCGCAAGCGACCAGGAACGAGCCGCTCTTGTCCTGGCAGACAGCCTTGATCGTGCTCTTGCCAAACTTCTTGGCCAACGCGTTCTTCACAGGCGTCGTCGTCTTGAACGTCGAGTTCACCTTCGTCCAGCGCTTGATCTGAGCTGGGCTGACCTTGTGAATCGTCGCGCCCTTCTCAACCCACTTCGCCAGCGTGTTCAGCGTCGAAGCCGACGGACGCGTCTTGCGAGCCGGACCCATCATCTGAGCGCAAAGCGTCTTGTACGACTGAATCCGCTGGTTGAACTGATTGCAAACCGACGAGTAGCCCGGTGCGACCTTGCGCGTCGTGCCCTTCGCCTTCGTGCTGCTCGAACGACTCGAGCGACTCGATCCCCAGCTTCCACTTCGAATGCTTGTAGCCATCACGGTCTCCTTTAGTTGACGTGACTCTGCCAAAAAAATCCAATCTTGCCCCGGTCATCGGAACGAAAAATCCGAAACTTGAAATAACATTCAAGTGACCTGAACTTCCCGGCAAAAAAATCACGCCCATCAGACCCCCACCCGACCGTCGTTCGCGCCAAACGCGCGCCACGACAGATCGCACGTTCAACCCCCCTTGCCCCCACATCCAACCTGCGTTCCAATGATCCCGCTTACGTGTCGACGCAACGTGCTTTGGGGCGAATCGGTGGCCAGCCAGTTTAAAAACCTGCTTCGCAACACTAATTTCGTCCTTCTCTGGTGCGCCTACGGCATCAGCGCCGTGGGCGATCACCTCTCAGAACTCGCCATCCTCGCCACGCGAGACGCCCTCGAAGAAAACGTCGACGTGACCCCGCTGATGGCACGCATCACCTTCGTGCTCATCCTGCCATTCTTCTTTTTCGGTCCATTGATGGGGGCATTGGCTGATCGATTTCCGCGCCGATCCCTCATGATCACGGCCGACCTGGCAAGAGCGTTGCTCCTGATCTTCTTCTTTCAACTCATTACCACGTCAACCGACACATTCGGCGAGACGTGGGGCCCCTTCCTTCCGATCCTCGCACTTGGCTTCTTCGCAGCCATGTTTGCTCCCGCAAGACAAGCCATGGTCCCCACCCTCGTGCGACAGGACCAACTCGTTCCAGCCAACGCCACCATCGCAGGCCTCGGACTCATCGGAACCATTTTCGCACAGGTCGTTGGCGGCATCCTCGCCGATAAGGGGAAGATTCAGGCGGCTTTCTACCTCGACGCCGCCACCTTCACCCTCAGCGCGGTTTGCATTTACTTCATCAGCCCGAAGCGCGGAACCATCAACGCCCATGTCCATCAGGGCGACGACTCGATGCTTGCAAGCCTGAAACAGGGCGTCGATTACCTCCGAAGTCACAAACACGTCCTCCAGCTTGTCGGGATCGCCGTCGTCGTCTGGTTCACCGGATCAGCCGTCAAGAGCCTGATTCCCGCCATCGTCAAGAACACCTATCAGGGCACCTTCGCCGACTTTGGACAGTACCTCGGCATTCTCGGACTTGGTTTCGTCGCCGGCTCCGTCATTCTCTTCCTGCTCGGCAACGCGCTCCGCAGCGAAATCGCCATCACCTACGCCCTGCTCGGCACGGCCGCATCGCTCATCATCGTCGCCGCCACCATCTTCATCCCCCTCCCGCTCATTCTCGCCAAAATCGTCGGCGGTATCGGACTCTTTCTCAGCGGACTCTTCGGCGTCTCCGTCATGGTCAGCTACAACGCCATGATCCAACGCTTCGTTCCCAATCAATACCGCGGACGCGTCTACGGCATCGTCAACCTCGCCACCATGGGTGGCCTGCTCATCGCCACCGGCACCCTCGCCATCCCCGCGTGGACAAACCTCGATTCATGGGCAGGCTACGTCCTCGTCGGCTCCGCCATCCTGCTCACCGCCGTCGGAATCGCCACGCTCCGTGTTCGACTCCGCACGCCCGCCTACGGCCAACTCTACGCCCTCTACCGCAACTTCAACGAGTTCTTCCTCAAATTCTGGTACCGACTCAACGTCGCCAACCGCTGCACCATCCCCCACGAAGGCCCCGTCATCGTTACCGCCAACCACATCTCCCCCATCGACCCGCTCTTCGTCTACGCAGCCTGTCGATACCGCATGCTCAGCTTCATGATCGCCGCCGAATACTACAACGTCCCCATCATCAGCCACTTCGTGAAAACCGCCGAATGCATCCCCGTCCGCCGCGAGGAAAACGACATCACCGCCATCAAGGAAGCCATCCGCCGCCTCAAGGACAAGAAGGTCGTCGGCATCTTCATTCAGGGCGGCATCCGCAACCGCACATCCGAAAACGAAGTCAAACACGGCGTCGCCATGATGGCCATGCGCACCGGCGCCACCGTCATCCCCGCCCACATCTCAGGCGTCCGATATGAAGAATCGATGGTCGAGTGCTTCCTCCACCGCCACAACGCACGCGTCAAGTTCGGCCAACCCGTCGACCTCTCCGAATTCACCGATCGCAAACCCGAAACCCTCGAAGCCGCCAGCCAGAAAATCTTCGCCGCCATCCAGGAACTCGCCCCATAACCCGATCGCAACTGCTCAAGGAAGCCTCCCATGCCGACAATCGCACGCATCGGTCCGTACCGCATCTATTTCTACAGCCACGACATGGGCGAACCACCCCACGTCCACGTCGATCGCGACGACGCCACTGCGAAGGTATGGCTTCAGCCGGTCGCATTGGCCCGAAACATCGGATTCCGAGCAAAAGAACTGCGAGACGTGATACAATTGGTGCAGAGCAACCAACAACGGTTCCTGGAGGCCTGGAATGAGTTCTTTGGATCCTAACCCCGGACAACGCATCATTGATGTCCGATTCGACGACGACACGATGAGCACCGATCTCGCCGATGGCAGGACCATCACGGTCCCCTTGGCCTGGTTTCCGCGCCTGCTGGACGCGACGCCCGAACAGCGTCAGAACTGGCAGCACTGCGGCGCCGGATTCGGCATCCACTGGCCTGACATCGACGAAGACGTCAGCGCAGAAGGCCTGCTCGCTGGCGCCCCTGCCCCTCCAAGACCTCAAGTTCCCCAGGCGTAATGCTACGAATCGTCAATGTCGCTTGGCTGCTCCTCTGCGCTTGGCCATGCGCGCACCTCGACGCCGAACCCGAGCCACTCAAAATCGCCACCTACAACATCAAAGGCGGCCACCACACCCGAACTGCCGCCGATAACATCGAAGAATTCTTCGCCACCACAAGACCCGACATCATCTGCCTCCAGGAAATCCGCTACCGCCGCGACGCCGAACGCAACGGCACCGGACACGCTGCCGATCTCGCCAAACGTCTCGGCCCCGAATACACCTGGGCCGCCGCACCAAGACCCATCATCCTCCACCACCCGACCCAGCATGGCCCCGCCATCGTCGCCCGCGGCAAACTCGTCCACACCGAACCCCTCATGCTCAAACCCGACCGCGCTTACGGCGTCCTGACCGAGTTCGACATCGATGGCCAAACCATCATCATCGTCTCCGCCCACTTCTATTCCCTGCCCGGCGCCTCCGTCACCGGCGCCCTCACCACCGAAGACGAACGCGTTCACGAAGTCGCCCACCTCGTCAACCGACTCAAGGACGAAACCAAACCCATCGTCATCGGCTGCGACGGAAACGCCATGTCCTTTTTCCCCAGCGCGAACACCATGGCCCACCACTTCACCGACGTCGCCGCCAAAGCGCAAAACCCCGAACCCACCTTCACCGTCCGCGATATTGGCATCCGCATCGATTACCTCTACACGTCTAATCACTTCAAGGTAAACTCCTCCATCGTTCCCAACCTCCACCACTCCGACCACAAACCCGTCATCGCCAACGTCGAACTCAAAATTTTTGACGTAAAGCCAAAGTGAACCAACCGCCTAACGCAGCATCATCGCCGCAAAATGCAACCAGACTGAACCCCGACATCAACACCCATCCACCAACAACCACTTTTTCGCATCCGCACCGATTCCCGCGCCTACCATGACGTGGCCCGACGACGGTCCCGCGCCGGCACCGACATCGACGCCACAGTTCGGCCCGACAGGGATATCCCAAGCGTCACCCTTGTCGAAGCCGCAAAAGCTGATCGACCCACAAGTTCACACAACCCCATCGCCGACCGGGTGCATCCCTCCACTGCATCCGGTCGGCCACTTTTGTAACACCTTCGTCACACTTCCCGCACTCCGCTGACAGGCTCACCCGCCAAATTGCGTCTTGTTTTCACAGGTGCTAAGGTTGCGCGCCCGTAACCGGAAGAGTGTATCGTGTACCGCCGACCCAACAGGCAACAACTCCTGTAGCGTCACCCCTTGTGGGTGACGGGATGGCAGAGAACATCGACGAACGACAGGCCGGCATGCAGGCCAGGACACGTTTCAAGAGAACGAGACCCACGACATGACCACCACCCAACTCGACGTCAAACAGATCGGAGAAGCCGTCACCCAAGCCAGCGAGCCCTTCCGAAACCTCCTCGACCAGATGCACCGCGTCATCATCGGACAGGAAGACCTCCTCAACAAAATGCTTATAGGCCTCCTCTCCAATGGCCACATCCTCATCGAAGGCGTCCCAGGCCTCGCCAAAACGACGGCTGTCTCCGCCCTCGCCCGAGGCATCAACGCCAAATTCCAACGCCTCCAGTTCACCCCCGATCTCCTCCCCGCCGACCTCCTCGGCACCCTCATCTACAAACCACAGGATGGCGAGTTCACCGTCCAGAAAGGACCGATCTTCTCCAACTTCATCCTCGCCGACGAGATCAACCGTGCCCCCGCCAAAGTTCAGTCCGCCCTGCTCGAATCCATGCAGGAACGGCAGGTCACCATCGGCAAGGACACCTTCAAACTCGACGACCCCTTCCTCGTCCTCGCCACACAAAACCCCATCGAGCAGGAAGGCACCTACCCCCTCCCCGAAGCCCAGGTCGACCGCTTCATGCTCAAACTCGTCGTCCGCTACCCCACACGCGACGAAGAACGAAAAATACTCGACCGCATGGCCAGCACCGCCCCCGACACGCAGGTCGACGTGGCCATGCAACCCGACGACATCGCCAAAGCCCGGCAACTCGTCGACGACATCTACATCGACGACAAGATCAAGGACTACATCGTCGACCTCGTCCACGCATCGCGCAACCCCCAAGACGCCCGCGTCCCCGTCGAAGACCTCATCCAGTACGGTGCCTCGCCACGTGCCACCATCAACCTCACCGTCGGCGCCAAGGCATCCGCCTTTCTCGCCGGAAGAGGCTTCGTCACACCGCAGGACGTCAAAAACGTCGCCATGGACATCCTCCGCCACCGCGTCATCGTGACATACGAAGCCGAAGCCGAGGAAAAGACATCCGAAGACGTCGTCCAGGCCATTCTCGATCACGTACCCGTACCGTAGGAACCCCGAAACCAGAGACGCTCCACAAGATCCATGATCCCCACAGAGCTGCTCAAGAAAATCAGACGCATCGAAATCCGCACGTCGCACATGGTCAACGACGTGCTCGCCGGCCAATACCACTCCGCCTTCAAAGGCCGAGGCATGGAATTCGAGGAAGTCCGCACCTACCAGATCGGCGACGACGTCCGCACCATCGACTGGAACGTCTCCGCCCGCTACGGCCATCCTTACGTCAAAATCTTCAAAGAGGAACGCGAGCTGACCGTCATGCTCCTGGTCGACCTCTCGCGATCGCACAACTTCGGCACCGCCGACCAGCTCAAACGCGAACTCGCCGCCGAAATCTGCGCCACCCTCGCCTTCTCCGCCATCCGAAACAACGACAAGATCGGCCTCATCACCTTCACCGACGAGGTCGAAAAGTTCGTCCCCGCCAAGAAAGGCTCCAAGCACGTCCTCCGCATCATCCGCGACCTGCTCTACGAAGAGCCTCAAGGCAAAGGCACCGACCTCAGCGTCGCCTTCGAACACCTCAACCGCGTCACCAGTCGCAAATGCGTCGTCTTCGTCGTCTCAGACTTCCAGGACGCCGGCTACGAACAGCCCATGCGCATCGCCAGACGCCGACACGACGTCATCCCCATCACCATCACAGACCAGCGCGAAGTCGACCTGCCCAACGTCGGCCTCGTCGAACTCATCGACGCCGAAACAGGCCAAATCGTCGTCGTCGACACCGCCAACAAACGCCTCCGCGGACAATACGCCGCCGGTGCGATCTCCAAAGCCGACGAGCGCACCGACCAGTTCCGCCGCGCCAACATCGACGCCATCGACGTCATGACAGGCCAGTCCTTCGTCGATCCCCTCCAGCGATTCTTCAGAAAGCGAAAGGCCAAACTATGACCACACCACACTCGCACCCAACGCCTCATCTCGAACTCCCCGAGAACCCGCCGCCACCACGCGTCCTGCGCACACCCCCCTTCGTCATCGCCATGCTCGTCATCATCGTCGGCATGCAAATGCGCAACGCCTACTTCTCAACGCGCCCGATTCCCACCGGCTCGTCGACCGCCAACAGCGAAGACCTCACCGCCCTCGCCCAGAAACTCGAAGACCGCAACCTCCCCATCGCCGCCATCGGCGTCTGGAATGAATACCTCACCACCGCCAACCTCCCCGCACCCGACCAGGCCAAGATCCACTACCGCATCGGCAAGCTCCATCAGCAAGCCGACCAGCATCAGCCCGCCATCGCCAGCTTCTACCGCGCCGAATCACTCTTGGCAGACTCCGACGACGACCTCGCACGCAACATCGCCCGCCACGTCCGCGAGTCCTTCCAGAAGCTGGGACAATACGCCGACCTCTCCCGTGAAATTGCCCAACGCACCGACCTCGCACAAAACACCACCGTCGACGATCGACAGGTCGTCGCCCAAATCGCCGACGACAAAATCACCATCGCCGAGTTCGACCGCATGCTCACCGGCCAGATCGACCAGCTCATCGCCATGCAGCCAGGACTCTCCGCCACCGACGCCGCCACCCTACGCAAACGCATGCACGAACAGTTCAACGATCCCGACGCCAAAGCAGCCGAACTCCAGCAACTCATCGCCCACCGCGTCCTCGCCACCGAAGCCCGAACCAAAGACCTCCACCAGTCCCCCGCCTACCGCGAACAACTGGCCGACTTCTCCGATCGCCTTCTCGCCACACGCATGATGCTCGACGAAGTCTCCCGCCGCGCCACCGTCACCCCGCAGGACATCCAGCGCTTCTACGAAGCCAACAAGTCCCGATACACCGGCAACCCCGACGTCACCATCGCCCACATCGTCACCCAAACCGAAGACGAAGCCCTCGACGTCATCGCCCTCGCCCAATCCGGCGCCGACTTCGCCGACCTCGCCCAGCGACGCTCCATCGATGAAACAACCAAAGACAACGCCGGCCTGCTCGATGGCAACGTCACCGAAAACTCCGCCGTGGTCCCAGGCCTCGGACCCAACCCCGAAGCCCAGCAACGCATCCTCAACACCGCCGTCGACACCGTCGTCAAACAACCCGTCAAGAGTGACAAGGGCTGGCACGTGTACAAGATCATCAAGCGAAGCGACCCCGTCCCGCCACCGCTCGAAGACATCCAGGACCAGGTCGCCCTCGACACCCGCCAAGCCCGACAGACCGAGGTGACCCAGCAATACCTCCGCGAACTTTTCGAAACCCACAACGTCCGTTTCTACCCCAACGCCTTCAAGACAACCGCCAATGAGTAGCGCGATGATTCATAACAGTCCGGGTGGCTTGAGTTTTCTGGGTGGCCCACCGTCTTTCCCGGCGCGCCGGGAGTGGGGAAGTCGAATGGTCAAGCAATCGTCCCGAACGAGCCTAACTCTCGTCATTTCAATCTGCTCGCTCACCTTCGTTCTCCCCGCCTGCAACAACACCCCCACCACCACCGAACCCGAATCAACCCCCACCACCAAAACCACCACCAAAGGCCCAGTCACCCTCACCGTCGCCACCGACAAGCCCACCATATCCATCGCCGACCGCCTCAACCTCACCATCACCTTCACCGCAGAACCCGACGTCACTGTCCGCCCACCCGCTTTCGGCACAGAACTCGGCCAATTCGTCATCCGCGACTTTCGCGACCACCCGCAAACAACAGACCCCGACAAGTCCGTCTGGAAGCAAACCTACACCCTCGAAGTCTTTTTCGCCGACACCTACACCATCCCCGCCATCGCCGCCGAGTTCACCGACAACCGCGACCCCGACAACCCCAAAGAATCCACCATCGAATCCGAACCATTCGACATCGAGGTCACCTCGCTGATGGAAGGCGACTTCGACCCGACCCAGTTCCGCGACGTCAAAGCCCCCGTCGAACTTCCCACCGATCCCAACCTTACCGCCATCTACTACGGACTCGCCATCTTCGCCGCCGCCTTCATCCTCATCCTCGTCATCATCAAGCTGATCAACCGGCAGCGAAAACCATACGTCTCCCCGCCCATCCCCGCCCACGAATGGGCCTTCGACCAACTCCGCCGGCTCGTCGACGCCAAGCTCGTTGAGAATGGCCAGACCCACGAATTCTACTTCCGCCTCAGCATGATCCTCCGCGAGTACATCGAACGACGCTTCAACCTGATGGCCCCCGAACGCACCACCGAAGAGTTCCTCGACGAAATGCGCACCACCGACAAGCTATCCCACGACCACAAGTCCGCCCTCGGCGACTTCCTTGCTGCCTGCGACCGCGTCAAGTACGCCCTCTACGAACCAACCACCGACGAAATCGAAAACGTCTTCAACACCGCCCGCGATTTCGTTACCCAGACCATTCCCCACCCCACCGCATCCGCCGAAAAGGAGGCAGCATGACCTTCCACGCACCATGGATGCTCACCTTCCTCGTCCTCTGCCCGCTTATCTGGGTCCAGTGGCTCCGCAGACACCCCCACGCCGCCGTCCGATTCTCCTCGGTCGACTGGCTCAAACGCCATGGCCACTCCTTCCGCGTCTCCGCCCGCGTCCTGCTCCCACTGCTCCGCACGCTCGCGGTGGCCACACTGATTGTCTGCATCGCCCGTCCTCAGAAAGGCAACGAGGAAACCCGTATCTACTCCGAAGGCATCGCCATCCAGCTCATCGTCGACCGCTCAACCAGCATGCTCGCCGAAGACTTCACCAACGAATCAGGCGAACCCATCAACCGGCTTGAAGTGGTCAAGACTGTCGTCGAAGACTTCGTCCTCGGCACTGGCGACCTCGAAGGACGCCCCGATGACCTCGTAGGCCTCGTCTCCTTCGCCGGCTACCCCGACAGCAAATGCCCCCTCACCCTCGACCACGCCTTCCTCTCCGAAGCCCTCAGACAAACCCAAATCGTCTCACCAGAGGAGGGACGCGAGGAAGACGGCACCGCCATCGGCGACGCACTCGCCCTCGCCGTCGAAAAACTCCGCGACCTCGACCGCCGCCGCGACGTCTCCGAAGCCAACCGCATCAAAAGCAGGATCATCATTCTCCTCACCGACGGCGAAAACAACCGAGGCGACATCGACCCCCTCAAAGCCGCAGAACTCGCCGCCACCTACGACATCAAAGCCTACACCATCGGCGCCGGCACCGACGGCTACGCCCCCATGCCCGTCAAAGACCCCTTCGGCGGTACCTTCAGACGACAGACCCGCGTCACCATCGACGAAGAAACCCTCAAGACCATCGCCGAAACCACCGGCGGCAAGTACTTCCGCGCCAAGAACTCCGCCTCCCTGCGCAACATCTACAAGGAAATCGACGAACTCGAAAAAACCAAAACCGAGGAAAAACGCTTCATGCAGTACACCGAGTTGGCCACCCACCCCGTCCAACTCGCCGGCTTCGAATGGCCACCACTGCTGGGCCTCGCCCTCGTCCTGCTCGCACTCGAAATCACCCTGACCAACACCCTGCTGAGGAAAATCCCATAAACGCCATGGACCTCGCATTCGACCATCCCAACCTGCTCCACCTGCTCTGGCTCGCACCCGTGCTCGCCGCCATCTACCTCTATGGCTTCACCCGCAAACGCCAAGCCCTCCAGCGCTTCGCATCGCTCAACCTGCTCAACAACCTCGTCCCCGCCGTCAGCACCGTCCGCCAGAAACTCAAAGCCGCCGTCGTCATCCTCGCGACGATCGCCCTCATCGTCGCCCTCACAGGCCCCCGCTGGGGCAAGCACTGGGAAGAACTCGAACGCAAGGGCATCGACCTCATCTTCGTCCTCGATGTCTCCAACTCCATGCTCGCAGAAGACGTCGTCCCATCACGGCTCGAACGCGCCAAGCTCGACATCATCGACCTGCTCACCGTCCTGCCCGGAGACCGCGTCGGACTCATCACCTTCGCCGGACAAGCCGCCGTCGCCTGCCCACTCACCATCAACTACTCCGCCTTTCGAATCGCCCTGCAGAACGTCACCACCCGATCAGCCGCACGTGGCGGCACCCAGATCGGCGACGCCATCCGACTCGCCGCCGCAAGCTTCACCGACAAGGTCAAGGACCACAAAGCCATCATCGTCATCTCCGACGGCGAGGAGACCGACGACAGCTACGCCGTCGAAGCCGCCCAAAATGCCTTCGACGAAAGAGGCATCCGAGTCTTCGCCATCGGCATGGGCGACCCCAATGAAGGAGGCCGCATCCCCATCCAGCGCAGCGGACAAAGTGTCTACTTCACCCACGAAGGCCAGGAAGTCTGGACCAAACTGATGCCCCAACTCCTCCGCGAAATCGCCTTCTCCGCAGACGGCGGCTACTTCGCCAACACCGACTTCCGCGAAATCTACGATCGCATCGCCGACAAAATCGAAACCCGCACCTTCGAAACCCAACGCAAGGAACTCCGATACGCCCGCTTCCACTGGTTCGCCGCCTTGGCACTATCATTGCTCATGATCGAAACCCTCATGACCGACCGAAGGAGTCAGCCATGACCAAAAATCACACGAATGGGTGGCCCATCCGCTTTCCCGGCGCGCCGGGAGTGGGGGAGTCGAATTTCGGGAGCTTTCAACAAGACAACCGAAGCAAGCCAACGCACCCCGCGATCGCACCAGCCGCAACCACCCTCGCCATCCTGACGCTCACCCTCTACGCAACCCCCACCCACGCCCAACTCGACAACCCCGCCAAACTCGTCGCCACCGCCAACCAGCACTACGCCAACGGCGACTACCAATCCGCCCTCGACGCCTACAACCAAGCCGAACTCGCCCAACCCGACGCACCCGAACTCGCCTACAACCGCGCACTGGCCCACTACAAACTCAACCAACTCACCGACGCCGAAAACCTCCTCAACCAGGCCCTCACCACCCGCGACCCCGCCCTCGAAGCCGACATCAAATACAACCTCGGCAACGTCGCCTACACACAAGCCCTCGAAAAACAATCCAACACCACCGAAGCCATCGACCTGCTCAAGAAAGCCATCACCCGCTACCGGGACAGCCTCGACATCAACCCCGACGACGAAGACGCCCGCGCCAACATCCACACCGCCCAGACCCTCATCAAGGACCTGCTCAACAAACAGAAAGAGGAGCAGGAAAATCAGCAGCAAGACGGTGAACAGTGCGACAACCCCGACCAGCAAAAACAGGACGAGCAGAACGAAGACCAGCAACAAAAAGAATCAGAACAGCAAAACGAAGAACAACAGCAGCAGGATCAGCAACAGCAAAACGAGGAGCAGCAGAATCAGGACGAGCAACAACAGCAGGAAGGCGATCAACAGCAGCAACAGGATCAGCAGTCCCAGCAGCAATCATCACAACAACAGGACGATCAGCAGGAACAACAACCCCAACCCACCGAAGTTCGCGAGATCGAAATGACCCCTGAAGAAGCCGAAAAGCTCCTCCAAGCCGTCCGCGACAAGGAACGACAACGCGAAGACAAGAAAGCCAAACGAAGACGCGTCGGAAGACGCCCCGTCCTCAAGGACTGGTAACATGCAGAGGCCACGACACAAAAAACCGATGGTGGCCCATTCCCGGCGCGCCGGGATTGGGGGAGTCGAATTGAAGATTGCTCATGCGCGCCCGCCGATTTCATCAAGCGCAGACCGTAGGGCAGGTGCTCGCACCTGCCGATACCATCGCAGTTTCTCGCCTCAAAGCACACGTCGCGACCAGCCGACATTGTGCCCAACGATGATCGTCATTCTCTTCCTGGCATTCCTCACCCTCACCGCCCCCACCCTCGCCGGCGACGTCTCCTTCACCATCTCCGACCGCAAAACCTACGTCGGCGTTCCCATCCAGATCACCGTCGAAATCACCAACGCCCAGGACCACGACCCGCCCAAAGTCGCCGACATCCAGGGTGCCGACGTCCGCATAGGCCCCCCCGCCAACTCCCAGTTCACCAGCATCTTCAACGGCCAAATGGAGCAGCGCATCACCACCACCTACACCATCAACATCATCCCGCGCAAAGAGGGCGACCTCGTCATCCCCCCACTCGCGATCACCGTCGATGACGAGACCTACACCTCCCAACCCCAAACCATCACAGTCCGCAAATCCGAGAACAAAGGCCTCCTCGACATCAAACTCATCGGCGACGTCGATTCCGTCTACGTCGGTGAACCCATCAACGTCACCCTCGAAATCTGGCTCCGACAGTTCAAAAAGAACCGCACCACCCTCGACTTCCGCCAGATGTGGCGCACCATCGACCAGAACGCCAGCAACTTCGGCCAATTCGCCGACATCATCGCCGCCGGGCGCGATGTCGACATCAAAACAACCACACAAGCCGACCCCAAGACAGGCCGACGACACACCTACTTCATCTACTCCGTCGAAAACAAGTTCTGGCCCGAACGCCCAGGACAACTAGCAGGCTCAGACATCAACGTCGTCGTCAACTATCCCATCAGCGTCACCCGCAACCGATTCTCCATCCTCAGAGGTCTCTCCATCGACCGCGCCAAGCCCATCACCGCTTCCGTCACCGACTCCGGCATCATCATCAAAGCCCCACCCACCGAGAACCGCCCCGACATCTACCGCGGCGCCGTCGGACAATACGCCATCACCGCCACCGCAAACCCCACCGAAATCAACGTCGGCGACCCCATCACCATTACCCTCGACATCCGTGGCACAGGCCGACTCGAAACCCTCCAGCCACCACCCCTCACCAAACAGCCCCAACTCACCAATGACTTCCGCGTCCCCGACGAATCCCTCGCCGGCATCGTCAACGGCAGCGTCAAGACCTTCACCCAATCCATCCGCGCCACCCGCGACGACATCACCGAAGTCCCGCCCATCCGCTTCGCCTACTTCGATCCCGATATCGAGGAATACGTCACCATCGAAACAGACCCCATCCCACTCGCCATCAAGGAACAAGCCCAACTCCCCGTCACCCAGATGGTCGAAGGCACACGCGCATCATCCGTCACCAACCTCACCGCCCGCACCGAAGGCCTCCTCGCCAACATCGACGACCCCAGCCTCCTCCTCGCCAACCAGACCATCGCCCTCAACACCACCACCCTCACCATCGCCGGCGGCATGCCCATCCTCTATGTCGCCACCCTCCTCTTCCAGACCAACCGCCGCAAACTCAAGAGCAACGTCGCATTGGGACGCCGACGAAACGCAAAACGCAACGCATCCCAGAAACTCACCGAAGCCCAGCAAGCCACCGACCCCACAACGTCCGCCCGACTCGCCGCAGCCGCCATCACCACCTACATCGCCGATCGCTGCAATCTCCCCACCGGAGGCCTCACCAGAACCGATGCCATCACCCAACTCCAAGACCGCAGCATCAACGAAGACCTCGTCACCACCATCGACCAACTCCTCGAAGAGTGCGACCACATTCAGTACGCCCCAACCGCCTCCGCCGCCGCCAACATCACCGCCCGCACCCAATCCGCCATCACCCAACTCGAAAAGGAAAACCTCCAATGATCGCCAAATCGAAAGGATGGCCCACCGCTTTAGCGGTGGGGGAGTCGAATCCCCGTTCTTCTGTAGCGCCACCCCTCGTGGGTGGCGGGAATGCCCAATCTGCCCACCGAAGTAACGCGCCGCAGATCGCACCCCGCCGTTGGATGCCCGTAGGGACCGTCCTGATATTCGCAATCTTCCTCGCAACAGCACGCACCACCATCGCCGACCCCAACCAAACCCTCACCGCCGCCCTGG
>JANQQK010000093.1 GCA_028289375.1 Phycisphaerae bacterium | reverse complement strand
AAAGACTCCTTTCGATCGCCAAGTAAAACCGATCTTCAGCTACAGCGCAAATGCGCGAAAACCACTTTACGTCAGGGGTTATGAAACCGCTTCTAGCATTCCTCTTCCAAGATTTCGGCGAGATTAGTGTGCTACTCGCGCTTCCTCGGGGAAACTCGTTATCGAGTCGCCCAACTTGAAAGTTCCAAGCCCGTCCTCAGCCGGCGTGACTATCCTAACGTCCTCAAGTTCCACGCATGCGCCCACTCTTGGGACTATCTCACGTTCGGAAAAAACATAGATCAGGTTCTGGATGAAGGACTCGTTCCAATCGACGTCCTCACTGCGAATCCTGCCAATAAGCAGGAGAATAGGTTTCCCTGGCGCTCGAATGCTCCGCACGAATGGTGGCTCTTCGAATCGCTCCCACGCATGCTTCCATGGCGGCGCCCATGACCAGTGCTTGCCGACATTCTCAAAGTCGATCGCATCCGCACTCACCAATCGATGTATTCGCTTTGTTCGAGGAAACCTCTTAGGTAGGTCACGGAAGACATTAAAGGTCCGCCCTGTCCCAAACTCCCCTATCTCTCCATCCTCTCTCAAGTATCGAAAAGCAATTTCCCGATCCCAAGTCGTGTGAGCGTCGATCCACTCGGCATCGTAATGAAGATTCAATCGTGGGCTAAACGTTCCATACTTCCGCCCGTTTTCCGGCCATGTCCATCCATGCCCGCATTGCGAATCTTGCCCGCAAATTCCGAATTTTGGATCGCCACCGGTCGGAGGTTTTTGCCAGCTTGTCACCGCGGTCACACTCCTGCCGTTTCAGGGCAGTCCGCTAGTCGATCGTGATCGACTTGTTGTCGGATTCGTCCTTGTTGGCCATGGCGTACTTGTTGTCCTGCCGCGTGTGGTTGACCTTGAGTTTTTGCTGGTAGAGGTTGAACACGTCGTCGGCGTCGAGGCCAACGCATTGGGCGAGGCTGATCCAGAAAAACAGCAGGTCGATGACTTCGACGCGGGCGTTTTGCAGATCAAAGAGCTTGAAGCGTTCACCGGCCTTTGCTTCGGCGCACCAATGCTTCCAGAAAGTACAGTCGCGGAGTTCCTCAAGCTCGTTGCTCGAGGCGATGATGTAGTCGTTGAGCCATTGGCCGGCCTTTTGTGGATCGAAGTCGCCCTTGAGGGCCTTGGTGTCCATGCCCATCCGCTGATTGAGTTCCGCCTGCAGTTCGAACATCTTGTCCAGCACGCCGTTGCTCCTTTCGACCACGTTCGTGTGATAGCCGGAATTCTAGGGAGCGTGATGGGCTGAGACAACGGCCCGTCGCTGGTCGGCGGTCGTTGGGCGGTTTAGCATGCAACAGATCGACGGGGACGCTGGAAAGGGCGGGACAGGCGTTGACAGGCGGAACAGAGATCGAAGTCATTTGCCTCGGCACGGGGACGTCGCATGGGATTCCCATGATCGCCTGCGACTGTCCCGTGTGCACGTCCGACGACCACGGCGATCGGCGAACACGACCCAGCGTGGCGATGCGATTCGACGATCGGACCATTCTGATCGATACGTCGCAGGAACTGCGGCTGCAGTCGATCGCGTGCGGGATCGATCGCGTGGATGCCGTGTTGTACACGCATTTTCACGCGGATCATGTGGCGGGGCTGGACGACCTGCGGCGGTTCAATTGGCTGCAGCGATGCACGTTGCCGGTGTACGCGGAGGCGGAGACAGCGGCCGTGCTCAAGCAGATGTTCGGGTATGCCTTCACGCACGATCCGACCTATCCATCGGCGGCGCCGAAGCTGTCGCTCAACGTGATTGATGAATCGCCGCTGGAGCTGTTTGGTCGGACCATCATCCCGATCCGGTTGTTTCACGGTCCGCTGCCGATCTTCGGCTATCGCGTCGGCAACGTCGCTTACTGCACCGACTGCAACCTCATACCGGACGAATCGATGGCCAAGCTCGAAGGCCTTGATGTGCTGATCCTCGACGCATTGCGTCACACGCCGCATCCGACCCATTTCACGCTCGCACAGGCAGTCGAGGCCGCGAAGAAAATCGGCGCAAAGCAGACCTACTTCACCCACATCGCCCACGAACTCAAGCATGCCGAAACCAACGCCGACCTGCCCGACGGGATGGCCCTTGCGCACGACGGATTGCGACTGACAGCGTCTTTCTAAGCCACGCCGATCGCGCTGGCGGCGGCGTGGTCCTTTGTGTGCGTGATCGAGAGGAAGATTTGTTTGATGCCAAGACCGTCGGCGACACGCGCGCATTCGCCGGTCAGGGTGACGGATGGTTGACCGGCGGGGTTGTTGAGGATTTCGATGTCCTTCCAACTGATTTCGCCACGCCAACCGGTTCCGAGAACCTTGAGGATGGCTTCCTTGGCGGCGAAACGACCGGCGATGTGCTGCAGAGGTTGCTTGAATTCGGCTGAGCGGGCGCGCTCGGCTTCGGTGAGGATGCGTTCGCAGAAGCGGTCGCGGTGTCGGTCGAGAACGGCGGCGATCCGGGCGGTCTCGATGAGGTCAATACCGTGGGCGACGACGTTCATGGTGAACCAGCCTAGCGATGCGACATGGCTGCGACAAGCGCGGTTATGGACGGACAAAGAGCTTGCAACCCTGTGAATTGTTGTGCTTTTGACCATCATCGGTGAGCGGGCTATACAGGATGCGATGTCTGACGACTTTGCATTCGGTTTCAACGTCACGGATGACGGCGGGGGGCTTCTGGAGGGGCTGACCGAACCGCAACTTGAGGCGGTCACGCATACCGAGGGGCCTGCGCTGGTGCTGGCGGGTCCGGGCAGCGGCAAGACGCGGGTCATTTCGCGACGAGCGGCGTATCTGGCAGCCAACGCGACGAAGCCGTGGAACGTTCTGGCGATCACCTTCACCAACAAAGCCGCCAACGAGATGCGCGAGCGGATCGACGCGCTGGGCGACCATCGCGGGATGACGGTCTGCACATTTCACTCGCTTTGCGTGCGGATTCTGCGTCGCCACCATGCGGCGGCCAACCTGTCGCCAAACTTTACGATTTTTGACCAGTCTGACCGGCGGCAGATCGTCAAGCAGTCGATCATCGCGGCGGGACTCAGCACGGCCAACTTTTCTCCGGGCATGGTCGATCAGCGCATCAGCCGGGCGAAAAACGCGATGATCAGCCCGCAGGCGTACGCCGACGATGCGGAGGATTTCATCGATCAAACGGTTGCGCGCGTCTACGACGTGTACGAGGAATTGCTGGCAAACATGCAGGGCGTCGATTTCGACGATCTGCTGTTCAAGGCAGCCGTGCTGGTCGGGACGAATGACGCCGTGGCGGCGGATCTGCGGGATCAATACCGTTACGTGCTCGTTGACGAGTATCAAGACACAAACGTCGCGCAGTATCGGATCGCGAATCTGCTTGCCAAGGAGCACCGCAACCTGTTCGTGACGGGCGATCCGGATCAGTCGATCTACGCATGGCGCGGTGCGGACATTCAAAACATCCTGTCATTCGAGCAGGACTATCCCGATGCGCAGGTGGTGCGACTCGAACAGAATTTCAGGTCGACCAAGCGGATTCTGGCGTCGGCGGATGCGGTGATCGTCGGCAACATGCAGCGGAAAGAGAAATCGCTGTGGACCGAGAACGATGACGGTCCGGCCGTTCGGGTCATCGAGCTTGAAGACGCGGCCGATGAGGCGCGGGCGGTGGTGGGGGAGATCGCATCACTGAGCAAGCAGGGCCAGTCGCCCGGCGATGTCGCGATTTTCTACCGCATCAATGCGATCAGCCGAACGCTCGAGGAAGAACTGCTGCGGGCGGGCGTACCTTATCGTATCGCGCGAGGCACTGCATTTTATGCGCGCAAGGAGATCAAGGACGTCCTGGCCTATCTGCGCGTGCTGCTCAACCCGGCCGACGACGTGTCGCTTGAGCGGATCATCAACACGCCGACGCGGGGCATCGGCAAGACGACGATCGACCGATTGAAGGCGTTTGCCCAGCAGCAGGGCTGTTCACTACTGGACGCGGTGAAGCGCGGATCGACAGACAAAGACACGTTCAAGCGGGCGAGCACGAAACTCAAGGTCTTCGTGGACATCCTCGATTCGATGCAGTCGCTGGTCGATCAGCCACCGCAGCTCGCGCTCGAGCAGACACTGCTGCTGTCGGGGCTGATGGCGGATCTGAAGCAGAATGTCGACGCCGAGCCGGAGCGGCTGGAGAACGTGGCCGAGCTTGTATCGGCGGCGGCGGAATACCAGTCGGCCAACGCGTCCGCAACGCTGGTGGAATGGCTGTCGTACACGAGTCTGCTGGGCGACGTGGACATGGTCGAGGGTGAGAGAGCGGGTGTCACACTGATGACACTGCACGCAGCCAAGGGACTCGAATTCCCCTGCGTCTACATCGTTGCAGCCGAGGAGGGCATCCTGCCGATGACTCGGGGCGACGCGTCGGACGACCTTGAGGAGGAGCGTCGTCTGATGTTCGTCGGGATGACGCGGGCCAAGCAGCGATTGACGATTTCGTCGGCGGCTCGGCGGATGGTGCGCGGAGCGTTTCAATCGATGCGGCGTTCGATGTTCCTTGACGTGTTGCCGGAAGAGCATGTCGAATTCATTGGAGCGTCAGCCGGCGTCACACGACGACGGCGATCGACGGCTGGCGAGTTGCCACCCGACATTGAGCAGTGGCAGGTCGGGACGCTGGTCAAACACCCGACGCACGGTTTGGGCGTTATTCAGGAAATGTTCCGCGGAGCGCGTCGGACGCACGTGAATATCCTGTTCAAGAGCGGACATCAGCAGAGTTGGGTGCTGGAGTTTGCGAATTTGGAGCGTGTGGAATTTGACGAGGTCGGTTAGATTATCCCACGGGATGGGCCACAGGAGTTTGTGCGCCCGCGTTTGAGTCAACGCTGGATGGCAGAGCACACTTCCTGAAGGAACGACATCATGAGACACGCCGTCATCATGGCCGGTGGGGCGGGCACGCGATTGTGGCCCCTAAGCCGATCAAGTCGGCCTAAACAGCTCCTGAAACTCTTCAGCGGTCGCAGCCTGTTGCGCGAGTCCTATGAGCGGCTGGCGGCGATGTTGCCGCCCGAGTCGATCTATGTCATCACGGGGCAGAAGCACCTGGATCTGGTCGCAGAGGACATTCCGGAGATTCCCAAAGAGAACCTGTTCGGCGAACCATCGGGACGTGACACGGCCAACGCGATCGGTCTGGCTGCAGCGATTCTGCACCAGCGTGATCCGGACGGGCTGATGAGCATTTTCACGGCTGACCACATCATCAATCCGCAGGAGCAGTTCACGCGATCGGTGGAATCGGCGTTCGACATCGTCGAAAAACACCCAGACCACCTGGTTACGTTCGGCATTCGACCAAGCTCGCCCCATACCGGATTCGGTTATGTCCATCGCGACGAGCGGATCGAAGACGGGATCTACCGCGTCGGGCAGTTCACCGAGAAGCCCAACGTCACCGAAGCCATGAAGTATGTCGCGAGCGGCGAATACTACTGGAACAGTGGAATGTTCACGTGGAAGACGTCGAAGATTCTCGACGAGTTGAAGAAGCACCTGCCCGGTTCTTACAACGGACTTGTCGAGTGCGGTCAGGCGTGGGACACGCCACAAAAGGAAGAATTGCTGAATCGCATCTACCCGGAGTTGATGAAAATCTCGATCGACTTCGCGGTGATGGAGAAGGCCAAGAGCGTCCTTGTCGTGGAGATGAACTGCCAGTGGATCGACGTCGGATCGTGGACGGCGCTTGAGCAGGTCGTTGGCGGTGACGAAGACGGCAACGTCGTCGTCGGTGCGAGGGGCATCAACCTTGCGTCCAAAGGCAACATCGTTGTCTCGGAGGATGACCACCTCGTTGCCACAGTCGGCATCAACGACATGGTGGTCATTCACAGCAAAGACGCCACGCTCATCTGCACCAAACGCGACACGCAGAGCATCAAAGAACTCGTCAAAGCCGTCGAAGAACGGTACAACACGCAGTACCTCTAGTCCCGTCGCATGTCCTCACGCTTTGCCGGTATTGACTACGGGACGGCTCGGATCGGATTGGCGGTCAGCGATCCTGACGGCACTCTCGCGTCGCCCATCTCCGCCGTTTCCGCGAAAGTGAAGGTCGAACAGCAGATCGCCGCCATTCAGAAGGAGCTTGGCGAGTTTGACGTGGATGAATGGGTCGTCGGATTGCCACTCAACATGGATGGCACCGAAGGGCCGCAGGCGAACATCACGCGACAGTTCGCTGACCACCTGGCCAAGCTCACCGAGCAGCCTGTCCATCTCTGGGACGAGCGGTTGTCGTCGCATCAGGCTGACGCCTACATGGCGGGAAGCGGGTTGACGCGACAGAAGAAGAAATCGCGACGTGACGCGCTGGCGGCCCAGATCATCCTTCAGTCGTTTCTCGACGCTCGGTAATGCCGGACACGAATTCAATCAGCGCGTCGGCCAACCCCGCGATCGTGTGTTCGGTGGCCTCGACCGTTGGGTCGACGCCTCGTTCCCGCATGGCGGCAGACGTGACAGGCCCAATGCTCGCGACGCGCAATTGCGTCGGCCACGGTATCGATTGGCGATTCAGGATGTCGTGGAAGTTGCAAAAGGTCGACGGGCTGGTGAAGGTCGCCCAATCGAGCGTGTCATCGATGATGCGTGTCATGACGTCCACCGGCAGGGCGTTCACCGCCGCCGCCTCATAGCCGACGACGCTGTCACACACCGCACCAGCGGACACCAACATGGCTGGCAGTTCATCGTTCGCTTCGGAACTTCGGAGCAGAAGAATCCGGGCGCCCTTTACGCCCGTCGCGATCAATTCCCGACCAAGGGCTGACGTCAGATATTGACGCGGCACCAGATCGGGCTTGATGAACAACGCGTTCAATCGTTCTGCCGTCGAAGGACCGACCACTGCCACGTGCACGCCCGCCAACGACCGCGCGTCCAACCCCACCATCCGCAACTGCCACGCCAATGCATCGACTCCATTGACGCTGGTCAGCACAAGCCAGTCGTACCGATGAATGGCTGCGATCGCCTCGCGCAGCACCGCATCATCCGTCAGACGGACGACGCGCAGTGTCGGGGCCTCGAGCACCTCCGCACCTGCGGCGGCCAAACGACCCACCAAACCTGCCGCCTGCGTCTCGGGCCTGGTGACGAGGACCGACCGATCAGCCAGCGGCAACGAATCGCGCCATGCCAGTGAACGACGTGTTTCAACAGCTGTGCCAATCACGATGATGGCCGGGCGCGGCACACCTTGCGACGATTCATATTCTGCCAATGTTGCGATCTGCACGCGCTGCGAGGGCTTGGTCGCATCATGGATGATTGCGACGGGCGTGTCGGCGTCCGCTCCCCGCGCGATCATCTGCCGGCAGATTCCGCCAAGATGGCTTTCGCCGAAGTAAACGACGACCGTCCCGCCACGCGCGAGCTGCGCATAGTCCACCTTCGCGGCCGCCGACTCAGGATCATCGTAGCCAATGACCAGCGTGACGGCGTCGGCCATCCCCGGATGGGTCGTGCCAATTCCAGCGAACGCAGGCCCCGCCAATCCCGACGTCACACCCGGAACAATCTCGAACCCAATGCCCACCGACGCCAACGCCTCGCACTCTTCCTCCGTGCGATTGAACACAAACGGATCGCCGCTCTTGAGTCGGACCACGCGACGACCTGCCTCGACGTGCGGCTTGACAATGTTGAGAAACGCGTCCGGCTTGATGCGTTCGCTACCGTCAGCCCGTCCGGCGAACACAAGCAGAGCATCTCTCCGCACGAGCGTTCGCCACGCCGGCGATTCACTGGCTGCGTGCACGACGACATCCGCCTGCTGAATCCGGCATGCCCCGCGAATGGTCAGCAGCCCGCCATCACCCGGCCCAGTCCCGACAAAACAGACCGTCTGCGTCGGAAAAGGCCCCATCCGCTCAACATATGTCTCAATCGCCTCGGCGGGCATCGTCGATACATCCGTATGCAAATTGACCCTCAAATCAGCCGATCCTAGAATCCCGCCCATGCCCGACGACGCCCACGCTCAGGCACCATTCGCCCCCGTTGCAGACGAACCCGTCGACGGCCATCGCATGCCGCTCACCGAGCATCTCGAGGAGTTGCGGCAGTGCCTGATCAAGTCGCTGATCGGACTCGTGGTCGGCGTTATTCTGTCGTTCGCCTTCGTCGAGCAGGTCATCGCCATCATTCTCGCGCCAGCGGTTCGTGCACTGCAAAGTCGCGGCGAGACGGCGGAATTCCTGACCCTCAGTCCACCCGAACCATTCCTGCTTGCGATTCGCGTGGCCATCTATTCCGGACTCGTCGTGGCCATGCCATGGATCCTGCACCAGGCGTGGTCGTTCATCAGCGTTGGACTGTACGAAAAGGAGCGCCGCTTCGCAAAGCGGTTCTTCCCGTTGTCTGTGGGGCTGTTTGTGGCGGGTGTTGCGTTTATGTACTTTGTCGTGCTGCCGCTTGTGCTTGGCGTGTTGATCGAGTTCAGCCAGGCGATTCAGGTGCCCGGGCTGCTGGCATCTCCGCCATCGGTCATGGTCGACGCGGATGATGCTGCCGTCAGCGGCGTGCAGATGCCCATCATCCCCGGCGATCCGGCAGACCCCGCGATCGGGCAGATGTGGTTCAATTCGTTGGAAAACGCCACCAAGATCATGACCGAGGACGGCCTGATGGTCTCGTCGTTCAAGCCCGCGGCAAACAACAAGATCATCGCCAGCCAGTACCGACTGCAGGACTTGGTCGCTTTCACCCTGACGCTGGCGATTGCGTTCGGCGTCGCGTTTCAGCTTCCGGTGCTTGTCGTCTTTCTCGCAGCCACCGGGATCGTGTCGTCGGTGGAGATGTCCAAAGCCCGGCGATTCGTGCTCTTCGGGATCATCGTCGCCTCGGCGCTTCTCACCCCGCCCGATCCAGCCAGTCTGATGCTGCTGGCTGCCCCGATGTACGTGCTTTTTGAGGCAGGCCTGCTGTTCGCCAAACGGTTCGACGTTCCCGATCCGGCGTAGCGCGCACAATCGCGATTGCCGCTGATCGTCGATGCCGCTACCATCCCGCCACGCGACAACCGATCAGGACCAACCCCGAAGATCACCAGACCATGAGCTACGAAGACGAACTCAAGCAGGAACGCATCGGCAAGATCGACAAGCTCCGCGAGATGGGCATCGACCCCTACGGCGGGCGATACGAAAACGTGGAATCCACGTCATCGGTGCGAGCCCGCGCGGAGACACTCAACATTGAAACCGGCGAAATCCGCGAAGGCGAACGTGCACGCGTGGCTGGAAGGGTCGTGCTGCAGCGGGTCATGGGCAATCTGATTTTCTTGACCGTTCGCGACCAGACCGGCGACCTCCAATTCGGCTTGTCCAAGAAGAACCTCAAGGAACATTGGCCCGCGTTGAAGCTGCTCGACCTCGGCGACATCGTGGGTGCCGACGGCGACATCGGGAAGACCAAGACCGGCGAACTCACGCTTTGGGCGGACGATGTCAAAATCCTCAACAAGACGACCCAGCCGCCGCCATCGAAGTGGCATGGCTTGAGCGATGTCGAGCTGCGCTACCGCCATCGCTACGTTGATCTGTTCAGCAATCCGGAAGTTCGCGACACGTTCATCCAGCGCAGCACGATCATTCAAGCCGTCCGCGACTACCTGACGCAATGCGACTACATTGAAGTCGAAACACCCGCGTTGCAGCCGATCTACGGTGGGGCGGCGGCCAAGCCTTTCACGACGCATCACAACACGCTGGACATCAACCTCTTCCTGCGGATCAGCCCTGAGCTGTACCTCAAGCGTTTGCTCGTCGGCGGCATGGAGCGCGTCTTTGAGATCAGCCGCAACTTCCGCAACGAGGGCATCAGCACGAAGCACAATCCCGAGTTCACCATGGTTGAGCTGTACGAAGCCTACGCGGACTACAACGTCATGATGGAGCGGGTCGAGGGCATGACCGCGTTGGCCATCGAACGACTCGACGGTGAGATGAAGCGTCGATACGGTGACAAGGAGATCGACTACACGCTTCCGTGGGCACGCCGCAAATATGCCGACCTGTTGGCCGAATACGCACAAGTGGACATGAATGATGTCGACGGCATCCGTCGCAAGGCGGATGAACTCGGCATCAAACATGAGAAACTCGACGACGCCGTCGTCACAAACGAAGTGTTCGAAGCCACCGTGGAGGACAAGCTGATCCAGCCGACGTTCGTCTACGACTACCCAGCCGCCATCTGCCCGTTGACGCGCCGCCATCCGGAAAACCCGGACATCGCCCTGCGATTCGAAGCATTCGTCAACGGCATGGAACTCGGCAACGCCTACACCGAACTCAATGACCCCAAGGTGCAGGAAGAGAATTTCAGGCGTAGTCTGGCGGGTGAACGCAAGGACGAAACGATGGCCGTCATGGACGAGGACTTCGTGCTCGCCCTGGAGTACGGCATGCCGCCGGCAGGTGGGTTGGGCGTTGGACTGGACCGCCTCGTCATGTTGCTGACCAACAGCCAGAGTATTCGCGACGTCATTCTTTTCCCATTGCAGAGACCGCGTCCAGCCACGGAGGGCTGATCACGCATGTACAAACTCTTTCTGACCCTTCGCTATCTGCGCAAGAGACGCATCGCCATCTTCGCCGTCATCAGCGTATGGCTGTGCGTGGCCATGGTGATCATCGTCGGGTCGGTGATGGGCGGGTTTCTCGACACACTGAAGGAGCGATCACGCGGGTTGCTGAGCGACATCGTCGTCGACAACGCGACGTTGCAGGGTTTCCCGTTCTATCAGGAATTCATCGAGCATCTGCACCGCAAGCTGCCCGATGTCGTGGATACTGCCACGCCCGTCATCTACAATTACGGTATTCTGCGAATCGAGGCGACGTCCTTCACCAAGCCCGTGCGCGTCGTCGGCGTCCGACTCGACGAGTACAAACGCGTCAACGACTTCGGCAACAGCCTCTTCTACGACAAGTACTACCCCGGCACGACATCACTCGATGAGCAGTGGAAACCCTACGCCGGCTTCGATGAGCACGATACCGCCATCCTGCCGCCCGATCATGAACAGGCGCTCCAGCGTTTTGCTGAGAGAAACCCGGACGACGAAAAACTAAGGGACTGGAAACGCCTGCCAAACCGTCCGTTTGAAGGACCGGGGAATTTCGATGTCAACTTCGATGGCATCCCCGGATACTTCGGTGAAGAGCGTGACAAGGCCCCCGGCATCATCGTCGGCTGCAACATCATCAACGAGCGTGCCCCCGGCACGGGTGAATATCGTCGCAGCCAACCACGCGGGTCCAAGCTCATCGTAACCATTCTGCCACTTACCATCACCGGCAAGGTTGGCATCGAGGGCGCGACCACCGTCGTCACACGATTGGCCGACGATTCTCGGACCCGCGTCTTCGAGATCGACGATGTCTGCTGCTATGTCGACTTCAAGCGACTGCAGGAATGGCTGCTCATGTCACCGCAGCCACTGGAGGATGGCGGTGAGACACCGGCCCGCGCGTCGCAACTTCTGATCTCGCTGAAGCCGGGCGTGGACACTATCGAGGGTCGCAAGTTGGTCGATGCCGAGTGGGAGGCGTTTCGCGCATCCGTGGCTGACCGCGTCAGCCGCCTCGATCATCGACTGATGAGTTTCGTCGAAGTTGAGACCTGGGAAGAACGACAGGTGCAGTTCATCGCCGCCGTCGAGAAGGAACGCATTCTCGTGACCGCACTGTTCGGCGTCATCAGCATGGTGGCGGTCGTGTTGATCGGTTGCATCTTCTGGATGATTGTTGTTCAGAAGACGCGTGACATCGGCATCATCAAGAGCATTGGTGCATCGGCTCGTGGTGTGGCGATGATCTTCGTCGGATTCGGCGTCGCCGTCGGGGTGTTGGGCGCAGCCTTGGGCGCTGCGACCGGATCGCTGTTCGTCTGGTACATCAACGACATTCAGGATTTCCTGGTCAGCCTCGATCCCAACCTGCGCGTCTGGAGTCCAGACGTCTACACATTCGACTCCATCCCGAACGTCGTGAAAGTCGACGAAGTCCTCGTCATCTGCCTGATCGCAGTCGTGGCCTCTGCCATTGGTGCACTCATACCCGCCACCATCGCCGGACGTGTCTGGCCTGTGAAGGCGTTGCGCTATGAGTAAGAAACTCCTCACTGCAGAGCACATCCACAAGCACTACCGCATCGGACCTGCAACCCTGAAGGTCCTGCATGGTGCAACCCTTGCCGTTCACGCGGGTGAATTCCTCGCCATCCGCGGTGCGAGCGGCTCCGGCAAGAGCACCTTGCTGCACATTCTCGGCAGTCTCGATTCTCCAGACGGCGGCACGGTTGTTTACGACGGCATCGATCTATTCGCACTGGGCAACCGTGAACGCGAGCGCCTGCGGTGCATGGAAGTTGGTTTCGTGTTCCAGTTCTACCACCTGCTGCCCGAGCTCAACGTCATCGAGAATGTGCTGCTCCCGAGCATGATCGCCAGCGGTGTGCTCACCTGGCCATTTGCCCGCCGCAAAGCGAAGGACATCGCGCACGAAGTTGTCGCACGCGTCGGGCTTGGTGAGCGCGTAAGTCACCGTCCCGCAGAGCTTTCCGGCGGCGAGCGGCAGCGCGTCGCCATCGCCCGCGCCCTGGTCAATCGGCCAAAACTCTTGCTCGCTGACGAACCAACCGGTAACCTAGATAGGAAGACAGGAAAAGAGATACTTGATCTTTTGTCCAGTCTCAATGAACAAGGTCAGACCATCGTCATGGTCACGCACGACGCTCAGTCGGCAGGGTACGCCCACCGCTGCGTCAATCTAAGGGACGGCAAAATCGAAGACGATACCGACACGAACGTACCAGGTCGTCCTTAGAATAGACTGTTACTCCAGCTAGAAAGGACCGGCCTATGATCACCGCTCCCCAACCGTCGTTATCCACCCGTGTCAATCCATTCGCACCCGATCCGAATCTGCAGGTATGGCAGGACGGAGAACTAATTCCTGTCACCGAAGCCAAAGTGAGCGTCTTTGATCATGGCCTGCTCTATGGGGACGGCGTCTTCGAGGGCATCCGCATTTACAACGGCAAGATCTTTAAAGAAGCCGAGCACATCGAACGCATCTACGAGTCGGCGAAGTGCATCGCCCTTGAAATCCCGATGACACCTGAGCAGATGCGTGTGGCGATGCGTCAGGCGATGGAAGCCAACAACATCGTCGATGGGTATATTCGATTGCTCGTCACGCGGGGCGTGGGTCTTCTTGGCATTGCGATTCAGAAGGCGGCCTGCCCGTCGGTCATCGTGATCGCCGCCAGCATCGAGTTGTATCCGGCGGAGGTCTACGAGCGTGGTTTGAATTGCATCACGGCTGGGACACTGCGGAACCACCCGCAGACAGTCAGCCCGCGCGTCAAGTCGTTGAACTACCTCAACAACATCCTGGCCAAGTTGGAAGCAACCAACGCCGGTGCTGACGAGGCGATTCTGTTCAACCCCAACGGGTACGCCACGGAAGGAACGGGCGACAACCTGTTCATCTACAAGAAGGGTGTGCTGCACACGCCGCCGGTCAGTTGCGGAATTCTGGACGGCATTACGCGTGAGATCGTGATGGAACTGGCGACCAAGCGCGGCATCGAGGTCCGCGAGTCGCTGCTGATCCGCCATGACATCTACGTCGCTGATGAAGTGTTCCTCACGGGCACGGCTGCCGAAATCGTCCCCGTGGTATCACTCGACAAACGGCTGATCAAGGATGGCAAGCCCGGTCCGATAACGAAGCAGTTGACCGAGGACTTTATCGCCTACCGCTCGAATTGAGTGACGAATTGATCGCTGCGGCACGCCGAGCTTGCCAAACACGCCCCCGCGTTCTTCCGATAGCGTGGAGTGTCGGAGGTGTGACGCTTGATGCTCGGCCAGTTCGCTTGGATCTTGTACGTTGTCTTTCCCGCGCTCGGCGCGTTGCTCTTCTTGAGCATTACGTCGGACGTGGTGTATCGGGAACTCGCGTTCGTGCAAAAGCGGCAACGGCAGCGTGAGGCCGCGGAGTTGGAAGCTTCGGCTGACGACGATGACGACGTGGTCGTCGTGAATCCGGAACACGTGTCCGACGAGGGGCCAACCGCCGCCTGATGCGTTACCGGGCGCGTTGACATTTGCATGATGGACGACCGCATTTCTCGGTTGACCGGTTATACGTTCAAACCTACAGTGAGGCGGTCGTCTGTTATCGGACACTGCAGGTGCCCCCATGCTGAGTGCAACGACACGATTGTCCCGTCTCCGTTTGCTCGCCGTCCTTGTGACGGTTGCGGGCGTGGCGTTGGGTGTGGCGGCGATTGTCCTCGGCGTTCTGCGATTCAACACACCCGAGGGCATTTGGCTGGTACTCGCCGGCGTTGCCGTCTCCGTGATGGTCACTGTCGCGGCGATTATCGTGCGGCTGGCACTGAAGATCGAATCGAATACTTCCCGACTTTACAATCAGGTTTTCGATCTGTTCGAGCAGGTGCAGCGACATGGCACGTTGATCGGGCAGATTTCCGAGAACACCTCAATCTCAGATGCCGCCAAGTCGGTGGCGCACCGCTCTCGCGAGCGTGAGGCGTTGCGTGGCGCGATTTATGAGGAAGTTCGTCGCGAAGACTTCGAAGCCGCTTTCCACCTGATCGACGATCTTGAATCACGCCTGGGCTACCGCGAGGAGGCAGAGAACATCCGCGAAGAAACGCGGTCCATGTGTGCAGACGCCCTCCGTGACAAACTTCGCGCCGCCCTCGATCACGTGCACAAATTGCTTGATGAAGCGTCGTGGGACCGTGCGACCAACGAAATCGAGCGTCTCAATCGTCTCATTCCCAATGAATCGCGTGTCAACGAACTGTGGCAGGTACTCGAGGAGAAACGCGAGGAACGCAAGCAGGCGTTGATGCGGCAGTGGAACCAAGCCATCCAGGACAGCAACGTCGAGATGGGCATCGACACGCTGAAGGAACTGGATCAGTACGTGTCACGAGAAGAGGCTGCCGCGATGCAGGCGACGGCCCGCGATCTGTTCAAGGAACGTCTCTTGCAGCTTGGCATCTCATTCCAATTTGCCGTCAAGGAACGCCGTTGGCGCGATGCACTGGCCGCCGGTCTGCAGATTGTCGAGGAGTTTCCCAATTCGCGGATGGCCAAGGAGGTCGACGAGCACATGGCCGCCCTGCGTTCACGTGCGGGAATTCCGTCGGATGTCGAGGTCATCGCCAAGTCCACCGCGCAGGATACGCCCGCCGACGCCGCTTCGTAGCTGTACTGACAAGTTGATCCTTATCGGACGCTGCCAAGACAACACGCCCGTCCCCGTTTCCCCCATCCAGCCGCGATTCAATTCCTGCCGATACACACGCACTCGGTGTCGCCGGTCTGTCACGCCGGCGTGGGTCTTCCTTGCGCCCATCATGGGCTGTGCGGACAAGAACTTTGGGCCTTCGCAATTCACCCGCAACAAACCCGGAGACATGGCTGACGCGCCTGCGCGCGACGCTGCTTGGCCTGCAGTTTCGTGTCACGGTTCTGGTGATGGCGTTGATCGTCGCTGTGACCACAATTCTCTGCGGACAGGCTGTTGACATGGCGTGGCGGTCGGCACTGGCGAATGACCGCAGTGAACTGATGTTGACCGGTCGATTGCTGGCGTTGTCGTTGGCCGAGCCTTTGGGAGAAGGACAATCGTCGCGCGTTCAAAATTTGCTCGAAGACGCCGACGCAACGATCGGCACAGCCTTTGCTCAGGTCACCTCGCTGGGAGGAAAAGTGCTTGCGCATGCCGGTATGATCACGCCGAATACCATCACCAACCTCGCCCCGAAACATCGCGCTCCGGTCGGCACGCCGATCGAATGGCACGCCGTCGAACTCGACAGCCGCATTCTATCCGTCACGCTGCCTGTCACAGCTTCCGCAACGTCATCCCGTCAAACCAGGCAGATTCTGGGGTATGTCTCACTCGGCATCGACCGAAGCGGTTCGATTCAGCGTTTTGATGCCAACGCCGATGTTCTGACCGGATCAGCCATTGCGATTGTCCTGCTGGTCGTCCCGTTCGGGTTTCTGATCGGGCGTCGCGTGGTGAAACCGCTGCACGTGATGGCCAACACCGCAGAACGTTTCTCAGACGGAGATCTCGACGCCCGCGCCGAGGTCAGTCGGCGCGATGAAATCGGACTGCTCGCCAGGCGATTCAACGAAATGGCCGACCAGGTTCAGCAGAAGCAGCAGCAGGTCACCCGACTCAACGAACATCTCGAGCACCGCGTCCGCGAACGAACGGCACAACTGCGTGACCTGGCCGCCCGCGATCCCCTGACAGGATTGTACAACCGCCGCCACTTCAACGAGGAACTCACGCGTCGTCTCGCCGAAGCTGATCGCTACAGCAAGGATCTCGCGGTCATCCTTATCGACGTCGACGATTTCAAAAACGTGAACGACACGTTCGGACACCAGGACGGCGACCGGGTACTCTCCGCACTGGCCACCAGCATTCAGTCAGCCCTGCGCACGATGGACATTGCAGCGCGCTTCGGTGGTGACGAATTTACCGTGCTCATGCCCGAATCCAGCTGTGGCGACGCCCGCGTGCTCGCTGCCCGGATCATGGAAAAGCTCGATCACGACCTCAACCAGCAATTTGGTCGTCCGCTCATCACGCTGAGCGTCGGCGTCGCCTGCCTGTCCCGACAGACCACTCGGACCACCGATGCGTTGATCCAGGCCGCCGACGAGGCGATGTATCGCGCCAAAGAAGGCGGGAAGAACCAGATCATGTCAGGCCAGACGATTTCGCAATAATTCGAGCAGTCATGCGAATACCAAGCAGGTCGCTCCTGTCGTCCTCGGCCACAAGACGTGCTCGTTCCAAGTTGCGGTTTTGTTTCTAATCGCCGAGGCCGAATTGAAATGGTAACATGCAGTTGGCGCTGACGACGCGGTTCGGGCGTCGCAAGAGGATTGTAAGATCATGTGGGCTGCGGCATCCAAATACATCGGCGGCAAGGTCCTGACGGCGATTCTCGTGGTCGGGGCCGGTGCTTCGCTGATTTGGTTCTGGAATCACCCGGATGACGCGAAGGCACTCTGGGCAGCGATCAAGGGCGCTCTGCTCTGGATTGGCTTTGCGTTGGCGTTGCCCTGGGGGTTGTTTTTCCTGACGGTGAAGACGGTCAAGGCAGACTCGAATGCGGCTGGCGTGGGACTGCTGGCACTTCTTCTTGTCATCGACTTGCTGGTCGCGCTTTGGCTTTGTGGCTGGAGTGTTTCGAACGCGATCGCGTGGGTTGTGCTGATCGTTGGATTCCTCTCTGCCGGGGTTTATAATTTTCTGGTTTGTGAGTTCATCGCCGAGAAGATGGACGATGCAATCTGATCCTGTCCTGACGCGGGTTTTGTGCAACCATGATGCAGCTCCAGCAAGGTGATCGAATCAGCAACTACCTGCTCGACCGTCCGGTCGGGCAGGGCAGCTTCGGGCAGGTGTGGCGTGCCAAACACCACATCTTCGACGAAGTGGTGGCAATCAAGATTCCGACCGACGCGGACTTCGTTCAGAATCTGCGTCGCGAAGGCGTGACGATCCACGGCCTGCAGCATCCCAACATCGTGCGGGCGATCGATCTCGATCCCTACGGCGATCCGCCATACCTCGTGATGGAATATGTCGATGGCGCGTCCGTACGTGATCTGCTCGATGCCCATCCGAAAGGACTGCCGATCGAGACCGCCAAGGGCATCATGCGCGGGATCCTCAATGCGCTCGTCGTCGCGCATGACGCCGGCGTCATTCACCGCGACATCAAGCCAGCCAACATCCTGCTGACCAAGCGTGCCGACCAGATCGACGAGGTGACCGAGCAGTGCGTCAAGGTGACGGATTTCGGACTTGGTCGCGCCGGCGGAGTGACAGCCAAGTCCATCTTGCAATCGGGCAGTCTCGACAACAACGCAGACACCGGCATCGGCGGAACGCTGGCGTACATGGCTCCGGAGCACAAGGAAGGACGCGACGTCGACGGGCGGGCGGATCTTTACTCGTGCGGCATCGTCCTGTTTGAGATGCTCACCGGGTCGCGACCGCATGGGGCTGAGATGCCGAGCGATCTTCGGACCGACGTCCCGCGCTGGCTGGATGATGTATTCCGACGCTGCTACGTCCGCCTTGATCGTCGTTTTGCCAACGCCGGCGAGATGCAGCAGGCCTTGCGATCCGTCGCACCGATTTCGACACCGCCGCCAGTGCCACGCGCTGCCCGGACATCCAATCGCTGCCCGCAATGCCGGCAGCAGGTCAAGCCGAGCGATCAGTTTTGCATCCATTGCGGCGAGCAGTTGGCCGAACATATTCCGCGTTGCCCGATGTGCCAGGGTTTCGTCGGGGCGTCGGACCGATTTTGCATTTTCTGCGGGAATGATCTTCGGGTGAAAACGAGTTGACGTACCGCCGCAGGTGACAGAGCATTGGTTTCGTTGATCGCGTCATTGCTGTTTCTGATCCTCGTCGTTGGCACGCTCGCGCTGATTGCGTTTGGTTGCATGAAGGTGCTCGCCGCCATCCTGGATCATCCATCATCCGGCAGTCGATCGACGATCCGAGGAGCCATCGGCAGGCGACTGTGCCACCGAGCCGAGTGTGGAGCAACCAATGAAAGACAAGCACGCTTTTGCGCCCGTTGCGGACAAGCATTAAGATGAACGACAACGCCCGTGACATGCTCAAAGCCGAGTACGCCTATCTCGCCATCGTCGAGTCGCGGCTGGAGTCTGCCAAGGGCAAGCAGCTCAACGGATCGATCTGGAAGACCACGCGCCACGATGACAGCGATAGGCTGCGCGCGATCATGGCCAATCACCGCGTGTACGATCGCAAGAAGGTCGGCGAACTCCCGCACAACCGCCGCATCGCCGTTCACGGTTTCGAGCGAACATGGTGGTTTCGCAAGAAGTCGACCGGCGTCGCCATCGCGTCCGTGCTCAATCCGCTTGAGGATATCGTCGCGTCGCCGGAAGGAACGCCACCACCGATGGACATGACCGATCTGGTGGAACATGTGCGACACATCGTGACCGACGATGACACGCCGCACATCATCGGCATCTGCGCCCCATCAGGATTCACCGAGGATGCCCGAAACTGCAAACTCGACATCCCCAACGTCTCACTGGTCCTGGTCGAGCCGCAGAAGCAGGGCGGGTGGCGTGTGTTCACGCCGGACGAGACTCTACCCGAACACATCCTCGGCATATTCGATCCCGAAGCCGCCGATCAGAAGGTCGAACGCGTCAAGGAGCGTATCCAGGCCGACAGCGCCGCGCTGCTGACCGGCGGCATCTCCGCCGAGAATATGTCGGAGAAGCTGAATGTGCCGGAAAAGGAAGTCGCCGCTGCCATCGCCCAACTGGCCGCAGACGACCCCGAACTTTATGTCACACAAAAGGACGGAGACGTGCTACTCTATCGGGGTGTGGCCGCCAAACCGGAGAAATCTCCCATGAGTGTTGTGGATCGGATTCGCCAGCTCTTCGCGAAAGAGGGCGATGAAACGGAAAAAATCAACGTGCTGGCTGAGCGGCGTGCGCAGCTATCGAGCCGTCGGGATCGTCTGTACGACGATATCGGCAAGATGGAAAATCGCGAAGCCGACATCCTCAAGCAGGGCAAGGAGGCGACGTCGAGCGTCGTCAAACGCCGGTTGGCCGCCCAACTCGCACAGGTGCGCAAGGACATCGCCCGTCAGAACACGACGGCGAGCATGCTCAATCAGCAGATCAACATCATCTCGACCGACATCCACAACCTGACGCTCATCATGCAGGGCAACGTCGCACAGTTGCCCGATACCGACGAACTGACCGAGAACGCCGTCAAAGCCGAGGAAATGCTTGAAACCCTCAAAGCAGACGCCGACATGGTCTCCAGTCTCGAAACGGGGTTGGCCGACATCGGCACAAGCGATGAGGAGATGGCCATCCTGCAGGAATTCGATGCCGATCCGGCGACCGCCGGCGAGCCGGAGACACCAGCCGCCGGACGTACGACACCAACCGCTGCTCAGGAGTCACCGCCGCTGGACATTCCCGAAGAACAACCCGAGCCCAGACGTGCCGATCCGGAGGCGTCCTGACATGACCGGCAGGTGGCACGCATGACATTGCTGGATTGGCTGACAAGTCGCAAGAAAGGCCTGGCCGATCTGTCGCGCTCTGAGCTGCGGCGTCAGGAACTGCTGATCGAGAAGGATCGGTCGCGCATGATGACGCGCATCAAGAAGCTGGCCGAGGACAAGCGAAAGGTCTTCGAGTCTGGTGCGACGGAAAAAACGCCCGAGGTCCGTCAGGCGCTCGCGCAGGAATTCGAGATGAAGACCACCGAGCAGTTGATGGTCGCACGGCAGTTGAATCTGCGATCCAAGGAACTGCTGACCGTATCGCGATTGCGCATGATGCGCGAGTCGCACGATCGCTCCGCCAAGGTCGGTGGCAAGCTCGGTCTCGTCAGCGAGCGCGACATGCTCAAGCTCGGCAAGATGATTGAATCCGACGCCATCCGTGCCGAGGTCTACCAGGAACGCCTCGACGAGATTCTCAAACTCGGCACCGAGGTCGACGAAGCCGCAGCCGAGCGGACCGGTTCCGGCTCGGAGGTCATGCGCATCTGGGAACGCATGGACACCGGCGCGATTGCCGACACCACCGAAGCATTCGATGAAGCCGACCGCCGCGTACGCGATCAGCAACAGGCAGCTGCCGACGAGTAACAGGAGGAGAAGATGCCGAAAGCATTGCGACGATCCGAGATGAACCGACAGATCGCCGGTGTGTGCGGGGGACTGGCAGAGTATTTCGACGTCGATCCGACCGCCGTACGCGTTGGATATGTGTTGTTGTCGTTGTTCACCGCTTTCGCCGGTGTGTTGGTCTACTTCGTTTTGTGGTTGGTGATCCCGGAGCGAGAGTATTATTGATCGCGGATGACGCGTTCTGTTGAGGAGCTGCCATGGGTTTGTTCAAGTCGGCTGACGAGCGTCGCATCGAGCGGGACATGAAGATCCGTCAGGGCATTCGGCGGATCGAGAAGTCCATCCGCGAGCAGAACAAGTTCGCCGATGAGTTCGTCAAGAACGCGCAGAACGCCAAACGCATCGGCGATACCCAGCAGTACCAATTCATCCGCAACTCGCTCAAGAAGACTGCCACCATCAAGAAGATGCTCGAGCGTCAGTTGCTCACCGTGAAGAACGCGCTGCTCATCAAGCGACAGGCCGAAGCATCTTCCGACTTCGCCAAGAGCATGGGCCTGATGGCCAGCGAAATCGGTCGCATGTTCGGCGAGACGGATCTGATGAAAACGCAGGCCGACTGGGAAAAGGCGATGCTGCAGTCGGAGACGATGGAGGAGCGGATGGACATGTTCCTCGATTCGGTCGAGTCGATGGCGTCGGACAACGTCAACGTCACCGATGCCGAGAGCGTCGTCAGCGACGAGGAGATCGACCGCATGATCGAGGCCGAAGCAGAAGCCGAGCACCAGAAGGAACTCGACAAACTCGCCGGCCTCCGCGCCGAACTCAATGCCCTCAAGAAAGAGGGCGAGAAGCAGAAGTAATGAACGACGCTGTGGTTGATGACACAAGACACTCGGATGAAGGCCCAAGCGACATGGACTCGCGCTTGACGCAACCCGGCATCTGGAAGCCGGTGCTGGTCTTGCCTGGGACGTTTCTTGTCATCGTCGTGTTCCTCTGGTTGGCTAACGGGGTCATAGACGAATTTGCTCGCACTCAGCGAATAAGAACTATGCCACGGCAGTCGTCACAGGGATTGATCCCGTTTCTCTCACGTCGCCAGTCCCCCGAGTCGTTTAGGAATTTTCGGGTGACCGTTTCGCTGTTCTTTTGTGGCATTCCAACAATGCTCGCCGTCGGAATGGCTGCACTGCTGGCGCACGTGACAGGCAAGCAGTTTTTCTATAATACCCTCGCGGCAGGGTGCGCGGCTCTCTGCGTCCTGCAACTGTTTATCATTGCGATGGGAGTATAGGCATTTGCAATCGGAGAACACAACATTCGTTTCAAGCCCTCACTGGATTTGTGAACAGTTGAACAACGTGAAAACCACACGCATGATCAATGCCGAAGCAGGAGCAGGGCTCCAGAAGGAACTCGCCGGCCTCCGCGCCGAACTCAATGCCCTCAAAAAGAGGGCGAGAAGCAGAAGTAATGAAAGACAGGACGCGTGAATCCGCACGTTTATCCATTCGAGCCGCGACACGAAGTCCAGGATGAGCCGCCAGACGACGACTTCTGGAAGTTATGGGCCATAATACCAACTGCCGTCTTGCTGACCTTCATTGTCGGGTTGCTTGCGTATCATGCTGTGGACACGACGATTCAAGTATCTCGTCTTGATCCGGAAACGGCGCGCGGAATCGGAATGCCAGGTCTCGGTAGTGGGCAGTTGTTGTCGGAGCGACCGCCAGGCGTCACTCTGTCACAGGTGTTCTCCTTTATGTTCTACGGGCCGCTTGTTGTTGCAGGGTTTGTACTTGCAAGATTCCTGCACTATGTGACGAAGAAATGGTATGCGCTTGCAATCGCGGGGCTGTGCGTCGCCCTCTTCGCGTGGATTCTCATCGTAGCGTCAAAGTTGCCCTGAATTCCCCGCTACATGTTTCAGAACAGGACGACGATCTGACTGCCGCAACGTACGATCGCAGAGCAGAATAACACCAATGGCCACCTCATTCGCAACATTCGACCGCCTCAAGTCCAAAGGCATCGCCGCCTATCAGAAGGGCGAGTACTTGACAGCCAAGGCGTATCTCGTCGACGCGGCCGAGTGTCTCGTGGCGCTTGCCGAGGAAACCAAATCGCCAGACGCCCGCCGCCAACACGAGGAAATCGCCGCCGAACTGATCGAACTCGCCAAGGACTGTGACCGTCAGCACGCCTCGCCCAACCGTGGCGGCCCACGTCGTCAGACCGTCAAGGAAGACGAAAACAACACCGACGCCGCCGACTGGATCGTCCGCGAAAAACCGTCCATCGGCTTCGATGACATCGCCGGACTTGAAGACGTCAAACAAGACATCCGCCTCAAGATGATCTACCCGCTCTCGCACCCCGAATTGGCCAAGCGATACGGCATCGGACTCGGCGGCGGCGTCCTGCTCTACGGCCCGCCCGGGACCGGCAAGACCATGATGGCCAAGGCGATCGCCTACGAACTCGACGCGACCTACTTCGTCATCAGCCCCGCTCAGATCATGAGCAAGTGGGTCGGCGAAGCCGAGCAGAACATCCGCAAGCTCTTCGAAGCGGCCAAGCAGGAGCAGATGTCGGTCATCTTCATCGACGAGTGCGAAGCGCTCGTGCCCAAGCGTCGCAGCGGATCATCGACGGTCATGCAACGCGTCGTTCCGCAGATCCTGCAGGAACTGGAAGGCTTCGATCGCAATTCCGATCGAGCTCTGCTTTTTATCGGTGCCACCAACAAACCATGGATGCTCGACGAAGCCATGCTCCGCCCGGGACGATTGGATACAAAGATTTACGTCGGCTTGCCGGACGCGACAGCCCGGTTCCGCCTGCTGGAAATCCAAATCGGCGACCGTCCGATCGACGAGGATGTCGACTTCGGCGATCTTTGTGACCGTCTCGAGGGTTACAGTGGTGCCGACATCCGCAACATCATCCAGCGATCCGCAACCATTCCTTTCACCGACGCCATCGCCGGCCGCGAGCCTCGCCCGATCAACATGTCCGACATCGAGCAGATTATCGCCATCACACCGCCCTCCGTGGACAAATCTTCGCTGACCAAATACGAATCCTTCTCCAGGGATGGTTCGTGATGGCCCAACGCCGGATGCCGAAACGATGTCGACCAGGCTGACCCAACTCAAGGCCTTTCTCGAAAACGAGCAGACACTCGCGGCTGCGCTCGACCCGGTGGATCTGTTCTCCTTCTGGAACCGGGCGCACCGCGTCCCCGCAGGCCAATGTGCGTTGGTCATCCGCACGTCCGGCGAACGCGTCATCTGCAATGCCGGCGCGGAATTGACCGACGACGACGTTGCCGAGGTCGTGTGGGCACGCGTCGGGGCAGTGCCGCTGACCTATGCCGACCTCACCGTCCACTCCATCGATCACCACGCCTGTCGGGCCGAGGTCAAGCTCAGTGCCACGTTGATCGCGGATGCGGCTGAGCTTGTCGGGTTTCGCAATCGCGTGATGGGCAGTTCCTCGACGGCTGACCGATCAGCGGTGGCAGACTATTTCCGACCACACATCTTGGCCGGTCTGTCATCGGCAGCCGACGGTCGCGGTGTCGGCGCCTTGATCGACATCGAGAACGCGTCCACCATCGCCGAGGAGGTTTACGAAGCCATCAAACCCGTCGCATTCAAGGCGGGGATTCAGGTCGACCCGTCGATCACCATCCACCTCGACGCCCCCTCATACCGCCAGACCCAACGCACCCGGGAACATCGCCGGCAGCGACGCGCAGAACTTTCCGCGAAGAAACACATCGAGCAAGCCCGCCAGGCAGCCGAAACGGCACAAGCCGCCGACTTGCAGAAGAGGCTCGCTCAACTGACACGAGCCGCCGACGCATCGCCGAACGAGTCGATGATGTCGCTGATCCGGTCGTTCGATGCGCAGGAACGCGCGCAATTGTACGAGGCGCTCTTCGCCACCTGCGACGACACGCTCGTCACCGACCGCATCATGGTCGGCGCCGGCGACGAGATTCTCGCATTCGATCCCCATTCTTTGAACGAACCCCTCCAACGCGTAACCGTCCCTGGCGAGGTGGGTCCGGTCCGTTCCATACAGGCCACCATCGACGCCACAGGCCAACATCGCCTGTGCATTGGTGCGTCTGTGGGCATCTACGAGTCAGCGTCGGACCTGCAGGCCGGCTTTCGCGCTTACGGCGTCGAGCATGACGGCGGCGTCCGTGGCGGAATGAACGCCGTCACCCTCGCCGGCGACAGCATCTATGCGACCCACTCCGAACTCGGGTTGCTCGCATGGTCACGCGGAAGCGATGCACCGGCGCGCAAACTTCTTGAAGGCATCACAAACGAAGCCCGCGTCGTCCGCTGCGCGCACTTTGAGCACAACAACATCTTCTTCTCCGCCGATCATGCCATCTTGAGACTCACCATCGGCGGCGAGCCGGAGAAACCGCAACCATTCGTCGGGTCCAGATCAATGATCACGGCCCTTTGCGTGACCGACCGAGAACTATACGCAGGCAATGCTGACGGCGAAATCATCCGATGGTCACTCGATGATCCATCCCAGCCATCCATCCTCCACAACGGCCGCCAGCGCTCCTGCGAATCGATCCACATGATCGAGTTCGCCGGCATCGAACGCCTGTTCTACACCGATACATCGCCGGCCATCTTCGCCCGCATCATGGGTGACGAATTCATCAGCCGATTCGAAGCAGGTGGGCAGACCATCCGCCGCGTCGAGGTGGCGGCCGATCTGATCGTCGGCACCAACGAAGCCCGCGACCGCGTCTTCGTCTGGCGACCATCGCAACCCGCATCGCCCGCCGCCGTACTACCCATCGCCCGCATCACCGGCCGCTCCGTGCAGGACGTTTGTCTCATTCCCGCAACCGCCTGATCCAACCACACGTCTGCAACCATGCACGGAGGTTCTTCGCAGAACCCACGCCACGCGCAAAAAACAGGACCGCCGACGCCATACACGCCAAGCGGTCCCTGAAGCTGTCACCGAATGTCTGTGAAGCGACTAACGCCTACGCGTCCGCCGCGTCGAAATCCTTACTGGAACACCGCGTCGCCGACCAAACCGAATCACAAGCCCCGCGACAAGCCCGAGCATCAGGACCAGCATCGCAACACCCGAAAGCGCCGGCACCGGCGCAGGACCATCAACTGTGCATACGGCCGAGCAGCCGTCGCCATCGTCGACATTGCCATCGTCACATTGCTCGCCGGCCTCAACGTTCAGAACACCGTCGCCACACTCGGCAGCCGTGCAATCTGCGTCACACGTGACCGACGCGCCACCATCATCACACTGCTCACCGGCAGCCACGTTGGTCACACCGTCGCCGCACTCCGGCGTCGTACAATCACTGTCGCAGGAGGACGATTCGCCGTCATCATCACACTGCTCGCCGCTGTCGACGATGCCATCTCCGCACGCTGGCAGCAAGCAACTCTGCCGACAGGCATCGGGGGCATTCGCATTGCCCGCACCATCGTCGCATTCTTCACCGGAGTCCTGCACACCGTCGCCGCACACCGGGCTCGTGCAATCGGTGCGACACGCATCCGGCGTCGTATCCGAGTTGGCCATCCCATCGTCGCACTCTTCATCACCCTCGATCGTGCCATTTCCGCAGATCGAGCCGAACAGCGAAAGGGCGAAATCGAACGACTCCTCGCCAATCGCCTGACCCATGTGGCGACCCGGCAGGTCGTCAGCCGGTGGGTGGATACCACCCCAGATTCGTGACAGGCTTGTCTGATCCGAAGCGTCGGCGTATGTGGCCCACTGCAATGTGATGTCCACGCTGGGACCATCCTCGAACACAAGGAACTGATTTTGCGGCGCTTCAAATTCCCCCAACCCGCCGGGGAAGTAGGGCGACCCGGTGAACGCCGTCATCACAACGGCCGCTGCTCGACTGTAGGTACTGTGTCCCGACACATAGCCCGCAAACGGCGGCGTGACAAAGCTCGGTCGCTGATAAGGCCACCAGTTCTCCGCCAGGATCCAGTCGACGCCCGCAACGTCTGTCGCGGGATTGAAGATGAACGCCGGCCCACGCCAAGCCTTCACCGCAATCTTCCCTTCAAGTCCGACCAGATGATCATGCTGTCCACCGCTCGCGGTCGTCGCCGGTGTGATCACCTCAATGAAGCCCGGATGCAGGTTGATACCGTTCGGGTTGAAGGACAATTCCAAGGGATCTGAGCACTGGCCTTGGTCGGCCATATAACGAATCGCCGAGATCGGTCTCAGGTAGTCATACCAGCCCTTCACCCCCCACGCGGAAATCGCGACATCGTGCATGGTGCCGCCGAGAAGAAGGTACAACTTCACGTCCCATTCAAGGTCATCGACGATGGGCCCGTCACCTTCAATACGCTTCTCGGTCATCGGGTGATCCGAGACGTAGTTCGCAATCGAGAACCAGTGACCCGGCGGTGTCTCGGAGTCCGGACCGTCCGCCCAAAACTCGGCAAGAACGCGTGCATAGTCGGCCCGCGGCACAATCTGCGGCGCGTACGGTTGACCGGTAAAGGGATTCACCGGATGCCCCGTTCCCCAGTCGCCACCATTCTCAAAGTCGTAGTACTGCTCGTAGTCATTCGCATCCGCCAGCGGTGCGTTGCCGATCGACGCCGGCGAAATGTCCCACATCACACCGTCCGAAGGATCGAGGTGCGCAGACCAGACCGACACCATCTCGAATCCCCAGCGGTAGTATTCATCTTCCACACCGTTGAAGTAGGGCGGCGGTCCCGGATCGTGAAAAACCCAGTAGTCAAAATTGTCGCGGTTGTAGATTGTAAGGTCGTCCGTCGTCAGCGAGAACGAAGACACCTGCCCCCATTCCGGACTGAGAAACTCCGGATACCCACCCAGAATCAAGTTGCCGCCTTGATCGACAAAGAACTGCAACGCCAATGGCTGCCAGCGATTGGCATCGGTGATGTCCGGGTTTCCCGGCAGGGCTGGCACAAGTGGATCATTGATTGGCAGATAGAACTGATTGGCGTAGTCGTTCGCCTCGTTCGCACCGTCGGAAGCGCCAAAAGCAATAACGGTCGCCGCAATTCGATTGCCCAACGCCGCCGGTGTGTTTCCCACCGTATCCGTGACATTGATGTTGTAACCAAGGTCAGCCATCTTGGCATCGAACGTCGGAAGTGACGTCGCCGAGCCCACTGAGTTCTGAAAACGGTGCACGAGGATGCGATAAGCCGCGTAGCTGATCGTCTCCTCACGGGCCGCCTGAATGTCACCCGCTGTCGCTGTCTCCTGGTGGAACACCTGCTGCGGGCCGGGACCAGCGTACGCCGCCCACGCATCCCACATCGCAGCCGACACGTGGTACAAATTTCGCGCGTGTACCGTCGGCCGGGCAAGGTCATTGCGAATCGCATCGAGCAGAACTTCATTCCACTCACGTGCAACGGAATGCTGACCCAGCGTCGGCGACGCAACTCCGCCCGCGATCAACAAAGCCGCCAGACAAGACCCCCACGTTGTACGCCGCCCACCAAGACGATTGCTCGCCAACATGTGCCAATTCCCTTCCAGATGAACTGCTGCTTTACAAACTCCGCTACAATGTTGCATAGAATAGCAGAACGCCCGCAAAAAGGGAACAAAATCCGCCCCCTGCTTACCACGCATTCGGCGGCAGAATCGACGCCAGAGGCTCTCAAAACGGCGTTCAGGCAACCGCGAGCACGTCCCGGATGATACCGATCGCGCGATCGACATCGCCCGCCGAGACGTCGAGATGGGTCAGCGCTCGGATGCGCTGCGGGCCGGTCGCGAGCATGCGAACCCCCGCTGAGTCGAGCCTCGAAGATAAATCACGTGCTGACATATAATTAGGATCAACATCGAAGTAGAGAATGTTCGTTTCCACCTCGCCGGGCGTTGTCGAAACGTGTGGCATGTCCGCGAGCGCCTCGGCCAACCGGCGGGCGTTGGTGTGATCCTCGACGAGACGATCCCGGTGGTGGTCGAGGGCATGCAGCGCCGCCGCCGCCAGAATCCCCGCCTGCCGCATTCCGCCCCCGAACATCTTCCGGTAGCGATGACAGCGGCGGATCGTCGCCCGGTCGCCCATCACTGCCGAACCGATCGGAGCACCCAGTCCCTTCGAGAAGCAGGCCGACATGGTATCGAAATAGGGCGCGAAGTCCGCCGGCGACTGGCCGGTGACCGCGCAGGCGTTCCAGATGCGCGCGCCGTCGAGATGCAGCTTGAGGTGGTGCTCCCGGGCGACCGCGTGAATGGCCTTGATGCGATCCATCGACCAGATCGACCCGCCGCCGCGGTTGTGCGTGTTCTCAACGACAACGAGGCTCGACTGCGGAAAATGCGATTCGGTCGGGCGTAGGGCGGCTTTGACGTCGTCGGCCGTGAACTGACCCTTCTCACCCGTCAGGAAGCGATAAGAGCAGCCTGACAAGCCAGAGGGACCGCCGGCTTCGTAGTGGTAAATGTGGTTGTCCTGGTGGGTGATGATCTCGTCGCCGAGATCAGTCTGGGCTTTGATCGCGGTTTGATTCGCCATCGATCCGGACGGCACGAACAGGGCGGCTTCGGTCCCGAACAATGCGGCCATCCGCTCCTGCAGTTTCAGGACGGTTGGGTCATCACCCAGGACGTCATCGCCGAGTTCGGCGGTGGTCATGGCTTCGAGCATGGCCTGTGTGGGTCGGGTGACGGTATCGCTGCGGAGGTCGATGGCTTTATTCATGGTGGTTGCTCTAAGATTGGTTCAGCGTTGGGTGTTAATTTCGGGTCATCGTAGCATGAGGGCAACGGGTGGTGCAATTCGGACGAATCCTGAGTGGATCGGGTGCGGAGTGTCGTTGATTCATGCATGAAGCTGTGACCCGAACGCGACGCGTGCTTCTCTGGATGGGCGTGCTCCTGCTGCTGGCGATTGCCTTCGCCTCGCTGATGAGCCTGATGCACTCGGTGCAGTGGGTCAGCAGCGACCGATCCTACATTGCCTACGGCGGCAGCGGACGGGTCATTTTGATCTGGGAAGGGAAACACTACAGGCGTCTGAGGCCCGGATGGACCCACGCGCAGACAATCATTCATTGGCGGAGCAACTACTGGTTCGACGCCATGCGACGGCGGAACGGATCGATGGTGGGCGTTGTGGTTCCATCGTGGTTCGTCTTTAGCACCTGTCTGGTTCCGACCGGCTTCGTTTGGTACCGGGCTCGCCAACGACGAGCCGGGCTTTGCGTCAATTGCGGCTACGACCTGCACGGCAACGAATCGGGTCGCTGCCCGGAGTGCGGCGTGATGGTGAAGTCCCTTGAACACGCGTAGGGCGACTTTCCACCCACAGTGCCTCAACTGCCGGTACGACCTGCGCAATCTGCCCGAGCCTCGCTGCCCCGAGTGCGGACGTGGCTTCGATCTTGGTGATCCGGACACGTTCTATGACCCCGTTCGCGGCATGGTCCCGACGAGCATGTGGGGCGAGCCTTCGCGTGTGGCAAATTGGTTGGTGGTGGCGATGACGCTGGTGACGGTCTACTTCGCGAGCTTTCCGTTTCGCGCCGTTTTCCTCGGCAGTGGGTGCGTATCCTTCCTGCTGATTCCCATTCTGGGAGGCCTTGCCGTTTGCTGGTTGTACCGCGTGTACGTCGTCGGGAAGGCCGGATCGTTTCATGATCGTAATCCGCATTGGAACACGAATTTCAAGTCTGCGAGGTGGCTTACATTTCCCATTTGCGTCGTGTTGTTCGCGACGTCATTCGGCAGTCGTCCATGGCCGCTCGTCGTGCGATTCGCATTGAGCAAGCCGGCGTTCGAGCAGGCGATCGAAGCCCACCGTACCGGCAACGCAGTTCCAAGTGGCTGGCTGGGTCTTTACCGAGTCAGCGGTATCACGTTGGAGACACGCGGCATCGGTGAAACAGGCTACGTTGTTCTCCTTTCGTACAACGGATGGGAGGACATCGCGTTCTGTCATGATGAATCGACAAGCCGCCGGAACCGGCGCGACATTATACTGGATGAGCATTGGTATGCGTTCAGGCGATCGTGACATCAGTTCAGACCGGACGCTCGCTGGAGCAAGCGATCGATTCATCGCGATTGGAGATGTGTTAATTTTGAATTCGGCAGGACGTCAACTGGTCACTCATGGTCGCTAGATCATCGCATAGGAATTCCTCGTGCCTCGATTGCGGGTACACCCTGACGGGACTGACCGATCCGCGTTGCCCGGAGTGCGGCAGGGCATTCGACCCGGCTGATCCTGATTCTTATTGGCATCCTGATCGCGTTAGGTTTCGCCCCGTTGATTGGTCCAGCCCTCCATCGCTGACGGCGAATCGCGTCTTCGCATTTTTTACCTTCGTAATTCTCATTGGTGCCAGTGAACCAGTCAATTTCAGGTACGGTTGGGTTGCTTGCATCCTCTTCCCTGCGCTGCCAATCATGGTACCGATCCTCATTGTGTGGGCCGGCAAAATGCACACTTGCCACACAGAAGGGGGGGCTCCGGATCGCCCTGACGACGGTCATTCGCGATTCTTCTCGGCAAGGTGGCTTACGATACCCGTCTGCGTCGCGTTGTGCTTGTCCACCGCAACAGCACGACCTTGGCCCATGCTGCTCAGGTTTGGCATCAGCCAGTCGTCTTTTGAACGCGCGCTCATTGACCACAACGCCGGTCGATTTCGCGGCGATCGGTGGGTCGGTCTCTACCGTGTCCATCATGTCATCGTGGAATCTGGTCCGCCTGGTGGAACGCGCATCGGATTCGTCACCGGGTTCAGCGCATTCGGCCCGATTGGATTTGAGTTTGATCCGCAACCCGGCTATCCCGTCGGGGGCACGCGTCAGCGAGTCGCACCAGACTGGTACACGTTCGAAGACTAACTGGCCGCAGGTGAGGCGGTGGCCAGAAGTGGATCGGGCATACCGAGCTGTTCGAACGCCCGCGCGCGGGATCGGCATCCACGACATTCGCCGCATGGTTCGGCCGTGGGTTCATCGCACGACCATGTCAGGTGAAACGGCGTGCCGATGCGCTGGCCGAGTCGCAGAATGTCGAGTCGGTTCACGTCGATGAACGGCAGTTCCACCTCGAGCATGCGTTTCGACGGCAGATTCAGTTCCATGGCGATCGTGGCTGCGTGCAGGAACACGTGCTTCATGTCCGCATCGCCGCCGCCATGCTCCACCTCGAGATCCTCTTCGTTGCACAGTTGCGACGTGCCGAGCACGATCTGCGAGAAATTCTGCTTGAACGCGAGATGCTGGGCGTGGGACAGGATGGCCAACATGGTCCCCGGAGCTCGGCGACCATCTTCGGGCACGTCGAACCCGCTCTCACCCAGTCCGAAGTCGATCGTGTGCATCTCGCACGCCAGCGCATCGGCGATGCGCCGAACGGCATCACGCTGTTTGGCGGCGGCGGGCTGCCCATGATCGACATGCAGGACATGCACACGGAAATCCGTGACCAGACGTGAGATGGCGACGGTGCTGTTGAGTCCGCCCGTGGCCAGAATGAGCGCGGTGTCCATGTCGACAACTCCCGGTGAATATCAGCGCTTCGCGGGGGTCGCCCGATTCGCGCGCCCCAGACCTTATCGGGTCTATCGGCAAGCAACCGCCGTCACCGTCGCGAAATCAGCGTCGCGTCGGCGGATTTGGTTGCGATCGGCTGATAGGGGGGTTATATGGTGTCCCACCGGGTCGGGAATCACGAGAAAGGATGCAACCGTGGCAGAGATCGCACCATTTCGGGCGTTTCGATACGACTTTCAGGCAAACGGCGGCGACGTTTCCAAGCGGATCGCCCCGCCATACGACGTGCTCGACGAGGACGACAAGGCCCGACTGCTCGGTCAGGACGATCGCAACATCGTGGCCATCGATCTGCCGCACATGCCGCCCAAATCGCTGGGACCGGCTGAGTGCTACGAGGCAGCCGCACGGACGTTCGACGCATGGAAGGGCGATGGCACTCTGGTGCAGGAAGACAAGCCTGCCATCTACGCCTATCACCAGCTTTTCACCTACGACGGCAAGACCTACACACGCCCGATGATTCTCGCCCGGTTGCGACTCGAGCCGTTTTCCGCCGGCAAGGTCCTGCCCCATGAACTGACCTTCGGCGGTCCCAAGGAGGATCGCCTCGCGTTGATGAAGGCCACCTCGGCCAACCTGTCGCCGGTCTTCGGATTGTTCCGCGATCCGGAGAACAAGACAGGCCGCGCCGTCGCGTCGATCGTCGCGAACAAGCCGGACGCCGTGGGCACGATGGAAGGCGTTGAAAACCGACTCTGGGTCATTACGGATGAGGCCGTCATTGCGACGCTGCAGTCGGTGTTGGCTCCGGAAAATGTCTACATCGCCGACGGCCATCATCGCTACACGACATCGCTGAACTACTGCGACTGGGCGGTCGAGCAAGCAGGCGGATCGCTGCCGGCAGATCACCCCGCGCGGTTCGTGCTGATCTCGCTGGCGAGCATGGACGATCCGGGCAATCTGATCCTGCCGACGCACCGCGTGTTCGTCGAAACCGGAGGCATGACAAGCGGCGATCTGCTGGGGCACTGGTCCGATGGCGTGGCTGCGTGCGATGCATCCGAAGCCGATCTGGTGGTCGTGGGCAGTGACGGACAGGATCATCCGGTCCGCTTCACGAAACCCGAAGTTCTCAACGCGCTGGAAGCGGAAAAGTCCGAAGCGTGGCGAACGCTCGACTTGGCCTACCTGCATCGGTATCTCATCGAGGATCTGTTGGCATCCAGGCGGGGCGACGTGCCGGCGACGCGCTACATCAAAGCCGAGTCCGACGCCCGCACGCTGGCTGCCAGCAATGACGGCGTGGCCATTCTCTGCAAGGCGCCAACGATGAAGGAGATGCAGGCTGTGAGCGAATCCGGCGATGTGATGCCGCAAAAGAGCACGTTCTTCTATCCGAAGATCGCCACCGGCCTGCTCATCAACCCGCTGTCATGATCATCATGCGAATCGCGAGGCATCGACTACTGGCGTCGACACTGTTGGCCACGCTCGTTGGCTGCGGCGGGGAGCGGACGGACATTGTCGTCGACAAACCGCAGTCGGACGCTGCGCTGCGATACAGCGATGTGTCCTGGGCGACGGTCTTGCGTGAGAACGTCACCGACGGGCTGGTCCGCTACGATCACCTCGCCGAACATGCCGAACCGCTCGACACCTACCTCGCGATTCTCGCAGACACAGGCCCGGAAACGACGCCCGAGACGTTCCCAACCCGCGAAGACAAACTCTGCTACTACATCAATGCGTACAACGCGTTCATGTTGCAGGCGGTGTTGGTCTCCGACGTTCCCGGGTCGATGCATAACACAGATCTCGGCAACCCGGACCATCGTTTCCGCACGATGATCGACGGGCAGCGGCGAACGTTGGATGACATCCGCAAACTGGCAATGCAACACGCCGAAGGCGACGCGCGCGTCTATCTGACACTCTGTGACGCCGCGCTCGGCTCTCCACCGATTCAATCGACACCGCTGCGATCAACAGGGCTTGAGGAACAACTCCGCAAGACTGCCCAACGCGCGATGGACAACCATGCGCTCGTCACAATCGACCATGTAGAGCAGTGGCTGCTTGTTGGATCGGCGATTCTCGATCACGCCGAAGCGTTCGTGAACCAGTATCAGAAACGCACCAACGCCGGCTCAGCGTCGTTGCACGATGTCGTCGTACACCAGGCGGGCGCCGTTCGCAGACAATGGCTGAACACCGCCGTCGGGTACAGCGTGCACCGTATTCCCTTCGACAGGCGACTGAATCACTGGGGTCGCGCCAACCAAAGCGAATAGGACCGATAGGGCGGAATCAACCGACGTTGTCGAGATGGCGTGGGATGAACCCGGTATCGACTTCGCCGTTGCGGAAAGCGTCCATCGACAGAATGCGACGGTGCAACGGGATGGTCGTTTTGTTGGGTGAAATCTCAAACTCCCGCAGGGAGCGCAGCATCGTGTCAATCGCATCCTCGCGGGTCTTCTGGAACACAATCAGCTTGGCGATCATCGAATCGTAGTTTGGCGAAATGCGATAACCGTCGTACGCATGGGAATCAACGCGGACGCCAAACCCACCCGGCGGGCGGAATGTCTCGATTGTGCCAGCCGACGGCATGAACCCGCGCTCCGGATCCTCGGCATTGATGCGACACTCGATCGCCGCACCGTTGCACTTGATGTCGCGCTGAGTGAACGGCAACTGCTCGCCGGCGGCCACGCGAATCTGCGCCTTGATCAGGTCCACGCCGGTGATCATTTCCGTCACCGGATGCTCCACCTGAATGCGCGTGTTGGCTTCGATGAAGTAGAAACTGCGCTTGCCTTCAACGAGGAACTCAACCGTCCCCGCACTCGAGTACCCACTTGCCTTCGCCAGTCGCACGGCCGCCTTGCACAAATCGGCGCGCGTCCGCGTATCCAAACCCGGCGACGGAGCCTCTTCGATCAGTTTCTGATAACGTCGCTGAATCGAACAGTCGCGCTCGTACAGATGCACCACGTGGCCATGCTGGTCCGCCAACACCTGGATTTCCACGTGCCGCGGATGTTCGAGATAGCGTTCGAGATAGATGCGGTTGTCGTTGAACGCCGCCTGCGACTCGACCTGAGCCTGTGCGAACTGTTCTTCAAGTTCCTTGGCGTTGCGCGCGATCCGCATGCCGCGTCCACCACCACCGGCGCTGGCCTTGAGCATGATCGGATAGCCGAGCTTCTTGGCGACCAACACCGCTTCGCGCGGGTTTTCGAGCGCGCCCTCGCTTCCCGGAATCGTCGGCACCTTGGCCGCCCGGGCAACTTCCAACGCCGTCGCCTTGTCGCCCAATTTGCTCATCGCTTCCGCCGTCGGGCCGATGAACTCAACGTTGGACCCGCGACACTTGTCCGCGAAGACCGCGTTTTCCGCGAGGAATCCATACCCGGGATGAATGGCATCAGCGTTGGCGACCTCGGCCGCCGCGATGATCCGGTCGCTCTTGAGGTAACTGTCACGCGCGGCAGCCGGACCGATGCAGATCGCACGGTCAGCCATCTGCACGTACGCAGCGTCCTTGTCCGCCTCGGAGTAGACGCAGACAACCTCGATGTTCATCTCGTGACACGCACGGAGGATACGGAGGGCGATTTCGCCACGATTGGCTATCAGAACTCGCTTGAACATGTTGCTATGGGTCGACCTGCACCAAGGGGATCAGCCAGCACGCACGAGGAAAAGAGGCTGGCCATATTCGATCGGCTCTTCATTGCCGACAAGAATGCGCTCGATCACGCCGCTCACCTCGGCTCGTATCTCATTGAACACCTTCATGGCCTCAATGATGCAGACGACCGAATCGTTGCGGATCTTGTCGCCCACCTTGACGAACGCGGGCGAATCCGGATTGGGTGAATGATAAAACGTCCCCACCATCGGCGAGGGAATCGGCACCAGCCCCTCATCCACCTCCGGCTCACTTGCTGCCGGCGGCTGGGCGGCAGGCTGCGGTGCAACCGGCGCCTGCGGGATCTGCTGGGCGATGGGCGTCGCCAGAACCTGCTCAACCGACGCAGCCGTCACTGCATGCTTACCCGGACGTCTCAACGTGATCTCATCGTTTTCGGTGCGAATCGAAATGCTCGACAACTCGTTGTCGACCATCAATTGCACCAACTCTTTGACTTTATCGATTTCCACGACGTGACATGCCTATATCAGGGTGACCAGCCCATGCGCGGGCCGAATCACAGAAGCGCCTCGTTCAAATCCTTACTCATGGATGTCAGCACCTTCGCACCACGAGCAGTCACCAATACATCATCCTCAATTCGCACACCACCGACACCGGGCAGATAAATCCCCGGTTCGACGGTCACCAACATGCCTTCCTTCAGCGGCTTGTCGGATCGCCAACTGAGCGACGGGGCTTCATGCACGTCCAAACCAAGTCCGTGCCCAAGCCCATGGTTGAATTGTTCACCGAAACCAGCCTTGCTGATGATGCCCCGCGCTACGGCATCGATGTCGCAACAACGTTGGCCCGGCTTGATCGCGTCGATGGCGGCCAACTGGGCCTCCAGGACGATCCTGTACACCTCCGCGATGCGCGGCGGAATCTTACCGATGAAGCATACCCGGGTCAAGTCGCTGCAGTAGAACCCGCACCGTGCACCCCAATCGAAAAGAATCATGCAGGACTTTTTGAACCGCCGTTTTCCTGGAATGGCGTGGGGGTGGGCAGCATTGCCATCCGTCGCGCAGATCGTCCCGAATGCAATCCCGGACGCACCACGCCGCCGCATTTCGAATTCGAGTCGGGCTGCTGCCTCGATTTCCGTCTGTCCCGGCCTGATCGTCGCCAGCGTCGCCTTCATGGCATCCTGGGCAATCCGCATCGACTTGCGAAGCACGGTAAGCTCTGCCGACGACTTGATCTCGCGAAGATTGGCCATGATCGGCGGTGCGTCGATCGGCTTGCACGGTCGGATCGCCTTCTTGATCGCCTGATACTCCGAAAGCATCATGCCCGATGGCTGAATACCGACTTCCTTCAGCCCCAGCTTCTTGCAAACGTTGCCGACTTCCGCCGCCAACAATCCCTTCCGCATGTGCCGCGTGGCCCAGGGGATCTCCTCGTTGATCGTCTCATCGAAGCGGCCATCGCTGATCACGTGCACCGCGCGGGGTTGAACGAGGATCGCAGAATCCTCACCGGTGAATCCGGTCGCGTAGAACGTGTCCATGTGATTCGTGATCAGAAAGGCAGGCAGACTGGCCTTGGACATCGCGCGGCGAATGCGCGAAAGCCGCTCCTTGATCTCATCGGGGATTGTCTTCCTGGTGGACCTGGACTTGGTCATCGCCGATGCACCTCCCTGCTCCGCTGATTCCTGAGTCCCGTTGCGACGATGATTCAAAACGCCCGCCGCATGGAAGCGCTACTTCTTCTTGGTCGTTTTCTTTGCAGTCTTTTTCTTCGCGGTTTTCTTCTTCGCCGTCTTGGTTGCTTTCGCCTTTTTGGCGGCGGTCTTGGCCTTGGCCTTCTTGGTCGTTGAGGTCTTCTTTGCCGCTTTCGCTTTGACGGTTTTTGCGGTCTTGGTGGTCTTCGCTTTCGCTGTCGATTTGGCTTTCTTCGCCTTCGCAGTCGTCTTCTTCTTGGCCTTGGTGGTCGCCTTTTCGGCTTCTTCCTCGGCCGCTTTCTTCCCACCACGCTGCGGTTTGGCCTTGGCAACAATCACCGTCGGCTGACTTGGCTCGGCAGACTTCTTGGTTGCTTTGGCTTTCTTGGGGGCGGCTTTTTCGGCGAAGACCTGATCGAGGAGCTTCTGTCGTTCCTTCGCTTGCGTGGACGACAATTTCACCTTTGCATCGATCTCATAGATCTTCAATTCATCGTAGTACTGCTCAGCCTCAAGCCGCGTCATCTGCGCCTCGGCGTCCTCACGTTCGACGCACTTGAGCAGCACGACCGGCGTCCCAGCCGACACGCCCACGAGCTTCCACTGCATCTGCGGAACTTCCTTGGCACCAGGCCCACGCTTTGCGGGCGCACTGGCCGTGCCCGAGTCCTTTGCAGTTTCGGTTCCTTCAGCCTTCGTTTCTTCCTTGGTCGCTTCTTCGCTTGCCATCGAGAATGTTCCATCGGTCGACGCCCGGCTCGGGCCACACCACCCCGATCACCCGCCGCGTCCGGTAAGAATCAACGTTTTGTATCATCAACCGTAAGTTCCGACAAGCCGATCGGGCAGAACCGATAATCACCGCGTCTCACATCTTGTCCGCCGAACGACGCGAAATCGTACACTGTCACTAGCCGATACGCACTAGGTCTGCGTTGCGACAGGGGGTCGCGATACGCCAATATAGATCGGGAAGACAGCCATGCTCTCCGCCAAAAAGCCCAACGTCGTCGCACTCAAGAACGCGCTCAAGAAGGAGCTCGCCGCCAACAAACAGGTGCGCGAACCCGAGCCAGAAATTCCCCAGATTACCGAACCTGACCCCATCATCGACGACGGCACCTACCGCCCGCCGCCCATTGAGTCCATCGAAGAAACAGGCCTCACCGACACCATGGTCGAGGCGCTTGTCTTCAAGTACCTGCTGTCGGTCGGACAAGCTTCGGGGCGCGATATCGCCGCCGCTGTCGGCCTACCCCCCAAGCCCATCATCGAATTGCTCAGTCACCTGAAAGGGCGGCAGTTCGTCTTCTACAAAGACTCCACTGCCATGGGTGACTTCGAATACGCACTCACCGAGGAAGGGCGATCACGCGCACACGGTTACATGGCCGAGTGCTCCTACGTCGGAAGAGCGCCCGTCACACTCGACGACTACATCGCGTCCGTCGAAGCCCAGAGCATCACCAAAGAGAAGCCACAACTCGAAGACCTCAAACGCGCCTTCAGCGACCTGCTCATCAACGAGAGCATGTTCAAGCGTCTCGGACCAGCCATCAACTCAGGACGTGGTTTGTTTCTTTATGGCTATCCAGGTAACGGTAAGACCAGCATCGCCGAACGCATCACGTCGTGCTTTGGCGGCAGCGTCTGGGTGCCATACGCGGTCACCGTGGCCGGCGAATTGATCACCTTCTTTGATCCACAGAACCACGTGGCCGTCCAGAAGCCCGAGGGCACCTCGCAGAAATCGACCGTCATGGACGCCCGTTGGATCGAAATCGAACGTCCCACAATCGTCGTCGGTGGTGAATTGACAATGGACGCGCTCGATCTCATCCACAATGACCGCACCAAGATCACCGAGCCGTCACTACAGCTCAAGAGCAACACCGGCACGCTGGTCATCGACGACTTCGGCCGTCAACGCATGCCACCATTGGAACTGCTCAACCGCTGGATCGTGCCGCTCGAAAAGCGCTACGACTTCCTGTCGCTGTCCAACGGTAAGAAAATCCAAGTGCCGTTCGATCAGTTGATCATCTTCTCGACCAACCTCGAACCCAAGGACCTCGTCGACGAAGCCTTCCTCCGCCGTATCCCGTACAAGATCAACGTGATCGACCCGACCGAGGAGGAATTCCGCAAACTGTTTGAGATCATGAGCCCGATCGTCGGTGTTGATATCAAGCAGGGCGACCTCGACTACCTGATCAAGACGCACTACGTCGACATCGATCGGCCTTTCCGTTGCTGCCAACCGCGCGACATCCTGCTGCAGGTGCGCAACACCGCCATGTACCACGGTCAGGAACCCGAAGCCACGCGCGACAACCTCGACGCCGCCGTCGAAAACTACTTCTCCGTCATGTAGGAACGCGTCGCACCGACAATCAAAGTCCGTCACGCACGGCAGCGACTTTTTCGACTTGCCCACACCCGAACACCGCGCTTACAATTCGCCGCGAAGTCATCGAGAACGACTCATCCGCGCCCGTAGCTCAATTGGATAGAGTAGCAGACTTCGAATCTGACGGTTGGAGGTTCGAGTCCTCCCGGGCGCAATCTCTCATTCCCCGATCCACCCTCGTCGCGCATCGACCGATGCAAGCTTCCAATCCCATACAGGACAGGACACTTGGCGGGCACTAACATCGCAGCAACAAAGCGGCTGATCCCTGTACCACGGAGTCATTTATCATGTCGATCCTGTCCAAGTCGAACGCCCCTCTGCTCGCTGCGATGCTCATGTTCACACTGACCGGCTGCGTACCGGTTGTCCCACCGCCCGAAGGTTCGGTGGAGTTTGCGACCAATTTCAACGACGGCCTGCACGGCTGGCGCAGTGGATTCGCCGACTATCCGGAGGGGCAGGACGAGATATTTGAATTTACCAATGAGATCGCGCCTATTCCAGACGGCCTGAATGCTGACGGGCAGGGGCTGAGAATCGGCGGCACCAACCGGTCCGACGACCTCTTCATGTTCCTCACGCGTCAACTCACCGCCGACGATGGCGTGCAACCCAACACGACCTACGAACTCTCTTTCCGCATCACCGTCGCCTCGAACGCACCCAGCGGCTGCATCGGAATCGGCGGCGCCCCGGGCGAGAGCGTCTACCTCAAAGCCGGCGGCGCGCAGACCGAACCGCGGTCAATCCTCACGGACGGGTTCTTCAGCATGAATGTCGACAAGGGCATCCAGAGCAACGACGGGCCGGCCGCCTCGGTCGCCTCCAACATCGCCAACGGCATCGCCTGCGAATCGATCGTCGACTTCGACAACGCGCCCTACGTGTCACTCACCGTGGACCACATGCACGACATGCCCATCACTGCTGATCAAAACGGAAACCTGTGGATTCTGATCGGCACCGACTCCGGCTTTGAAGGTCGCACCGAACTCTTCTACCAGCAAGTATCCGTGACGTTGACGGCCACAAACTGACCAATTCGCCCGGGTCAGCATCCCGATGAATGCGGCAATGCCACAGACGACGCATCCCCGGAGTGCATCAACATAATTCGTCCCGATCCGAGGTCCATCCGATACACCCGAGGGTCGACGCGTCCGAGCTTTGGATCACGTCGCTTCCGCACAAACCACAACGCCGATCCGCTCGCCGAAAATGCAGGGTGGCCATCGTAGTACGACCCATCCGTCAACTGCTGCGTCTCGTCAGACGTCGTATCCTTCAGCCACAATCCACCCTGGGTCGCAAAGGATCGATATCGGCCGTCCGCACTGACGGCAATCGAGACTGCACTCTGAATCTCGCCAAGATCATCGTAGGACACCCGCGACACCGCACGCGTATCGGGATCAAATCGATAGATCTGCGCTGACGCATCCGTGTAATTCTCGAACAGAATCGTCCGGCCATCGTGCGTCCACGCCGGAAATGCCCCCTTGGCGACAAACTCCGGATTGGCATTCCGTCCCGTCAACGTGTAGATCGCCCACTTGCCCGACCGCGTATAGCCTCCGAACGCAATCGACCGGCCATCCGGAGAAACCGAAATCCCGTCGATCATCTCCCAGCCATCCGAAAGCAACGCGATCTCCTGCCCCTCGAATGACATCTGCCGAATCGCATGCGGGCCAGCCACGTACAGCGTCTTGTTCGTTCGATCAAACGCGACCGCTCGCGAACCGCGCGTCCCCGGAACACCCACATCGACGCCATGCGCCGATTTGAGGACCACCCCGTTCGGTGTCACCAACGCCGCCACCACGTCCACGTCGACATTCGGCCCCATCGACGGGCCAACATCACCCTGACCAAGCAGCGTCCAAACCGCGATCGCCAACAACCGATCCATGCATCACCTCCCGTTCAGTGGAAACCAGAACCGACACGCCCATTTCATCGGAAAACGCCCAGCCCACACAATCACGGCCGCGTAACGCAACACAGCCGTGACAATTCACGCGCAACGTCCATTAACCCGTGGTCTCGCGGTGGCCGAAAGGTATAATGGGCGTTAGCGAGGCTGGAGGTGTCGTGATGACCACCATGAGAACGAATGTTTGGATTGCGGGCTGTGCGGTGACGGTGATGTTCATGACCGCGGACGTCACCCGTGCCCAGACATCCAACCGCAACACCCGCCAGCCCAGCATCCAGCGGCGTGTCAGCATCCCGCGATCACAGGAACGCACCCCATCGCGGCGACAGCAGCAGACCAACATGCGACTCCGCAACAACTGGCATGCCCATCAGGTCCGCGTGCGGCAAGCCGCCCAAACCACACAGGGCAACGAGCAGGTCCGCTCATCCAACACCCGCGTCGTCCACGATCCGCAGCGACTCTTCGGACCCCCGACGCTGCCTTTCCTGCGCCCCGATCCCAACACTGGCTACGTCACGTTCGAAGGACCACAACGCGACTCAACTCTGCGTCCAGGCCAATTCGATCAGCTTCAGGCCCAGCGTTTGATCGGCTCACAGAATCCCAACAATCCAAGCAATCGCAGCGCGGAAGATCGCATCGGCCGAAGTGCCAACAGTCTCGCCATCGGCCAAACACGCAGTGATGGATCGGTCGACTACTTCAACGTCCGTCGGCAAAACTACCTGTTCGGTTTCCGCAGCGGGGAAACGGGTCAGGATCTGCTGAATTCCCGAACAGGCCAGACCGCGTTCGGTTTCGAAAACACCGACGGCACGGTCGACTACCTCAATCCGTTCACTGGCCAATGGAGCTACTCCGCCCCATCCCGCGACCGCAGGTAGTCCCGTCGCCTCGTTAGTTCAGTGCAATCCCGGCGCGCCGGGAGGACCTGACGACCGGCCCGTCAATACTTCTCCGACGTCGCCAGATCAAACCCCTCATGCGCCGGATTTAAGACTGACTTGCGATACTCCGCCCGACACGCATAACACGTCGTCACCTTCCCGATCACGAAGTACAACAGCAGGTCGATGACAACCGCCGCCGCCAGCACGATGTACGCCAACATGAAATTCGTGCGGAAGAAATAGATGCTCGACAACCCCGCCACGAGCACAACGGCAAAGCCGATCTTCTGCGGAAAGTCCTTGCGGATAAACAATTCCCGGTTGCCGCACACCGCGCAATTATCCACCGTCTTCTCGCGAACCATCGACTCGCTCACGTTCAGCGGGTGCGTCTGCTTGCAACGCGGACAGTCGATGCTCCCCGGCGACGACTCCAGCGGCTCATACTCAATGATCGCCACGCACTCCGAATTCGGACAATGGTATCGAACCTGCATCGTTTCAACCTACAACGGCAGCCCGTACGCACTCATCAGGTGGCGGCTGCTCAACTCCCCGATGTACACAAACACCGACGCGAAATAGAGAATCCCCGTAGCAGACTGCGTGCTCCGCAAACGCACACAATCCCGCACCATGTAAGCAAACACGCCCACCGCCACCAGGCCCACCGCAACACGCATCGACAAAATCAGCCACGATCCCCCCAGCCGAGCCGACACCTGATCGGGAATCCCGAGCGGCCCGCCAAACCAGATCAGCAGGGCACACACAACGACGAACCCGGCCCGCAGAATGACAGCCAGCGAAAACAAATTGCTGAATCGTCGCAGCGGCGCAATCGTCATCTTCGTTGCCGTCAGATAGGCATGCCCCAGCAGCCATGCGATCGTCACCGATCCGATCAGGAACGACCCAAGGACATCGCCCACGACCGTCAACGCCGCTATCAAACCCGTCACATTGGCCGCATCAACCCCCATCCACGCCCACACACACGCCGCCGCAACTCCAGCCAATCCGCCGATCAGCGATAACAGGCGAATCACCATCGCCCGCTCCGCCGCCTTGCCCGCAGCCACAACGACAACCATCGCACCAGCCACACACGCCGTCGACAGCAGCAGGGCGGTCCGCTGCGATCCGATGACCGCGCCCTCGGTCTGCGTCCACGACCACAGGCACACGACGGCCGCACACGCCAACGCCAGCATCCCGATCAGACGCACGAACTTCGGCGCGATCCACTCCACGCGGTTCATTGCAAGAACCGCCAGCATGCCGCCGGCAATTGAACAGAAAAATGACTGACCCATTCGGGAGATGATATCGTGCGGCAGCCATTCCGCCAACCGCTCCGCATGACGTGCATCAGATCAGTAGGGGGGTCAACTTGTGACGGCCAGCAGGTCTGCGGACTCAGGTTGAGAAGCCTCGATCTCCCCGTGCAGAACCAGCGATTCCAGCTTGCCCATTTCGCGCGACCAGTCGAACTGCGTCTGAACAAACGACCGCCCAGCCAACCCAAGCCGGTCGCGCTCGTCGGGATCAAGCAACAGGCCAATCACCCGTTCGGCGAATTCCCTCGGTTCGTCGGCGAGCTCATAATCCGCTCCATCCGTACCTCCGATCCCGGTGGCAGCTGCGGTCGTCAGCACGACCGGCCGACACACCGCCATCGCCTCGAGCACCTTGTTCTGAATCCCGCGCCCGATCCGCAACGGCGCCACGCTCACCGCACACGCCTCCAACGCATCCCGCACCGATGCGACGGCCCCCGTCACCTCAACACCATCTTGCCGCCCCAGTCGCAGCACCTCACCCGTCGGCGATCGCCCGATGATCCGAAACGTCGCATCCGGGACCGATGCCCGCACCATCGGCCATACGTGCTCAACAAACCACGTCACCGCCTCCACATTCGGGCGATAGTCCATCTGCCCCACAAACCCGACGACCGGCCCCGCCTCACGCGTTTTTCGCCGCGGCATCTTCCCGACCACCGCACCATTGCCGATCACGTGCAACCGATTTGCCGCAACGCCCGCATCGATCGCCGCCGCCTCCTGATCCGTCACCACGACACAAGCATCGAACGCCGCCAACCACCCCCGCTCACGCTGACCAAGTCGTTTCGCCTCGCCCGACCAGATCGAACGCGTGAACCGTCCGCCATGCTGGCCATACTCGGCAAACTTCAGACTGTCCCAGTCGCAGAAATCCAGCACCTTCCGACCACCGGGCACAGCATCCGCATACCCAGCCATGCTCGATGAAAACACCAGCGTCGCGTCAAACCCGACATCCGCCGCCCATCGCCGCACCACCCGCCGCATTCGCGGATCATCGAAATAGGATTCCGACAGCGTCCGACCAGCCGCGAACCCGACCATCGCCCGCATCTTCGCCCACCGTGGCGACAGTGGAACCGCCGCCACCGCGCGGCACATTTTTTGCAGCGTCGCCACATGGCGCCAATCGTCGGGATCATCCACGAAGAACGCACACCACACGTCATGCCGCCCGGCAAGGTGCTCAAGCTGACGATACGAACGGATCTTGTCCCCCTTGTTTGGCGGATACGGAATCCGATGGGCCAGGTACAAGATGCGTTTGCGTTCGGTCACGTCCAACTACCCCGGCACATGCTTGCTCAACCAGCCACCCAACGGACGCGTCACCGCGGCCGGCAACATAGGCCAGACCCGCCGCGCCATCGCAAACTTCGGATTGCTCGGCGTCAGCGACACCGGCGAAGCGCCACTTGGCCAATACGTCTGATACTGCAACACCTGCTGTTCAAACCCCTGATTCCGCTTGAACGCGCACGCGCCCTCGTTGTCCAGCCGCGACCGACCAAAATCGAACACGCCGCAACCATCGGCCACCGCCTGTTCCATCGCCGTCAGGTAGATGTAGTTGTAGACATTCAACCGCGAATAGCGTTCATCGACGCCCACGAAGTAGGGCATCGCCGTCCCGCGAAACATCAGCGTCATCAGTCCGCCGATCGTTCGCCCCTGGTATTCAAACAACGAAACCACCGGCACCTCCGGCAGTTCACGCATCAACGCCTCGAAGAACGAAAACGGGTACGCCAACGACGCCAACCGCCGCATGTTGCCACAATAGAATCGCCAACACGGCCGCAAACCGTCATCACCAAACCGCACTGTTAAACCATGTCGATCCCGTGCCAGTCGCGCCGCCGCCCGCGCCTTCCGCGGCAACGCAGCCAGACATCCGTCCACCGTGTCGGGCAACGCCTTGCGATACGTTGCATGACGATTGGCTGTCTGCCAGTCAGTCGCCTTCGCCGTCACGCTGCGCAGCTCGACGCTCTTGGCACCGATCGATTCCCCCAACCGCACCGCCTCATCCAGCAACACCGCCACACCATCTGCATCGCCAATCGCGCCGCCGTAAATCCCGTACGGCACACTGACAAGCATCGTTCCGCCAAGAAGACTGCGGACTTCCATCAGCGGCAACACCGCGCAGACCGTCGCCCCACGCATCGCCGCCAGACTCCGGCAACGATGCCCAAACGCAGCTGTCACTGCCCGCAGCCAACCCGCAGTGTGAAAAACCGACCCCTCGGGATCCGCGTGGACAAACGCATCCCATTCGGCAGCACGCCCATCGTCGAGCGGCTGAATCGCCAGTTCATGTGAAGTGTTCCGGGTCGTCACGACCCATATTATCGGCAGTCAACCACGCCAATCTGACCTCCGTCCGGCACCACGCACCGCACCCACATCCGATAATATCCGCGACGCTAACCCTGCGAGGAAATGTGCTGCTCGTACGCGGCGGCGTCCATCGCCGACGCCAACGCCGACGTATCGCTCACCTTGATTTTCACCATCCACCCGTCGCCGAACGGATCGCTGTTCACCAGCTCCGGTGCGTCGGCCAACTTCTCATTGACCTCGACGATTTCACCGGATACGCCGCTCATCAGCTCGGACGTCGCCTTGACCGACTCAATCTCGCCAACCTCCTTGCCGGCATCCACCGACGTCCCCACGCCAGGCAGATCGACGTAGGTGATGTCCGTCAGTTCGTCCGCCGCGAACTGCGTGATCCCCAGCGTCACCACGTCGCCGTCCACGCGCATCCACTCATGCGATTCCAGGTACTTCAGATCCGTTGGATTCGACATCGACTATTGCTTCCTCTCAATTCGATCCGCCGCGCCGACGGAATGTCAGTCTCACTTGGCCCGCTTGTAGAACGGCAACGGCACGATGGTGGCCGCGTTTTCTTTCCGCCCCAGATCAACACTCAAACTCGTCCCGACTTCCGATGCGTCGGTCTTCACGAATCCCATGGCGATGCTCTTTTGAAACGTCGGACTCCACGTGCCGCTCGTCACCGTTCCAATCCTCTCGCCGTCTTTCAGAATCGGATAGTTCTCTCGGGCGATCCGTTTGCCGTCCAGTTCCATGCCGACCATCTTCTGCTTCAGACCGTCGGCCTTGATCGTCCTCATCGCGTCTGCACCGATGAAATCCTTGTCATCAACATGCACGCACCAGCCCTGACCCGCCGTGATGGAATCGACTTCCTCGGTCAACTCGTGGCCATACAACGGCATCGCCGCTTCCAGTCGCAGCGTGTCCCGCGCGCCCAGACCTGCCGGCTTGCAATCACCTTCCGCCTGCATGTCATCGCCGAACAGGATGGGCAGCAGAAACGGCACGGCGATCGCGGGCACGATGGCTTCGATCCCGTCCTCACCGGTGTAACCACTGCGCGCGATCGAATAGTTCAGCCCGGAAAATTCACCGTCAACAAACCAATAGCGTTTCAGTTCCGCCAGCGACAGCGAAAACTGCTCCTCCATGAACGGAATCGCCATAGGCCCCTGCACGGCGAGCATGGCCGTCTCAAACGTTTCATCGGTCATGGACACATCGCGACCGTCGGCGTGCTGATCAAGCCACGCGACGATCTTCTCGCGATTGGACGCGTTGCAGACGACGTACCAGTGATCGGCGTGCCGGCTGACGATCAGGTCGTCGAGGATCCCGCCATCTTCCCGGCACATGTGCGTGTACTTGGATTGCCCGACGGCTGTCCCCGCGAGTTTTCGCGTGCAAAGATGATCGAGAAACGCTTCACCCTCACCGCCGTCGACGCGGATGCGTCCCATGTGCGACACGTCGAACACCGACACCTTGCTGCGCGTGTGCAGATGCTCATCATTGATGCCACGATAAAACACCGGCATCGACCAGCCGGCGAAGTCGATCATCTTCGCGCCCAGCGACGTATGGAAATCGTTCAACGGGGAATCGTGCACGGGGTCGCCTTTCACATGCCAACACACATGGGTCGAAATTCTGCCACTTGCGGAAGGCTAGATTTGCCCTCACCACCTGTCAACCACACCAAACCGTGCACCACGTCAACGCTTCTTCCGCGTCTTGCGGGTGGTTTTCTTTCGGGTGGTCTTGCGCTTCGTGGCCTTTTTCACCTTCTTCGCTTTTGCACGCACAACCGGGCCACGCGGCTTGCCGCGAACGTCGGGCTTTTTCTTTGTCGAGCGACCGCGCGACGTCTTCTTGGTCGATGGCTTGATCGCCCGGCCCTTCAACTCCACGATCGTGATGTCCAACGTACGCCCGGGAATGTCCACACCGGCGATCGCCACGCGCGCCGTCTGCCCGAGCGCGATTTTCATCCCCGACCGTTCGCCGACGACCATCCCGCGCGACGCGTCCACGTCCCACCAGTCATCGCCAATATCCTCAAACCGGCACAATCCTTCGACAAGATATTTGCTGATCTGCAGGAACACCCCGAAACTCGTCACGCCCGTCACGACCGCGTCGAATTCATCGCCGACGTGACCAGCCAACAATCGCAACAGCTTGACCATCCGCAGCTCGCGGCTCGCATCCTCCGCGCGACGTTCGCGTTCGCTGCAATGCTCGCCAAGTTCCATCTGCGCCTCAAATTCGGCGCCCTCCTCGGACATGTCGGTTTCCGCGACCTGCTCGTCGAGGTATGCCTTGATCATGCGATGCACGGTCAGATCCGGGTAACGACGAATCGGCGAAGTAAAGTGCGCGTAGTCCTCACTCGCCAGCGCGAAGTGACCGACCAGTTCCGGCGAGTAAATCGCGCGGTTCATCGTCTTGAGGACGGCCAGGTTCACCGCGTATTCGATCGGCGTGCCTTTGACGCTTGAGAGCAACGCCTGCATGCCCACGCGATCATCTAGATTCGGCGGTGTCAGCCCGAGCGCTCTCAGAAACTTGCGCAACTCCTCGTTGGTCGTTCGATCGGGCGGCGGGTGGATGCGTCGAAGCGCCGGCATGCCGTGACGCCGCAAGACGCGCGCCGTGGCTTCGTTCGCCTCGACCATGAACATCTCGATAATCTTGTGCGAATAACTCGTGTCGGCCGGCTGAACACCCATCACGGCTCCGTCGGCATCGAGTTGCAACTCCACCTCCGGCAGAGACAACTCGATCATGCCCTCCTTGCGACGTCGCTTCTCGATCGCCCGTGCGAGCTTCTCCATCTTCTCCAGAAGATCGACGATTTCCGCAGACAAGCCGCCCGTCTTGCCTTCGAGCGCAGCCGTCGCCTCCAGATAGGTCAGCCGCTTGTCGGAATGAATGACCGTCTCAGCCAACCGCTGACCGACCACGTCCCCGCTGCGGTTGTAGGTAATGAACGCGCTCTTGCACAATCGAGGCTGCCCCTCCTGCAGGCTGCACAGCCCATTGCTGAGAATCTCCGGCAGCATGGGCACAACGTACCCCGGAAAGTAGGTACTCGTCCCACGCTCCTTGGCTTCGGTATCCAGCGCTTTGCCATCGCGGACGAAGTAGCTCACGTCCGCGATGTGGACGCCAAGCTCAACCCGCCCCCGTCCCTTGTCCTGAATCGAAATGGCATCATCAAAATCGCGCGCATCGTCCGGATCGATGGTGATCACGAGCACGTCGCGAATGTCGTCGCGCTCGAGTGCGACCGCATCAGGATCATACTGATCGACAACCTGCCGCGCTTCGTCGAGCACCGCCTGTGGAAACTCGTGCGGCAATTGGAACTGATGAATCACGCTCAGCGTGTCGACTTCCGGCTCGCCACTCTTGCCGAGAACCTTGCTGATGACACCGCGCGCCTGCGAATACTCCGACGGAAACTCGGTGATCTCGACGACCACCTGATCGCCAGCCTTCGCACGCTTGGCCCCGACGTCATCGACCTTGATCGGCCCGTGCAGAATCTTACCATCCGGCAGCACGTACCACTGAGTGCCTTCCTTGTAGAGCGCGCCGACGAACTGAGACCGGCCGCGCTCGATGATCTTCGTGATCGAGCCTTCAAGGATGTGCTTACCCTGACGCTTGCCGCGACGGTACACCGTGGCCGACACCAGATCACCCGTGATGGCGTTACCGGCTGCGCCCTGCGGGATATACAGATCGCCGTGCGAGGTGGGCGACTCGGGAATGACGAATCCAAACCCACGCGGATTCGCACGGAAGCGACCGACCATCTGCTTGGCCGGTTCGGGGAGCAGCAGGGCACTGCCCGCACCCGCCACGACGCGACCGGTCTTGGTCAGCGCTTTGACGGCTGCCCGGAAGTCACCGTATTCCGCCTCGGCAATCCCCATCGACCGCGCGAGCTGCCGCGGCTTTTTCGGTGGCTGCTTGCTCTTGGAGAGGAAATCCAGAATCTGGGTTTCGAGCTGTTTCCGCGCCATGGCCACCTCCCTGTTTCACGTCGCCGGTCGCAGCCGCTACTATCATCCTGCAGCGACGAGGACCGACCGTCATCGTAGGGACAGCCCAGACTACTGGCAATCCGGGATCAACCAACAGGAATCATGACAACGGAAACGCACGAACAACAAGCCCGCGATTTTCTGACGCAGCAGTTGCAGACAAACGCGCCCAAGGAGATCACCCACGTCGCCAGCTTCGCCGGTGAGCCGCTCGAAAACGAAGGCGACATGTCGCTGTTCCGATTCAATGCCCGCATCGGAAACGACGAGCAGGCCGAATACTGGGTCGTCTCCGGACAGACCCAACCCAACTACTACCCCGATTGGGATCTGCCCGCCGACGACGTCTACAGTCTGCATCTCGGCACGCGGTTCATGCTCGTCATGGAGATCGCCATCGTCCACGACGTCGACGTGACCAAAGAGCAACGTGCCGCCATCACGACCTTCATCGAGACCGTCGCACCCGGTGAGACTGTGGCGGAGCTCGCAACAGCCGCCATCTTCCGCGCCGGCGACGATCTGCTCGGCGTCTTCCGCGCCACAATTGCCGGCGAAAACGTCTACATTCTCGGACTTGACTGCCCACCCGGCATCTACCGCGACGTGCATCTCCCGCCACATGTCATCCTCCGTCGCCACCTCGGCAAGCTCATCCGCATTGAAGCCGAGCAAGATGCGGCACCATCGCGCAGGAATTACCCGCCAGCCTAGACACACCATCGCGCACGGTGTGCAATGTTCCGGAAAAATCACCCCTGCCAACCGTGTCGAGACGATTCAACGTCCGACCCGGTTACCAACTCAACTCGCTTCAAGAATCGAACGAAGCCGCGCCGATGTAAATCCCGCCCAAGGGGGTAAGCCACAGTCAGCTGTTGAGCTTCTTCCCAAGGGTCGTCACCGATGAGGCGACGAATGCTGAACTGACCCACCCCGGCGGAGTCCGGGATACTTGCAGACATCAGACAGAGGCGGCGGACCACTCCAGGACCGGGCAGGAGGCCCAAGATCTGGATACTCCCGAGCTCGGTCCCCCGCGGAGGAGTTGGTTTATGTCCACACCCATGGTCCACCGTTTTCTCGAACCACTGTTGGCCGGAAATCGCATCGCCTGTCGCCAGTTCATTCAAAACGAACTCGCCCGCACCGGTTCTTCACAGAAGGTCTACGAGGACATCATCTGGCCGGCGATGGAGAGAATCGATCAGCTCTATCGCCGCGATGAGATCAACATCGTCACCGAGCACATGGCCACCCGCATCAACCGCTCCCTCGCCGACCAGCTCCAACCCGCCCTGCAGAAGAACCCCGAAAACGGCAAGCGTATTCTGATCATGTGCGCTCCCGGTGAAGCGGAAGAACTCGGTGCGCAGATGTGCAGCGATCTCTTCGAAGCCGACGGCTGGGATGTCTATTTCCTCGGTGGCGGGGTTCCCAATGACGAGGTGGTGTCACTGATCGGCCAGTTACGGCCCGACATCCTGCTCGTCTTCGGCACGATGCCGCACGGTGTTCCCGAGGTGCGCGCCTTGATCGATCTGGTCCGCGACATCGGCTCGAATCCGACCATGAACATCATGATCTCCGGCGGCGTGTTCAACCGGGCTGACGGTCTGTGGGAAGAGATCAACGCCGACCTATTCGCCGCCACCGCTCGCGAAGCCATCGAAGTCGCCAACGCAGCCGAACCCAAGATTCCCGAAATCCGAATACCCGGCGCCCCGAAGAAGCGTCGCCGCCGTCGCCGCACTCCGGTCCTGGCCGCCGCCGAAGCATAGGCAGCCAGCCTCGGGCAGAATATCGTGACTCTGCGTATACTGAAGCGAGTTCGGGCGATGGCCCGGACTCGTTTTCACATGGTGGTTACCGAAAGGACTTCCGCATGCCCGACAAGTCTGTCGCCGTCATCGGCGCTTCATCAGATCGATCAAAATTCGGCAAAAAAGCCGTCCGCGCACACATCGCCCAAGGCTGGACCGTCTACCCCGTTCATCCCAAGGGTGGAAATATCGAAGGCCTCGACGCTTGCACGTCCATCACCGATGTGCCCACGCCACTGACACGGGTCGCCATGTACGTCCCGGCCCAGGTCGGCGTCACGCTCATCCCCGACATCGCCGCCGCCAAGCCGGAGGAGTTCTTCGTCAACCCCGGCGCCGAGTCCGACGAACTGATCGCAGCCGCGAAGGAAGCCGGTCTCGACCCGATCCAGGCCTGCGCGATCGTCGACATCGGCACGTCGCCGGCAGCATTTCCTGATTAGCGCTGTCGCATTTGCAACAAAGAAAAGCGTCACGCGTCGTCGTCGTGCTCGATGCGCGTGAACACATGCCGCAGGCGAAAGAAGCGATGCGCGTCCACCCACACGCGCCGTGCCAGACCCAACCCCAGAAGTATCACCAAACTGGCCAGCATCACGAGCCAGTCGTTCACCGGGTTCAGATTCGCCGCAAGCCACATCCCCCCAAACCCCAGACAGATCACCGCCAAGAACCCATCCACGAACGGCAGTTTCAACTCCCCGACGTTCAGAATCCCCTTCATCGACGTTGGTCGCGCGTTGTACTCCCCATTGCACTCCGGACATCGCCCGACATACGTCTGGTGCCTCAAGTCGAACCCGCACCCGTTGCAATAGACCGAGTATGAGAGCGTCCGCTCCATGTCGGCCAACTCGTCTCGGGCGAACCCCTCGCGCATCGACTATGCCTGCTCCTCGCCGACCTCGAACAACGCCGGCGCAAACACCTGCGGATCAAACGGCTCGACATCCTCCGGCGTCTCCCCCAGCCCGACGAACTTGACCGGCACATCCAACTGCTCGCGAATACCGATCACCACGCCACCCTTCGCACTGCCGTCCAGCTTCGCCAGGAAGATGCCCGTCACCTCGGCGTGCTCGCTGAACACACGGGCCTGGTTGACCGCGTTCTGTCCGATCGTCGCATCCAGCACCAGCAACACCTCGTGCGGCGCCCCCGGAATCTTCCGAGTGACGACCTTGTGGATCTTGCCCAGCTCACGCATCAGGTTGTCCTGCGTGTGCAAACGACCAGCCGTGTCGATCAGCAGCACATCGGCGTTTCGCGCGATAGCGGCTTCACACGCGTCATACGCCACCGCCCCCGGATCGGCATCCTGCTTGTGCTTGACGATCTGCACGCCGATCCGCTCCGACCACTCCGTCAGCTGCTGCACCGCAGCCGCACGAAACGTATCGCACGCCGCCAGAATCACCGTCTTGCCCTCGTCCTTGAAATGCTTCGCCAGCTTGGCCACGCTCGTCGTCTTGCCCGATCCATTGATCCCCGTGACAAGCACAACCGTCGGCCCGCTCTCGGCGTAATGAATCGACCGATCACTCTCAGGCCACAGCTCAACCACCTTGCTCTTGAGGTGCTCGATGATGTCCTGCGATTCCGCGAGCTTGCCGCGCTTCCATTCCTTCCGCACCGAGTCGATCAGCTTGTTGACCATCGCCGGCCCCATATCCGCCGACAACATCGTCGTCTCAAGCTCATCGATCATGTTCTCGTCGATCTTCCGACCGAACGGCAGCACCGCCCGAAAACCGGCAGCCACCTTCTCTCGCGTCCGCGACAGCCCCTTCTTGATCCGATCAAACAAACCCATCGCTAACTGCTTCTCCCGCGCTTCCTATTCCAGAAGCGATCTCTTGATCGCATCAAGCACACCGTTGACAAACTTCGCCGACTCCGGCGATCCATACTCCCGCGCGATCTCGATGGCTTCGTCGAGCACGACATTCACGGGAATCTTCCGTTGTTCCAGTTCAACCGTCGCAATCCGAAGCACATTGCGATCGACCGGATTCAAACGCTCCAGCGTCCATTCCTTGAGATTCTGCGTAATCTGCTGATCCGTGAATCGCGACGATTCGAGATAATGCGAGCACAGATCAGACGCGTACCGCTTCGTACCGGACTTCGCTTCCGCCTCCTTCGCAAGTTCGTCGAGCGGCCCCAGACCATTGCCTGCCTGCACATCGCAATGGCACAACGTCTGCATCGCCAACACCCGTGCCTGTCGTCGATCCATGCTCACGTACGCACGCTCACTTGTTCTCAGGAGATCTGGCCCAGTACGCTGACCATCTCGATGGCCGCCGCAGCCGCTTCCGCACCCTTGTTGCCCGCCTTTGCTCCGGCGCGATGCACCGCCTGTTCCAGCGAGTCAGCCGTGATGACGCCGAACGTCGCCGGCACACCTGTGTCGACGCCGACCCGCCCCACACCACGCGTCACTTCCGAACAGATGTAGTCAAAATGCGGCGTCTCACCACGCAGCAGGCACCCAAGGCAGATGATCGCGTCGTAGTTGCCCGTCTTCGCCATCTTCAACGCGACAGCCGGTATTTCAAACGTACCAGGAACATGGGCGACGGTGATGTCGTCCGACGACCCGCCATGACGCTGAATCATGTCCACCGCACCGCCCAATAGTTTCGAGGTAATAAACTCGTTGAACCGAGCCACCACGATCCCGAACCGCTGGCCTTCAACAATCAGTTGTCCCGCTATTTCTTTCATGCTTCACCGTCAGGGTTGAATTCACGCTCGCATCAGGCGTCAAAGGGTTGAATCTGTAGCTCGAGCACAATCTCGTCATGCACCGGAATCCCGCCTTGCCCAACCTCCGGGATCTGCGGCTTGATCTTCCGCGCCTGGTCCACCGCACCGGGATGAATCTCCGTCATCCGAAATCCAAGACGTTGGTAGAAACCGATCGCCCGAAGGTTGTCATTGGTTGTCGTCAGCCAGATGCGCTTCAACTCACGATCGCGGGCCACGTCGATCGCCGACAGCATCATCGACGAGCCGATCCGCCGACCCTCAAGCGTGCTGTTCAGCGTCAACACCTCCAGCCCGTCGCCATCCTCACGCATCGTCAGCAACCCGACGATCTTGCCGTCGGTCCGCTGAATCAGGCCCTCAAGCTCATGCGGATAGTAGACGTTGCCGCAGGACATCACCTTCGTGCTGCCCCAATGGTCAGCCACGAATTGCGACACTTCCTCGCGATCTGCATCCGTAATCGGAACCGGTCCCATGCTGTGTCATTCTTACCCGCAAAACGCCGTCCCGACCAGATGTCTCACGCGTCCGGCGTTTCCGTCGCGGTGACCCTCCGCCCACCGACGGCACCCTTGATCAGCTTGAAAAGCACCACGATCAGCACAAGTCCACCCATCCCGAACAGCGTGGCGTATCGTTCCAAAACCGATGGCGGGATAGAAACCGTCGTCATGATCGTCACCGTGCTGCCGTCGGCAAACGTAATCGTCATCGGCCCCTGGCCTACCGGAGCGCCCATCTGGCCAATCCGCATCTGAAACTTCTTGGACCGGCCCTTGCGAATGCCACGGTTGGTCGGCGCCTTCCCGCCGCACAAACCGGTGCTCCCGTCGATGCTGTGCTTGTTCGTGAAGGTCTGATCCCAATCCGATGGCTGGACACATGTATCGCCACGAAAATGCTCGACCTCGACCGACACGATCGGTGATTCGTGCAGGTTCGTGACGGTCCACTCGTAGTTGTGGGCAGACGCATCCACCGATCCGTCGACCTGCACCTTGGCATCGCCGTCGGCCAACACACCGACCGACGCCATCAAGCACATCGCAATCGCAGATTTCCAGGCCAAGTTCATCAGCAGTCCGTTCCTATGTACCGGTCGCCCCGCAACATGTGCGAGGACCCTCTTGATTCCATCGACAACGCGACCGCTCTAGATCGACAAATTGCACCGGCACTGACCGATGCAAGTTCTTTGCACTCAATTGTATCGCGACACAACATCGGCACTTGAAACACGCGCTTTGCGGTCGCTACGATCGAACACACGCGTCCGATAACCGTATCGCCGCGGAATCGCGAGTCAACCAATCATGGCCCACCCTTTAATTCCCGCAATTCGCGTGACGTTCCTGTTGGTCATCATCGCGTCATCTGTCGCCCACGCCGGGGGACTTCCCGACTGCTTTTCCATCGAAACCGCCGTCAGTGGACTAGACCTGCCGGTCGACATGGCCTTCGACGACAGTGGACGCATCTTTGTCGCAGAAAAGGCGGGCGTGGTCCGCATCGTGGACAACGGCACCGTACTTGGACAGCCGTTCATCGATCTCCGCGACGAGGTCAACAACGTGCACGATCGCGGCCTCCTGGGTATTGCACTCGACCCCGATTTTGACACACAGCCTTGGGTCTATCTTTTGTACGTTGTGGAACCCGATCCGGATGACCCCGATACGACCGGCAGCATCCCGACGTTTGGCCGGCTCGTGCGTTATCGCGGAGACAACGCGACCGGCGGACTGACCGCCGATCTGTCCTCACGACAGGTGCTGATTGGCGACACGCCCGCCGACGGTTTTATCCATTGCTTCCGTACGCACGCCGTTGGGGCGTTGCGCTTCGGTCATGACGGATCTTTGTTCGTCAGCCTCGGCGACGGTGCCCACTTCGTATTCGTCGACGCCGGCATGGAAACGCCCGACTGCTTCGATCCGTCCTTGTTTGATCCCATCCATGACATTGGGGCCTTCCGCGCCCAGAATCTGACGTCGCTGGCCGGCAAAATCCTGCGCATCGACCCCGTAACCGGACAAGGCCTGCCTTCCAATCCGTTCTGGACCGGCAACGCCGACGACGTCGCGTCAAAGACGTGGGCGTACGGATTCCGCAATCCATTTCGATTCACGATCAAGCCCGACTCACCATCACCCGGCACGCTTCTCATCGCCGACGTCGGTTGGCATGATTTCGAGGAATTGAACGTCGCAACCGGCGGAGAGAATTTTGGCTGGCCTTGCTACGAAGGCCCGACTCAGCAGCCCGAGTACTTCGATGCCGAACCGACCAGCGCCGCCTGTGACACCATCGGATCGCCGGACAACCCTGGATTGCTATCCTGGCCCATCGCGTGGTGGCATCGCAACAATGGAAATCTCTCACAGCCATTCGGATTGGAAGGACGAAGCGCCACCGGCGGCGTCTTCTACACGCACGACGCCTATCCGCCACGCTACCGGGGAGCTTTGTTTTTCACCGACTACGTCCGCGACTGGGTCGCTGTCATGCAGCTCGGCGAGCGCAACGAGATGGTCACCGCCGAGTTGTTCTACGACAACCTGAACAGCCCCGTGGACGCCGAAACCCATCCGATCACCGGCGACGTCCACATCGTCTCCATCGCGGACGGCGACATCTTCCGGATCGTCTACGAACCGCCCGCCATGGATTCCGACCGCGACTGCGACATCGACCTGGCCGATTTCGCCATCCTCCAGCGCTGCTTCGGTCTGACACCATCCTCCGACGCAATGTGCGCGACTTTCGACACGGATGCGGACGACGATGTCGACCTGAACGACTACGCCGCGTTCCGCGATCAGTTCACCGGCCCATCATGACTTTCGCTCCGCCACGACCCGTCACAGCCCGAATTCGCGAAGTCCCGACGGTCAATTCGCCGATTTAATCACGCCCGCGTGCCACTACGCCATTGTGAATCGGCGCGCTCCACCGTATGAATTCGCCCCAGATGTCTCGCACGACGATCACGCACATCCTCGGCGTCAGCGTTTTGGCTGGATTGGCGATTGCGCCATTCTGGCCGATCGCGACGTTGGCCGGCATTGCCCTCATTGCCTACCTGCCGGGCAGGGCGTTGCTGCCGCATTTGGGCATTTCGCAGCACTGGGATCAGCCTGGGAGGGCTGTTTTCAGTATTGGTGTGTCGCTTGCGACGGTGCCGTTTCTGCTCAACCCGGCGTGGCATCTGACCCATGACCGATTCCTGATGCTCGGGTACGTCTGGCTGATCAACGTGCTGCTGATTCTTTTCCAGCCTCGCCACGCCACCGAATGCCCGCCGACCCCGTTTTTCGAGCACCGCCGCACGCGCTGTTTGGCTGGCTTCATACTGTTCATCATCGTGCTCGGTACGGTTTTTCCCTATTGGCCGACCGAACTATTCGGGTATCCACTTCCGTGCGGAATTCATGACCACATCAAGCATCACGCCATGCTCCACTCCATGGAGCAGCGACACCTACCAATCGGGAACATCTTCTATGCGCCCGGCGCCGACACACCGGTCCACTACTACCACTTTTTCTACCTGGTCCCGGCCACGGTGCGGCTGTTCACGAATCACGCGCTCGATCTCGAGCTTGCGTTCGGATTGGGCAGTGCGCTGGTCGGCATCGCGTTCGCGGGGATGACCTATGCCTTCGCGAAACGATTCAGCGGCTCGGAAGCCAACGCAACCCTGGCGGCAGTGCTGGTAACGCTGGTGGGGGGGCTGGACATCATCCCGCTGGTGAACCACATGATCGAGCGCGGCGTGCTGATCATCATTCAGGACGCATGGGCCGCTCAACACTACCGGTTGCACAACTTTCTGAACCAGATGGTGTGGGCGCCCCAGAACCTGATCGGCATGCTCGTGGTAGTGCTCGGCGTGTATCAACTGTCTGCCCGTGGACCATGGCGTGGGTGGTACGTCTTCGGACCGATCTGGGGGGCGGCCATGGTCGGGTCGAGCATCTGGGTGGCGATCGGGGCGCTGCCGGCGCTGGCGATCTGGGTCCTGACCAAACCACGACTGATTCCGCATGCCGTTGTCGTGGCTGTGCTGATGACGGCGGCCGCTTATCCATCGCTTGCGGGCTATCTGGAAGCGGGGTCACGCCATGGACCGAGCCTGTCGACGGATTGGCCTTACAATCGGTTCGCAACACTGGGACGACTGACGGGGCCGGGGATTCTCGCGAATTGGCTGGATTTGCCGATCCGGTTCGTGGTGGAATTCGGGGTGGCGATGTATTGGGTGTTTCTACCGCGGGGCGTCTGGCGCAAGTTTTGGAATGACAATGGATTGCGCTGGCTGATGTTCGGCGGGGTTATCGCGGTTGTCGGGATCACCATCTTCCACAGCAACATGACCTACAACGCGTTTGGCCAGCGGATCATCATGTTGGCGATGCTGTTCTTCGCGCTGTCCTCGTCGCAGATCGTCGAGGGTGAATTCGGGCGACCGCGATTCTGGAACCCGCTTGGTTGGCGGTTTCGCCCATTCGTTCCGCGATGGTCGATCGGTCCGTTCGTGGTCATGGGCACGCTGGGACTGTCGATCAGCCTGATGGAAGCTCCGGGAAGCGGGGTGAAACGCTATCTGAAGGGCCAGCCGTCGGCGGCCGAACGGGCGTCTTACCTTTTTCTGCGTCATGAACTGCCGGCAGACGCGGTGGTACAGGGGACGGCGTTGGCGAAGGGCGCGGATCTTGCGCAGATCGCGCGGCGGCAACTCGGGGTGATTGGTCCGCAGGAAGATGTGATGGTGTTCGATCCGCCGGCGACGGGGATGGGGGACTATCTCTCATGCTACGAGGCGGTCAGCCATGTCCTGCAACTTGGCGAATCGTCGGCGAAGACTCATGACGTGCTTTCGCGGTATGGCATCACCCATGTCTATCTTGGCACGCGCGAGGCGACGCTCTGGGGCAGTCTGGAGCGATTTGAGGACGGCGAGTTCTTCGAGCCGCTGTTCGATCAGGATGGGGTGCGCATCCTTCGGCTGAAGTGATCGACGCATGTAACCTTCGATTTGACATAATATTGTGAAAATGTTTCGCGTCGACGGGGTTGGGGGTACAATGCCTCGCTTTGACTTTTTGGAGTGAAACATGAACGAACAGGCATCAGTGTTTACAGACCGCGCGGAGCGGTCCGCCGCCCGTGCGGAGTCGGCGGCGGAGTTTTTGCAGAAATTTGCACCGGGGGATGATCACGATCTGCTCAGCGAGATGATGGTGACGATCACGCGGTTGTCGGCGGACAAGTGTGGTCGGGGTGAGTTGAAGATTCTGAATCGGGCGCTCAAGGAACTGCGCTACGCGTTCAAGATTTTCGCACCGTTCGAGGAAGTGCCAAAGGTATCTGTTTTCGGATCGTCGCGGACGCAGCCAAGTCATCCGCAGTATCAGGAGGCGGTCAAGTTTTCGCAGTTGATTCGTGACAAGGGCTGGATGGTCATCACGGGGGCGGGTGACGGGATTATGCGGGCCGGTCACGAAGGGGCGACGCGCGAGTCGAGTTTTGGTGTCAATATATCATTGCCATTTGAACAGGATGCGAATGATATCATCAAGGGGGACTCGAAACTTGTTAATTTCAAATACTTCTTCACGCGTAAACTGTTGTTTGTGAAAGAAGCCCGAGCGATCGCGTTGTTTCCCGGTGGATTCGGGACGCAGGACGAGGGGTTTGAAGCACTGACGTTGATCCAGACGGGCAAGAGTGATCCGGTGCCGGTGGTGCTCGTGGATGAGCCGGGCGGGACGTATTGGCAGCATTGGCGGACGTATGTGAAGGCCGAGCTTCTGGGCAACAACATGATCAGCCCGGAGGATATGGACCTGTTCTACCTGACGGACAGTGCGGAAGAGGCGGTAGACGAAGTGTTGAAGTTCTATCGGCGGTACAATTCCTCGCGGTATGTTCGCGATACCTATGTGATGCGGATGAATTCGCCATTGCCGCAGGCGGCTGTCGATCAGATCAATGATGAATTTGTAGACATTCTCAAGGATGGGAAGTTTGAGCAGGTCTCCGAGGCGTTGCCGGAAGAGGATGGCGAGCTTGCCGATCTGCCGCGGTTGATCTTCCGGTTCAATCGTCGCAGTCTGGGGCGGTTGCGGATGCTGATCAATGTGGTGAACGAGTGCGATTAACGTATGCTGGCGTTCGCAATCATTCATCGAGTTGCGGGACAGCGACCCCGATTTGAGGATGAGCAGGTTCCCGGTCCTTATGACCTGCTTCAGTTTCTTGGCAGCTTGACGCGCTTTCCCCACTTGGCTCGTCTCAGTGAATGTGATCCTTATGATGACACGCTGGTCGAGGGCGATTGGCTTGTCGGTTTGATCACTGACATCGATGACTTATTGAGCGGCCAAGCTGATGGCAGCATCCGTGTTCTGGTCCCTGATCTAATCGGAGATCCAATTTCATCGACGCAGCCGCCCGATCCGTACGATTTGAATCAGTTTCTCGCTTGGTTGCGTCAGCTTCGTCACTTGGCGATGCGTGCGCGGGACATGGGTTTTCCATTGACGGCCGCTGGTGACTGACATTCGCAATGACCGCGAAGCATTTGCCGGGAATCCATCCATTACTTCGACAGAACAATCCTTTCATACGGTGCTGTAAAAGGCGTGCCGTCGACGCGCAACCGGCAGTACCCCTGTGCAGTCCTGGCTCTACTACGGGTGAATTCCGCTGAAATTCGACTCCCCCAACCATGAATGGGTGGGCCACCCTGCCACGCGGCTGTAATATCTCTGCATGGAAGTACTTTTCTGGTTGCTGGTGGTTACCATGCTCTGGACTCCGTGCGTTTGGATATCGGTGAGCATGCAAGGTGACGACGAGTGGTGGGAGGGTTTCCTCCTTGGCGCGTATATGGGGCCATTCGTTATTCCGATGCTCGTTCTGCGTCATGTGTTTGAACGGCAGGGGAAGGGCGCGTCGCGGCGGGATCGTGCAAGCGACGGGCGCGGTTGAAATCTCGGCGACACACAAACGCGCAGTGAACGCGCACGCGTGCAGTTTCTGCGTGCAGATCTGACGCTTACCGACATCAATGACCATCCAATTCGACTACCCCACTCCCGGCGCGCCGGGAATGGGCCACCCCGTGCAGGGGGATCGTGCAGCTACCGGTTGCGGGCGATTGGGTTCGTCTGCTTGTTGATTTTGGGGGGTTGCGACCGATACAGATTGATAGGCGCATGTGTCGCCTGTGTCTGGAGATGGTTGCATGTCAGAGAAGTCAGAATCGCGCGGTGCGGCGGGTGGATCGCCGAATGCGGCGGGGCATGACGACGTTGCTGTTGCGGAGCGGTTGCTCGGTGCGTATGGCCGAATGCGCGATGAGCTGGTGAAGGTCATCATCGGGCAGGAGTCGGTGGTCGAGGAGCTTTTGATCGCGCTGTTTTGTCGGGGGCACTGCATTCTGGAAGGGGTGCCGGGACTCGCGAAGACGCTGCTCGTGAGCACGGTGGCGCGGACGATGGCGTTGTCGTTCTCGCGGATTCAGTTCACGCCCGATCTGATGCCGAGTGACATCACGGGGACGGAAGTGATCGAGGAGGATCGTTCGACGGGGGGACGGGCGATGCGGTTCGTGCCGGGGCCTGTGTTTGCGAACGTGGTGCTGGCGGACGAGATCAATCGCACACCGCCCAAGACGCAGAGCGCGCTGCTCGAGGCGATGCAGGATCGGCAGGTCAGTGCGGGGGGCAAGACACATGTGCTGCCGGATCCGTTCTTCGTGCTTGCGACGCAGAATCCGATCGAGCAGGAGGGCACGTATCCGTTGCCGGAGGCGCAGCTGGATCGGTTCATGTTCAAGATTCTGGTGGACTATCCGAGCGAGGATGAAGAATTCGCGATTGTGAAGATGACGACGGCGGCGGGTGCACCGGCGGTGTCGCAGCAGTGGTCGGCTGAGGACATTTTGGCGTTGCAGGACCTGGTGCGGCGGGTGCCGTGTGCGGATCATGTGATTCGGTATGCGATGGCGTTGGCGCGGGCGACGCGGGTTGGGCGTGGGACGGCGCCGGCGTTTGCGGAGGATTACATCGCGTGGGGGGCGGGGCCAAGGGCGTCGCAGTATCTCGTTCTGGCGGGTAAGGCGCGGGCGCTGTTGGCCGGGCGATTTGCGGTGTCGGTTGATGACGTCAAGCAGGCTGCTCCGGCGGTGTTGCGTCATCGGGTGATCACGAACTTCAACGCCGAAGCCGACGGGATCAGCAGCGATCGCGTCATTCAGATGCTGCTCGACGAAGTGCGTATTGATCCATCGGACAAACTGGATGAGACGCTGGCGGACCGCGTGTTCGCCAAGCCTGACGGGTCATGACACCGGCGGGAACCTATCGCAAGTACCTGGACCCGTCGGTGCTGTCGAAGATCGATGCGCTGGAATTGCGGGCGAGGCTGGTGGTGGAGGGGTACATCACCGGGGCGCATCGCAGTCCGTATCGCGGGTTGAGCATCGAGTTTGCGGATCATCGCAGCTACACGCCGGGCGATGACATTCGGCACATCGATTGGAAGGTCTACGGGCGGACGGACAAATTCTACGTCAAGGAGTATGAGCAGCAGACGAATCTGAATTGCGTGCTGCTCGTGGATCGCAGCGAGTCGATGCGGTTGAAGTCGGACGGGGCGGTCATGTCGAAGCTGGACTACTCAGCCTGTGCGGCGGCAGCGCTGGCGTATCTGTCGATTCAGCAGCATGACGCTGTTGGTGTGGCGTTGTTCGACGCGGTGCTGGGGACGTATGTGAAGCCGTCGAGTCATCCCGGTCATTGGAAGGTGTTGACGGGTGAGTTGGATGTCGCGTGTCGTGAGGGGGCAAGCGGGAAGACGTCGATCAAAAGCGTGCTGTTCGATCTGGCGGAGCGACTGGGGCGGCGTTCGATGGTCGTGGTGATGAGCGATCTATTCGATGAGCCGGATGAGATTCTGCGGGGGATCCAGCAGCTTCGTTATCACAATCATGAGGTCATCGTTTGTCATGTGTGGGACCCGGCGGAACTGCGGTTCTCGTTTGTCGGGCCGACGGAGTTTCGCGGTCTTGAAGGGGCTGGGCGATTGATGACGCATCCCCAGTCGTTGCGATCTCGGTATCTGGACGAGGTGGAGGCGTTTGTGCAGCGGTTGCGACGTGGGTGTCGGAAGATGCAGACGGACTATGTGATGGTGGATACGTCGTCGCCGCTGGATGTGACGCTGAGTGCGTATCTGTCGAGTCGCAGTCTGCGCATTCGTGAGCGTTCGTCGCGTGTGATGGGTGGTGGTTAGGAGCGGTTGGTTTGTCGTCTTGGCCTGTCGCCAATCCGATGATGGTCCTGGTCGCGCTTGGGGCGATGGCGATACCGTTGTTGATTCATCTTTTGAATCGGCGTCGGTATCGGCCCATTGAGTGGGCGGCGATGCGGTTTCTGGAGGCGGCGGTGCGGCAGCGTGCTCGACGGATGCGACTCGAGCAATGGCTGCTGTTGTTGATGCGTATGGTCGTCATCGGCTTGTTCGGTCTGGCGCTGGCAAGACCGTTTCTGCCGCTATCGGCGATGGCATCGGTGGCGGGGGCGCGCATGCATCGCGTCATTGTGCTGGACAATTCGATGTCGATGTCGGCGACGAACGATAACGGGGAATCTCGGTTTGTGCGGGCGATGTCGGTTGTGCGGGGTCTGGTGGAACGTGCGGCTGCGAACGACGCCTTGTGTGTGCTGACGCTTGGCGGGCAGGCTGACGCAATCACGGCCAAGGAGACGTATGACCGGCGGATGGTGCTGGATCGGTTGGCGACGTTGGACGTGACAGAGGCTGGCACGGATGTGGTGGGCGGCTTGCAGCTGGCGATCGACGTTTTGGACGATTCAGACTTCGTGCCTGGGCAGCGTGAGGTGGTCGTGGTGTCGGACTTTGCAGGCACGTCGTGGGGTGAGACGTCGGACGACGATGAAGAGTCCGACGTGCGGCGAACGCTTGCAGCGTTGACACGACAACTTGCCGATGCGGCGACCGTGACACTGATCGAGGTTGCGGGCGACGACCAATCGAACCTGGCTGTTGCGGCGTTCGTGGAAGTCGGGTCGGTGCCGGCAGGGTCGGACGTTCCGATGCAATTGTCGGTGACGGTATCGCACGATGGCGGTGTGCAATCGGCAGGCGGGGCGGTGGTGGATGTGTTTGCCGGGGATCGGCTGGTGCGGCGGTTGATGTTGGATGCGGTTCCCATCGGAGGAGCACAGACGGAGCGTTTTGCGTTGCGCTCGGTGGACGTAGCGGGTCAGACACTTCAGGCACGGTTGCGACCGGTCGCGGCGGATGCGATCGTCGGGGACAACGTGCGGTATCTCGGTGCTCGAGAGTCGGACGCGATTCGTGTCCTGATCGTGGATGATCAAGGTGCATTGGGTCACGCGGCCGGTGCGGGGACCTATCTCTCGGCGGCGCTGCAGCCGGGTGGCGAGACAACGCGTGGCGGCTGGTTTGCGCTGACGATCGTATCGTCGGAGGATCTGGCGAATGAGGTTCTCGGTGCGTATGACGTTGTCGTCATGGCGCATGTCGGTCGATTATCGACGGAGATGTGGGGGAAAGTCGAACGGTATGTGAGGCGCGGCGGAAGCCTGCTCGTGGCGGGTTCTGAGTTCCTGGATGTCGGGCAGTTCGCTGATGTGGCGTTGTTGCCTGTGACCATGCATGGAACGTGGGATGGTGACCGGGAGCGCAACGAGCGCGTGTCGTTTTCGAAGTCCACCGCGGTTCACGCGGCGCTTGCGGACTTTGCTCAGCACCCGTCGACAGGACTGTTTTCGACGCGCGTGTGGCGATACCTGCAGATTGAGCCCAACGCCGATGCTGATGTGTGGCTTCGGTTTGATGATGGTCAGCCCGCGATCGTGTCACACAATTTCGGGGATGGGGCGGTTTGCGTGTTTGCAACGTCTCTGGACGTGTCGTGGAACAACCTGCCGGCGAAGGGCGACTACGTGGCGTTGATGATCAACGTCGTCGGGCATCTCGGGCGCGCGGGTGATGGCGGTCCCTCGCTGCTCGTGGGTGAACGGTTCGTGCGAGGCGTGACAGAGCGCGAGGCGGCTCAGGGCGCGCGCGTGGAGACGCCGACAGGGGAAACGGTGGATGTCCTGGTCGAGCATGACGAGCGCGGAGAACGGGTCGTGTACGGGCCGGTTCCCGTGGCTGGTTCGTACCGCGTCCGAGTCGGCGATCGCGATATCGCATTCGTGGCCAACGTGCCGACGGGCGAGTCGGATGTCACCGGGGTTGGAGAATCGGGATTGCGCGACGTGTTCGAAGGACCGGTTCGTTATGTCGCACTTGGCGATGGTGCTGCATTTGAGCTTGAACCACCTGTGCCAACGCATGAAATGGCCGGCGGCATGCTGGGGCTGGTGGCGTTGTTGCTTCTGGGTGAGACGTGGCTTGCAACGCGATTGGGGGCATCACGATGATGATGCTGTCCAATGCGTTGTGGTCATGGACTGGTCGATTGCTCGGTCTCGACGGGATTCACATCGGTGAGGATGCACCGGTCGTGCTGACGTGGCAGTGGATTCTGCCGGCTTGGGTCCTTGCGCCTTTGTGTTTGGCGGCGTGTGTTGTCGTGGTTGCAGCAAGTCGTGGGGCGGCGGTCACGCCTGTGCGTCGGATGGCGACCAGTGGGCTGCGCATCGCGATGGTGGTGCTGACGTTTCTGCTCCTGAGTCAGCCCAAACTGACACTGCAACGCGAACGGTCGGAGCAGGCGCACGTCGCCATCCTGCTCGACACGTCGGCGAGCATGGGGTTGGCTGATGGCGGGCACAAGCGATGGGAGACGGCGTTGGCGTCGCTGACGGCCGATGAGGGGGCGGTGCTGCGATCGCTTGCGACGGAAAACGACGTCCGTCTCTATCGGTTTGACGCCGACGTATCGCAGATCGCCGAGATTGCGCACATGGGCGACGCAGCAGATGCTCTGCGTGCGTTGGCGCCTCTGAAACCTGATGGACCATCGACCGACATACAGCAGGCGATGCGCGCGGTGCTGTCGGATGAGAGCGAGCGCATGGCGGCTGTCGTACTGATTTCCGATGGGCGCGATCGTGGCGTGGATGGCCGCGCAACGTCGGTGATGGCGTCGCGGTGGCGTCGCGTTCCGGTGCACACTGTTTTGCTGGGTTCGCCGGAGCCACGACCTGATTTGTTCGTTGGAAGCGTGCAGGCCCGCGACGTCGTGTCGGCGCGGGACCGCGTGATGGTCACGGTTGATATTGGATCGAATGGACTGCCGGAAGCACGATCCGCCACGCTGACGCTCTACGGTGAGGATGGCTCAACGCTGGCGGAACGTTCGGTGGTGGTGGATCCGGATGAAGTTGCGCAGCGGGTTACCTTGGCCATCACGCCGACGAGGCCGGGCGATCTTCACCTGCGCGTGGAAGTTGGTGCACTCGAAGGTGAACTGATTCGCGACAACAACACCGCCGCGCTGCGCATCCGTGTCGTCGATCGACAGATGTCGGTGCTCTATGTCGATGGCTACCCGCGCTATGAGTATCGCTATCTGAAGAATGCACTGTTGCGTGAACCGACGATCCGCTCGAGTTGCCTGCTGCTGAGTGCCGACATGGGATTCGCACAGGAGGGCAGCGATCCGATTGCAGCGTTTCCAACCAATCAAGATGATCTCAATGCATTCGACCTGGTCATTTGGGGCGATGTGGATCCGGATGATCGCCGACTGGGGCCTGACGCAGCGTCGCTCGTTCGTGAATTCGTTGCGAATCGTGGCGGCGGACTGGTGGTGATGGCGGGTCCTGCCTCGATGCCGTTCTCCATGCGCGGCACCGCGCTGGAACAGGTGCTGCCGGTGCGGCTTGGTTCGATGGGTCAGCGAGACGGGCTGGTATTCGACGCGCCGCAGCCTTTGTCCGTGACGCCGGAGGGACGTGATGAGGCGCTGTTTCGACTGGATGCGGATCGCGCGGCCACAATGGTGGCCGACTGGAGCGGTGCCTACTGGACACCGCCTCTGCTCGAAGTGAAGCCCGGTGCCACCATCCTTGCAGAGCGTCGCACTGATGTCGGACACATCCCCACGATTGTCCGGTCGCGATTCGGCGGTGGACGGGTGTTGTATGTTGGCACGGATGAGACGTGGCGGTGGCGACAGGACGGGCGGGACTGGCTGTTCGATGCGTTTTGGCTTCAGGTTTGTCGCTCCGTTGCGGCACTGTCGACGGAACGACTGGGGATTGATGCGATCCTGACCACGGATCGACGCGACTATGGTTTGGGCGACGAGGTGTTGATCACGCTGGATCGGCCGTCCGTCGACACTGGCATGACCGATGACGATGTGCAGAGCGTGTTGTGCATTGATCCTGCGGGCGATATCGACGGCGAGGTCCGGCTCGTGGCGATCGGTGATGAGGGACGGCTGTTTGACGGTGCGTTTGTGCCGGCGCGTTCCGGTGAGTGGCGCCTTCGGTTGGCAGACAACTCCGCGGAGGCGTCGTTTCGTGTTGTTGGTTCCGGTGACGAGTTGCGTCATCCGGAGGCGAACCATGAACTCCTGCGCAAGTTGGCGGCGAGAACCGGTGGCGAAGCCATCGGGATTGACGGACTGCCGGCGTTGGCTGCGGGTATTCCGAATTGCAGCGTGCGTATTCCGGACGACATCACCGAGCCGATCTGGGATTCGTATCTGTCGTTCGGACTGTTCGGTTTGCTTTTGTCGACGGAGTGGGTTTGTCGCAAATTGTTTGGCATGGTGTAAGTGGTGATGAGCAGCCTTGATACCCCTGTACCCGTTGGCTTGGCGGCGACGCGAAAGCTCGATCTGCTTCGCCGCGCGGCGGTCGTGCGCCTCATGCTGTTTGGCGCGTGTGCCGTTCTCTGGGGCGGCTGCTTTTCGGTGATGACGGTCGTGACACTCGATTGGCTGTTCGATCTTCCGCCGGCGGTTCGCATATTCGGCGCGTGTTTGTTCGTGCTGGGCTTTGGGTTGGCTGTATTGCACTGGATCGTGCGTCCGTGGCAGCGCGGGGTATCGATTCGGCAGATGGCACGTCGCGTGGAGGGTCGATTCCCGCAGCTTGGCGATCGGCTGACGAGTCTTGTGTGCTTTGTTGATGCTGGCGAACACGATGCGATGACGCGACACGTGATGGCGGACGCGGAGTCGGAATTGGCGTCGGTCCCGCTCCGACGCGTGTTCACGGTGGGGCCTTTGCTGCGGCAGCTTTGCCTCGTGGCGTTGGGCATGTCCCTTTTGCTGACGTCGGCGTGGACTTCTCCCGAATGGTTGCGCACGGGGGCGATGCGGTATGTCGCGCCGTTTGCGCCGTATGAATGGCCTCGGCGGGTTCAGATCGAGCCGCTGACGCAGGTTGTACACTTGGCGCGGGGGGAATCGGCCATCTTGCGGATGCGCGTGTTGGCCGGGCAGGCGGCGGGACTACGCGGGTTGCTGCACCTTGTGGATCGATCGGGACGTGAAACGATTCTGGCGATGCACCGCAATGCTGACTTTGAGTATCGCTGCGTCGTTGACGGGCTGCGTGAGCATACGACGTTCTGGTTCTCAGCCGGTGACAATGACACACGTAAGCGAAGCGGATCGATTTTTGTGCTGCATCGGCCAACGATCGTCGATGCGACGGCGCACGTCGGAGTCCCCTCCTACGTGGATCAGTCACGGCGGGTGGAATTCGACCTGTTGAGCAGTGCAGCGCGGGCCGTTGAGGGTGCGCCGATTGACCTTGTCTTGATCTCGTCGAAACCGGCTCAGGCGTTTGATGGGACTGCCGGGGCGTGGCTCAAACATGATGACGGGCAGGTGACGCCGCTGGTGGTGGACGATGGTGATCGTCGCCGGCTGACCGCTTCGCTGGTGGCGACGCATTCGTTGACGCTGACGCCGCATCTGATCGATGCCGACGGCCTTGAGAACGATCATCACGTGTCGTTCCGCGTGCAGGTGGAGGCCGATCGTCCGCCCGTGGTTGAAATCGAGCGACCGATGCGTCGGCTCGACGTCACCAAGGACGCGACGATTCCATTCGCAGTGAGGGTGTCGGACGACTTCGGCATGACGGACGTGGTGCTTCGGCGAGCGTCGATGAATGACGGCGATGAGCCGCAAGCTGTGTCCTGGCTATCGGAAGCGGTCGCTGACGATGGGGATGCCAGCACGTGGCGTGTTGAGACGTCTTGCCGGATTGCGGATTGGAACGTTGCAAATGGCAGCGATCTACGCTTGGTCGTCGACGCCACCGACAACTTCGTATCGCCCGATCTTCGCGGGCAGATCGGATCGTCGGTTCCCATCCACATCAGGATCATCTCGCGTGCCGCGGTCGAGCAACGGTTGCAGGCGTCGATGATCGTGTTGCAACGTCGCATGCGGTCGCTGATGCGGGAGCAGTCGACGTTGCGTGACGAGTTGGCTGATTCGCTTGCAGATGGGGACGCATCGCGACGCCCGGGTGCTCTCGGCGATGCATTGGACAGTCAGCTGCGCCTCAATCGCCGGTCAGCCAGGATTGCGCAGCAGTTCCGACGCGTTTCCGAGAACACCGCCATGGCGTTGAACTCAGGCGATGAGGGAATCCAGCGGGTCACGGAATTGGCTGACCGATTCGGTACGCTTGCCGGCGGCAGAATGCGGGTTGTCGCGGAGGCGCTGGCCGAGAACAACAGTGAGAGCGCAGATCGCGCGATGCAGGGCCAGCGACATGTCGTTTCGGAGTTGCGTCAGATCGTGGCGGAGATGGTGCAGTGGCAGAACGAACACTCGGCGGTCGCGGGTCTGCGCGATCAGTTGGATCGTCAGGAGGCGTTGGGCCGACGGGTTGAGGCGCACGCGAAATCAACCGCTGGCAGGAATGTGGATCAACTAGACCGTGACGTCCGCGCTCAACTTGATCAGACGGCCCGCATGCAGATGGAACTCGCTGACGAAGTGGACGCCATGCTGCGTCGCCTTCAGGAGAACACCGCCGGTAACGCGGATGCGAATTCCGACATCCTGCGCGAAGCGATCGCCAGCGACCTGATCCGACACATGAAGGAAGCGGGTGATGCGATTGGTGAGAACCGGGTCGCCGCGGCGCGACGGAATCAGCGAACGGCCGAAGAGGCGTTGCTCAATATGATCGCGTCGGTGGAACGTCGGGCGTCGCGGCGGTTGGCGCGTCTGAGCAAGCGCATGGCCGAGGATGAGTCCGTTGTGGCGGACCTGCTTGCGCGACAGCAAACATTGGCCGATGCTTCGCGTGAAGCGTTTGCGATGGCGGTTGGCGGAGCGGTGCTCGATGGATTCGGGCGTGATCAGACGTTGTTAAGCCGGAACGCAGACCACATCGCAGAGTCGATGCTGGAGCGACCCGAAACCGTCGAGGCTGCCGACTTCGTCTCCGACGGTGCGGACGCGATGCGTGGTGCATCAGACGCACTCAACCAGCGGGATGCGGATGACTGCAGCAATCGGCAACGCCACGCGATTACGCACCTGCAGCAAGCCCTGGAAGCGATCCGACAAGCGAAGCGGGAGACGGCCCATGAGGCGTTCAAGATGGCGATGGCTGCCGTCGCGGAGCAACTGACCGCCGTCGTGGAGCGTCAGCGGAGCGTGAATAGTCGCACGGAGATGGCCACGCAGATGATCCGCGACGCCGGACAGATGACGCGGCGTGCGTCACGCGAGATCCGCAAGATCACGCGTTCTCAAAAGGAGATCATCGAATCCACTTCGGAAATGCGGGAAGCGGTCGAGCGATCGATTGTGTTCGTCTACGTGCTGGATGAAGCGATGGCGAATATGAATGACTGCATCGCCAGCCTCGATCGTCGCAGACTCGACGACACTTTGCAGTCGCGGCAGGCACGGATCGTCGATTCCCTGTCGCAACTCATCACAGCGTTGGACGACGTGCAGAAACTGCCGCCATCGGACGAATTCGTTTCGGGCGGTGGAGGTGAGTCCGGACAGCGGGGATCGTCGGAACAGGGTCCACCCGTGCCACCGGTCGCCGAACTGATGATGATCAAGACGATGCAAAGCGGTTTGATGAATGACACGAAACGGATGCAGGGTGACGATGCTGATCCTGCGAATGCCAGCGAAGCGGAGTTGGAGGCGATCGGGGCTCTGTCCACGCGACAACGCATGATCCTCAAGCTCACCGAACAGGTCACAGAGAAATCACGGGGTGGATCATGATGCTTAGACTTCTCGTATTGGCCTTGATCGTCGCATCACCAGGCACGTCGTCCGACGGGGACGCCGACGACGCGAAGAAACTTTCGGAGAAACTGCGTCAGAAGAACGCCGAGAAGCCGACGGACGACGTGATGGCCTCGATCATCACGGACATGGGCGTGGCTGCCGACCGATTGTCGAAGGACTTTGACGCAGGCGACGAAACGCTCGCAGTCCAGGCCCGCATCGTCGAGCAACTGGATCGCGCCATCAAAGCCAGCATCCGTCAGGGGACACCGTCGGACGGTTCTTCCAAGCCCCGATCCGACAAGCGCACCAAACCGCAAGACGGAACCAGGTCGCGTGGCACCAGCCAACAACAGAAGGGTGAATCGTCACGACGACAGGGTCAAACAGCCATCGTCGATCAGCCCGACGCGGATGATCCTGAGGCGTTTCGCGATCGACTGCGGAAATGGGGCAACCTGCCCGAGCGCGATCGCGACGAGGTGATTCAGGGTGTGCGTGAGGAGTCGATCCCGCGGTTCCGCAAATGGGTGGATCGGTACTACCGTGCATTGGGCGAGGAGAACGTCGAATGAGCAGGATGCTCCACACGCTGATCCGCACACTGAAAACTGTCACTTTGCTCGCAATAATGGGTCTTCAGCCAAGCTTGGCCGATGACGCGCCGGTGGCTGTTGCCAAACCGATGGCTCCTGCTTCGTTGAATGCATCGATCGCAGGCGGGCTGAAATGGCTGGCTGAACATCAGGAGGCGGACGGATCGTTCGGCAGCCTGTCGCACTACGGCAAACATGTCGGCATTACCGGATTGGCCGGGATGGCGTTTCTGTCTCAAGGCAGCACGCCCGGACGCGGCCCGTACGGACGCAACCTCGACGGGTGCATCGACTTCATCCTCAAGCATGGCTCGGAGTCAGGCCTGCTCGCCGCGGAAACATCGCATGGTCCGATGTATGGGCATGGTTTCGCAACGCTGTTTCTCGCGGAAGTGTACGGCATGTCGCCGCGTCCGGAACTGAAGGAAACGCTTCGGCGTGCGGTTCGGCTGATCGTGACCACGCAGAATGACGAAGGTGGCTGGCGGTATCAACCCGTTCGCAACGACGCGGACTTATCGGTCACAGTGTGCCAGGTGATGGCACTGCGCGCCGCCCGCAACGTCGGCATCGCCGTCGAAAAATCGGTCATCGACAACGCGGTCACGTATATTCGGCGGAGTCAGAATCCCGATGGCGGCTTCCGTTACATGCTTTCGAGTTCGACATCCGCCTTCGCTCGCAGCGCCGCCGGCGTCGCAGCCCTGCAATATGCCGGAATCTATCATGGAGAAGGCGTGCAGAAGGGCCTAGAATATTGTAAGCAATACATGCCCCCCGACGAACAAAGCGTGGGGCACTACTTTTATGGCCACTACTACGCCGCTCAGGCGATGTATCTGGGCGGCGACGCATACTGGGGTGTGTGGTGGCCTGCAGTTCGCGACGAGTTGATCACGAAACAGGGTGACGACGGTTCCTGGCGTGGGCAAGCCGGCGAGGAGTACGGTACGGCTATGTCCCTGATTGTGTTGCAGATGCCCAAGCGTCTGCTTCCCATTTTTCAACGATGACGGGTCAACGGTACATCTCAATTCTTGCCTTTCTGGTGCTGACGACATCGCTCGTTGCACAGCCGATCACGATCGAGGTCCAGACGGTTCGCGAGCGCGCACTGACGGGTTCAATGCGGTCACTCTCGCGCGACCAAGGCCTGTCGATGATCGTGGATCCGAATCGGACACAGGCGGAGGTACTTACGCCGGACCTCGTGCGCATCGCCTTCGGGCACACGTCGGAACCACCGCGCATGAACTTGCCATCGACTGATGCTGAGCGTCACACGGTCGTTCTGGTCAACGGTGATCGCCTCACTGGCAGGCCGCAATCGTTCGCGAACGAGCGTATTGGTTTTCGGATGGCCGGCGTGGGCGAGTTGGTGTTGCCGTTGGATCGCGTTGCGTTCTGGATGACGCCTGCCGCTGTTTCGAGCAACCTCTCGGTTTCCGATGCACGGCTGTTGCTCGGGTCACCGCTTGGCCGGGGCGACGACGCGCTGCTGCTGGCCAATCGCGATCTGGCAACCGGTGTGCTGACAGCCATCGACTGGGACGGGTTCGCACTCGAAACAGACGACGGTGAGCGACGCTTCGCTCACGACCGTGTCCTGGCGGCGGGGGTGGTGAATGACCCGCCCACGCCATCGGCAGGGCTTGTCGCTGCCCTGGCCCTGCACGATGGGAGTGTCCTTCACGTTGGTGATTGGCGATTGGACCTCGACGCGGATCAGCCGACCCTCAGCGTCCGACTCGTCTCCGGCGAGAACCTGCGTCTCAACGTCGCGGGAATTGAAGAACTCGAAATCGCAGGCGGTCGTTGGTGGTGGCTCGATGAGCAAACGCCATACGACGTCGAACATGTGCCGCCCGGTCAATTGGATTGGCCTCATCGCACACGGGAAGACGTGCTCGGTGACTCTTTACAAACCGCAGGCAGGATGTTCGATCGCGGTCTCGGCGTGCACAGTCGTTCCGTGCTGACCTACCGAATCAACGGTGAATACGACGCCTTCACGACATACCTCGGCATGGACGATTCCGGCGGACCACTCTCCAACGTCGACATCGCCATCGTTGTCGACGGTCAGCGTGTCTTCGAACAGGCCAACATCAGTTGCGGCAAGCTCTACGGTCCGGTCACGGTCCCACTCACCGGAGCCAGTCAACTGTCGCTCGTCGTGGGGTTCGGCAAACATGGCGGTGTGCAGGATCGGTTCAATTGGCTGGACGCCGCGCTGATCCGATCGCGAAGGTAATGACGACGCGGGCCACGCAACGTCAGCCGGCGGTGCGACGATTCACACAGGCCAAAATCGCTTCGCCGTACTTGGCCATCGTCTTCGGTCCCATTCCCGACAATTGTGACAACTCGTCATCCGAAGAAGGCTGAGACTTGGCGATCGCCTCCAGGGTACGGTTGTTGAACACGCAGTAGGCGGGGAGTTTCTGGTCGTCGGCGAGTTGTTTGCGCAATCGTCGCAATGCGTCGACCAATGCGGGATCGGCCATCGCATCGTCCTCGTCACCACTGGTCACAAATGCGTGCGACCCATCATCACGCCCATCAACCGGGACGGACATCCTTGCCCGCCGACGCCGAGATGTCTTCTTGCTTGTCTTTTCGCCTTTGCGCGCTGCAAACAGCGTCGTATCCGCCTGGCCGCGAAGAAGATCCCATCCCGCTGCGGTCAGGCTGAACGTGGGGTACTCCACACCGACATCGAGAAGCTTCTGAGCGGCGAGTTGATCAAGCCAACCGCGAATGTCCCGCGGATCGCTTTCAGACATGATGCCATAGACGCTGAGCGTGTTGTGGCCTCGGTCGAAGATTCGTTCGTCATCCCCACCGGTCAGAACGTCGGCAATGTACTTGCCGCCGTATCGTTCGCCGGTCCGGACGACGGCACTGAGGATTTTCTGCGCGATCGTCGTGCTGTCCGGCACCACTGGAATCTCATCCAGACAGACATCGCAGGCGCGGCAGTTCTCATTCGCATAGGTTTGGCCGAAGTGGGACACAAGCGTCGCGTGACGACACGTGACCGATTTGCAGAAATCGAGCACTTCACCGAGTTGGGTCATGCGTGCGTCGAGATTGTCATCGCCACCGTCGTCAAAGGGCGACATGGCCGACTTCTCAAAGATCGACTTCCAACTCATGAAATCTGCAGACGTGAAGAACAGGGTGCACACGGATGGTTCACCATCGCGACCGGCGCGGCCTGTTTCCTGCTGATAGGCTTCGATCGACTGCGGCAGGGCGGCATGCACGATGAATCGAATGTCCGCGCGATCAATGCCCATTCCAAACGCGATGGTGGCCGTGATGATATCGGTTCGGCCTGCCATGAATGAATCCTGATGACGTTGCCGCATGTCGGGTGACATGCCGGCGTGGTAGGGCAGCACGCGGTGGCCGTGGTCGCGGAGGTACTTGGCGTAGTCCTCGGCATCTTTGCGGCGCATGCAGTAGATAATCCCCGGTTCATTCTGATGCGCTTCAACGAGGGCGAGCAACTGGTCACGAAATCCATTACGCCACACAACGCGATACGTCAGATTCGGACGATCAAAGTCACCGACGAACGTCTCCGGGTCGCGCAAATTCAACTGAGTCGCGATATCCTCCCGAACGCGGGCCGTCGCGGTGGCAGTGAACGCATGGACGGGGACATCGGGAAACCATTTCTTGAGTTGGCTGAGTCGTCGATAATCGGGTCGAAAGTCGTGTCCCCAGGAACTGATGCAATGGGCCTCGTCGACCGCGACCGCGCGCACGTCGCTCGCTTGCAGCAACTGTACGAACTGCAGGTCGCTGAACCGCTCCGGCGCAACATAGAGAAGACGAACAGCCCCGGATCGCAAGTCGTCAATGACCGCGTCTCGCTCATCGTACGAGAGCGACGAATTGAAGTACGCACTGGCGATGCCGCGCCGACCAAGACTGTCGACCTGATCTTTCATCAATGCGATCAACGGCGAGATCACAATGGTGAGTCCATCGTCGCACGCCGCCGCAGGCGCCTGATAGCAAAGCGATTTACCACCGCCGGTCGGAATGACCACGACCGAGTCACGACGCTCGACGTGTGCGCGGATGGCCTGTTCCTGCAATGGGCGGAACGTCTCGAATCCCCATCGCTCCGCAATCACCCGGCGGATATCATCGAATGTCATAGTCGGCTCCATCGCGATTTATGGAAGTCGACCGAAATGATAGGGTAATGTTTGGGTTGAGACAAGAACATCTTCTGTCCCTGCAACCGGAGCAGCGCCAGGTTCAAACCGCAACCGAGTTGGACACCAGAGTCAGGTCAGCCTACGAGCCAGCCAATCGACGCAACACGTATTGGAGGATGCCACCGTGGCGGTAGTACTCCACCTCGACGGGCGTATCGATGCGGGTTACAGTGGTGAAGTTCTTCTTCCCGCCATCGGCCGACGTGGCGGTGACCCGCACGTGCTGCCTCGGTCGCAGACCATCATCAATCTCAATGTCGAAGGTCTCGTTCCCGGTCAATCCCAACGACTCGCGCGTGTCGCTGTCGCTGAACTGCAACGGCAGCACGCCCATCCCGATCAGGTTGGATCGGTGGATCCGCTCGAAGCTCTTGGCGATGACAGCTTTGATCCCCAGCAGCATCGTGCCCTTGGCCGCCCAGTCACGCGACGAACCCGTGCCATACTCCGCACCCGCCAGCACGATCAGCGGCACGCCGTCGGCTTGATACCGCATGCTGGCGTCGTGGATGCTGGTCTGCTCGTTGGTCGGCAGGTACGTCGTAACACCGCCCTCGGTTCCCGGTGCGAGCAGGTTGCGGAGACGGATGTTGCCGAACGTGCCACGCGTCATCACGCGGTCGTTGCCGCGACGCGATCCGAAGCTGTTGAAGTCCTTGTGCTCGACGCCTTGCTCGATGAGGTACCGACCCGCCGGCGAGTCGACCGGAATCGCACCTGCCGGTGAGATATGATCCGTCGTGATCGAGTCGGCCACCATCACCAGCACGCGTGCGCCGCTGATCGGGGCGATCGTATCCGCCGCCGGTTTCATCCCCGAAAAGAAGGGCGGATTCTGAATGTAGGTATTGTCGTCCGCCCAGGCGTACGTGTCGCCGCCTTCTGCCTTGACGGCGTTCCATTTGTCGTTGCCGGTGAAGACGTTGGCGTATTGGGTCTCGAATTTGTCCGGCGTCACGAACTCCGCCACCGTGTCCTGAATCTCTTTCTGCGACGGCCAGAGGTCTTTCAGGAAAACAGGCTGTCCGCCGGCGTCGTGACCGAGTGGTTCGTTGACGAGGTCGATGTCGGTGGTGCCGGCGATCGCGTAGGCGACAACGAGTGGCGGTGAGGCGAGGTAGTTCGCTTTCACATCGGGGCTTACCCGGCCTTCAAAATTGCGGTTGCCGCTGAGTACCGCCGACACGACGAGGTCCGCTTCCTTGACGGCTGACCGAACGGGGTCGGGCAGTGGACCGCTGTTGCCGATGCAGGTCGTGCATCCGAAGGCGACGGTGTGGAAACCGAGCTGTTCGAGGGCGGGCATCACGCCGGCGGCGTCGAGGTAGTCGGTCACTACGCGCGAACCGGGGGCGAGACTCGTCTTTACGTACGGCTTGACCTTCAAGCCCTTCTCGACGGCTTTCTTGGCGAGCAACCCCGCACCGAGCATGACCGACGGGTTTGACGTGTTCGTGCAACTCGTGATGGCGGCGATCACGACGGAGCCGTGCTTGAGGTCGGCATCGTAGCCGTTGCGGATGGCGGCTGACTTCTGGATGTCCGGCTCGGACAGTCCGAATCCGCGGTCGGCCACTGGAGCACGCAACGCCTTCTCAAACGTCGGTTTCATTTCCGACAGTTTCACGCGGTCCTGCGGGCGCTTTGGACCCGCGAGGCTTGGCTCGACCGTACTGAGATCGAGTTCGAGGACTTCGGTGTATTGCGGGTCGGGCGTCGCATCGCTGCGGAAGAGTCCCTGCTCTTTCGTGTAGCGCTCGACGAGGTCGATGGTCTCAGCCGGTCGCGCGGTGCGACGCAGGTAGTCGACGGTCTCCGCGTCGATCGGGAAAAAGCCCATCGTCGCGCCATACTCGGGGGCCATGTTGGCGATGGTCGCGCGGTCGGCCAACCCGATCTGCGACAGTCCCTTGCCGAAAAACTCGACAAACTTTCCGACAACGCCATGGCTGCGGAGTATCTGCGTGATCGTCAGCACAAGGTCGGTCGCGGTCGCACCCTCGGCCAGCTGCCCGTTCAGTCGGAAACCGATCACCTGCGGTGTCGCCATCGCGTAGGGCTGACCGAGCATGACCGCTTCTGCTTCGATGCCACCGACGCCCCAGCCCAGGACGCCAAGTCCGTTGATCATCGTCGTGTGGCTGTCGGTGCCGACGAGCGAATCGGGCATGGCCACGGTCTCGCCGTTGACCTTGGCGGTGGCGACGGCGGAGGCGAGGTATTCGAGATTCACCTGGTGCACGATGCCGGTGGCGGGGGGGACAACGCGGAAGTTGTCGAAGGCGGTCTGTCCCCAGCGGAGGAACTCGTAGCGTTCGCGATTGCGCGAGAACTCAATATCAGCATTGATACCGAGTGCGTCATGCGATCCGAACGCGTCCACCTGCACGGAGTGATCGATGACGAGATCGACAGGAAGCTGCGGATTGATCTTCTTCGCGTCGCCACCGAGCGTCTTGACCGCATCGCGCATCGCTGCAAGGTCGACGACGGCCGGCACGCCGGTGAAGTCCTGCAGAATCACGCGGGCGGGCTTGAATGGTATCTCCTTGTCGCCACTGGTGTTGGGCTGCCAACCGGCGAGATTGCGGACATCCTCCTCGGTGACCGAGAAGCCATCCACGTTTCGCAGGACGCTCTCAAGCAGAACCTTGATGCTGAAGGGCAGCCGGTCGACCTGTCCGATCCCCTGATCGGCGAGGGCGTTGAGGCTGTACATTCTGACTTTGCCATTGGCCGTTTCGAGTGATTTTCCGGCTCCGAAAGAATCCGATGGGTGGGACATATTTTGTGCCTTTCGCGTGGTTGAAGCCTGCCGACGCCCGTCGCAAGTCGATTGTCGTACGAAACCTGCCGCATGATACCTGAGATATCGGCGATCGTGAACGGGGGCGGGATGAGGGCCGCAACGTGCGTGGCAATGCTGCCGGGCGGGTTGCCAAGGACCGATAAATCGGCGGACGCTTGCCGCCTCTGCTCGTCGGTTGGCGACTCAGCGGAACGCCGAATTTACGCTCCGATCTTGAACAAAAATGACGGGTTCAGGCACGTCTTTTCCTGCGCGAATCGGGTTCAAAATTGCGCATCGGTTTCGCCGAAAGACTCTTGCGGAACAAGCGGATCATGGAAGATCAGCGGAGGCGAGGCTCAGGATGAGCGATACGCTGCTTTGGACAGACGTGCGGGATCGGGTGGCCGGTAAATGGCAAATCCCGACGTTTGTCCTGTCCGCGATTGCACTGATCTTCTCACTGGCAACCTACCGCTCGCCGATCGACAAGATCCCCTTCGACGCGTACCGCGCGAAACTCCCCGAACTCATCGACAACGGCTTGTACACCGCCGCGATCGAAACCGCTGAGCAGATGTTGGCCGTGCCGGAGAAGGAACCGGAAGAATACGCATTCCCGCGCGGCTTGATGGCGAAGGCGATTCTGCTGCGTGCGGACCGAGCCGATCGCATTACTCCGCGCGTGGCAAGGCTCGGTATTGACGAGTTCGACAAGGCTTCGATCGACGGGTACGAGTTGGACGCTGAAGATCACCGATTGGTCGCTTTTGCGCAGGAGCAAATCGGGCAACTTGATCTGGCGTTGATGCACCTCGACGCGGCGATCGCGCTCGTGGATGAACCGGACATCGACGTGCTGTGGCGGGCGGCGAAGCTTCGCAGCGAAACCAAGGGGCTTTCCGGTGAAGCCGGTGTGGCGGAATTGGATCGTGTGCTCAACGCATCCGGTGGACGCCAGGACGCGTTCCTTTGGGCGACGGAGCAGTCGTTGTACTTGCGTCTGTCGTTGGGCGATTTTGCCGGTGCCAGACAATTGCTCGACGAGCATGCCGACAGATTCGAGGACACGATGGGGGCGCCATGGGGTGCCTACTTCTCGGCGCTGGTTTCTTCGCGGACCGGCGAGGGTGATGAGGCTGAACGCAATCTCCGCCACCTGCTGAATTCCCTGGTGGTGCGCGATGATCTCTACGTTCGGGCGTCGTGGCTTCTCGGCCGCGTCCTTCTGGGCGCGTCCGGGCCGGAACGTCCCATGGCGGCGCAGCGGTATTTCAGGGACATCGTCGATGAGGACGTGGGCGATGTCTTCACGGTTGCGGCTGAGTTGGGAATGGCTGAGGTGGCCGTGATGATGCAGCGCTTCGATGACGCGTTGCACCACTACCGCCGCGCGGTCGACCGTCTTGCAGCACTGCCGGCCAACCCGGTGATTGATCAACGCGCGGTCGTGTCATCGCTGATGGTCGTCGCCAGCCAGCTTCGCCAGAACGACAAGCTCGAACGCGCTTTGGATTTCGGTGAGCTGGCGATCGCTTTCGACGATGCGGAGGACAAGACGCTTCGCGCAACGCTCCTTCAGAACGTGTCTGACATGAAGGCTGCGTTGGCCCGATCGCTCAGACACGACGCCCCGGGCAACACCCAACATGAACTGGATGCACGCCGACTGTTGCTCGAAGCGGCTGCGGCGCTACGCGACATCGCGGACCTCGCGACGATGGACGAGGATCTGGCGTCGGATATGGCGTGGCGTGCGGCGGAACTGACCAATGAGAGCGGCGATGCCCAGGCAACCATCCGCGCGATGCAGGGGTTTGTCCTGGCCAGGTCGGAAGACCCGCTTGTTCCGCGTGCATTGCGTATGCTCGGAGAAGCGCAGCAGTCGCTTGGGTTGTACGAAGACGCCATCGACACCTACCGGGAAAACTACCGACGGTTTCCCCGAACGCAAGACGCCGGAAACTCCCTGATCCCGCTGGCACGCAGCTACATCGCGCTTGGCGATGAATACGCCGACCTGGCTGAAAAGACCCTGCGCATCGTGCTGGAACAATCCGACGTGTTTACGCCGGCGGCGCCGGAGTATCGCGATGCGGTATTCCTGCTGGGTGATCTGCTCAACCGCAGTGGTGCGTATGAGCGTGCGGTGCCCGTGCTTGAGGAAGGGCTTGAACGCTATCCGAACGATACCCGTGCATCGCGGGCGCGTTTCCTGCTGGGTGACTGTTACCGACAGAGCGGTGTTGCGTTGGAGAAAGACCTGGCTGAGGCGTTGTTTACCGGACAGCGTGAAAAGATCGCGATCGAGCGGGAACGGCGACTGCGCAAGGCAGCCAGCCTGTTCGACGCCATGGTGCAGGACTTTGAGACGCTCGATACCGATTCGTTGAGCGAACTCGACCGGGTCTACCTGCGACACGCGCGCATGTACCAGGCTGATTGCCTGTTCGAACTCGGCGAGTACGCCGAGGCACTCGTGCAGTACGAGCGCGCAGCATGGATTTACAAGGGGACAACCACGGCGTTGTCTGCCTATGTCCAGATCATCAACTGCTACACGTTCATGGGTCGACCCGACGACGCGGCTGCTGCGTTGCGGCGTGCGCGGTACCTGGTCGACACCATTCCCGATGCGGCGTTCGAGGAGCAGCCCGCCGTCGAGACGCGTGCAGACTGGAAGAGTTATTTTGACTGGGTGGCGACCTCTGACTTTCTGGCAGAGCGCAGCTGAACCAACGAGAAAGGACGATTGCGGTGAACAGAGACAAGACCGGACCGGCATCGACCACGCCGGAGGGACAAGCGTTCCTTCAGCGCCTTCGCGAACATGCGGGGACCTGCTCGCGGCTTGGTCATCTCGTGAAGCGACAGCGTGACCTTGTGTCGAAGGAAGACACTCAGGCGTTGATCGGCCTGCTTCGCGATCGCCGCAAGCTGACCGACGATCTGTCGACGATGTACGACGGTTTCGGTTCGCTTCAGCAGCAGTGGGAAACCACAAAGCACACGTTGAATCACAGCGACAGGCAGCATGCCGAAACGCTGATCAACGCTGTCCGAAGCACGATTCAAAACGTCATCGCCACCGACGATGAAGACGCTCGGTTGCTGGAAGTGCGGAAACAGCGCGTGGCCGAGTCGATGCAAACGATCCCGCAAAGCAGCGCGGTGCTGTCGGCTTATGGCGCACCGGGTGGGCATGGTGGCATCGCCAAGGTGGATCAGCAATCATGACGATGGCGGTAGCCACAGATTTGCGTCATACGACGGACGCCGTTGCGGCCTCAATTCTCGATGAAGGTCATCGGGAGCTTGAATTGGCCGCGATCGTCAACGCCTTCAACGCCGTTACGGAGAAGCTCAAGGGTTCTCACGAGCGGATGACCGCTGAAGTGCGACGTCTGCGTGAGCGGATTCGTGAGAAAGACCTCGAACTGGAGCGACGCGAACGCTTGGCAGCACTCGGACAGATGGCGGCAGGCGTTGCACACGAAGTCCGCAACCCGCTGGCAAGCATTCTCCTCTGCGCCAATATGCTCTCGAAGGATTTGTGTGACAAACCGGAAAGCCAGTCTCTTGCTGATCAGATCGCGACAGCTGTCCATGCGCTTGACGGCATCGTTGGCGATGTGTTGGCGTTTGCCGGACCGGGTACATCGCGTTTCCGAAACGTCACATTGACGGCGGTGTTGACGGACGTGATCCGGCTGGTTGCACCACGTGCCAACGACAACCGATGCAACGTGTCGGTTGATTGCCGAGTCGCGGATGCAACCATCGCAGCGGACGGCGCGCAGATCCAACGAGCGCTCCTGAACCTCGCGTTTAACGCCGTGGATGCTGCCGGTGACGGCGACGTCCGCATTGTCATGTCCGAGACGGATCGGGAGATCCAGATGCGCATCAGCGACTCCGGATCGGGCGTCTCCGACGAGATCAAAGAACGGATATTCGAACCATTCTTTACGACCAAGGATTCCGGTACCGGCCTCGGACTCGCGATCGTGTACCGCATTGTGGCATCGCACGGCGGCCGAATCATCGTGGGCGACCGCGACGGCGGTGGTGCCGTTTTTTGTGTGGCCTTGCCGCGGAACCATGAGACACAAACTTCCTAGCGGAGCTATCCTTCCATGCCCCACATTTGCGTAATTGATGACAAGGAACTGATGCGTGACTCGATCAGCAGCGCTCTGAAACGCGGCGGATTCAATGCGACGACATTCGCCGATCCCGTCAAAGCACTCGCGGCGATCCGACGTTCCAACTTCGATTTGATTCTCACGGATCTGAAGATGCCGCAGATGGATGGCTTGTCCTTGATGCGTGCACTTCGTGAAGCACGCGTCGAGACGCCCGTGATCATCATGACGGCCTACGGTTCCGTCGACAACGCCGTCGAAGCCATGCGACTCGGTGCTTTCGACTTCGTACAGAAACCATTCGAAGCGGATGGACTGTGCATGCAGATCGAACGGGCAATGCGACACCGGCGCGTCTGCCAGGACAACGAGGCGCTCAAGGCGTCCATCGCCGACATGAGTCGCGAGCGGCGAATGATCGGTGACAGCGCAGCCATCCAGAAGGTCCGCGACCTGATCGCACAGTTCGCCGAAAGCGACGCAACGGTGATGATCACAGGGGAATCGGGGACCGGCAAGGAACTGGCAGCCGCCGCGATCCACGCCAACTCCCAGCGCCGCGAACGACCGATGCTGTGTCTGAATTGTGCAGCATTGTCGGGCAACCTGCTGGAGAGCGAGCTGTTTGGTCATGAGAAGGGTGCCTTTACCGGCGCGGACAAACTCCGCAAAGGTCGATTCGAGCTGGCCCATGAGGGCACGCTGTTGCTCGACGAGATATCCGAGATGGCGTTGCCATTGCAGGCAAAACTGCTTCGCGTGTTGCAGGAAGGGGAATTCGAGCGTGTTGGCAGCAGTGCGACGTTGAAGGCCGACGTGCGGATCATCGCGACGTCCAACCGCGACCTTCGTGAATGGGTCGACAAGGGGAAGTTCCGCGAAGACCTCTTCTATCGTTTGAATGTCCTGCCGCTGGCGTTACCACCCTTGCGTCAACGGGTCGACGATGTCCCGCTGTTGATCGAGTACTTCCTCAACCGCATCGCCCTGAGATCGGGTCGGGACCCGCTGCAGATCGACGAGTCGGCCATGAGTCAGCTGCGCACATACCCGTGGCCTGGCAATATTCGCGAACTGGAAAACGCATGTCAGAGAGCGGCCGCCACGAACACGTCCGGCGTCGTGACAAGCGATGAGATTGGTGGATGGATCACGGCGCCCGCAACATCGTCAACGCAGTTTGGTCAGTTGCGTCATGGTCGAATGCTCGAAGACATGGAACGGCAGCTGATCGAAAAGACACTGGAGCAGTTCAACGGCCATCGTGCCAAGTCAGCCAAGGCTCTCGGGATGGGTTTGCGCACGCTCGGACTAAAGCTCAAACAATGGCGAGAAGCAGAGGCGGCACGCATTGGTCAGTCCGAGGAGGTGCTGGCTGATGTCTGCTGAGTCGCGCAATTTCTGCGCCGCGATCGATGCAGATTCGGCGCGATCTGTCCGCGAATCATGCGTGGCAGTACGTTCCGCCGCGATTCTCGACCGGCACACGGCGTGCGTAAGCGAAACGGTGATGCTCATCGCCATCGGGAGACTGGCATGATTCTCGACAACCTGACAAACCGCGGTGCGACGCCGGCGCTTGTGGCCACGCTCTCGTTCGCCGAGACGCGACATCGCCTGATCGCCGAGAACGTCGCCAACTGGCACGTGCCGGGATACAAGGCCAAGCAGCTCGACACAGACGGTTTTCAGTCAGCGCTTCGCAAAGCGCTCGATGAGAAGGGCAGCGACTTCAAACGCACCCTCGATGTCCGCAACGATCAGGTGCAGACGACCGCCAACGGCAATCTGAACATCAAACCATCGGATATGCCCAGCGAAAACATCCTGTTTCACGACGGCACCAACGCCTCAATCGAACAGTTGATGACCGATCTGGCGGATACCGCAATGGTCTATGAAGCATCGAACACGATCCTGCGTGGATACTTCGAAGGATTGCGAAAAGCGATTCGCGGCACGGTCTAGCGTGCTCGCATAGATACAGGAGACTGGCGAAACCATGTACGGCGCTTTGGACATCAGTGCATCGGCCCTGACCGCGCAACGCACGAATCTCGACGTGATCGCAGGCAACATCGCCAACATGTACACGACGCGGTCCGACGACGGTGGACCATTTCGCCGCCGAATCGCCATGTTTGCGAGCGGCGATCCGCAGAACGGCAACAACGCTCCCGGCGTCCATATCCGTGAGGTCGTCCGGGACCAAAGCCCGTTTCGCAAGGTCTATCAGCCAAACCACCCCGACGCGATCAAGGAGGGGCCTGAGAAGGGGTATCTGCTGATGCCCAATGTGGACGCGAGTACAGAAATGGTCAACGCGATGATGGCCGCCCGTTCATACGAGGCCAACGTCACGGTCATGGAAATCACGAAGTCGATGGCGGCGTCGGCGCTGCGGCTTTTGGCTTGATTGGAGGGATAGCACACGATGACGATTGATCCGCTTCAGGGACCAGCGATGCCCGCAGTACCGGCGGCAGGGGGGGCAACGCCCGCCGCGCCAGCCGACGGAAAGTCCTTCTCCGATTTCATGTTCGATCGCCTCAACGAGGTGAACAAACTGCAAAAGGAAGCAGACGCCGGCGTCCAGCGACTCCTCACCGGTGAGACCGACAACGTGGCTGAGGTCTTCGCCGCGAGCAACAAAGCCGGCATCGCGTTCGATCTGCTCATGGAGGTGCGGAATCGACTACTCGATGCCTATCAGGAAATTCAGCAGATGCGGGTCTAGTCCGTTCTCGGCGAAAACAAGGATGTTTGCCTAAGCCATGGAAGCGCTCAGCCGAATCATTGCGAAAATCAACTCATCCCTCACTGACCTGTCAGCGTCGCAGCGGCTATCAATTGGTCTCTGTGCCGTCGTGATTGTCGGATCATTCCTCTGGCTTGTCCGATGGTCGGCAGAGCCGGAGTACGTCCGCCTGCTCGATCAACCGATGACCATGGCGGAGTTGCAGACCGCCGCCGAGGCGCTCCCCGAAGGAAGCTACCGCATCAGAGGCGAGTACATCCTCGTTTCCCCGCAACGCAAACACGCGCTCATCTGGGATCTGCAGAGCAAAGGCGCGATGCCGGAAGACTCCAGCATCTCCTTCAAGAGCATCATCGACAGCGAATCGCCGTTCCGACCGGAGGCCGAGAACAAGTTCCGTCGACTTGTCGCCCTCCAGGGTGAACTGTCCCGCGTCATCGCCTCTTCCAAGCTTATCAAGTCCGCGGAAGTGTTCATCACGGACACGACCAAGCGGCGCATCTCCGGACCGTCCATCAAAGCCAGTGCATCGGTCAAGGTTACGATGGCAACGGGGCACAGCCTTAGTCAGGAAATGGTCAACGCCTGCGCTGCGCTTGTCGCAGGAAGTGTTCCCGGACTCGTCCCGCACAACGTCTCTGTCATCGATGGATCGACGATGATGGCCTACAACGTGCCGGATCCGGAGGACTCCTTCGCACGCGGGATGCTGCGTGAACAGGAGAAACATGAGCAGTTGCTGCTCAGCAAGATCAACAACCAGTTGTCCTATATCCCAGGCGTACGTGTGGCGGTTTCGGTCGAACTCGATCCCTCTGTGAAGGAAAGTCACGAGTTCGAGTACACCGAACCAGCCATTCGCGAAGAACAGACGCGCACATCGTCATCGCAGTCCGGCTCACCGTCCGGCGAGTCGGGCGTTGGTCCGAACGTGGGTCGCGCCTTGACCGGCAATACTGGGGGGCAGTCGGAAACGACGGAGGAATCAACATCATCGTTTCAGGACCAGAAGTTGCGCAAGGAGCAGAAAACCAAATCCGCTCCTTACATGTTGCAGCGTGCATCCGCCAGCGTCGCCATTCCCCGCAGCTACCTTGTGAACATCTTCAAGTCCGGACTTGCGCCCGATGACGAAACCGCACCAACCAAGGATGACATTGAGACAACGTTCCAGGAGGAAAGTGACCGCGTTCGCAGCATTGTTGGCAACATCCTGATGACCGACGTCAGCAGCGACGTCTCCGTCACTTACGTCCACGACGTCTCGCCCGGCATGACCGTGCTGCCCGACGGAACCGTCATCGCCACGACCCAGGTGACCGGAACAGAAGGATGGGTGTCCACCGCGAAGGGGCATATACCCGAGATCGTGCTCGGTGTGTTGGCGCTGTTCGGTGTCATCGTGCTGGCCCGCATTGCCAAGCGGTCGGCCCATGTTGCTTACGAAGCACAACGCCTCGCCTTCAACCCCGAAATCGTGGACGAGGAAAGCGAGGAACCGCTGACCATCGCCAGTGGACTGATCGGACGTGTTGATCCGGCAGCCGACAGCGTGCTGGAAGGTCACGAGGTGGACGAAGACTCGATCCGCGCGTCGCAGGTCAGCGAGCAGGTACGCTCGCTCGTCGAAGAGAACCCAGCCGGCGTCGCCAAACTTCTGAGGCGATGGACCGATGTCAGCGACTAAGCGAGGGAACTGAACACCATGCCGGCCACACAGGAACAGGAAACAGCCGCCGTCAGCGGAATTCGCAAAGCCGCGATCCTCCTCGTGACGCTTGGTCAGGAGACCGCTGCTCGGCTGTTGGCTGAGATCGACCAGGACGTTGTCGAGTTGCTGACGCGCGAGGTCGCACTTGTCGACTACGTCGATAGCGGCACGCGCGCCAAGGTCGTACAGGAGTTTTACAACCTTGCTCTGGCCACCCAGTACATGGACCAGGGTGGTGTCGCCTACGCCCGAAACATGCTCGTCAACGCACTGCCGGCCGACGAAGCACAACGCATCATCGGGATCATCGAAGGCGAGGTCTACAAGCAACCGTTCTCCTTCCTTCAGCGCACAGACGGCGAGAACCTTCGGACGTTTATTCAGGACGAACATCCACAGACCATCGCCCTGATCCTCGCCCATGTTCCCGCAAGCAAGGGCGGACAGATTCTGGCCGGCTTGCCGCAGAAGAAGCAGCTCGAGGTTGTGTCGCGCATCGCCAACATGGACCAGACCAATCCAGAGGTCGTCAAGGAAGTCGAGGAAGGTTTGGAGATGAGGCTCTCCGGCATCGTGTCGCAGACCTTCCGCAGCGTTGGCGGTGTGGAGTCTGTTGCGGAGATGCTCAACCTCGCCGATCGCTCGACCGAGAAGCGCATCCTCGAAGCGCTCGAAACCGAAGATCCCGAACTCGTCGATCAGATTCGACGACTCATGTTCGTCTTCGAGGATCTCATGCTCGTTAACGACAAGGGCATTCAGTCAATGCTCAAGGAGATCGAGAACGACGATCTCTCGCTCGCACTCAAGACCGCCAGCACAGAGCTTCGCGACAAGATCTTCAAGAACATGTCCGAAAGGGCGGCCCAGCTCATCATGGAGGACATGGAGTACATGGGCCCGGTCCGCGTCGCCGACGTCGAACAATCGCAGCAAAAAATCGTCGACGTCGTGAGACGACTCGAAGATGCCGGCGAGATCATCATCTCAGGACGTGGCGGCGAGAAGGAAATGATCGTCTGACGATCGCAGCGTGACAGGAGCAACGTCAATGGGCACCGTCATCAAAGCAGGGCAAGTCGCTCGCATCCAGCACCGATTCAAGGGGCTGGACGTCAACGACCACATCGCCGAAGCCAAAACGCGACTGGCCAACGCAAGACGCGAGTCCGCTGCCATTGTCGAAGCAGCACAAACAGAAGCCGCCGCAATCCGTCAGCAGGCGCACAAACAGGGATACGCAGAGGGGTTGGCCGAGGGAACACGCACCGGACAGAAAACCGGACATGATGAAGCCTACGGCGACGCCGTCGCACGCTACGACGCGCAAATCAAGCAACTCATCGAGGTCATGACCCGGACCGTTGCCAACGTCGACAAGTCAAAGGACGATCTCCTGCTCGTTGCCCAGAACGAACTATTGCGCTTCGCGTTCGACGTCGCCAAGAGCGTGACCAAGCAAGTGGCCGTCGATTCAGATTCCGCCGCGATCGACAACGCACGTCAGGCGTTGGCCATCGTCGGACGAAACACCGACGTCACCGTTCGCATGCACCCCGCCGACGCCGACGCGATGAAACGATTCGCGTCCGAAGCATCCAACAGCCTCACCAATGCAACGCACCTGCGTCTCGTCGAGGATGACGGCGTCGCGAAAGGCGGTTGCATCGTCGAAACACCCTGTGGCGTGATTGACGCGACGATCGACGGCCAACTTGCCCAGGCTGAGCAGGTCCTCTTCGGGGCCACGGACGGGAGCACAGCCGGATGATCGCGTCACTGTTCGACAAACCGCTCGAATGCATCGACCGCGCCCAACTAATGCGCGTCACAGGCCACGTCGTTCACGTCGCAGGACTGACAGTTGCCGCCGAAGGCTTGCCGCTTTCGATCGGCTCCATGGCGGAGATTCGCGTTCGCCACAACGAGCGCATCCTCGCACAGGTGGTTGGGTTCCAAAACGACCGCACCATCCTCATGCCACTCCGTGAAACGAACGGCATCCGCACCGGCCAACCCGTTTCCAGTTGCCCGACGCTCGAAACGGTTCACGTCGGCAGGCACCTTCTTGGACGCATTCTCGACGGCCTTGGTCGCCCGATCGATGATCGCGGTCCGGTGTTGCACGAAAACCAATACCCGGTTCTGACCGACGCACCGCCAGCGCTGTCGCGCACGCCCATCGACAAACCATTGGCCACCGGCATCCGCTCGATCGACAGCATGCTCACACTCGGTGGCGGCCAACGCATCGGACTGTTCGCCGGCACGGGTGTCGGAAAGAGCGTGCTCATGGGCATGATCACACGCCACACCTCTGCCGACGTCACCGTCATCGCACTCGTCGGCGAGCGTGGCCGAGAAGTCGGCGACTTCCTGCGCAAGGAACTCGGCGAGGAAGGCCTCAAGCGAACCGTCATGGTCGTCAGCACATCGGACGAATCTCCGGTCCTCCGCTCGCGCGCCTGTTTCGTCGCGACGGCCGTCGCCGAGTACTTCCGCGACCAGGGAAACAACGTCCTGCTGCTCATGGACTCCGTCACCCGATTCGCCATGGCCCAACGACAGATCGGCCTCGCCGCCGGCGAACCTCCCGCCACCCGCGGCTACCCACCCAGCGCCTTCGCCATGCTCCCCAAGATGCTCGAACGCGCCGGCTCGAACGAACACGGAAGCATCACTGGCATCTACACCGTCCTCACCGAAGGCGACGACCTCAACGACCCCGTTGCCGACGCCGTTCGCGGCATCCTCGATGGACACGTGTGGCTCAGTCGCAAACTCGCAAACGCCGGACACTACCCCGCCATTTCGATTCTCGACAGCATCAGCCGCCTCATGGTCGACGTCGCCGATCCGGATCACCTTGCAGCAGCCCGCGCCATCAAGAAAGTCCTCGCCACATGGCAGGAAATCGAAGACCTAGTCAACATCGGTGCTTACGTACCGGGCGCCAACCACGAATTTGACCTCGCCGTCCGCATGACACCCGCCATCAACGCCTTCCTCACACAGGACATCGGCGAGGAAGACACCTTCGGCCAGACCCGCACCAAGTTGATCGACCTGCACCAGCAAATCGAAACCGAACGCCGATCAATCGCGAACGCCGCAACCACGAATCCCGATGCGAGCGATGTACAGAAAGGAAACGCGTAACCAAACAGCACCATGGCCAAACGCTTCACATTCAAACTCGATCCGGTCCTGAAGGTCCGCCAGCGCAAGGAAGACGAGCAGCGGCGCGTCGTGGCTTCGTGTCATCGCGACGTTCAGAACTGCGAAGCCGGCATCGACGCAACATCGAGCGAACTGTCGAACAGCAGGGTGAATGCGGTTGCCCACCGCGCACAGGATTCAGTCGACGTGCATTGGGAGCAACGAAACATCGCGTGGCAACAGATGCTTGTCGCCCGCATCATACGTGCCAAGGACAAACTCGCCCGACTGCAATCCGCCCTGCACAACGCCCAATTGGAGCTGGCAGATCGATCCAAGGATGTGAAGGCACTGGAAAAACTGCGCGAGAAAAGACTGGCTGAGCATCAACTACAGGTCGACCGCGAAGAACAGCGCGACACCGACGAAATCGCCGCCAACATCGTGACGCGTCGCAACCGAAACGTCACCCTTGAATACGGAGCTGACCGGTGAAACTTCTCAAACAACTGTACAGCGCCGTCGCACTCGTCGCACTGGTCAACCTGCTTGGTGTCGGCGGCCTCGTCGGCTATCTCGTGTCATCAGGCCAACTCGACGAAGACAAGGCGCGCGCCGTCGTGGCTCTCATCAAGGGCGAAAAGATAGAGCAGGAAAGCGAGGACGCCAGCGAAGTCTCGGTCGAGGAAGATGACTCCGAAATCCCCATCGAAGCACGCGTCGCCACATCGCGGGAACAGGCCCGTGTGTCCCAGGAAATCGCACGACGCGACACCGATCGCTACCGCACACAACTCGAACAACGGCTGAAGTTCATTCAACGCGAACGACTCGAACTCGACCGCATGCGCGAGGAATTCAAACGTCAACAGGAACAAGCCCACGCCAGCGCAACCCGAAGTCGCGAGCGTCAGCAGACGGCAGGCTTCGCCAAGGAACTTGAAATCCTGCGCTCACTCAAGCCTGACGCCGCACTGACCCAGATCATGACCATGGAAGACGCCCAAGCCGCCGAACTGCTCTTCAAACTCGAGACCCGCAAGGTCAAGAAGATCTTCGAAGCCGCCAAGACCGAAGCGCAAACAACCAAGCTCACCGCGATCCGTGAACTCATTCGTGACGTGAAGTCCGCAGACGCACTCGCGCGGGGAGGCCGACGATGACCACTGCGGTATCGCACACGCAACAAACGCCACAAGCGACCCAGACAGCCAATCGTCGTCACCCCGGCGACGACACAACCGGCGCGAACGTCTTCGCCATGCTCATCGACACGCTCAACAACTTCCGACCGGAAGGCACATCCGTGCCGGACACGAACCGGTCCGCCCAACTGTCAGGACGACGCGGAACGCTGCTTGGCGAGTTGCATCAACGCGACGTCGCCCATCAAAACAGCGCATCACTCCGGAACGCCTTCGAGCAAGCCAACCCATCGGACTCAAGGGAAGTCCAACCGCAGACAACATCCGAATCAAAACAAGGTTCGCCAATTCCGGGACACGAACGTCCGATTCCGTCAAAGACGCCAGACGGAAACACACAGTCCGTTTCAAGGGAAACGGCAACACCAAGCGCCATCGCCGAATCAAACACCAACAAGTCAAACGTGACGCAGCAAAACACGACACCCCACGTCGAAGCCACGCGTCAAATTTCGTCCCAAGGCCCAACGCAGACGACCCATCCCGCGAACGTCCAGACCGTGACACCGCCACCAGTCGCCGGAACCGGGTCAAACGCAACCACCACAACGCCGGCCACCACAACCGAGCCAACAAAATCGGTGTCACGCACGACGAACGAAGCACCACCGATCCAGGCCAAGACCAAGCCGTCAGCCATCAAAACGTCAGCCGCGAAGGCGACACCTCAGTCCGAGCCGAAGGAATCCAACATCCAGCGCGTCGCCCGCGTCATTCACGCCAAAATTGGCAGGAATGAAACTGTCGCCCGCATCCGACTCGACCCGCCGGAGATGGGCAGCGTGAACGTCCAACTCCGCATGCACCACGACACCATCCGCATTCGCCTCGCCACCGAAACAGCAAGTGCCAAAGACCTGCTGAACAACCACGCCGGCGAACTGCGATCCGCCATCGAAGCCCACGGTTTCAAGATCGATCGTCTCGACTTTGCCGATGCACCGAATGCACGCACAAGCGACGAAACGCATGGTCAACAGAACGAATCGCCGCACCAGCCGACGCAGCAAGACGATCAGCCGCGGCAACAACGAGCGACCGACCCCGAAGTCCACCAATCCGATTTCGGTCCGCATGAAGACCAAATCGATTCACAACGCCATACGTCTGCTGAACCAATCGCACACATGGAACAGGTCATCACCCTGAATCGCCTCGATCTCAAAGCCTGAACAGAACCGAAAGGACTCGATCATGGAAATCCCGGAACTCACCGCCGCACCATCGCCAACACAACCGGCGACTGATTCGCTTGAACTTGGCTCTGACGATTTTCTCCAGTTGCTCGTCACGCAGCTGACCAATCAGGATCCGCTCGAACCGACCAGCAACGAGGATCTGCTCAGACAACTGTCCGCCATCCGCGACATCGACCTGTCGACCAGCTTGGCTGACTCGCTCAAGACGCTGATCGGCAACGAACGCTTCAGCGCCGCGCCGAGCCTCATCGGCTCGTTCATCAACACCAAGCCAACCAGCGAGGGTGAACCGGGCGCATCGGGTGTCGTCATTGGCGTTCAGTACAACGACGACGGAAACGCCATCCTCGAACTCGCTACCGGCGAGACCGTACCCCTTGGCGACATCCAGTCGATCAAAACCGCCGAACACGCAGCCGAAGCGCTGATCGGCAGGACCGTCAGTGGCCTCGATCGCAGCGATCCGGACGAACTCAAGGAGATCTCGGGCGTCGTGACCGGATTCAAGAACGAGGACAACCGCATCAAGCTTGAACTCGACACAGGCCAACAGATCGACCTCGCCGACATCCTCGGCGTCACCGGCTAAGTGAGCGGGAAACGCGCGAATAAGCAGCCGACAAGGAGCAACCCATGGGTCTGACCAATGCCATCCAGACTGGTTTCACCGGAATCGAAACCAACCAGATCGCCATCGACACGATCGGTAACAACGTCGCGAACGTGAACACCACCGGCTTCAAGAGTTCGCGCGCACTCTTCGAGACGCTCCTCTTCCACACCATCGAGGGCGGCACCCGGCCGGATCAGAACCAGGGCGGAACCAATCCCGTTCAGGTCGGATACGGAGCAGGGCTGGCCACCACGCAGCGCAGCTTCGCGCAGGGCACGTTTCAGCAGACCGGCGTACCATCCGACCTCGCCGTCGACGGAAACGGATTCTTCATCGTGAACGCATCGCCCGACGTGCAGGTCTACACGCGCGACGGCGCTTTCCAGCTGAACACCGAAAACGTCCTCGTCACCGCATCGGGAGGGTTCGTCCAGGGCTTCGCCGCCTCAGACGACGGCACCATCGACACCGGCAACCTCACGAATCTCAACATTCCCCTTGGCGAACTCTCCAGCGCACAAGCCACCACACAAACCCGACTCGTCGGCAACCTCAACGCCGCCAGCGCCCAAGCCACCAACGGCTCTAACTCAATCTCAGGCCCGCTCTTCGATGCCGCAGGTTCACCCGCAACCGCGGCAACCCAACTTACCGATCTCCGCGACGCCGAAGGCAACCAACTCTTCGATGCCGGGCACGAAGTCACCATCCGGGACATTCAGAAGGGGGGCATCGACCTCCCCGAAGAACAGTTCACCGTCGGAACCTCCGTCAATACGTATGGCGACCTCGCCAACTTCCTTCAGAGTTCCCTCGGAATCAACACATCCGAAACCGCCATCGGAGCACCCGGCGTCTTCATCGGTGACGAAGAATCAGGAAATGCCGGCGCGCTGATCATCAATTCCAACGCCGGTGACGTAAACGGTCTCAGCTTCAACGCCGCATCCATCCGCAACAACACCAACGGCAGGGCACCCTTCGCATTCGACACCACCGTCGCAATCGGCGAGGGCGTCACCACCACAGCCTCAATCTTCGACTCACTTGGCACCCCGATCGACCTGCGCATTCGCATGGTTCCCGTTTCCCAGGGCGACCAGGGCACCCAATGGGAATACACCGTCGAAACCGCCGATGACGGCGCCACCAACCAGATTCTCAGCAGCGGCGAACTCAACTTCGATCAATCCGGTGAATTCGTCTCCGCCACTGGCACAAACATCACCGTCGACCTCGAAGGCTCTGGCGCTGCCCCAGTCGTTTTCGACCTTGACCTCTCCGGACTCACTGGCCTGACCAACATCGCGGGCCGATCCACGCTCGCCATCGCGTCGCAGGACGGCAATTCGGAGGGCATTCTCGTTGCGTACGAAGTCGACCGGGAGGGCATCATCAACGGCACCTTCTCCAATGGAGAACAGCGCGTCTTCGGACAGGTCGCCCTCGCCACCTTCACCAACCCGATGGGACTTGTGGCCCGAAGCGAAAATGTCTTCACCGTTGGCGTGAATTCCGGCGAACCCGTCGTCGTCGCACCCACCGAAGCCGCCGCAGGCGCCATCGCGTCCGGGACGCTCGAAATCAGCAATGTCGACCTGTCGCGCGAACTTATCGGACTACTTACCGCGTCCAACGGATTCTCCGCAGCCAGCAGAACCATCAGCACCGCCGATGAAATGCTCCAAGAGTTGCTCCTTCTCGTCCGATAAACACATGATCGCAGTGACCTGATGACATGATTTTCCTAACCCGACTCAACAAACGCCCCGTGGTCCTCAATGCCGAGGTCATCAAGATGATCGAATGCACGCCGGACACGCTCATTACGCTGGTCAACGGCGACCACATCGTCGTCACCGAGTCGGTCGACGAAGTTGTCGCCAAGGCAATCGACTACCAGCGACAGGTCCATGGATTTCAGGTGGTCTGAAAACGATGACACGACGATGTACACGAGTGTCCACAGTCAACGATGTGAACCGGTAGGGTAGCTCAGCATGGACATCGCAACGCTTATCGGACTCATCTCCGGCATCTCGCTCATCCTCTGGGCGATGACGTCCAACGCATCTTTGAGCTCTTTTATCGATTACCCATCCGTCGCCATCGTCGTCGGTGGGGCGATCGCCGCCACGCTCATCGCCACACCGCTCAAGGGCGTTCTCGGCATCGGAAAAGTCGTTAAGAAGACCATCTTCAACAAGCCACCCGACATCAATTCACTCATCCAGGATCTCGTTCGCTACGCCGAGGTCGCGCGACGCGACGGCATCCTCGCACTCGAGGGCGTCATATCTGAAGCAAGCGACCCCTTCATCGTTTCCGGGATCCAGATGGCCGTCGACGGCACCGATCCGGAACTCGTCGAACAGATGCTCAACAGCGAACTCGACGCCATCTCCCAGCGTCACAGCGATGGCAAGACACTCTTCGATACCCTCGGTCGATACGCACCGGCCTTTGGCATGATCGGGACGCTCGTCGGACTGATCGTCATGCTCAAGAACATGGATGATCCCTCAGCCATCGGACCTGGTATGGCCGTCGCGCTGCTCACCACCATGTACGGCGCGCTCGTTGCTAACCTCGTCGCACTGCCCCTCGCCGACAAGCTCGGCACGCGCAGCGCCGAGGAAATGCTCCAAAAGGAAATCGTCATCAAGGGGATCATGTCGATCCAGGCCGGTGACAACCCGCGAATCGTTGAGCAGAAACTCAAGACCTTCCTGCCGCCGAAACTCCGCGCGTCCATCGGAGAGGATCAGGAAGCCGCCTAGCAACGGACCACAGCCGTGCCCAAGAAGAAAAAGGAACAAGCCGGCGGCGCACCCGAATGGATGGTGACATTCGGTGACATGATGTCCCTGCTGCTCTGCTTTTTCGTCATCATCGTATCGATGAGCGAGATCAAGAAAGACATCAAGTACCAGGTCGTCGTCGACTCAATCCAACAGGCGTTCGGCTACCACAACAGCCCTGGTCAAATGCCCCAGACCGACCCGTCACAGAACAGCCTCATCCAACAACTCCAGAAGATCGTCATCCCCGAATACACCATGGAAGAAGGCGATTCTGATGACGAAGGCATCAACGGTCGCGTCTTCCGCGTCACGAACGTCCGAGAAGGCATCAGCATCGTCGTCGGCGGCCGGATAACATTCGAACGTTTCCACGCCCAACTCAAACCCGAAGCCCGAAAACTCATTCGCAACCTGTCCGAAAAAATCATCGGCAGAAACACCGTCCTCCACATCCGCGGCCACGCCACGCGCGAGCCGCTTCCGCCCGAGTCCGAATTCTCCGACCAAATGGACCTCTCACTTGCCCGCGCCACGGCAGTAGCCGATGAGCTAAAAGCCAACGGCGTTCGCGCACAGCGTATTCGCATCATCGGTTGCGGTGCGAACGAGCCGCTTGTCGCGCAAGCATATGACGAGGAGAGGTTGGCGCTGAACCGGCGCGTCGAAGTGATCGTCACCGAAGCGATCGTCGACGACTACGCAGGCCAGCCCCAGTCGCAAGAGGTCAGAGAGTCGGAAAATGGCAGCTGAAAAAGCGGAAGAGAAACAGGATCAACCAGCACCATCCGCCAAGGGCAAGCTCAAACCGATCATCATCGTCGCCGCCCTGATGATTGGTGAGGGCATCGGCATTTACCTGCTGACCAACTTCATCAGTCCCGACCCTGACCTCGGCAACGCCGAAGAAATCGTGGTCGAAGTCGACCCTTTCGAGTCTGAAAACGAACTCAAGATCTGCGAAACCCAAGCCACCAACAGCAAAGAGGGCAAAACCTACGGGTACCACCTCGAAGTCTCTGCGATCGTCGCCGCCGAGAACAAGGAAATGGTCGAACGATTTGTCGAAGCCCGCGCCCAGTCCATCAGAGACCGCATTCAGACGATCATCCGCTCAGCCGACCCCGAAGACCTCAAAGATCCCGCTCTTCAGGTGATCAAGCGACAACTGAAGTTTGAATTGAACAATCTCCTCAGCAAGGAACTCATCGAGGAAGTGCTCATACCCAACATGATCCGCTCCCGTACCCATCTTTGATTGGAATTCCAGCCACCTTCAGGTCGATAAACGGGCGAGACGAGGTGTATGGCGATGCCGGAAGAACCACTCGAAAACCAGTCCGACAATCCTGAGAACGAGCAGGGCGATTCTCCACAGAACCAGCCCGATCCAGTTCCCAGCCCTGAGAACGCTGCCGGTGACTCAGGCGAGTTGAGTCAGGCCGACATCGACGCGGCCCTCAACGCTGCCGCCGAAGGCGCCGAATCGGCAACGCCCGACGCCGGCGACTCCTCCGGCGAACTGTCGCAATCGGATATCGATGCGGCACTCCAGCAGGCATCGGAAGCCACCGCGCCCGAACCACCAGCTGAAGAAGGCATCAGCCAGGCGGACATCGACGCGGCCCTCGCCGACCTCGACAACGCCACCCAAGCCGCCGCAGAATCTGAACCCGACTCCGCACAGTCCATTGCGGATGCGGCCATCGAAGAAGCAGCACAGGCTGCCGACGAAGTAGAAACGCCCGCAGACGAACGGCTCGACTCTGCCGGTCGCCCCTTTGATGACATTGCCGCCGCGATGGCCGCTGCCATCGAAGAAGAAGCCGCCGAGCCAGCACCATCAGCACCCGCTGCCCCCGAAGGCCCCCAACCACAAGCATTGGACGTGCCCGATTTCTCGGCGGCCCCCAAGGCAAACAGCGAACAGGACATCTCGATTCTCCGCGACGTCTCCCTTCGGGTGCACGTCGAGTTGGGACGGACCAAGATGTTCATCGAAGACGTACTCAAACTCGGCGAAGGCAGTGTCGTCGAATTGGAAAACCTCGCCGGTGATCCGGTGGATGTCTATGTCAATGGAAGACTCATCGCTCGCGGAGAAGTGCTCGTCTTAAGCGACAACTTCTGCGTCCGCATCAGCGAGATCGTGCAAGGATTGCAGGATGTATCCGCCGCCTGACCGAATCTTAACCAATCTCCACATTTCAACACTGATCATCATGCTCGCGACCGCCTCGCTGTCAGCGCAGTCCATCCCGTGGTTGCACGACATCGCCGAGACGTTGCGTCAGCACGACACAACAACCGCGTCGGCCACGGTTGCATCAACGCCCGCGAATGCTGCCGCCGCAATCGAACTCCACCCAACAGTCGAGCAACCTGAGACAACGTCGGAACCACCGGCGCAACAGGCAACACCACCAGTCGTCGAGCCACCAACGCAGCCTTCTGTCACGATCAAGAGGCCGGAAGCGACACAATCCACGCCCGTCAATTCCAGACGCCCAACAACAACCATCGAACGCACAACATCGACATCAGACACCATCACGCGACAGCCGGCATGGTACCAAACCGGCCTGCTGCCCCTTGGCATCGTGCTGGCCGCCATCGGCGCGGTCGCGTGGGGCATGAAAAAATTCAAAGGCACGACGCGCATCAACGGCGGCGACGTCCTCAGTGTGCTCACGCAAACGCACATCGCCCCCAAGCAAAGCGTCGCGCTCGTGCAAATGGGCGGCAAGCTCGTCTTCGTCGGCGTCACCGCGCAGTCCATCACGCCAATACGCGTGATCGAAGACCGCGAAGAAGCCGCAACCGTCCGCACGAAACTACGCATCGGCGGCATGACAACCAAACAGAACGCATTCGATGAGCTGGTCCGCGTGGAGAACGACAAGCTTGTCGACGCCATGGAACCCGACGCATCTGCCGAACCCCAAACGACCAACGGCACGCGTCAGGTGCAAAAAGATATCAACGGCCTTCTCGACCGACTTCGCACGCTGCGCACGGATGCAACGCAGGCGACGTCGAACAAGAAATAGCGACACACGTCGCAGCCCGCAGCGCTAAGGAGTAGCGCCAAGTGCAAGAGCATGGACGCTCGACATTCCCGCGGTCTCGGTTCGCCATCGGCCTCGCGCTGACGGTGCTCTGTTTCGCCGCGCCCGCCGTCGCGCAAGCACCACCCATCGACAACCCGCTGAACGTCCCCGACGTTCGTGGCGTCCTCCCCAAAGCCACCGACGGCGAAGGCGTGAGCGTTACCCTCCAAATCCTCGTCATGATGACGGTGCTCACGCTCGTGCCGTCCATCCTCGTCATGACCACCTGCTTCACACGCATCATTGTCGTGCTGGCATTGCTCCGACAAGCGATGGCCACACCGCAACTACCACCAGGCCAGGTCCTGCTCGGCATGTCACTGTTCATGACGCTGCTCGTGATGGCCCCGACCTACGCACGCATCAACAACGACGCCATCCAACCATATTTCAACAACGGGCTACCTCAGAAAGACGCCATGGAACGGGCGTCTTTCCACATGCGCAACTTCATGTACGCCCAGATCGAGCAAAGCGACAACCAGGAAGACATCTACCTCTTCCACGAATACGCAGCCGGCAAACCCGTCGGCGATGACGAAACACTGAAACTTGAAGACGTCAGCATGACCACGCTCGTGCCCGCCTTCATCCTCAGCGAGCTCAAGACCGCATTCGTGATGGGCTTTCGAATTTATCTGCCGTTCCTCGTGATCGACATGGTCATCGCCTCGATCCTGATTTCGATGGGCATGATGATGCTGCCACCCGTGCTCATCTCATTGCCCTTCAAAATACTGCTGTTCGTGCTCGCCGACGGCTGGCACCTCACCGTGCAGACATTGCTCTACAGCTTCGATCCGCTGACCGGCTGACCACCTGGGAGACCGATCCATGATGGACCTATCGATGGCACTGGACCTGTCCCGCGACGCGCTCTTCATGGCGCTCGCGACCGCGACGCCGATTCTCGTCATCGGCCTGGTCGTCGGACTCATGATCTCCGTCGTGCAGTCCGTCACCCAGCTTCAGGAACAGACGCTGACGTTCGTCCCCAAGATCGCCGCCATGGTCATCGCCGCATCCTTCTTCTTCCCATGGATCGCCAACCGCATGATCGAATACACCCAACAGATGCTCGGAACATTGCCATGATGATCGTATCTTCTGTAGCGCCTTTCGCGACTGTTCTCACGGTGCACCCCGCAGACTCTTCTGTAACGCGACCCATTGTGGGTGGCGGGCCAACCAACCAGGTCAACCGTAGCAACTCACTTGGGCGAACCACAACGGAGTAACCCGACCGTGCCCTGGCTCGCGTTCAAAATCGAATGGCTCCTGCCCAGCTTCGCCCTAGTGCTCTTCCGCATCAGCGGGCTGACACTGGCCGCCCCGATCTTCTCCAGCCGCGCCATCCCCGCACAGATCAAGGTCGCCTTCTCGTTCGTCGTCGCACTGATGATCTTCCCCGTCGTCATGGGCCGCATCCCAACCGACCTCTCTCTGTCGATGGTCGGCATCGCCGTCATCGGCGAACTCCTCATCGGCCTCATCCTCGGACTTGCCGTCGGGCTCGTCTTCGTTGGTGGCGAGGTCGCCGGCATGATCATCGGCCAGCAATCCGGCATCGGTCTCGGACGCGTCGTCAACCCACTCCTGCAGAACGACTCGACCATCCTCGGCCAACTCTACTTCATCGCCATGATGATGATCTTCCTGCTCATCGGCGGCCACCGCGCCGTCGTGCGCGCTCTGCTCGATACCTTCGAAACCGTCCCACCCGCCACGTTCAAATTTGACGCAACCCTGCTCGAACTGCTCACCACACTGCTCACCAGCGCCTTCATCCTCGCCATCCGCCTCGCCGCACCGGCACTCATCGCGCTGCTCATGGTCAGCCTCATCATGGGGTTCATCTCCCGCACCATCCCGCAGCTCAACGTCCTCTCTGTCGGATTCACTGTCCGCGTCGTCATCGGACTTGCCGTCACCGCCATCGCCTTCTCTTTCGGCGCCGAACTCTTCACCGACATGATCGCAGAGTTCCTCGGCCAGACCCGCGACGTCCTCGCCGACCTGCCGTCAGGAGCCACCGCCAATGCCGGATGATGTCGGTGACAGAACAGAGGCACCAACGCCGCGCCGCCGCATGGAAGCGCGCGAGCGAGGACAGGTCGCACGCAGTCAGGAACTCAGCGCCGCCGTGATGCTGCTTACCGCCCTCGTCGGACTGCTCTGGTTCGGCAACGGCATCTGGACCAGCATGCTCAACGTCATGCGCACTTCGCTCGAGTCCACGAATACCTCCGACATCAAGGAATCCCTGCTCCTCAGTTCCGCCGCATTCAGCAGCATGTTCTGGGCCGTCGCACCACTTGTCGCACTTATTTTCGTTCTCGGCGTCGCCGCCATCCTCTCCCAGGTCGGACTGCTGCTCACCTGGAAACCCATCACCCCCAGCCTCGACAAGATCAGCCCGCTCTCCGGTCTCAAACGCATCTTCTCGCCCAACTCGCTCGTCCAACTCGCTCAAAACGTCCTAAAGCTCGCCCTCATCACCGCCATCGCCTACATGACCGTCAAGAGCAAAGCCGCAGAAGTCATCCTCGCCCACTCCCTCGACCACGCCGCCATCGTTGGCCACGCATCCGAACTTATCTTCGACCTCGGCATCAAGCTCGTCATCCTGCTGCTCCTGCTCGCCTTCATCGATTTCGCATGGCAAAAGTACCGCCACGAAAAGCAGCTCAAAATGACCAAGGAAGAGGTCAAGGAAGAAATGAAACGCATGGAGGGCGACCCGCTGCTCAAGCGCCGCCGCCGCGAAGCGCAGATGAAGCTATCCACCGAGAGACTCAAGAACGCCGTCCCCCAGGCGGACGTCATCGTCACAAACCCAACCCACTACTCCGTCGCCATCAAGTACGACGCCGACAAAATGTCCGCCCCACGCGTCGTCGCCAAAGGCGTCGACCATCTCGCGTTCCGCATCCGCGAGATCGCCGCAAGCTCGGGCATCCCGATTGTCGAAAAACCACTACTGGCGCGAACGCTCTACAAGGATGTCGAGGTTGGTCACGAAATACCGGAAAAATTCTACCGCGCCGTCGCCGAAGTGATGGCCTACGTCTACCAGCTCGCCGGACGCAACATGGGACCAAAACCGGTCGCCGTATGACCCAATAACAAACGCAACCGATGGCAGCCACCGATCACATTCAGAGCCTTCGCGACCTGACACCCAAAGGCGTCGCAAACGCCGTCGCGAAGCACAACGGCACCATCATCCCCATCGGTGCACTCTGCCTCATCCTCGTCATGCTCGTCCCGCTGCCACCGGCGCTCATGGACGTCTTCCTCGCCGCCAACATCACCGCCGCAGCAGTCGTCATGTTCACCGTCATGTACATGACCGGACCGCTCGAATTCACCAGCTTTCCCTCCATGCTGCTGGCCATGACGCTTTTCCGCCTCGTCCTCAACATCGCGACGACGCGACTCATCCTCACCAACGCCGCCGAAGGACCATCCGCTGCCGGTGAAGTGATCCGCGTCTTCGGCGAGTTCGTCGCGGGCGGCTCGCTCATCGTCGGCGTCGTCATCTTCGGCATCATCGTCATCATCCAATTCGTCGTCATCACCAAAGGCGCCACCCGCATCGCCGAAGTCGCCGCACGCTTCACATTGGACGGCATGCCCGGCAAGCAGATGGCCATCGACGCAGACCTCAACGCCGGCATCATCGACGATCGCGAAGCACGCAGACGCCGCGACGAAATCACCAACGAAGCCGACTTCTACGGAGCCATGGACGGTGCCAGCAAGTTCGTCCGCGGCGACGCCATCGCAGGACTCATCATCACCTTCATCAACATTCTCGGCGGACTCTACGTCGGCATGGTCGAGCAGGAAATGCAGTTCCGCGACACCCTCGACGTCTTCACCAAGCTCACCATCGGTGACGGCCTCGTCTCGCAGATCCCCGCCTTCATCGTCTCCATCGCCGCTGCACTCGTCGTTACCCGCTCCGCATCCAAGAAGAACCTCGGCTCGGAAATCGTCCAGCAACTCACCAACCAACCCGTCGCCCTCGCCCTCGCCGCCACGTTCCTCTTCGTCATGACGATGACCCCGCTGCCCAAGATCCCACTCCTCGGTCTCGGCGCATCGATGGCCGGCGTCGCCTACGTCATCAATTCCTCACAGAAGAAAGAAGCAGCCCAAAAGGTCGAAAAAGCCGCCGCCAAAGCGAAACCGGAACAGAAGCCAGAACAACTCATCCTCCCCGACCCCATGGAACTCGAGGTCGGCTACGGACTCATCAAGCTCGTTGACCGCAAGCAGGGCGGCGACCTCCTCGATCGCATCACCAACATGCGCTCGCAAGTCGCCCAGGACCTCGGCATCGTCGTGCCCCCCGTCCGAATTCGCGACAACATGCAACTCCAGCCAAACCAATACGTCATCAAGATTCGCGGCAATCAGGTCGCACGCGGTGATGTCATGCCCGGTCACCTGCTCGCCATTGACTCCGGCACCGTCACCGAAAAAATCCACGGCATCGACGGCACAGAACCCGCCTTCGGCCTGCCAGCCACATGGGTCAACATCGATGATCGCCACACCGCCGAAACACGCAATTACACCGTCGTCGAACCCTCCAGCGTGCTCTCAACGCACCTCACCGAGACCATCAAACGCCACGCAGACGAACTGCTCTCGCGCAACGAAACCAACCGCCTGCTCGACACCCTCCGCGAACGCTCGCCGAAACTCGTCGAGGAACTCATCCCGCAGACCATCAAGCCAGGCGAAGTCCAGAAGGTGCTCCAGCAACTGCTGCGCGAACGCCTCCCCGTCCGCGACCTCGAGACCATCGTCGAAACCATCGGCGACTGGGCAGGCCGCACCAAAGATCCCGACATCCTCGTCGAATATGTCCGCGCTGCCCTCGCCCGAAGCATCTGCGAAATCTGCAAAGGCCCCGATGGCACAATTGGCTGCATCTCCCTCGATCCCCAGGTCGAGGAGTCCATCGCCAGCCACATCGACTCGTCGGAACGCGGCACCTTCTTCGCCATGCCGCCCCAGATGCAAACCACGATCATCGACCGCATCCGCATCGCCGTAGAAAACGCACTGCCGCAATCCGCAGGCCAGATGCCGATCATCCTCTGCAACCCGCGCATCCGTCAGTTCGTCCGCCGCATGATCGAACCGACGCTCCCGCAGGTGCACGTGCTCTCATTCAATGAAATCGTCCGCGGCGTCGAAATTCGCACACGTGGCATGGTGACACTCGAAGATGAACGTTAAGACTTTCCACGCAGATTCCATGGGCGAAGCACTCGCCGTCGTCAAGAAACACTTCGGCCCCGACGCCGTCATCCTGCACACACGGACCGTCGACACCAAAACACGACTGCCCGGTCGCGCCAGACAACGCGTTGAAATCACCGCCGGCCGCGGCGATCCCAAACACCCGACCCCCGTCGCCTCGATCCCCCGCGAGAAGAAGCGGATGCCGACACCGAGCTCCGAATCACGACTCGCCGCCATGCCAGCAGGCGACCCCCAACTCGCCACCCGCATCGCCGCACTGCAGTCATCCGTCGACCAACTCCTGCACGATCGCTGGTCCAACACCAACCCCAATCTGCCGCAACAACTCCGCGCAACCTATCAGTCACTCATCGAATCACAGGTCGCCGCCGACATCGCCGCCAAACTCGTCCGCAAGATCCAGCGTGAACTCACCCCGGCACAACTCAACGACCGCAACCGCATCCAGACAAAGCTCGCCGAGTTCCTGCGCAGCATGCTGCCCGTCGCGGAAACGGCAAACGTCAGCAAGTCAGGCGGCCCACACGTCATCGCCCTCGTCGGCGCCACCGGCGTCGGGAAGACCACCACCATCGCCAAGCTCGCCGCAAATCAAACCCTCCGTCACCACAAGACCGTTGGCCTCATCACGACCGACACCCTCCGCGTCGGCGCCGCCGACCAACTGCAAACCTACGCCGACGTCATCCACGCCCAGTTGCACATCGTCGACACCGCCGACCAGATGCGCAACGCCCTCGACGCGCTGCATCACTGCAACATCATCCTCATCGACACCCCAGGCTGCGGCCCCTCCGACACAACCCGTCTCCACGACGTCCGACACCTACTCGATACCGCATCCCCCGACGAGACCCACATCGTCCTCTCCGCCGAAGCAAGCCCACGTGCCATCGATCACCACATCGAACGCTTCAACAGCTTCGGCATCAACCGCATCATCTTCACCAAACTCGACGAAGCCGTCGGTTTCGGCGTCATCCTCAACAGCCTCAAATCCGTTCACGCGCGCCTCGCCTTCACCACCAACGGTCAGCGCGTCCCCGAAGATATCACCGCCTGCCGCTCTGACGCCCTCACGCAATCGATCCTCTCATCGCTCCGATGATCGGCCCGCACCCGCCGCGCACAATTTTTTTTCGAGCAAATCCTCCGCGATCGCCGATGAATTCCACAAGCGGCGCGGACCATTCCCAGCCAATCGCCTATTCCCACTCTTGCAAATTCTAGACTTGCTATAAGTCCAGCTTGATCATGATCTAAGCAGTCGCTTGCCTGTAATTTCACAGATCTGATTCACAGACAATATCCGCCGCGATTCAACCAAGCCCTCGATCTCGGGCGCGCAGCCAACCCACTTGCACCACGCGCACCACGCCACGATTTTCCCTTGAATCCTTAACGCCGACGCGCCAACATCCCTCTTTGTGGAAGGTTGGCGTCGCTTCGACCGCCATCTTCCCACAACCCATCATCCGCACAGCTGTGCCACGGATTGGCGCCGACGCGGATGGCGGAGATGTCAGCAAGGACGCTGACATGTCGATGACCGGCTTGGTCGCGACGCTCGGATGGATTCGCACCTCTGTTCCGTCTTCATCCCGCGTCACCACGCCGACATCATCGCGAAGCAGCAGAACACAGGGACGTGTTATGGCTTCTCGCATCACGGGAGCTTGCCTCGGGCTGTTGGCGTTTGTCACCGCCATCATCTCCGGACTGATCGCCGGCCACGAGCCGCGCGACATCCTCTCACGTTCCATCATCGCCATGATCGTGTTCTGCCTTATCGGTCTCGCCGCCGGGGCAGCCGTGTCAATCGTGGTCCGGGAACATGTCCGAAATCGCGAAGCCAAGCTGGACGATGAGACAACCACCGCAAACGAGGAAAGCGGTTCAGAAAACTCATCCACCAGCAGCGGTGCACAGCCGATGGACACGTGATTCGACGGGTAACAACGTGCAAAGCACATCAACACGTCAGAACCCGCACAACCCGAACCTCGAACCGCGCTCATGCGCTTAGAGGAGAAAAAGCACATGCGTTCGACCAGAAAGACAAGTCCCGAAGTTGCCGCCACCTGGAACGAGTACAAACTCACCGGGTCCGAGCAGTCACGCAACAAGCTTGTCGAAAACTACCTGCCCATCGTCCGATACAACGCGGACCGCGTCCGGGCCAAGCTCCCCGACGAAGTCGACATCGACGACCTCGTCTCGGCAGGTATTTTCGGACTCGTCGACGCCATCGATGCCTTCGACCTCAACCGGGGCGTCAAGTTCGAAACCTACTGCGCCCCACGTATCCGAGGCGCCATCCTCGACGAACTCCGCGCCATGGACTGGGTACCCCGTCTCGTCCGCAGCCGCGCACACAAACTCGAAAAAGCGACCAAAACGCTCGAAGCCCTCACCGGACGCCAGCCCACCCGCGGCGAAATCAAGGACCACCTCAAACTGCCCCACGACGAGTTCGAACGCCTCATGCGCGACTCGAAGGCAGTATCCCTCGTCAGCCTCTCCCGCAAGCAATACGAGACCGACTCCAACCGCGATGTCCGCGAGATCGACATCCTCGAGGACCGCAAAGGCATCGACCCGCTCGACGAAGCCCAGCGGCGCGACCTCAAGGAACTCATGACCAAAGGCCTCACCCGCGCCGAACGCCTCGTCCTCGTGCTCTACTACTACGAGCAAATGACCATGAAAGAGATCGGCGTCACCCTCGACCTCTCCGAAAGTCGCGTCAGCCAGATGCACTCCGCCATCCTCGCGCGACTCAAGAGCCAGATGAAACAGCGCAAGAAACAGAGACTCGCCGCAAGCGCCTAGCAGACGCCGACGCCACGAAAAATCAATCGCGACTTTACGCGACAAGCGACGCCAATTCCACTGGCCACGCCGCGCACTTTCTGCCGATGACCCCTGAGTCATCGCCGCAGAATTCGGAGTCCGATCGTGGCCGACATCCCACCCATCGCATCCTCCGCCGCCCAAGCCGGGTTTCACCAGGCCGACGTCTCAAAAACACGTGACGCGGACCGCTCCGCGCAAAGTGTCGCTGGAAACAAGGCAGCTAAGGCCCTCGATGCATCTGATACCAGTATTGAAACGACCGATACCGACACGGCTGTTTTTGCAGATGCTGAAGGAATGGGTGGACAAGGGCGGTCCAGCGAGGAACAATTGGAGCAAGGGGCAGACTATGAGTCGTCGGAAGACCATGGTGTCCAGACCGATGACGAGGGAAACTTACATTTAGACATCCAAGCTTAGCGCCACGACCGGCGAGACCCGCATGTCGGAGTCCGATCGCCGACAACGTCGCAAGGCTGCTGAGTCGCTTTGGGAGAGAGACCAAGGCCGGGCCCGGTGAATCCACCGGGCCCGCGTCGCGCGCGGACATCCCAGCCCAACACCCACACCACCACCTCGCTGGCCGCCGACCAAACTGAGACTACAATTCCGCCATGCAATTCACCAAGATGCACGGCACGGGCAACGACTACGTCTACGTCAATGGCTTCGAACAGCAGGTCGCCGACGCAGCATCGGTCGCACGGCGCATCTCAGATCGCCGCACCGGCATCGGCTCCGATGGACTGATTCTCATCCAGCCATCCGACATCGCCGTCGCCCGCATGGAGATGTACAACGCCGACGGCTCGCGCGGAACGATGTGCGGCAACGGCATCCGTTGCGTCGCCAAGTACCTCTACGATCACAAGATCGCCGTCGACGCGACCATCCCGATTGACACCGACGACGGCATCAAGACGGCTGAGTGCACCATCGACGGCGACCGTGTCGTCACCGTACGGATCGACATGGGCGAACCGCGATTCGCACCGTCAAAGATCTCGGTCCAACTGCCCGGCGACGAAATCGTCAACCACGCGATCGACGTGAATGGCAAATCGCTGGCCATGACCTGTGTCTCCATGGGCAACCCGCACGCCGTGTTCTTCCTCGACACACTCGACAACATCACGCTCGACGTTGACGGTCCGTTCGTCGAATCGCTCGACATTTTTCCGGATCGCGTCAACGCCCACTTTTGCGTGATCGAATCTCCCACGCGCGTCCGCATCCTGCACTGGGAACGCGGCAGTGGGGCGACGATGGCCTGCGGAACCGGCACCTGTGCGGTCTGCGTGGCCGGTGCCAAAATCGGCCGCATGGAACGCAGGGTGACATGCCTTGTCCCCGGCGGCGAGCTTGACCTCGAGTGGACCGACGACAATCACGTTTTCATGACCGGTCCCGCCGTCGAAGTGTTTACCGGCACGTGGAACGAACGCTAACCGCTCCACTTATTTCTTTCACACACATCATACGCGGCTATAATCCGCCGCATGGCCAGCGGCTCGAAGACCGTCATCTACGCGGCGTTGATCGGCAACACCGGCATCGCCATCACCAAGTTCGTCGCCGCCGGCATCACCGGCTCGAGCGCGATGATCGCCGAAGCCATCCACTCCCTCGTCGACACGGGTAACCAGGTGTTGCTGCTTTGGGGCCTGAAGCGTGGCTCGCGACCGCCGGATGAACGCTTTCCCTTCGGTCACGGCAAGGAGGTCTACTTCTGGTCGTTTGTCGTGGCAATTCTGATCTTCGCCGTCGGGGCGGGCGTGTCGATCTATGAAGGCATCAAGCACGTCATCCATCCACACGAACTTGGCGATCCGACCGTCAGCTACATCGTCCTGACCATCGCCATCGTGTTCGAAGGCGGGGCGTTGTACATGGCGTGGCGGGAGTTCAACAAAGCCCGCGGCGACCTCGGATACTTCGAAGCCATCCGTCGCGGCAAGGACCCGATCATGTTCGTCGTGTTGTTTGAAGACTCGGCTGCGATGGCGGGACTGATCGTCGCATTCGTCGGCATCTACCTGGGGCACGCGACGGGCATTGCGTATTTCGACGGTGGGGCGTCAATCGTGATTGGCTTGATTCTCGCGGCGGTGGCGGTCTGGCTGGCGTACGAAACCAAGGGTCTGCTGATCGGCGAGGCAGCCACCCCGGAGATACAGAAGATTATCTATGACATTGTGGCACAGCGGATCGGGATTAAGGGTGTGAATGAGCTGGCCACCATGCACATGGGCCCGCAGAACATCCTCGTGACGGTGAGCGTCGACTTCTCGGACAAGCTGACGAGCAAGGACGTCGAGTCAGCCATCGCCGACATGAACCGCCAAATCAAGAACGCCGTCCCCGAAGTTCGCCGCGTCTTCATCGAGGCCGAGTCGATGTCCGCCCACAACCGGCAGAAACAGCAGGGCGAAAGCAACTGAACTAGCCGATCGCGAGTCGGACACTTGGTCTTAGGCGACGATCGTCCCACACTCAGGGCACCTTCCTGAGACATTTCCCACGAGGCTATAGCGACAACTCTTGCACGAACTCGAGTCACAATGCCTGCGGAGTCTTGTGGTGAACACGTAGAGTGGAACAGCACCGACGATCACCGCAATGTACCAATATGGTACATGCACGCTGTGACTCACAAAGCTACGCCAATTTGCACACGCTGAATCGTTGTGGCACCACTCCGATACGCGAAGGCCCGCAATATTCCATGCGCGACGGGACGTCGGTGAGCTGGTGGGACAGACCTTCAAATCATGACATCGACACCTGAATCGCCGATGCGACACCACGAATCGTCCATCGCGAATCCAAATCGCCAATGTCCGTACTTCGTCCGTCTGGGTGCTCGAATGCCAGGAACGTGGCACATAGCTCAACGGGTGCCAGTAGCTCGCAACGCCAACGGCGACGACCTCAATGGCAACCATGGCGAGGACGAGTAAGAGTGCTCGACACATGTTTGGGACTCCCAGCGCAATCATCGGCTGGCAACAAGTGTCTGGAAACGAATATGGAAAAGCGGCGGTCACTCGCTTGAATGACCGCCGCTTGGGTTGTTTGGGAAAACGGTGCTGTCTTAGCGACCGCTGCGGAAACGCATGGCCACCAGGCCAAGGCTCAGCAGGGCGATCGTGGCGGGCTCGGGGATGGCAGGGCCACCGTCGCCACCACCAGCGCCGAACGAACCGCTGTTGCTCGCGGCAGGGGCGAGCACGTTGATCGTCGTCGTGTCGACCGTCAGGTCGAAGAAGCCGCGACCCGACTGTGCAAAACCCTCGGTCAGGTCGCCGGCGGTCGTGGCAATGTCGATCACGTAGCTGCCGATATCGTTGGCGGTGAACTGGGCCGAGCCGAGGAAAATCCCGCTGCCCGTCAGGCCACCAGCAAACGACAGACCCGTCACACCGTCACCGTCGCGCGACGGTACGGTCGCGAAGTCAGCACCGGTCGAGAAGCTGTCAAACGACAACCCCTCGTTGGTCACAAAATCAAAACCGAACCCGATCAGCCGGGACTCGTCTTCGGTCGACGCGAAAATATCGACATCCACGAGATCGCCTGGGTTCACCTGCGTGTTGTCCGCCACAAGCTGAACATTGATCATCTCAGCCGATGCTGCCGTCACGAGACCACAGACCGCCGTGACTGCCAACAATCCAAAACGCGTAATCTTCATCTTCAAAACTCCCTCTCCCAAATCGCAGTCGGGACCTCTCTGAAACCCGACCGAGTTCCGCATCGAGACGGGTGCGCCTCGGCGGATTCATTTCGAATTAGCGTTACTCTGCCGCCCTCATGTCCGAAACCAACTCCAGCAACATCTGGAAGTCGACCAATGTGATTTCACCGTCGCCGTCGAAATCGGCGTCTTCGTTGAAATCCTCGTCGTCAGCGGTGTTTCCGAACTGGTCCTGGAATGCAGCTTCGTCGTCTTCGGTGAAGACGCCGTCGCCATCCAAGTCCGCACGGGCCTGCTGCGGCAACTCGATCGGCTCATCGACCGTGTCGACAGGGCGGATCGGGTTCTCCTCGGCCGGCTCGTCGATGACATCGCGGTCACCCGCGACGTCGTCAGGCGTGACACCGTCAGCCGGCAGGATGGCCGCCGCACCGCCGTCGCCACTGTCGAGCGCAGGCTCGTTCGGAACAGGCGCAAAGCAGCCAGTGCTGAAAACCATGCAAACGGCTGGTACCAATACTGTGAACAGGTTACGCGGAAGGCGCAAGATGCCTCTCATCCCTTCTCCCTCTCTCTTTCTCTCTTCGCAGGACCCACAAGCGCGGGCCTCTCCCCTGCGTCCCGAAATAGTAACCAATCGCGTGGGCCATGTCTCCCGAAAAGTGGGGCAAGTTCGATAATTTGTGGGCTATTCGTGCATATAGCTGTGCAGTGAAAATGGAATTTCTGTCATCGGCCGGTGTTTGCCGCGGCGAGCGTCTCACTGGCGCTGTTTGCCCGCAGGTAGGGGGAGTACATGGCTTCGACGCGGGTCGGGAGGACGCGAAACTCGCCGGCGTTTTCGCTCCGAAGGCGGTACGTGAAGGTCCGGTCGCCGGCGTTGAGGCGGTTGAGGAAGAAGGCGACGTGCTTATCGCGGAGTTCGCGATGGGCATATCCGCCGTCATCGGTGGCATATCCGCTGTGGAGGTCGGCTGGCTCGAAACCGGCGGGTTTGGGATCCTCGATGAGGATGTAGTCGAAGTCGTTGGTCGAGTGGACGGCGAGCGAAACCTCGATCAGGGACCCCGCAGGGATGGGTTGGCCAGTCTCGATCGGCGTGCGGTCGTAGTCGATGGCGTCGTAGGGCTGATCGATCATTTTGCGTTGGACCGAGTCCCAGACGCGGCGTGTTTTCTGGACCGTCTTCTCGCGGAGCAGGTAATGGGTACGTTTGACGGTGATGTCGTCACCGGCGGGGGGTATCGGATCCTGTTTCGTGAAGAAGTCGGCGAAGACGGCATAGTAGAGATGGCCTCGACCGGTCTTCTCGATCTGCACGGTGTGCGGCCCGGGGGTAAGGTGGCGGGGGGCGACGATCATGCGCAGGTCGGATGAGAGGACGTTGGTTGCGTCGATATCGAACTTGCGCGACAGGTGGCCATCGATCGTAACCGTGAGTTGCATGTCGGCTTGGAGTTCCTGCGATGTTTCGAGATAGGCGGCGAGGGCGTGGATGGCGAGCGCGGTTGATTTTGTCGAATGCCATTGTGAGGCCTGACGCGATCGGACAAGCCAATTGACGGCGTTTGGGATGTCGGCGTGGTTCGGGTCCACCGCGAGAAGCGCGCGAAGCACCATGGCCGTTGATTCAATGCCACTCTGATACCAGTAGTAGTACCCATCGGCCTGACCCCAGTGGGCGAGGTCGTTTTCGCGGACAACGGTGTTTTCGAGATTGGCGATGGCCGTGCCGGCCCGCGATGCGTCGTTGGCGCGATGAAGTACGAGTGCGAGCATGGCGCGGCCATAGTCGGTCAAGTCGTCGCGTTCGTTGTAGATGTCATCGAGTATCGCGCGGAAGTCTTTCGAACGACGTGACGACGTATCGTAGCTGAGCGCAAAGAGCATCCACGCGCGCGTGTTCAATTCCCGTGCGCGCGATTGGCGATACCAGTGATGCCGCGATGCTGATGGATCAAGCAGGTGCCGGCGGAGGAAATCGAATCCACGCTTGAGCACGGACGCGTCGAACGGCACGCCCGCCTCGCGCCCCTCGGCCAATCCCTGCACGACATACGCGGTCATGTAGGGATCTGCAGACCCGCCACGCCACCAACCCCAACCGCCATCCGGTCGCTGCAGTGACGTGAGTCGTTCGACACCGGCGGCGATGACATCATTCAGCGTCGTCTGATCAAACACCGGATTGGTGCGTTTGCGTTCGGGGTGACGCGGGTCGGTCACATTCTCACCGGCGAGGGCGGCCAACTGATCCAGACTGACACCGAGCGATTGCAGCGATTGTCGCGTCAGTACGGCCGGCATGAAGCGGCTCATGGTTTGCTCGGTGCATCCGTAGGGGTATTCGACGAGGTAGGGAATCGCATCGATGAGGACGCCGGCGATGGTGGGGCGAAAGTGCACCTCCAGGATCGGCGCGTTGGGATCCATTTCTTCGGGCAAGTGGAGGGTGACGATTTGGGATTCGTCGCGTGCAAAGTCGCGCATGGTCCCGGTATCAGTCAAGAGCGTCTGAGCGCCATAGGTCAGGATGGGCAGTTCCTTGCGGACGGCGTCGGCTTCGATGTCGGCGGCCGCTGCGGCGGTCAGCTCAACCAAGCCGGGTGACTTGGCGACCAGTTCAAAGTCGACCACAACTTCGGAACGAGGCGACGCCGACACGACGATGCTGCCATCGTCTCCCCGCTCGACACGTTCGCCATTGACGAATACGTCGCGCGTCATGATCGGGCCGGCGGACTCCAGCGAGACGCGCAGGTCTTTCACCGTGTCGAAGTCATTCCGCGCGATGACGGAAACAAGGCAACGATCCTGCTCGACAAGGAAGCGCGGCGTCTGCAGACGGGCGATGATGTTCTTGCGGACGATGGCATCAGACCTTGTTTCCCCGACGCGCGATGCTTCATCGATCGCGATGGCCGTCAGTCGCCACGTCGTCAGCGAATCGGGCAGGGTGACGTTGATGTCAGCCAAGCCGTCAGCATCAGTACGTACGTTGCCGATCCAGCGAATCGCATCGGGGAATTCGCTGCGAATATCGGGCGTTGCGAACTCCTGACGACTGGATCGCGCTTCGGGCGCCGCCCTGGCCACCACCGCTGCAGCGGGAGCATCCGCACTCATCGCCATCCCCAACCGGCCGTCATCGAATCCACGACGTATTCCGCGTCCGAGCGACGCGAAACTCGTGTGCGTCTGCACGCCTTGCCGTCGAACATCGCCATAGTAGTACTCGTTGATTTCGGTGCGGAGTTCGGGCTGCAGCAGATACAGGCTCTCGTCGACGATCATGACGGCTGCGTCGGCGGCAACCGGTTGATCCTTGTGATCCGTGATGCGCAGCGTGGCCGACAGGTCGTCGCGCGGGCCATAGTGTTGGGACAGCCCGTCGATCGACACGTTGAGGAAGCGGTCGAGAGGCGGGACGATGACCGGCATCATGTCCTGATGGACGACGTGATCATGGACGAGCGTGGCAGTCACGAAGAAGTTGGGCGTGTGGCGTCGCGTGATGGGCAGATCGACGATGGCGGACCCGCCGGAGAGGTGCACGACCTGCTCATCGACCCAGCCATCGGCTTCAATGGTCAACATTGCGTGGGCGTCCGACTGCCTGCTCGTAAACAGGATGGCTGCGTTGTCGCCAGGACCGTAGCTCATCCGATCAAGCGTGATCTCGATGTCTCGATGGGCATGGTGCGCGAGTGATCCATCGCGCTTCGCCAGCCAGACATCGCATGCTCCGGTGATCGTGCGTCCGTCGCGTTTGGATTCAACGGCGAATCGATAGTGTCCTTCCTCTTCGATGACGTGCCGGAAGACCGCTTGGCCGGATGCGTCGGCGGAGACTTCCGCACGGGCGATCTCGTCACCGAGTTCGTACGAATTCTGCGAGCGGTTTCCGCCATCGTCCTTTTCCGCTTTGCGCAACGTGTGCAAGCGAACGACGCCACCAAACGCCACCGGGTTGTCGTTGGCATCGTTGGCTTCGATGTCGATGTGCACGCGGTCGCCGGGTTGGTAGATCCAGCGTTGCGGCGTCACGCGGAATGTAAACGGGGTCTCGGTGACGCTGATCGATCCTGTGCCGGTCACGACGCGGTTCGACGGATCGGATACCTCCGCGCTGACCTCGAAGCGGTAACCGAGAACATTGCGTCCTGTCTCTTGCTCCGGCTCGGCGGGGACAAACGACAACCGCGCGACGCCCGACGCATCCGTCACTAACTCCGCTTGCATGATCAGGTCGCGACGCTGCGTCTGCGGCCACCACCACACACCGCGACCGCCGCCGATCATCGGTCCCAACTGACGGAAGTAGCAGCCACATCCATAGGGGAACCACATACGCGGCTGAATCGGCGTGCGGTGGATGGTCACGCGAACCGGTGCATCGGCGACGGGTGACCCGAACAGATAGGTCGCCGCGATCGTGACATCGGTCGGTTGACCGAACGCGGGTTCGCCGTCGCCCGGATTGATGGTGACTTCGAATTCCGGCTTGCGGTATTCCTCGACGCGGAAGTTGCCGCCTGATCCGACGTCGACGTATCGTCCGCCGGACTGCAACTGGATGCGGTGAAGTCCGAGCGCCGCATCGCCGGGCAGTTCAAAACTTCCCACCACGATGCCGTGCTTGTCGCTGGCGACGTTCTCGTTGAAGACTTCCTGCCCGCGCGAGTCGTACACGGTCATGGCGAAGGTTGTTCCGCCGTCCACCTCGTACGTGCCCGACCGATAGCGGCGGACAATGTGTTTGAAGTGCACGGTGTCACCCGGCTTGTAGATCGGACGATCACAGAAGCTGTACACGAACAAACCGTCCTTCCGCGACGACCAATACCAGCCACCGCCTGTTTGGGTCGTGGCGTAGTGTTGTCCGTGACGAGCGAAGACCTGACGCAAGCGGTTGGCTTTGTTCTGCGATCGATCGATCGACGCGAGGCCGTGTTTGTCTGTGGTACGCATCAGAGGTGGAAGGTCGACCGATCCTTCGCGACGCTGAACCAGAAGGTCGACGTCGCTGATCGGCTCGCCGTTGTTGGCGTCGGTGGACCAGACGATCGTCTCGCGCGTGCCGACTTTTGTGACCAACGCCAAATCGGAGACAAGCAGCAGTGTGCGCGCTTTCGCACCGCGATCGCTGACGGCTTCGATCATGTAGGCCCCGGGATCGGTCGTCGGCAGGGCGATTGGTGAGTGCTCATTGCTGTTGCTGTCGATCCACTGGTGTGTCCCGTCATCGGGAAGTGTCTGCGTCCAGCTCGCGACGGGATGACCATCCGGAAGCCAATCACCCAGCGACCAGTTGCGATGCTGCTCGCGTGCGAACGCGAACAAGTCAATCGACCACGCCTGCAGGTCCACGCGTTTGGCGTTGCGCGTCCGGAAGTGAATCGTTGCGTTGTCGCCGGCGGGCGTCGGCGCATCCGACCAGATCGTCACCGTTGGTGCGACGATGCGGTCAAGTTCGGCATCTGCCCTCTTGGCGGCGTCTGTGCCTTTGTAGCGTTTGATCATGTCGCGATAGTGATCAGCCGCCTTTGCGTACTGACTCAGGCGGCGGTTGTAGAGTTGGCCGATGCGGATGTCGGCCTGTGCGGCTTCGCGGGATCGGGGAGCGCGGTCCACGACGTCCTGATAGAGCGCGACGACGCGTTGGGCTTTGTCGGCGTGGCGATAGAGATCGCGTTCGAAGAGGTCGGCCTTTTGCAGCATCGCCTTGGCAGCCATGGTGTCGTCGTCGGCCAACGCGATGCCGCGATCGAACCAGTCGGACGCGAGTTTCACTTGCAACGCACGCTTCTGCTGCCAATCCGCAGGGACCTCGTCGACCCAGCCGGTGAGCTTCTCGAAGTCATCGAAGTTGCTCAGAAGCGTCGCGCAGTCGATGGCGGCTTGGGCGGCGTGTTGGCGATGAATGTTGGGACGTTGAAGCCACAGTTCGTGGGCGATCTTGTAGTGCTCGATCGCGATGTGGTGATGATTGCGGCGTCTTCGGGACGCGTCGGCCAACTCGTCATGCAGCTGCGGATCACTGCCGACGGTTTGATCACCTTTGAGCAGATCTGCGAAGGATTGCAGCTGGTCCTCGGTGGGGCGGAGGCGAATCTGACATCGGGCGCGGAGAAGATCAACCTGCCGCGCGGTGCGGTCATCGTCCGGTCGATCGAGACGCTCGAGGATGTCGAGGGCGGCTTTGTAGTTGTGCTGCCGGAATTCGCGCTGTGCGTCCTCGTATGACCGCGGCGTCCCAGCCAGCGACATCATGGCAATCAGGGCGAAAAGCAGGGTCGGCAACGAGTATCGACGAAACATGAGAGCCTCCCGTCAGAATGGAATCCCTTCTATTTGACGCAGTTGGCGGGGATTGGTTGCCACAAATCTGAGTTTATCGCGCGCGGTGGGGGGCGTCGAACGCGGCGGCGACATCGTCCGACACAAAAACAGGCACGCCACCCGTTGGTGACGTGCCTGTGTCATGCGAATGTAACGAACGTCAGCGTCTAAGCGACGAGATACTCATGCTCCAACGCGACGCGAATCTTCTGCAACGCGCGATTCTGAATCTGGCGAACACGCTCCTTGGTGACGCCGATCATCGAACCGACCTGCTCAAGCGTCTTGGTGTCGGGCTTGCCGCCGATCGCAGGCTTGCCGATTGCGAAGCGCTCCTTGATGACCGTCTGCTCGACCTGGTTGAGGTCGGCGGAGTTGTCCAACAGGATGCGTTTCAATTCCTGAACACAGTCGGCTTCAACGCCTTCCCGCTTGATCTCAAGGTAATCGCTCTTTTCCATGGCCGGATCGTACTCGACCGGGAAACGGCCACGGTAGCGACTGGTCCGCATCGCCACGCGCGAGAACGCCTTGAGTATCGCGCGACAGGCGTACGTGCTGAACTTAAAACCTCGCCCGCAGTCGAACTTCTCGACGCTGCGAAGCAACGCGATGTTGCCCTCGCTGATCAACTCGTTGTAATCAACGCCGTTCAGACGCGTCCGCTTTGCCATCGCCAGAACCAGCGGCAGGTTGAACTGAACGATCTGACTGCGAACGGTCACGGCCCGATGGCCCCACGCCAGCAGGTGGCGTGTCGCATCGGCGGACAAGCGCTTGTTGCGATGCTCTTCGAGGATCGCGCAGACCGCGCGGCGGGCGTAATTGAAGCGTTTGAAGAGCAGCTGCTCCTGATCGCCTGTCAGCGTCGGGATGCGGGCGGTGCTCTTTTTCTTGCTGGACTGCAGGATTGAGGCAGGCCGCACGAACCGCGTTGCCTGCGGTCCGATCAGCTTGGTTTCGACGCCGAAAAACGTCTTGTCGACACCCTTCCCCGCAAACTCAGGATGGTCGATGAACTCCTGCGCTTCGGTCAGCAAGCGTACGAGCAAAACCTGGTCCTCGTCGGCGAGGGCATTCATGACGGATTTCAGCGGGGGAAGCACGGTCATCGCCGCCTCCTCCTGCTCAGGCCGTCCTGTGGCGTTTTGCATCGTCATGTCGGTCACCTCCGGTTCTCATGACCGGCTGGGTTATCGGACGCGACCCAACCAGTCCGTTCATGTGCGCTTCATGCGCTGCCCTGCAGGAACGAAATGTCCGCAGAACGAAAACCTTCCACCCGTGGTCCGCGAAAACCGAGCAGACCCACGCGTAGTGCCAGCGGGGAGAACTGTTATGGGGAGCCAACGTTCACTAGCAAGTATACAATCGCCAAGTGTCCAGGCAAAATTCCCGCCGACAGTTTCCGACAATTGAGTTACCGGTACCGCGAAATGTGAAGTGTGGCCCATAATATGCACGCAGGCGTGGATTATTCGTGCCTGAGGGCCTCGATCGGGTCAAGCTTGGCCGCAGTGATGGCGGGATACATGCCAAAGAAGATCCCCACCAGGGCAGATAGCGTGAAACTGACAATGATGGTCCAGGGCTCGATGATCGTATCCCAGTTGGCGAATCGGTTGATGCTGTGAGCACTTAGCCAACCAAGGGCAACCCCTAATAGGCCGCCCGTCGTGCTCAACACGACGGCTTCTACCAGGAACTGAACCGTGATGTGGCGCTGCTTGGCGCCGAGTGCCCGGCGGATTCCGATTTCGCGGGTCCGCATGGTCACGGTGGCCAACATAATGTTCATGATGCCGATGCCGCCGACCACGAGGGAAATCCCTGCGATCAGGCCGAGCATGACCTTCTTGTTGCGTTCCTTCTGCTGGGCGAGTCGGAGTCGTGCCAGCGGGACGCGGACCTCGTAATCCTTGTCGTCGTGGTTGCGCTCGAGGATGCGGGCCACCATGCCGGAGACCGGGAGCACGCGGTTGATGTCGGCCACGTTCACGTAAAGAGACGTGTAGTCGACCTTGAAGGTCTCGCGCGAGCCGCTGCTCTGACGACGCGAAATCGAGCCATACTGCGACTTGGCGGTGGAATAGGGGATGTACGTCTCACGGTTGAGGTTGCGGTCCTGCACGTCGCGTGCTGGGGCACCGGCAGTGATGACCTGATCCAGTACGCCAACGATGCGGAAAGGTTGGATACCGAAGGCGCTTTGGGCGTAAACGGATTTGCCGATCGGATCCTCGTAGGCGAACAGCTCATCCACCACGGCTGAGCCGATGACGCACACCTGCTTGTTGTCGTGCATGTCGAGATCGGTGATGGCTCGGCCTCGGGCGACGCTGACGTTGACCGCGGTGAAGAATTCCGGCGTGGTGCCGAGGACGGGCCATTCGATCTTCTTGTCCTGGTATTGAACGGCGTTGGCGACTTCCTTGAGGGGGATGAGGGCGTTGACGTGGGGGACGGTGGCTTCGATGAGCTTGTAGTCGTCGTGGGTGACGCCGTAATCGAGCATGTAGGTGGTTTCGTCGGACGCCTGGACGGGGCCTTGGGGCTTGACGGAGTTGACGATGATGTTGCGGGTACCGAGGAGTTGGATGAGGCGCATTTCGTCGGCGGAGGCGCCCTCGCTGATGGAGAGCATGCAGATGACGGCTGCGACGCCGAAAATGATGCCAAGGGCGGTGAGGGCGCTGCGGAGCTTGTGCAGGCGGAGATTGTTCAGCCCCAGCCAGATGGTCTCGAAGATCAGGCTTAGATTGATGGTGCGGATGGCCATATCGATCGCGTCATTCTAGCGTGTCGCCGATCATTGGGACGAGCACAGTTGTCCGAAAGTGTATCCCTGCTGTCGTGGAGACGCATTTCACGCAGGGGCGAGAAATCCCGGGACATGGACACTCCAGAGATTGACGATGAAGTGGACGCCCCACGATCCCCAGATGCTGCCCGTGGCCTGTCTGATGATCCCCATGCCCAGCCCGGCGATGGTGGTGTAGAAAAGCTGGAACCATGTGAATCCGCTGGTCGGCCACCGCAAGCCCGACAGATGCCACAGGCCGAAAGCGATTGCGGTGATGAAGACAGCCAGTGCAACGTCGTAGCGGCCGATCCGCACCCTGCGGGGAAACGCGTCATCGATGACTGCAAACAGAAACCCACGAAAAAGCACCTCCTCGGCCAGCGGGACAATCAGGTAATACGCCATCGTGCCTCCGTAGAATGGCGTGCTCATGAACAGCATCGTGGTACATGCGACGACGGCCATCACGCCGCCAATGGTCGAAATGACCCGCCGGTTCTTCCGCGTATTGGCCGGAACAAGTCCGAATCGCCGCGGGGCCCACAGTGTGAGCGCCAGTCCGATGGCCAGAACGACGATCGGATAACTCACCGAAGGATGCATCGGCTGTAACAATGGCTTGCAACTGTGCCAGATCGGCGACGTGAACAGGTGGAATGCAATCCCGAAGGTCAACAGGATGGCGGCGACTCTGCGCGGGATGGATACGTCCTTCATGTGGACATTGTCTGTAGATGCACCACCAACATCAAGGCTGGGAATCTGTCCGCCGCGTGCACGTTGAACACAGTTTCTCCTTTTTGCAGACACCAAGTCGAATCGATGAGACAACGGCGTCGCATGTGCGTATGTTACTGACGACACCGATGCGGATCGGGTCGACTTGAGGCAGATCGGGATACGGGAGACGTGACACGCGACTTCCGCCATCAATACGGGAGCACCACATGAACACGGCACAGGAAGCACTGAAGCGATCGATGGACTTCGCACGGATGGTGACGACGATGATCGTTGGCGATCTGACGGATGAGAACCTGCTTGAGCGGCCTTGTGCAGGGGCGAATCATGTGGCGTGGCAGTTGGGGCATCTGATCGCGTCGGAGCACAGAATCGTGTCAGGTCTGCCGCACGCGGCCATGCCGCCGCTTCCCGATGGGTTCGCCGACAATTACACGCCCGAAACGAGCAAGTCGGACACAACCGATGGCTGGGAAACCAAGGCCCGCTACCTTGAGCTGTACGAGCAGCAACGGGCGGCGACGCTCAAGGCGTTGGAGCAGACGACGGCCGATGAATTGGCGCTGGCTGGACCGGAGAATATGCAGCGGATCGCCCCGACGGTCGGCGATGCGTACAACCTCGTGGCCGCCCACGAGTTGATGCACGTGGGACAATACACGACTGTCCGCCGCAAACTTGGTATGGCACCTGCGTTCTGATGGGCTCGAACGTACCATCAAGCCCGCGCGGACCATCTCCGCAACCGACGCCTGTCTGCAGACGATTTGCCCGACGACGCGGGTCCATCAAGGTTGCCGTCGTCGCGATGGCCGACACAGTCACGCCTCAACGAACGACGATCGAGAATGGGCGATCCCGGCAGTGAAAACGCTGTCAGCGGCGGAGCGGCGATAGCATAGCTATTCGGCAGACTCAGCTCCGGTGACCGCTCGTACCGTCGCGGCGGTGCGTCGCTCGGGGATTTCCTCCGTCAGCCTTTCGGCAGCCGCGGTGTGCGCCGCACCGAGTTCATCGTTTTCGTAGACGGAAGCTCGGGCTTTGGACCAAGACGACAATTTCACCCTGCAGGAGTCGAATTCGACAATGCGCGCATTGAATGACACCTTCGCTTCCCTGAGGTTCCATCCGATCAAGAAGAAGTTCCTGATCGAGTAGGGTATGACGTGAAACACAGAGTTGATTTCGTGCCTTTTCTTCGGCGTCGTGACTTTCGCGCTCGTGACCTCGACGATGAACATGGCATCTGCTCCGGCGGCTTTCGCACACTCTGACCGCTCTCGATCGGACATCTCCGAGACACCGAAACGGTGTTCGCGCAGTGCGACGGCCATCTTGTCGCGTTCGACCACGTCGTATCCCTTGTCGAGCAGCTGCCCTTTGACGCGTTCGCGAATCTCAACTTTCGCGCTCTGGTATCGACGCAGAAGCGCGTCCGGATCGTCCACCATCACGGCGAACATGCGATGATTCTTGAGCGACTGGTCGAGAGTGCTCATCTCACCTTCGAGTTCCAGGAGCTTGGTCTGACAACCGGTGGCAAGTGCGAGGAGTGGTAGCGCGAGCAGAAAGCAGACTCTGTTCCGTGAGATCACTGGCTTTTCTCCTTCTTGAGTTTCTCGACAATGCGTTTCGCGTAGTCGTTCTCAATCTTCTTTTGCAGTTTTCGAACGGCATCCATGGCAATATCAGAATTTGACATGAGCTTGCGGCCTTGAGGCACCTCGTCGGAGGACGACTCGGTGTACTTGATGAAATCGATCTGTCCTCCGCCATGTCGACGCAGCGTCAATGACACCGTGATTTCCACGGATCGAACGTCATAGATTTCATCGCCGCCGCCCGGCAGTCTTATCGCGTTCTCGCTGACACTCACGCGTACAATCCGCGTGCTGAGTTTGACATTGGCACGGACCAGCTCGGCGAGTCGATCTGCCTCCTCGCGGTCATCTCCCCTCAGCTTCAGGTTGCGCAACTCTTCTTTCGCGTCAGCCATCTCGCGGCGACTGACAACTCTGATGGACTTGTCACGCTCGAGGGCACTTGAAAGCGCTTTGTTTACGACCGCATCGATTTCGTCGGCGAGATCGTTGGCCTGTTCGGTAGTTAGATGCTCCGTGCTTCTGGGCTGGACGATGTGCGGCATGACAACATGCCTTGCACCGGCTACGGCTGCGTCGATTAGAGATGCGAACACAACAATGACGGATAATGGAAGCAAATATCGCACAAGAATCCTCCATATTCTGGTTTTGGTGGCCAGGCCTGTATTCCGGAGCACATCGTTTCGTACGAACTGCATGACGGTGATGACCGAAGCGGTGAGATTGATGATTGATCCGATGGTCATGACCTGTACTTTTCCGTTGGCATTTGAAGCGTGCTCTCAACAGGTGGGCGCATTCTTGAGTGGGCTCAAACTGCAGACAACCAGTTCAAGCCGAATCGCGTTTTGGGACTGGTGACATTTTTTGGCACGCCTGGGGGTCCATCCTTCAGGTCATGCAACGTCTCATAAGAAGCTAATCTCAGGCAGATCGGGGGGTTACCGACTCATTTATTGGGGTTGGCGGACGGATTGACGATAGACAATCGTGAGGTTGGATTCTCGGCGACGTGAAGTTGGGAGTGACGCATGTTTCGCATCGGCAATGAGATATTTCTTCAGGCAGCCACTGAGGCCAAGCGGCGGGTTCTGCATGCGGCGAAGGTCGTCGGGGTGACCGACGAGCAGTATCAGATATGGATGGAAGAGCCGCCGATCGATATCGAGACGGACCTGGAACTTCTGGTCTACTATCACCACAAGCGTGACTTTTTGAAGGTGCCGGCGACGGTCGTGGGCGACGTTCAGACCGAGCCGGAAACCGTGTTTACGATCGACGTGACCGGTGCGCCCGTGTCGGCGGACCAGCGCGAGTGTTATCGGGCGTCGACTGTGGTGGCTGGCTATGAGATCCAATTCGGCAAGCACGACGATTGCAAAATCATGGATGTGTCGGCCACGGGGTTTGCGGTGACCACGACGCAGTTGTACGTGGTGGCCAACACGGTGCCGGCGTCGCTGGAGCATGAGGGCGTGGTCTATTCGGGCAAGGTGTGCGTGCAGAGCATCCGCGAGCTGGGCAAGGGGCAGATCCGCTATGGAGTGAGCTGTCTGGATGAGAAGCCGAGCGGCACGAACCTGTTGGCCGGCATTCAGAAGTTCAGCCTGCACGTCCAACGCGAGCAAGCGCGTCGGCTTGCGGGCGTGTCGTAGTCACTTCGTTAGCACGTCGCCATCGCAAACAACAACCTGAATGCGCCGACCCTACTCCCCGAATTTGATGCCCTGGGCGAGGGGGAGGTCGGTGCTCCAGTTGATGGTGTTGGTCTGGCGGCGCATGTAGGCTTTCCAGGCGTCGGAGCCGGATTCCCGGCCTCCACCCGTTTCCTTTTCACCACCGAAGGCTCCGCCGATCTCGGCGCCGCTGGTGCCGATGTTCACGTTGGCGATGCCGCAGTCGCTGCCGCAGTGGGCGAGGAACTTCTCGGTCTCGAGCACGTTGGTCGAGAAGATGGCAGACGACAATCCCTGCGGGACGTCGTTGTGCAGTCGGATGGCGTCCTCGAAATCGCTGTAGTTGATGATGTAGAGGATCGGGGCGAAGGTTTCCTCCTGCACGATCTCGTATTCATTCTTGGCTGCGGCGATGCAGGGGGTGACGTAGCAACCGCCGGGGTATTGGGCGTCTGTGAGCACGTCGCCGCCGCAGAGGATCTCGCCGCCTTCCTTCTTGATGCGTTCGATGGCGTTGGTGAAGTCCTTGACGGCGGACTGGTCGATCAACGGTCCCATAAGGGTGCCGTCCTTGAGCGGGTTGCCGATGGGCACCTGCTTGTAGGCGGCGATGAGTTTCTCGACGAGCTGATCGCGGACGGAGTCGTGAACGATGATGCGGCGGGTCGAGGTGCAGCGTTGGCCAGCGGTGCCGACGGCGCCGAACAGGATCGCGCGCATGGCCATCTCCATGTCGGCGTGGGGGGTGACGATGATGGCGTTGTTGCCGCCGAGTTCGAGGATCGTTTTGCCGAGGCGTTCGCCGACGACCGAGCCGATGCGGTAGCCCATCTTGCAGCTTCCGGTGGCGGAAACGAGCGGGATGCGGCGATCGTTGATGAGCTTTTCACCGACGCTGCGACCGGGGCCTATGACGAGCGAGAAGATGGCTGGGTCGACGCCGGTCTGGCGACAGACTTTTTCAGCGATCTTCGTGCAGGCGACGGCAGTGAGCGGCGTCTTGCTGGATGGTTTCCAGAGGGTTGCGTCGCCACAGACGGCGGCGAGGG
>JANQQK010000088.1 GCA_028289375.1 Phycisphaerae bacterium | reverse complement strand
CCCGGTCAGCGCGGCACGACGCTCGAAGCTCGACTCGGTGTGGTTGGCGACGTTGGGGTTGTCAGGACGACCGGCCGTTTCCACACGGGGCGGCCACGGGTTGTACGGCGTGTTCCAGGACTGATCCGGGGCGCGCTCACTGGGGCAGAAGAACACGCGCGGGTTGTTCAACGCACCCGATGCCCACAGCAGGCCAAAGTTTCGCCAGTCGCCGATGCGCTCCGGCATGCTCCAGTGGAAAATCTTGTTGCGGTGGTAAATCTGCAACCACTGTTGGCCATGGATGTTCAGGGCGTCAAATGTCTCCGGACCAAATCCGTCGACCAGGATGCGGTTCCAGACACCGCCCTGCTTCCTGTAATTCACGTCGATGCTTTGCGGGGTGGGCGTGCTGGCGTTGAAGTAGTGCGTAAGGGGCGGGCTGTAGCGATGATCGAGCGCGTAGATCTCCCAACTGTTGCTCAGGCCACGCAAGTGAGCAAGGCAGACGGTCCGCCTGCCCTGTTCGCGGGCACGTTTGAGCGAAGGCAGCAGCATTGCGATCAGCAGCGCGATGATCGAGATGACCACGAGCAGCTCGACGAGCGTAAACGCGCAGGGACGATTGGGTTTGATGCGTACCCTTGTCATGGTTTCAAACTGCCATCTCTCGCGGCAAGGACATGAAACCTGAGTGTACGAGATCGAGCCGGTGGATTTCAAACCGAATTATCGCGCCGACGGCAGGGAGATCAGAAACGACGTGCCACCACTGCCGGTGGAGGCGACCTCGATGCGGCCTCGGTGCTCCTCGATGATCTCATGGCACAACGCCAATCCGAGACCACTGCCCCCGGAGGCGGACTGATCTTTCTTCGTCGTGAAGAACGGATCAAAGATGCGATCGAGCGCGTCCTCAGGAATCCCGGGGCCGGTGTCGGCCATGAGAATATTCACGCGATCGTCGCCAACGTCGGCGCTGATCGTGATCTGACCGGATCGGCCGGTGAGCGCATCGCGGGCGTTGATGAGCAGGTTGACGAAGACGAGTTGCAGTTGACTGGCGTCGGCGAGCACGTGCAGGTCGTCATCGAAGTCTATGCGAAGCTGAATCCCATCCTTGGCGAGATCACGACATAGCGACTCGACGGACCGGTCGATGATCTCGCGCAGGCGGATCGATTTGAAGGCAGGCGGCTCATCAGCGGACATGTTGAGAATCCGCTGCGACATCGTGCATGCCAACTCCGCCTGGGCAACCGTCGTCTGCAGCGCCTTGATCATCATGTCGGGATCCTTGCGCGACAGGGCGAACTGCGCGTAGCCCATGATCGGTGTCATGATGTTGTTGAATTCGTGGGCGAGCATGGCGGCCGCGGTGCCGAGGGTGGCCAGCCGCTGGGTATGCCGAAGCTGCTGCTTGAGGTGCTGCAGGTCGTGATGGAGTTTTTCAAGCTGGCCGGAAACAAGCTGATCGGCTTGCGGCGCGGATTCGGTGGTTTCGATCATTCCTGGGCTCTTTCCCGAGTTAAGGACAGCGCTTGTCACTGGAATCATCGGCTTGGAATCGGGAATCACTTGAAATGGCGCGGACCGGTTGCGGGCGACGCGCGCTCAGACGCCGGAAACTCTTCCTAGGCGGCCTAAAACCCCTGGATTTCCAGCTGAAAGCGTGCAAAGTCGGCGAGGTCGATGTCGTGATCGTTGTCGCCGTCCAGACAGCGGCACGCGGTTGGAAGTTCGTCGTCGGGTGTCGGCGGTGTCGCACCGAAGCAGTCCTGCAGTGAAGCGAAATCGAGCAGATTGATGGCGAGGTCGCTGTTGGCATCGCTCGGGGTCGGGCAGGAACCGCAGAAGTTGGGTCGGCCTGGTGTGGGGAGGGGTCGGCCATCGCTGCCGTCGTCGGTACCGGTGGTGAGGCAGAAGTCGTCGTCAGAATCGGTGTCGACGCCGTCGACGCGGCGGGCGACACCGCTGGGGGCAGCTTGGGCGGTCGCGTTGACGACGGGTGCGTTGAAATAGGCAATATCGCTGCGGGCTACGTCGCGGTCTGCGATGGCGACGGCGTCCACGACCGTGCCGATGATAAGCCCCACGTCGAGTTGGCCATCGTTGTTGTCGTCGAGATCGAACCCCGGTGTGATGCCGGCGGCGTTGAAGTCGGCGATCAGGGCATAGGTGGCGGTTCCGTTTTCGAGCGTGTTGTCGGTGCCGATGACGATGTCGACCTCGGGCGTGCCGGCGTCGCCGATGACCAGCAGGCCGTTCGCGGGAATGATCACAGACGAGAGCAGGATGGCCTGGTCGACGCGGCCTTGCTGTCCAACGAGCGTGCTGTCGCCCTCGATTTCGATCAGTCCGTAGCCTGCGAGGGTCAGACCGCCGGGCCCGGCGATTTCGATGAATTCGCGATCGTCGAATCCGGGGTCGTCGCGGTGGATTTCGTTGATGACGATCGGGGCGAGGGGACCGCAGTTCTGCGATGTGCAGTTTGTGCCGTTGCCGCGAAATTCGCCGTCGAGCAATCCGCAGTCGATGGCGTCCTCGTTGGTGCATCCGCCACCGGCGAGGCAGCAGGCGCCGATGGGTGGCGATGGGCATGGCGGGATGCCGACGCATGTGGTGCCGTTGCCGAAGTAGGTGCCGGCGTCGTCCGTGCATTGGTTGGCGGTGGCCGTGACGCAACTTCCACCGGCCAAACAGCAGGCACCGGTGGTGATGGGGCAATCAACGCCACAGTTGCTGCCGTCACCCTGATAGGCACCGCCTTGTTGATCACACTCGATGTGCTCCATGGGGCCAAGGCAGGTGCCGCCGGGCAGGCAGCAGGCGCCGCGGACGGCTGGGAAGGGCACTTCGTTGATGAGACCGGGTGTGCCGTCTTGGCCTAGCCCGTCGTCGCTGGTGGCGAACCAATCGCCGGTGACGTTCGGAATGCGTTGGAGCACGCGTTCGCCGGTGGCGTCCTGATCGGCGGGGGCGACGTCGACAATGCCGACGTCGGTGAATGTGACGCCGGCGGCGGGACCGTCGGCGCCGACGAACGATCCGCCATATGAGAGTGCTTGAACGACGATGTCGTCGAATGGTGGCGTCGGCGACGGGCGGGTCAGGACGATGCCGGCGGGGGTGGTGTTTGTGATGGCGTCGACGGTCCAGGCGGCTTGAAGGACGTTGGGGACGATCGGCGAGCCGACGACGAAGTGCTCGCCAGAGGGAATGAAGCCGGCCAAGGGGACTTCGCGGTATGGAGCGCGGTCGTCGGGCGAACCGTCGTAGAAGATGAGCTTGTATCCAAAGATGGATTGGCCTGCAGGGCCGTAGATTTCGACATATTCAGCCGTGTCGACGCCGAGTTGGTTGTAGTTGATCTCGTTAATGACAACGCCGGATGTCGGGTCGCATGAGCTGCTGCATGCGGCGGCGGAGTTGAAGAACGGACCGTTTGCCCTGTCGCACGTGTAGGCATCGGTCTGCAGGCAGGCGCCGCCAGGCGTGCAGCAGTATCCGGTCGTCGGCTGCGGGCATGGTTCGATGGACGGGCAGAACAGGTTGTCGCTTGCGTATTCACCGTTGCGGTCATCGCACCCGTCCTCGGACAGCGCGGCGCAACGACCATCGGGAATGCAGCATCCGCCCAGCGGGGGGAGCACGCAGAGCGGCTCGGGTTCGAAGTTGATGTTGAGGTTCGCGGGGACGTAGCCGGGGCTGGCGAGGCCAACGCCGCTGGTCGACGTGCGCATGCCGAAGAAATTCTTCGGGCCTGTGTAATTCCAGACGATGATCGGGTCGTTGGTGCGGGCGTTCAGAGGTTGGCCGAAGAGGAAAGACTCGTTGACGGCTTGAGAATCGCCGACGCCGGGGTCGGACGTCCAGAAATCAGGCGGGAAGAAGCTGACGGCATCGAGCAGGATGCCGGATTCCCCGAACAGCAGCAGACGCGAACCGTTGAACATATTCTCGAATTGGTCGACGGGGATTCTGATGATGTCACCTTCAGACAATTGCCACTCACAGCGGAATTCCTCGTCGGATTCCGGCGTCAATCCGCTCGGGGCGATGATGCGCATGGTTCGTGGCGGGATGATCGTTGGACCCGAGGTTCCGACGAGATTCTCGGTCGTGTTCACAGTGTTGTTGGTGGTTGTGTCCAATTGTGTCAATGCGATGTTGTCATTGGTCGTGTTGTAGATCTCGACGAATTCGTAGATGCGCTGATCCTGCGATTGCTGCGAAGTCCCGGGAGCGTGCATCACCTCGCTGATGATCACGCCGCCTGTTTGAACGGCCAGATCCTGCGTGGCTGGGGTTGATTCGCGCCCCTCGGCGTCGACCATGATGAACGCGAAACCGTCGACGCCCGCAAAGTCGGGCGAGGGCGCGTAAGTTAGAATTCCCGTAGGACGGTACGGAAGTGACGTCCCGCCGGAACCGGTAATCGGTGTCCCGCTGTCGAACAGTTGACCATGGTTTGGAAGCGAGACAACGCGGGGCGTTAAAGGTGCGAGACCGCCTTCACCAAGGAGCATCACTTCCACAGGGAATGGATCATTGGTGTGGGCAAGGGCGACGCCCGGCATGGCGAACACCGGTGGCGAGGTATCGTTGAGAAATCCCGGCGTGGGGGTCGCACCGGTTTGAAATAGGCCTCCGCCGGGCGTCCGCGCAATGGAAAAAACGACGCCGGGCGAATCCTGGCGGTTCCACTCATCGTACTGCGTCGACACGCCCAGTGCGTTCTGCAGGACAATATCGTTGGCATCATTGGTGTCGTACACGATCGCATCGACGAGGTTCGTCGTGGTGGGTGGATGTTGGCCTGTCCAGTCGGCGGACAATCCGCGGTAGAGCGCAACGGCGTCGGTCCCGTTTTGGATGAGGTTGGTGCCGCCGCTGCCGAGGATGATGTCCACTTCGGGCAGAGCGCTGGCGCCGATGAGCAGGACGCCGCCGGGGGGTAAAATTCCGGTCAGTTGGACGTTGCGGTAGGAGCCATCGATGATCGGCGGCGTGTCATCGTCGCCGTTGAAGAGCACGAGGACGTGGGGCTGACTGTTGAAATTGATCGCACCGGGTCCGGTGTTGATGATCTCGATGAACTCGGCGGCGTCGGTACCGATCTGGTCAACATCGATTTCATTGATCAGAATATCGGCTTGGACGTGGGCACTCCCCATCGAAAGCATGTACAACAAGCCAAGACACGACGCGCGTGACATGAGCCAATCCCCCCAAGACGAGCCCCGATTGTAGGAATTCCATTGGTGAATTCCAAGTATTTATTGGCGTTGGGATTGGTGTGATTTGCTAGCGCCGAGACAAGTTTAACTCATTACTTGAGATCAACAGCTGTCTTAATATCACGCGCCTTTGCGGACTTATAGGTCAGCGTGACTTCTCCGGATCCGGTAACGATGAAACGGAACAGGCGCGTCGCGTGGCTACCGATGCCGCGGTCCACCCAGATGCGCTGTGGATTGTGCTTGGTCAGCATGACAGAGGCCAGGTGTTTGTTTGCGAGCGTGCCTGACGCAACGACGGTCGCGCTGTCACCGACGAGGGTCAGGGCATCTCGGGGGCCGATCTTCTGGTCCGCGGCGCGCCGGCTGATGGAGGGAATGAGGCGTTCATTTTCAATTTCGACGGTGACCTCCCACGTGTCGTCGCCGATGGATGCGACGTCCACGTTCATGAACTTCAGCATGGGCATCTGGTCGGCGTGGTAAAGCGTGAATGCGGTGTTGCGGTGGCAGAGTTCTTCGAGCATGAACGTAGGCGGGACACGGAACGCGTATTGTGTAAAACCGCCAATCTCGATGTCGCCATAGGTTGGATGGTTGTAGGGCTTGAGTGGGCGGTATGTTTCGCCGAATTCGAGCAAATCCGCGAACTTGAGGCGGTCTTCGTTGGTGATGCGGAACCAGTCCTCGCGCGAATCGGCGTAGTATTGGCTGGCGGCCCATAACTCATTGGTGAAGCTGAACACGCCGAGACCTTCGTAGCCCCACGTGACGAAGCCGCCATACACATCGTACAAGTCCTGGTAGAGCACGACGTAGCGATAGAACGGAATGACGTTTTCGCCGGTTTCACCGAGTCGGTCGTAGACGCGGACGTCGGCACGCGGGTATGCGGATTCCCGTCCCTTGCGACCCGGCCCGCGCAGAACCATGCCGGCGGAGTTGTGGTAGGACTGGATGGCGGCAACGTTCGGACGATCGACGAGGAACTCGCCGATGCAACGGGTTTCGGGGAAGCAGAATGGGAAATCGCCGGCGCCGTATTGAATGTAGGGAGGTTGCCAGTCGGAAGGCCAGTTGCGGTTCATGTCGTACCCGCCTGATCCATCCTCGTTGATGCGTCCGTCGCCATCGTTGTCGATGCCTTCACCGCCGAGGTAGTTGTAATCACCCTTTTCGTGTCGTGGGACGCGCTCGAACAGGCGCGGGTCCTTCTTCGACTGTCGCCATCGGCCGTTCGGGTCCTTCTGCCACATGCCGGTGATGAATCCGTCGCCGTCGAGATCATCCGGACCATCTTCATCCTTCAAGCCGTCGCTGTCATTGTCGGTCGGTCTGTGACCGGTGCGCGACGAGTGCGGGGTGTTGGGCTCGCGAAACCAGAACGCCCGGCCATCGGGATTGACCATCGGGATGATGTAGAAGGCGCGTTCGTCGAGCAGTTCAGAGATTTTCTCATTGTGGCCATGGAGTCGGGTGAGATACCAGATGGTGTAGAGGCAGGTTTCGGTGCCCTGCACCTCGTTGCCGTGGACGTTGGCGTCGATGTACATGGTCGGCTTGTCGCGGTCGCTGCCGGTGGCGAAGTTGGTCACCGTGGCGAGCCACATTTCGCGGCCTTCGTGGGATTGACCGATGGACTCGAGCTTGACGAGCTTGGGGTACTTGTCGGCGAATTGCTTGAGGATTGCGGTTGTTTCGTCGTAGTCGTAGAAGCGATTGAAGGTGATGTCCACGCGCGAGTCGGGCAACGGGGGATATGGTTGTCCGGTGGCGGTGGCCGCAGCGATGGTGATGAACATGGCGGCGATGCGGATCATGGGGTCACCGTCTCTTTCAGTGTGATGGGCTTCTCGATGTCGCCGAGTTTGTGGCTCTTGCAGGTGAATGTGACGGTCTCGCCGGGTTGACCTTGGATGATCCAGCGGAATTCGCGGTGGCCACCACTGCCGTCGATGCGGCGGACCTTGTGGAATTTGTCGCCACCGACCACGCGATCGCGATCGACGTCAAGCGAGATGACCATCGGTTTGACGCGGCGGTTGACGTCGGCAATGGCCAGGCCGGTGGGGAAGTAGCCGTCGTTTGTCAGTCCGACCGTTACCTCGAACAGCGACGGTGCGAGTTGTTCGACTTCCACTTTCGTCACCGCAACGCTCGCGAAGCGTCCAGCCAGATCGACGGCGAAATCAGTGTGACGCTTGGCCAATTCCGCGAGATCATCGTCGGTCGGCGTGTGCTGGAACGTCGGGACGAATCCGCCAATCTCGACCTCGCCCAGCGTGGGATGATTGAATGGCTGCCAATCGACGAAGCCGCCACCGTCGCGCTGCTGATCGCTGTAAGTCAGCCATGCGCGTTCGTTCTTGAGTTTGTCCTTTTTCTTGGCGTTCTTCTCTTTCGACGGCTTGTCATCCTTCTGCTTTTCCGCATCGTCATCGGTCGATTCGGGCTCTTCCATTTCGGGCGTCGGGCGTTGCCAGACGGTCGTGGCGAATGAGGGGATGCCCAACTGGGCGTAAGCCCAAGCGTAGAAGGCGCCTGCAGAGGGTTCTTCCCTGGCTTCTTCGATCCCAGTCAATTCCTTGTAGCGTTCGGCGATGTGCTTGTAGATGGCGACGTCGTCCTTGTGCAGTCCGATGGGTGCTTTGCCGGTGTCGTCGGTCTTGTCTTTGCTGTCGATGTGCACGAGGTTGTTGTGTCTGCCCATGGTCAGCACGATGCCGATGTTGGGATGTGCCAGCACAAATTCGATCAACGCGCGCGATTCGGGTTCGGAAATCTGATGAGGCCCTGCGTGTTGGCCGTGCTCGATGTAACCGTGCATGAAGTTGGCGTTGAGATCGACCCCGCCGGCCGGATCCTCGTTGTACTCGCCATCCTCATCGTTATCGATGCCCTCGGTGTACAGCTTGTATGCGGGTGTCTCGCCTTTTTTGCGGTCGGCCTTTCTCATGAGGCGGGGATCATCTGCATCGGACAGCCACTCTCCTTCGGGGTCGCGGACGCGCATCATGGTGATCAGCCCGTCGCCGTTGAGATCATCGGGACCGTCTTCATCCTTGACGCCATCGCGGTCGTCGTCCCATGGACGCAGGTTGAGTGCGTGGTTCTGACGCGGCGACGACTCGGAGATCGTATGCCCGTCCGGGTTCATCCTTGGCAAGATGTACAACGTGCGATCGGTCAGCAGTTTGTTGACGCTTTCGTCACCAGCGGCATGGCGGCTTGCCAGTTCGCCCACGAGTCGCGTCGCCAGCGTTGTCGACGCGGGCATGTCGCCTTCCATCCCGGCGACGATGAGCATGGCGGCTCGCTCATCCGGCTCGATCGGTCCATCTACGGCAAGTTGGATCATCGCCAACGCTTGGCCATTCACGCTTCGACCGACTTCGCTGACCGTCACCAGCCCGTCATGGTCGCGCTCAAGCTGGGCAAGCGTTCCGGCAAACCCCGATTGGGCGGTGACGCATGCCGGCGTGCTGGTCAGCATGGCGATGCACGCAGCCCCGGTCCACCAATGTGATCGTTGATTCATGGATCATCCTGATTGCTGATTGATTGTTCTACCGGCCCGAGCGTCGAACGATAGTTGAACGGCAGTGGGGTCGCAAGGTGAACGACCTGCGTCACGACGTGCACGAAATGGTTTGTCGCCGATTCGATCGCGCGGTTACCATGCCGCGATGTTTGTCGTCGTGGACATCGCATACCTCGTCGCAGCGATCTGCTACATGCCGGTGCTCTGCTGGCAGATGGTCCGGCAGAAGAAGAACCGCACCGGCTGGGGCGAAAAGCTGGGATTCATTCATCAGCGTCCCGGGCCGCGACGCATCTGGATCCACGCGGTCTCGCTCGGCGAAGTGAACGCGACCCGGCAACTGGTGGCCGGCCTGCAGAAGCGATTCGCGGATCACGAGATCGTCGTCTCGACGACGACGGATACGGGTTTCGCGCGGGCGTGTCACCTGTATGGCCGCGCGCGCGTGTTTCGGTATCCATTGGATTTTTCGTGGGTCATTCGACGTGTTCTGCGACTGGTGCAACCGGAGCTGATCGTCCTGATGGAACTGGAGGTCTGGTACAACCTGATTCACGCTGCCGATGCACGGGGGATTCCGGTGGCGATTGCGAATGGCCGACTGACAGCGCGGAGTGCCAAGCGGTTCAGGTATTGTGGTGCGTTTGTGCGTTCGATGTTTCGGCGATTGCGATGGGTTGGTGCACAGGAGGATGGGATTGCCCAACGGTTCGGGGCGCTTGGCACGCCACAAGCTGCGATTGACGTTGTCGGGTCGGTCAAGTGGGACACCGCCGAGGTTGGCGACGACGTTCCCGGCAGCGGGGGTCTTTCCATGGCGCTGGGGATCGACCCCGAGCGTCCCATTTGGGTCTGCGGCAGCACCGGGCCGGGCGAGGAGGCGATTATTCTCGATGCGTATGATCGGATGCGCGAGCACGCGGATCGGCCGCAACTCGTGATCGTGCCGCGCAAGCCCGAACGGTTTGACGAGGTGGCGGGGCTGATCGCCGCGCGCGGGTACGAATGCGTACGGCGTCGTGATCATGCCGATGGCGGCGGGCGTCCCGTTGCCGAATCGGTCAAGTCGCCCGTTGTTCTCGGCGACACGATGGGCGAACTTCGCAAGTTCTATGCGCTTGCGACAACGGTATTCGTGGGCCGATCGTTGGTGCCGATGGGCGGGTCGGACCCGATGGAGGTGGCTGCCCTGGGCAAACCGATCATCACCGGTCCACATATGGACAACTTCGCCGATCCGTCGGCCAAGCTCAAAAAGGCCGATGCGCTCGTGGAGATCACGACAGCGGCAGCGCTGGCGGACACTGTCCTGGATCATTGCGGATCACCCGAATCGTCGCATCGTCAGGGACTGGCGGGTCAGCAGGTTGTGCGCGACAACCAGGGTGCGACGGAGCGAACGCTGGCCGCCCTTTCAACGTTCATAAAGCCCGCGTAAATCGACCGAATCGGCGAGCGCCCATCTTGTTTCGCCACCCCTCACGACTACACTATCCCATACAGCTTGTGTTTGTTCCTACCAAGAAGGAGGCACCCCTATGTCCGACACGCAGTCGATTATGTCCAGCATGGTTGAAACGCGCGAGTTCCCACCACCACCTGACTTTGTCAAAGATGCACACATCAAATCGATTGATGAGTATGAGCAGCTTCATCGACAGTCGATTGAGGATCCGGAAGGGTTCTGGGGTGAGCGTGCGAAGAACCACCATTGGTTCAAACCGCATGACACCGTGCTCGAATGGAACGCGCCCAATGCCAAGTGGTTCGTCGGCGGCAAGACGAATGTTGCATACAACTGCCTCGACTTGCAGATTGAGCGTGGCCGCGGTGATCACCCAGCCATCCTTTGGGAAGGCGAACCCGGCGAGGTCGTCACGTTTACCTACAGCGAGCTGCGCGATCGTGTCTGCCAGACGGCCAACGCGCTGAAGAAGCTCGGTGTTGGGAAGGGTGACGTTGTCACGATTTACATGCCGATGGTACCGGAGCTGGCCATCGCGATGTTGGCGTGTGCCCGAATCGGTGCTCCGCACAGCATCATCTTCGGCGGGTTCAGCGCAAGCGCCATTGCCGATCGCGCGAAGGATGCGGAATCGAAAATCATCCTGACGGCCGACGGCGGCTGGCGACGCGGCAAGGTCGTGCCACTCAAGCAGAACGTTGAAGACGCCATCAGCCAGTATGGCGGCATCGCGAAAGTCGTCGTGCTGAAGCGCTGTGAGAACGACATTCCGTGGAACGATGGCCGGGACGTTTGGTGGCACGATGTCGTCGACGCAGAATCGACCGAATGTGAGGCCGAGCAGTGCGACAGCGAAGACCTGCTGTTCATCCTGTACACCTCAGGGACGACCGGCAAACCGAAGGGCATCATGCACACGACCGGCGGCTACATGGTCTACACCGCCCTGACGGCCAAGCACATCTTCGATCTCAAACCCGACGATGTGTATTGGTGCACTGCGGACATCGGCTGGATCACCGGCCACAGTTACATCACGTACGGTCCGCTGCAAAACGGTGTGACGACGCTGATGTATGAAGGTGCCCCGAATCAGCCGGACTGGGGCCGTTTTTGGGAAATCGTCCAGAAGCACAAGGTGACCAAGTTCTACACCGCGCCGACTGCCATTCGGGCGTTCATGCGTCAGGGTGATGACATCCCTGCCAAGTATGACCTGAGCACATTGAAATTACTGGGCAGCGTCGGCGAACCGATCAATCCGGAAGCGTGGATGTGGTACCACGAGCACATCGGCGGCGAACGCTGCCCGATCGTGGATACGTGGTGGCAGACGGAGACCGGGGGCATTTTGATCGCACCGATTCCGGGGGCGATCACGCTTAAGCCTGGTTCTGCGACCCGTCCTTTCTTCGGGATTGACGCAGCCGTTGTGGACGAAGCGGGCGTTGAACAGCCGGCCAACGCGGGTGGTTTCCTTGTGATCCGCAAGCCCTGGCCTTCGATGCTGCGGGGTGTTTATGGTGATATGAACCGCTTCCAGGAGCAGTACTGGTCGCAGTTGCCGGGGATCTACTTCACGTCGGACGCCTGCCGCCGTGATGATGATGGCAACTTCTGGCTGATGGGGCGCGTCGACGACGTGATCAACATTTCCGGGCACCGCATCGGGACGGCTGAGGTCGAGTCAGCCATTGTCTCGCATCCGACGGTGGCGGAAGCGGCGGTTGTCGGCATTCCACATGAGATCAAGGGTCAGGCGTTGGCCGCGTTCGTGGCGCTCAAGTCATCGAGCACGCCGTCGGATGACTTGAAGAAAGAACTGCTCGCCCACGTGGCCAAGGAGATCGGCGCGATCGCCCGGCCTGATCAGCTTCGTTTCACCGATGCGCTGCCCAAGACGCGATCGGGCAAGATCATGCGGCGACTGCTGAAGGAGTTGGCGTCGACCGGCGAGGTGAAGGGCGATACAACGACGCTGGAGGATTTCTCGGTGATCGCAAGCCTCAGCGCCGACGACGATTGACACCGTCGCACTTGGCGATCGAATGACAAACAAAGGGGCTGATCGGTGACTCCACCGATCAGCCCTTTTCTTGTTTCAGATCCTTTGCTGGTGAATCGGTTCTAATCGTCCTCGCGGGCAAAGATGTATCCGCCCTTGGTTGCACCCCACACCTGCTTGCCCGACGCATCGTAGCCGCGATCCCATGTAACCAGGCGCGTCGGTTCGATCCGTGCTTCTGACGTCACATAGGTCGCACCGCGAAACGAGCTCTGGCAGTCATCTTCATGGGTTTCTCCCTCAAAGCAGCCATCCGGGCCACGGCGGAGCGTCAGCGTACATCCTTCTCGCAGCAAGAGATCATCCGGCGAGACGTCGCTCAGAAGTTCCGGGTCTTGGTGGGCACCAGCATAAGAGAGTGCTTCACCGGGCAAATCGTAAACAGCACTCGAGTAGCTGCCATCCCCATTGTCCGTGAGGTGATAGACACGCTGGCGGTAAGGCCGTTCGGGCATGGCGGCGACGGCCTGTTCGACATACAGCCAGGGTCCGTCATCGCGACTTTCCCAGATCGGCTGCATGTGCAGGACGATGTGAAAGTAGTTCTTGGGGTCGGCTTGATGTTGCTCGGCACTTGAGAACGTGCCCGTCATGTAGCGTTGGAGGTCGCCAAGCGACGACCGACTTTGCGAACACCCTGTCCCCAGCAACATTGTGCCCACAAGGGCCATTCCCATGAGTACTCGTCCACGTGTCGTCATGACCCGACTCCCTTTTTTTCTGGTCTTTCGCATGTCACGTGTCTGATGGTACCGCAGCCCATGCGAGTCGCCAAACGTGGCCACGTCGCTTACAATTCGACCGTCGGCAGGCGCAGCCGAAGATTGATTCGCCCAATCAACCTGATCATACGAACCGACGGATCGGAAAAGAGGAACACCATGAGTGCCATTGACATCGCCGCCATCGTCAGCCGCTGGATTCACATTCTCTCGGTCATCATCGCCGTGGGCGGCGCTTTCTACGTGAAGCTCGCGCTGCTTCCCGCTGCCAAGAGCACACTCGCCGACGACGCTCACCAGAATCTACGGTTGGCCATCAATGGCAAGTGGAAGAAAATCGTCCACATGTGTGCGGGTCTGCTGATCCTGACGGGCGGATTCAACTTTTATGTCGCGATCCACCACGAAGTGAAACCACTGCCCTACCATCCGATCTTCTTTGTGAAGTTCGTGATTGCGCTGGCGATCATTTTCTACGGAATCGCCCTTTCGGGCAGCAGCCCCGGTTTCGCGAAAATGCGCGAGAACGCTGAGAAGACGTTGACCATCATGACGACGTTGGCGATCGTCGCGGTCATGCTTTCGGGCGTCATGAAGTACCTGCATCAGGCGTCGATGATGTCCGCCGCGAGCTGAAACACGCAGGTTTGTGTTCCCCACGCAAGTCCCGGTCATTGACGCGAAAAGGTCATGAATCTCCTGTTGACCGAGCCTTGATTCATGGCGTTGAGTCAGACCTGTTTCTCCACTCGTCTGCATCAACACCGCGATTCTGAGCGTCGAGTGCATCGGCGATTCGACCGGCGATGCGGCGACGGTCAGGCGCGTCGGCGGCGTCGCGAAGATGGTAAGCCCGAACCAGCCACGGCTCGCCAAGATTGGCGTACCCCGATTCCGCCAGTCCCCAACCAAAATTCTCGAAGAACCGCGCGGTGCGTGGATGCCCGGCAGATTCCATACTGTTTGCGGTCTCCGCGAGACGTTCGAGGGCAAATTGGGCAGCCTCCGGAACGCCGACCCGGCGCAACCGTTCGATCCATTCGGCGATGGAACGTTGGACGCTCGCGGATTCACCGGGCGACGCGATTCGCATCCTTGTTTCCACCGCACGTTGGTGTAATGCGATGGCGACATCGTCGTTCTTGAGTTTGTATTGCAAACGATACAACGATGACAACGCGCGTTCCGTCGCGTGCTGATCGGGCCCCAGACTATCGTGCAGCGTGTCGTACGACTGCTGGAGATACACGACCGCCTCATCAAGCCTCTCCAGATCTTCAAGACACATGCCGTAACCGCCGACGGCCATCCCATACTGCCAGCTTTCCGGCGGCATCACGCGTGCGGCCGTCTCCACGAGTTCGCGGTAGACGGGTTCTGCTTCTGCCGGCTTGTCCTGATTCACCAGAAACCCGGCGAGCTGGTTCATCATCGCCAACGTGTGCGGATGCTCATCGCCCCTGGTTTCGCGCAGGGCGTCGAGGGTCTCGAACAGTACGGGTTTGGCTTCATCAAATTTCTTCTGCGCCAGCAACGCCGCGGACAAACTGTTCGACGCGGTAAATACAAGCCTCGAGCGTGGCCCGAACTTCTTCCTCGCCCGATCGAGGGCCGTCGTGAGCAGCTCTTCTGCCTCAGCAAAACGCCGCATTTTCTGGAGCGTCTCACCAAGCGAGACCATCACGTCGAGCGTCTGCTCGTGCGATTCACCCAACACTGTGCGCACCCGCGTCAACGTGGATCGGAAGACCGTTTCAGCCTCTTCCATGCTGTCCAGATTGAGCAATGCCCCGCCCAGCAGGTAGGCGGTATCGAGCGTAACGGGGTCATCGGGGCCGACCGTGGATTCAAACAGCTCGACCGCTCGCCGCAGATCATCGACGCCCTCTTTGGGCGCACCCAGCGAGACGTAGGTCGCACCGATGGTCCGGTGAAGTTCGGCGGCGATACGCGGGTCGTCTGCAAACCGCTCGGGAATCGTTTCCGCAGCTCGGGCGAGCACGTCAACCACCGTCACCTTGTACCCATCGTTGCTCGGATCCGCGGCTGCGAGCATGTCCTGCAAGAGGAACTTGTTGATCGCGGCCGCGCGGGCAGCCTCACGTCGGGCGCGAAGCTCGGCACGATCCGCCCGGACATACAGCGTGCCGGTCACAATCAGCGCAACGATGAGCAACAGCAGAAACGACACTGCTCCGCCGACAAGCGCACGGTGACGTCTTGCGAAACGCGTCATCTGGTACCACGCCGTGACAGGCCTCGCGAGAATCGTCTCGTCGCGCAGAAATCGACGGATGTCGTTGCCAAGATCGGCCGCCGACTGATATCGGCGGCCCGGATCCTTCTCGATGGCCTTGGCGACGATCGTCTCGACATCGCCGCGAAGGTCCGAGCGCTCTACACCGAGGCGCGTCGCCTCCTGCTCGCGGACAATGCGGATGACATCCGGCAACGGTCGATGACGAACATCGTACGGCATGTGACCGGACAGCAACTCGTACGCCATGACGCCAAGAGCGTACACATCGGAGCGAACATCGATGGCGGTCGGATCGCCCGAGACCTGCTCCGGGCTCATGTATGGCACGGTGCCGACCAGTTGCCCGACGTTCGTGCCGAGCGTCACCGTCTGCATGTCCGCATCGGTCGCACGCGCCACACCGAAATCAAGCACCTTGGGCTGCCCGAGGTGTTCCATTGACCGCACGGCGGATTCAACCGACGCCACGCCGGTCGAACCATCGTCGTCGACGACCAGCACGTTGGCCGGCTTGAGATCGCGATGGATGACACCCTTCTGATGTGCGTGCTGGACGGCATCACAGATACGTGCGATCAACACCAGTCTTTGGCGAACATCCAGTTGTTCACGTTGCGCGTACTCCGTCAGCGATTCGCCGCGAATCAGTTCCATCGCGAGGAATGGCTGCGGTCCGTAGGCCGTTTCCGCTGTCCCCGCTTCGTAAATCTGCGCGATGCCGACATGTTGCAACTGCCCGAGAACGTGGGCTTCGTATTCAAATCGCCGCAGCATGGCCTCCGACGCCGCCCCGAGTCGAATCACCTTCAACGCCACCGTCCGCCGGGGATTCTGCTGCTCAGCCTCAAAGACCGTGCCCATTCCGCCTTCGCCGATCTTGCCGATGATCCGGTATTGGCCAATGCGATCCGGCATCGCCGCGTCGGCAGCCGCGATCCAGCCAACACCGATGCCCGCCTGCGAGTCGCTTAGTTGCTCGGATTCTTCGTCGTGGTGGGCAAGCAGAGACTCGACTTCTGTCCGAAGCTCCGGGTCATCACCGCAAGCGTCATCGATGGCAGCCGCCCGCGCGTCCGCGTCCAGATCGCACACCGCGTGGAACAGGTCGCGAACGCGCTGATAGCGTTCCGTGTTCATGCACCATCTTCCCGGGAGAGTTCTCGACGAAGCCAGGCACGGGCCATCTGCCAGTCCAGCTTGACCGTGCGGGGTGATATCTCGAGCACGGCAGCCGTTTCCTCAACCGTCAGACCAGCCAGGAACCGCAGTTCCACAATGCGGGCCTGTCGCTCATCGAGCTTGGCCAACCTTGTCAACACATCGTCAAGCGCAACGAGATCGATATCGCAATCGGTCAGTGGGGCCACCGCTTCGTCGAGCGTGACCTTTCCCAACTCGCCGCCGCGCTTGATCGACTTCTTGCGACGGGCATGGTCGGTGAGCAGTTGCCGCATCGCCATCGCCGCCACGTTGAAAAAGTGACGCCGATCCTGCCAGGCAGGTTCCTCCTGATTGGCCAATCGCATGTAGGCTTCGTGCACAAGTGCGGTGGGCTGCAGGGTGTGGTGACCGGGCTGACGTCCGAAGAAACTGCCCGCCAACGCGCGCAGTTCGTCGTAGACCATCGGCAGCAGGCGCGCGACGGCATCACGATCACCGGAGCGCATCGCATCCAGAATCTGCGTCACCTCCGTTCGCCGTCCGTCAGCCATTCACACCCATCCATCCCAACGCGTTACACCTGATTCTACCCGAGAACCCAACCCAAGCGAACAACTCTCCGAAATACAAACCATTGTCACGCATGGTTTTATCGGAATCCCAACAACTTCTGCCCCTCCGCCCGTTGAACTGCGTTGTCTGGGGTGACGCGGGCGGTCGTTGTGATCACCACAGCCGCCCGCTGAAAGCCAAAACGGGGTGTCGGTGCGATCGAGATTGCGATGACGCATGACAACGCACTCGCCCCCGAGAACTCATGCGGAGGTTGTGATGAACAGAAACGTGCTCGTGGGTTGGATGCTGATGATCAGCATGGGTGTTTTCGTGGAATCCCAGGCCTTGGGGGGTAGCGGGTGTGGTGGCCCGGGGCAGGTCTGCTGCGCGGATCCGGGCAGCATCAGCGACTGCTGTGTTGAAGACCCGTTCTGTGTTCCCTTTTCGTGTGCAAGCTGCGATTGCGACTCGGGCACGGTCAACGTTGCGGGCATCTGCTGCGATCCGGTGTGCGACCCCGTCTGCGGCGGCAACGTGTGCAACCCCGGTTGCCCACTCGCATGCAACCCCGTGACCTGCCCCGGCAATGCAGTGTGTAACGCGTCGTGCAGTCCACCTATCCCGCCGGCATGCAACCCGGTCTGCCCCGGTGGCGACGCCTGCGGATCGACGTGCAACGCCGTGTGCGAACTGGTCTGCCCACAATACGATCCGTGTGAATGCGAGGGCGAATGCAGTCTGCTGTGCGACCCGCTCGCTCCAGTCTGCAATCCCAACTGCGGTGCCCCCGCGGATGCACCCCTCTGCAATCCGGCTTGCGGTGGTAATCCGTGCAACGCCGGGTGTCCCACCGTCTGCGATCCGGTCCTGTGCCCGGACAATGCCATCTGCGGTGCGGCCTGCAATCCACCGATTGCACCGGCTTGCAACCCGATCTGCCCCGGCGGCGATCTTTGCGGTCCGACGTGCCAGCCGGAGTGTGAACTTACATGTCCGCAATACAACGCCTGCCAATGCGAAGGAGAGTGCAGCCTGTTGTGTGACCCGCTCGCGCCCATCTGCAACGACAATTGCGGCGGTGATTCTTGTAATCCTGTCTGCCCCAGCTTCACGGCTGAGTGCGACCCCAGTTGCGGTGATGAGGGTCAGGGACCCTGTTTCTGCTTCGATGGCGTGCTCTGCTGTGAATCCGGTCTCGGACAGGACCCGCCGGTCATCGGCGAATGCAGCAAATGTTACATCGACAACCCGGGATTTATGTGCAACAACGATGGCCGCGGTCAGGAAGGCGAAACAAGCTGGCTCCTTGCCGGCGCGGAAGATCTGCGCACCGGCCCCGGTTTCCTGTGCGATCGCGGCCTGATCCGCAACCCGGCCAGCGACACATGCGAAAATGTCACACGCCATCTTTCCGATGTGAATGCGTTTCAGTCGTCATGGACCGCCCGCGCACTCGAATTCCAACGCGAGATTCAGGGCGATCTGCCGCTGACGCAGGGGCTATTCCTCGGCTCGCACAATTCCTACAACAACCAAGCCGACGCATATGTGTCGCATCAACACACCTACTCGATGAGCGATCAACTCGACATGGGTCTGCGTTTCCTGATGCCTGACATTCACTGGTTCAATGGTGAGCTGCGTCTCTGCCATGGCGACGCCGACAACATCGTCTGCTCGCCGTTTGATCGCCCGTGGCGGCATGCCGTCGAGGAATTGCAGGCATGGAGCATCGCGAATCCGCTCGAACTCATTATCGTCAAGGTCGAGAACGCGACCAACTCCGAGGACGAAGTCGAGGAGTTCTTCCCACCGTTGCAGGACTACTTCGGCAACGCCGGCTGGATTCTCACGCCGTCCGATCTCGACATGTTCTTCCAGGGCGACTGGACCAACGTTACACCCAACATGCTCCGCGAACTCGGAAAACGCCTGATTGTCACCAGCGGCCAAGGTGGTTGGGGCGACGATCAGGACATCGTCCACCGCGACAATTTCCCCGAGGTACCGGGCTGGCCTGGCAACAGCGTCAACGCGTTTCTCGAGTCCTATCAATATGGCACCACAGAGCCGGACTTCGCCGCATTCATGCAGTTCGAGGGCGACACGCTCTTCCTGCCCGGAGCCCCGGGTGAAGACCCGCTCTGGAATGGCCCAGCCGACATCGGCTTCTTCGATCCGTCGGTCGTGCGTGCGATGGTCAAAGCCGGCGTGAATCAGCTTGGCATCGAACCGATCGGACTCTCCGCCGCCAGCCTCATCGGTCTCGAAGAGCCGTTCGACGATCTCATGCAGGCCGCCGTCTGGAGTTGGGCCGAGAACGAACCCGTCGATGCGTCCGGTCGCCGCGCAGCCAGGCTTGTGATCGAAGGCGATGAGGGTCGCTTCCGCAGCGCCGATCCGAACGAGATTCGCCGGTTCGCCTGCCAGCGCGACACGGGCGGCTGCTGGACCGTTTCAACCGCCACCGGCACATTCGATGATGGCGACGCCATCTGCCAAGCCGAGGGACGCTGGTGGCGTTTCCGCACGCCGGGCAACGGTTACGAGATGCAGCAATTGGCTGATAAGGTGATCGCGACCCTCGGCGATGGCGGTTCGGTGTGGGTCAACTATCGCGACGACATCGGCAGCGGCAGTTGGACGCCAGCCGTCACCGCCCGCGCAACACCCAGCGCGTTCCCAGAGAAACTGGCCCGCAACACAACCGGCATCGACGCGTCTGTGTACCTCGGTGCACCGGACGATACGCACGTCGACATCGGTGGCCAATCCATCACGTACGACTTCGATCTGCTCCGCGTGGTCGATCGCGACGGTGCCCCGGACTTCAACGTCTACGAGGTCGACTTCGGTGGTCCGGAGTTCGATGCCATCGACGTGCTCGTCAGCGCGAATGGCGTCGCTTTCTACAGCGTGAAAGACACGGAGGGACCTGTCGCATCGCTCAGCGGGGACGAGGCCCACAGTAACGACGCCTTCGCACGCTCGTACGACATCGCTGCGACTGGCTTGGAACGCATCCGCTACATTCGCATCCGCGGCTTGAGCGGTGGATCAGCCGGTGGCGACTCAGGTTTCGACCTCGATGCGGTCGGTGCATTGAAAACCGAGTTGGTGACGTGCGATACGCCGATCGGCGACATCACGCGCGAAGGCATTGTCGACCTGCGTGATTTCCAGGCGTTCACCCACTGCGTCGAACAGGTCGACTTCCAGACCGATCCATCCGCAGCCGGACTGAATCCGGGATGCCTGACCGACCCATGCGGACAGAACTGTCCGCTGTCCTGCACGCCAGCCTGTCCGAACTCGTTCTGCAGTTCGAGTTGCGGCGGTCCCTGTTCATCGCCATCGTGTCCCGGCTACAACCTCTGCGACTGCGTCGCGGGCGGCGATCCTTGCAACTTGTTCTGTGACCCACTCTTTGAGTGCAACGAGGCGTGCGGCGGCGACACGTGCAACAGTGAACTCTGCCCCGGATACGAATGCGAATGCGTGTTTGGCGGCGATCCCGGCGCCCCAGCCTGCGGTGGCGGTGAAGCACTCACACCCTTCGACTGCCTGGCGGCGTTTGATTTCGATGCCAATGGTGTCGTGGATTTCGCCGACTATGCCGGCATGCAACGCAACTTCACCGTGCCGGGCAAATAGCGTCGTACCACAGACCGGACAGCACTCTGCATGAGCATGGCTCGCGGGTAACCGTCATCGCACGGACGCCCGCGAGCCTCTCATCTTCTTGCCCGAATGGCCCTCCGATGAATCAATCGCGATCGAGCACGATGCGGTATCGCGCTTTGCCGGCCCGAAGGTGATCCATCGCGTCGTTGACCGCACTCATCGGAAAGTGCTCGGTGACCGGCGCAATGTCATGCCGTGCACAAAACGACAGCATGCGCGCGATGGTGGCTGGGCTGCCGACCGGTGAGGACGAAATGCTCCGCTGGCCAAAGAGCAATGGCACGAGGTCGAACTGGATCGGCTCGGTGGGCACGCCCAGAAAATGCAGCCGCCCGCGGGTCTTGAGCGTCGCAATATACGCGTTCCAATCGAGGTGCAGGTTCACGGTCGACAGAATCAGGTCGAACCGCCCTGCCGCGGCTGCGATCGCGTCCGGATCGCGCGAGTTGATCGTGTCATGCGCGCCCATCCTCATCGCCTCTTCCTGCTTCGATCCGGTTGAGGTGAAGGCCGTCACCTGACATCCCCATGCCCGCGCAAACTTCAGCGCAAGATGCCCCAATCCGCCGATCCCGATGACGCCCACACTGCCGGTCGGTGGCACATCAAACTGCACGAGCGGGTTGAAGACGGTAATCCCACCACAGAACAGCGGACCGACTTCGGCGTGGTCAAGATCATCGGGCAACTTGATCACGCTCACGCCCGACGCACGTACGTAGTCCGCAAACCCACCATGCCATCCGACGATGGTGGCCGACGACTCCGCACACACATTGTGGTCGCCGGAAAGGCAATCCGAACAGGTCATGCAGTATCCCGCATGCCAACCAAGCCCCACGCGATCCCCCTCAGCGACGTGCGTCACATGTTCGCCGACCGCCGCCACCGTGCCGGTCACCTCGTGGCCTGGCACCAGCGGATATGAACTCATGTCCCACGCGTTCTCGAGCATGCTCAAGTCAGAATGACAAATGCCGCAATGCTCGACGCGAATGTCGATGTCGTGCGCGCCGATCGGCCCGAGTTCGTATTCGAACGGCTCAAGCCGACCGTTTGGCGCTGAAGCTGCGTACGCGTTCACGTTCATCGCGAATCTCCAATCCGTGTCAGATGATCTTGTGCAATTTGCGGATGATCGGCTCCGCTTCGAGCAAACCGCCGAGCTTCTCGAAAGCACTCTTGAAATGTGCCGTCTCGAGGTGTGCTTCAAACGACGACTCATCACGCCACGCTTCGATCGCGACCACCACGCGATGATCCACCAAGTCCTGATAGAACGCGTACTCCTGACAGCCCGGTTCGCTGCGGCTTGGACCTGCCAACTCCGACAACACCGCGATCAGTCCGTCCACACAATCCGGCTTGGCCACGAATTGTGCCGTCACATTCAGGGTATCAGCCATGACAATCTCCTCTTTGAAAACAGCTTAGCGCCTATTCGACCGACATCAGCCACGTTCGTCAATTCGCGGATCAGCCGGTTTGTCGTCGGCACGTCGCAGCCTGCATCAGGGCAGGTCAAAGAGAAGCATCTCGGCATCGGACTCCGGGAGCAGCGTCAGTGAGGATTCATCGGTCACAGCGACACCATCACCCGCCGAAAGCAGAGCGTCCTGCAATCGAACAGCGCCACGCACCATCTGCAACCATACACGTCGACCGGAACGCAGGTCTCGGTCACATTGCTCGCCAGCCACCAATCTCGCCAAGTGAATGTCGACATCCTGGTGGACTGTCAGCGACCCGTTGCGACCATCGCGCGACGCAACCAGCTGCCAGCCGCCCTCGATGGTCGAGCTGAAGTCCCGTTCCTCGTAGCCAGGCTCGATCCCCTCGCGTTCGGGAATGATCCAGATTTGGTAGAAATGCAGTGGGTCGGACGGCGAGTGGTTGAACTCGCTGTGTTCCACGCCACGGCCCGCCGTCATCCGCTGAAACCAGCCTCGCCGCAACACCGATCCGTTCCCCATGCTGTCGCGATGCTCGAGTGCTCCATCGAGCACGTAGGAAATGATCTCCATGTCCCGGTGCCCATGCGTGCCAAAACCGCTTCCCGGCTGCACGCGGTCCTCGTTCATCACGCGCAGTACGCTGAACCCCACGTGACGCGGATCGCGATAGGCGCCAAAGGAGAAAGTGTGGAACGTATTCAGCCAGCCGTGGTCGAAATGGCCTCGCTCCTCCGATTTTCGGATGGCGATCATGGTTCGATTCTACTCATGCAGGTCCGTTTCTGTGAGATTCCGCTGCTATTGATAGGCCGCCGATCGCGATCAGGCCAGACGAATCAGCCTCGCGAACGACGATAACGCTGAACGTAGAAAATCTGACACCGCGTCGACTGGAGCATTGGCGCGTGTAGGGATAAACTCTGTCGGATTGGCCAAGGAGGCGTTGATTGAAATTCTGGTGTGCCATGGGGAGCGGACCAATGCGACTGGGCGGACTCTTGATGCGAAGAATGGGGTTTCTGACATTGATAACGACCGTGGCGATCGCGACCGCGGGCTGCGAGAAAAAGGAGAACGCAGCTACCGGCGATCCCAAGGCCGACGACACGCATGTCCACGCCGACGGCTCGACACACGACGGCCACGATCACGGTGACCATGGACACGATCATGGTCACCACCACCATGGCCACCATATCCACGACGAGGTTTTTCTCGGCAAGGTGACCATGGGCGACATGGAAGTGACGATCGCGCAAGGTCACGGCAAGGTCGAACCAGGCAAGGAAGGCCACATCGTTGTGAAACTTCCCTACAGCGACGATGGCGAAACTGTCGTTCGCGCGTGGCTGGGAGGCAAGGACCGCAGCGAGTCGATCGTCGGCAAAGGCGTCTACAAATCAACGTACGAGGACTACGACATTCACGTCGAAGCCCCCGATCCGTTGCCCGAAGACGTCAAATGGTGGGTCGAAGTTGAGAAACCCGACGGCACCAAGCTCGTCACATCGATCGCCCCCATCAAGTAGTCTGAGTGCGGGAACGCCGATAACGATCAGGTAGCGGGATCCGAGCTACTCCTGCGGCAACAGCCGTGCGATCTCGGTCTTGCCGCGAATCACGCGGAAGTTCTCATGACCGCGGCGGACTGCTTTGACTTCCCAATCGAACTCATAACTGCCATCGCCATCGAACAACTCGACCACGCTGAACTGCTCCAGCGAACGTGTCACGACCGCCAATCCTTTTGACGCTCCGGACCGTGGCGTCAGTTGCACCGTCATACCGTCGGCGACAGATACGTCCTTGAAGTGATCCGGCAGTGTCACCGTCGCCCGACCATCCTTCAGTTCGGACGTCCCGCGAATGTACGCAGCCGCTTCAGGCCCCTCAACACTCGCATACCAGATGTCGCTGTTCGGGTCGCGCGGATGCGGTATGCGGAAATTTTTCGTGTCACCCCAGATGACGCCGTTGCCGCTGCTGTTGACATACGCACCCGCCTGCGGATTGCCCGAGGCATCGCTGACGTCGATCCAGCCATGATTTGAACTGGCGTTCTCACGCGTGATGACGACGTTGAGATCGCCATTGCTGCCACGCGTGGCAATCCAGCCCGCCGATGAGACGTCCGACCGCAATTCGATGCGACGTGACCCGTCCGCTCGATCCAGGTAGATCGCCGAGTCATCCGACTCGTCGGCGTCAATCTCAACCGTCGTTTCGCCGGCACTGTTGCGCATCAACTGAACCGATCCCCCGCCATTTTCCTCGGCATCGACCTCGAAAGTGGCCACGTCCGCGGCGTCACGCAGCCGAACCTGTGCCCCATCCGAACCACCTTCTGTCGCATACAGCTCGATCGATTCGCCCAGATCGACCCGGCCCACCGTATCCAACCGCATCAACGTCGGATTCGCAGCCGGTCCAACATTCGGACCATACGTAAAGTGCAACGCTCCGCCACCGCCCGACGTTCGCCGCGCGATGCTCCACGAGTTGGCCAATGCTCCGTTGTTCATTTCCCGCATGGTCAGAACCGATCCCCAACTTCCAGCGGCTGAACTGTACAGACCCAATGTCGCATCGTTCGACTCCACCACGAGGTCTTCCGACTCGATGGCAGACGATGACACATCCAGCGACAGATTCTGCACGTGGACCGACGCCTGCGGATCCGTCGTGCCAAGCCCGAATCGCGACGTACCCGCCGGTCCGACAAGGACATTGCCCCCTTCGTTCTGCAAATAAAGGTCGGCAGCAGCGCCGTTGTCTCGGGCCATGATCTCATTGCTATCGATGCCAATGTTCTGCCCTGTGACATTGCCGGTTTGAATAAAGCCACCCGACGAGGGATTGACGTCCGATCCTGTCGCTACGTGAACCTGCGCCTCGGGCGTCGTCGTGCGAATCCCCACGCGTCCTGCATCATTCAGGTTGAAATAGTTCGTGCCGTTTTTGTACAGACTGAAACTGCCGGCTGCCCCGCCAAACGGACTGATCGACGCATGCGACACCATGTACCACGCATCACCGCCCGAGTCTGCCGACGCATCCACCTCCATCGACGCGGCGCGCTGCCCCGACGGTGATCGCGACAGCACCTGCCCTCCATCCGAAACGACAGTCCCATCTGCCGCAAACGTACCGGCCACCACCCCCACTGAGCTACCGACTGTCGGCGTATAGTTGCCACCGACATGCAGCATCGCCTGCGGCTGATCCGTCCCAACGCCAAGTCGACCGTTTCGCGTCAACGTCATCCGGTCAATCCCAGCCAGATTCAAGTGCCAGTCGCCTGTCGCGCCATCAAGATAATGCCAACCAACCTCAGAACCGGTGAAATACCCATAGAACGGTCGCGCTTCTTCGCCATCGGTCGTCAGATACATGCCGCCATAGCCCGTCTCGATGGGTGCATGCACACCGAAATACTCACTGCCGACGACGTAATCACGATTGATGCCCACGAATCCCGCCTCATTCGTGATCACATCATTCGACCGTGTCCATTTCCCGTCGCGATAGGCGAAGTGGGCATAGGGAGCGCCGTTCAGCTTCTGCCTCGGCAACAGCGGCTCGTAATCGCCGCCACCGCCGGAATAGCGCACCGCGACTTCAAGCCACTGCTCCTCGGCTGCGAACAGGTCCTCACCGAAATCGAGATCAACACCGAACAGACCATTTTCAACCACGATGTCCGCGACCAGATACGACGGCACGATCATCAGGCCGCCCTCGGCTGCGTCGAAAACGCGAAACTCCATGTCCACCGACCCGCTGACCGGTCGGCCATCCTGCTTCAACTGTCCCTGATAGTTGAACGACGTGGATTGAGCCGCCACCGGCAGCGTAACAAACGCCAAGACAAGCGTGGAAATGGTCGTTCTTCGCAACATCGTGTTCCTCACAAAATGGACAATCATGATTCCCTAAAACCCCCGTTGAAGTGCGCCAAAATCAAGCAGATCAACGCTGTCACTCGCATCAACATCAAAGCACGCGCAACCCGCATCCGCGACAGGCCCTGCAGGACCACTCACGCACGCATCGAACGCCTCAAAATCAAACAGATCAGGCCAGCCCGTCTCGTTGCAATCGCCGGGCGGGCTTTGCATCCACACACCCCCCGAAATGGTGAACGACGCACCGCTCAGGACACCCGCATCGGGTTGCCCGATCGTGGCCGACAACGCAAACCCGCCGCCCGATGACCGCATCGCACCGCCACCATCCGTTGCAACCCGTTCAACCTGGAATGCACCCTCACCCCCGCCAGCGAGCAACGCCGCCGTGAGGCAGATGCCCAGCCCCGTTGCCATCCGAACGTTCATGATGCGTCGCACTCCTCTTCATCAGGGCACAGTCCGGGCACCGCATCGACATGACGCGTGTGAATTCCGGTGGCCCGTGATGAACAGAGTCGCCGCTGAAACGGAAGCGCAACGAATAGATGGCCAAAATGACAAAAAAACTAGATTTGGATCACTTCGCCCTCAGCACAGACGAAAACGCGATCGTCCCCCGACTTCATGACCCGACGGATGCCATGAGACCGTTACACGACCCACAGTCAGTCGCTCGCCATACCCAAGCCCCTGAATGGAAATGTCGTCGCCAACGCGGAGTCGCAGCAACCCATCCAACGCCGGATTCAAGTCGACCCGGCGCCAAACGGTCCCCTTGCGGCTGCTAGCCCTGACGCGTTCCCCGCACACGCTCCGTGAGGGACTGAATGACGTAGTACAGCATCGGCACCGCCACCACGCCCACGATCGTCGCCACGATCATCCCCGAGAAAACCACCGTCCCCAGCACCTGGCGGCTGGCTGCCCCGGCACCGGTGGCCACCAGCAGCGGAATCACGCCCAGCACAAACGAAAACGCCGTCATCAACACCGCCCGGAACCGTGTCCGCGCCGCCTCAACCGCCGCCTCCATTACCGGCTTGCCCTCTTCGCGCAACACCTTGGCGAACTCGACAATCAGAATCGCCGTCTTCGCCGACAACCCGATCAACAGCACAATCCCGATCTGTGCGTATACGTTGTTGTCAAACCCGCGCGACAGCACACCGACAACCGCCCCCAGCAGCGCCGTCGGCACCGCAAGCACGACCGAAAACGGAATCGACCAACTCTCATACTGAGCGGCGAGAACAAGGTACACCAGCACAATCGAAAACAGGAAAATCACCGTCACCGAACCCGACGCTGCCTTCTCCTGATACGACAGATCCGTCCACGCATAGCCCATCGACGGCGGCAGCGACTGATCAGCCATCTGCTCCACAATCGCCATCGCCTCACCCGAACTGAACCCCGGTGCCGACGCACCATTCACAAGCGCGGCTGGGTAGATGTTGAAATGTGTGATGGTCTTAGGCCCCAGTGTCTCCTCGACATTCAACACCGTCCCCAACGGCAGCATGGCCCCGGACGGACCGCGTATCTGCAGGTTGCGAATGTCATCGGGCGTCGCGCGAAATTTTGGTTCCGCCTGCGCACGCACCTGATAGATACGACCGAATCGCGTGAAGTCGTTGACATACACCGATCCAAGATAGGCGCCGAGCGTGTCGAATACACTCTGCAATGAAAGCCCCATCGACTTGATCTGCTCACGATCGATGTCCAGATACAGTTGCGGCACATTCGCACGGAACGTGGTGTATACGCCCGCAAGCCCAGCCTGCGCATTGCCCGCCGCGACCAGCTCCGTTGCGACGTCCTGCAGCATGCCAACACCAGCCCCGCCACGGTCCTGCAACTGCATCGTGAATCCACCCGCCAACCCAACACCGGGCAACGACGGCGGGGCGAACGCCGTGACAAACGCCTCCTGAATCCCAACAAACTTGCGGTTCAGCTCCGCGATGATCGCATCCTGATACAACGCCGGATCGGCACGATCGTTCCACGCATCAAGCGTCACGAACGCACCAGCCAGATTCGAGGATCGCGAACCATCGATGAACGAATAGCCATTGATCATCACCGTCGCCTTGACGCCCTCCGTGGACGTCACGATGTCGTTGACCTGCTTGGTCACAGCCATCGTCCGTTCCATGCTCGCAGCATCCGGCAACTGCACGTTGACAATGAAGTACCCCTCATCCTCCTGAGGCACGAAACCGGTCGGAATCCCCGCAAACGACCAACCCGCCAATCCCACCAACCCGACAAACACCATGATTCCCAAGGCCGCCAGTCTCAACGTGCCACGAACCGTTGCCGCGTAAATGCCGGTCGTCCAACTCAGCAGCGCGTTGAAGGCACGAAACGGAGCAGCAACCTTCTCCGGCGATGGCCGCAGCAGCATCCCGCACAACGCAGGACTGAGTGTCAGTGCATTGAGACTGCTGAAGACCGTTGCAATCGATATGGTCACCGCGAACTGACGAAACAACTCACCAACAATCCCCCCCATGAACACCGTCGGCACGAAGACGGCCAACAGCACCAGCGTGGTGGCCACAACTGGTCCGGATACCTCTTGCATCGATGCAACGGTCGCTTCCTTCGGCTCCATCCCCGAGTCAATGAGGCGCGTCGTGTTTTCCACCACGACGATCGCATCATCGACGACGATGCCAATGACAAGAATCAACCCGAACAACGTCAAAATGTTCAGCGAGTAGCCCAGCACAGCCATCATCGCAAACGTGCCGATGAGCGACACGGGAATCGTCAACGCCGGGATCACTGTCGCGCGGAAGCTCTGCAGGAATACGTAGACGGTGATCACCACCAGAACCAACGTGATGAACAGCGTGACAACCACTTCTTCCAGCGACGCGCGAATCACATCCGTCGCGTCATACGACACAACGTACTCCACGCCTTCGGGAAACGACGTTCGAAGCTCTTCCATCTTTGCCCGAACACCATCCGCCACCGCCACCGCATTCGAGCCCGGCAACTGATACACAGCGAAGGTCGCCGTCGGTTCGCCATCCAATTGCGATGCAAGGTTGTAAGACTGCGATCCAAGCTCGATCCGTGCGATGTCCGACATTCGAACGAGACTGCCGTCTTCTCCGACCTTCACGATGAGCTTCTCGAACTGCTCCGGATCGGTCAGACGACCCTGCGTACTGACCGTCAATTCGAACGCCTGCCCCACAGGTGCCGGCGCCTCACCGATCTTGCCCGCCGCCACCTGAACATTCTGCTCGCGAATGGCCGCAACCACATCCGCCGTCGTCAGATCCAGAAACCGCATACGGTCCGGATCAAGCCACGCACGCATGCCGTATTCCGAGCCAAAGACAAAAACCTCGCTCACCCCCGGAACACGCGTCAGCTCGTCCC
>JANQQK010000082.1 GCA_028289375.1 Phycisphaerae bacterium | reverse complement strand
ATATGACGTGAAGGTTCCCTTCTCGCCGGGTCGTACGGATGCGTCACAGGCCATGACCGACGTCGCGTCGTTCGCCGTACTCGAGCCGGCTGCCGACGGATTTCGCAACTATGTCGGATCGACCGACGGTCGTCAGACAGAGGAATTGCTCGTGGACCGTGCGCAGTTGCTCACGCTGACCGCGCCGGAGATGACAGCGTTGGTCGGTGGATTGCGCGTTCTCGACGCGAACCACGACGGCTCGAAGCATGGCGTCTTTACCGATCGTCCGGGAACACTGAACAACGCATTCTTCGTCAACCTGCTCGATATGAACCTCGATTGGAAGGCCGCCGAGAATAGTGACGGCGTGTTTGAAGGCCGCGACCGGAGTTCCGGCAAGGTCAAGTGGACCGGGACGCGCGTCGATCTGGTGTTCGGATCGAATTCGCAGCTTCGCGCCATTGCCGAGGTCTACGCCAGCAGCGATGCCGAGGAAATGTTCGTCCGTGACTTCGTGGCGGTGTGGAACAAGGTCATGAACCTCGATCGGTTCGACCTCGATCCGTCGCTGCGAAACTACGTCGCCAGCCGGTAACACGGTTACACGGCAAGCCTACGGTATTCAAGCAACGACGCTTGCCTCGCCATTCGTGGTCGGGGCAAGCGTTTTCTTATGGCTGCTTCTCCAACAGGTGGAGCGTACGTGATCAGACACACGGTTTGGTGTCGCGCGAAACCCTCGCCAATCCTATCATGGCGACAACCGTCATTGCCGCACAGGTCAGGATCGTTCCGGCGGGCGATGTGCATGGAACGGCGTCGACACAGTCGGCCAGAATCGGAGCTGCCCCCGCGCCGTTCCAGCCGGTGACAAGCTGCCCGTAGTCGTCGCAATCGACAACACCGTCACCGGTGACGTCTCCCTCGGCCCAAAGTCGATCGACGGTCCCGAAATTGGCGGACAACAGACTGTAGTCGAGTTGATCGGTTGTCCCGTCGCTGTTCACGTCGCCGCAACGCGCTGGATTGCGCACCGATTGCTGCGCTGCGAAGCGTATCAGATTCACGGCGACTCGGATGTTCTGACTCAGCGTTCGATCGGTCGCAAGCGCCCCGACGACGCCGTCATCAAAATCAATCCAGGATGAAAACCCGCGGGCACCCGCTGCCAATGCACCGACCAGATCGCTGCTGAGTGTCCGCTGATCCAGCCAAACGCCGACGCCATAATCGGCGGAGTCGAGCGGACTGTTTTCGATCGGAATCGCTGTCGGCGTTTGACGTGTGAACATCGCCGCAACGCTCGACGGCGAAAGAACCTGCTGACCATCGTGCACACCGCCCGCACGCAACATCTCCATGAACCGCGCGAACTCAGCCGCCGTGCTCCGTGCACCACCCGCCACCCGCGGGTTGGCCGGCGTCGTCAGATCGAAGAATGTCTCCGTCATGTCGAGCGGACCGGCAATGCGTTGCTCGAACAATGCGTTCCACGATATGCCAGCCACCTCCTCCGCCACGGCACCAGCCACGTGCATCGACGTGCCGCCATAGAAGAAAACGGTGCCAGCCGGATATGCCAACGGCTCACCAGCAATAGCGACAGCCGCTTCGTTCAGCGTCAGCGATGGATCAGCCATGGCGGTCGATGACCCGAATCCCGCGAAGTGGGCAAAGCACTGCCGAATCGTGATGGCCGCCTTGTCGCCGTCGAATTCGGGAATGTACTCGCTCAGTCGTGTGTCGAGCGCAAATGGCTGTGGGCTGTTGTCGGCGAGCGACAGGATGACCGCGCCGGAAAGCGTTTTGGTCGAGGAATCCGATGCCGCGTCCTGCCCGACAGACCAATCGCCGAACGCCTGCTGATAGACGACATCACCCTCCACCATGAGCAGAAGCTCGAACCCGTCGACGGGTACGAACACGTTCTCGCCAACGAGCATCCCCCGCGCGAGCGTCGTCACACTGTCGAAGTTGTACGCCCGACATTCCTCGCCACCCGCCACCGCGTTTTCACCCAACACCGCGAACGCGCCCACCAGCCCCGCCACAAATCCGAACCGCAACGCGCTCATGGTCGTCCTCCGCTTCATCGCCCCCGCAGTTTGCCTGCCGATCACCTCGCCCGTCTGGTCAACAGCCAGTCAAGACGCCAAACGCCGCGTCGGAAGCGATATTGCGGTCAAACACGCCATTGGCCAGCCCGATCTTGCGACGCTTGACGACGCCGGTCGCGCCGAATACCGTTTCGTGACCGGCGTTGAGGCCGCGACCGGGCGGTTAGCTCAATTGGCTAGAGCACCTGCCTTACAAGCAGGGGGTTACAGGTTCGAGTCCTGTACTGCCCAGTTCCCGATCGACATTTCAAAACGTATCCCCAGGGTCAAGTGCGCGTCAGTCCCCGTCCGTTTCCATGGCCGCCGCTTCCTGGTAACCGATGCAATTCACGATTGGCTGCGGTGGGTACTTGGCGAAGCGCGCGTCATCCGTCGCCAGCAGGCACATCAGAAACCGCGACCCGCGTGGGGACACGAACGGCTTCATGTGAAGACATGTCTCGCACAGGCTGTCGACACCGCCCGGCGTCGTGAACGATTCAGGTGACATCACTCCGCCTCCGCCCAGACGACCACATCGTTGGCCGATTCGATCCGCACGTGGACGACGTTGGGCCGACAACAGACCGGACAATCCTCGACTTACCGCTGATCGGTGCCGGCGGACTCATCGATCGGAATCACGATCTCCTCCCCGCACGCGTCGCAGATGTAGTGGCCTTCGTCGATCATGATTCATCGCGTGCCGGGTCAGATGGACGCCGTTGTAGTCTGAAGAGCACGATGGTCAACACCGCCATCGGAGCCAACAAACACCACATGGGCAGGAACAGATCGTAGCCGGAACCCCATCGCATAAAGCTCGGCCGCCAAGTCCAGGGATTCGGGGGATCCCAAGCCAATCCAGGCTCCGGTGAAAATTCATCCAAAGGGTCATCTCTGGAGATCATCAGTCGGCCCCCACTGAGCACGAAGTGGTGTCTCAGCTCGTCACCATCAGTGACGTAATAGGGCGTTCCCCCGAGCGTCAGAATCATGGCTGCGACAAGCAGGAAACAGATTCCGAGACAAATCCATGTGCCAAACCTGATCATGACGAGTGTCGTTCCATTTGTTTCTGCGATCTCCTTCAACAGGAAGGGACAAACGCGATTCGCTCGTGTCAGCTTACAAGTGATCCCGTGTCAGTGGTGTCGGTAATGTTTCCGCACTCCGGACATCGGCCGCTGACGTTGCCGGTCAGATCATAGGCACATGCTCGACAGTGCGTCTCGCGTCGGAGGCGAAGCTGTCGAACGATCATCCGGACGACCAGCATCAGAATCAGCGCCGACGCTGCCACCGCAGGATACGTCAGATTCGCCGCCGCGTGCGTGATGGTCAGCCCCGTCTGGCGATGCGTCACCTGAAAGTAGAGGTGCGGGCGCTTCGGAAACGGATGATACCGCTTGTTGAGGTTGCGTTGGGCCATCATCATGACCTTGGCTGGATCCCAAAGTGTTGGCCCTCTTCGCCGTTCGCTCGTCAGCCCATCGAAGAGCGTCTTGTTCTGGCGGGGCAGTTTGGTCCACACCGCGATCGACGCGCAGCCATCCAACAGGTACACGTCGTACCATCGGTCCACCCCGAACGAACCATGCGTCTTCAGCGGTCGCACGTAGCTGTAGGCAAAGACCGCCATCAGCGCGAGGCAACACGTCACGCCGAGAATCAGCAGCGCGCGTCGCGTCATGATTCGCATTCGCCGACAGGTGACACTTCGCGATGCAAGTCCGCCACCGACCTCCCGCACTCCGGACATCGCCCGCTGACGTTGCCCGTCAGATCATACGCGCACCATTGGCACTTGCCCTTGAGAAACCGCTCGCGACGCTGGGCGTATGCCGCACAACCGAACATGACCGACATCAGCACGCCAAGGAGAGCAGGCACGCCGAAGTGCACATTGAATCCACCACAAGTCACCTGCTGATTGGCCATGAGCCGCCGCGTCATGGGCAATGACAACACCTGTCCATGGTGCTGATGCACCATCTCGCGCCCACTGGCCATCGAATCCATGGCTATGTGAAAGAACCACATCCCATCATTCCGAATCGTGACGACCGACAGGTTCCCGCCGGTCAGCGACACCTCTCGCCACGTGTCCTCGTCGGCATAGTACGTGTGATACTGAGGCCAGACCGAGCCAACCGCGATGATGCCGATCGACACCACACTCATGGTCAAAAAGAAGATAAAAAGCCCGCGTATCATAAGACATCAACCCCGCACTCCGGACATCTGCCACTGACGTTGCCCGTCAGGTCGTAGCCACATTGACCGCAACTGCCCAAATCTCTCTTACGCCGGAGGCGGGAGGCCAGGCAAACCATCCCATAGCCAACGTAATACCACATCATGCTTCCGAGTATAAGAAGCAATGTTAAGTCTACGTGGTCATTGCCTGTACCGCCGGTCAAGATGTAGATCAACATAATTGGATAATCGACGAACAGAATCAGCAGCATTCCGATGGGCTCTTCTCGGTTGACCCAGCAGACGGCCGCAAAGAACGCGACGTGCAGCACAGTAAGAGCGATTCCCCATGCGCGTGCAGTTCGGGTGCGTTTTGGACTCATGGTTCGCTCACCAACTTGGTGTGTGAGTTTGTCATTCACATCCGGAGATCAGTCCGGCACTCCGGACATCGACCATTGACGTTGCTGGTCAGGCCGTAACCGCAAGATGCACAACCGGATTCTCGTGTCTCAGTGGCAACCGCCAGCCATCGTCCGCGTCTCATCATGCCCTTATCGTATCACACCGGGTTTTCCGATACATTCCATACCATGACGCCGTCGCGCGACGACATCTCTCGATCCCTCTGGGCACGATACGGCAAACGCGCCGTCGATGCCGGCGTGTCATTGCTCGCCCTCATCCCGGTCATCCCGATCTTGCTGCTCGGAATTGTCGCGATGCAGGCGTCGGCACCGGGGCCGATCTTCTTCATGCAGCAACGCACGGGCCGCAACGGCCGACGCTTCCAGCCCTACAAACTCCGCACCATGGTCGCCACCCACAAGCACAACCCCAACGAACACATGCCGCTCAACCACAGTGGCATTCCGCCAGTAGGACGGCTGCTCCGCCGCTTCAAAATCGATGAACTCCCGCAGGTGCTCAACGTGCTCTTCGGCGACATGACCCTCATCGGCCCCAGACCCACCATCCCCGAACAGACCGACAACTACGACGACTTTCAGAAGCAACGCCTCCTCGTCCGCCCCGGACTGACAGGCCTCGCGCAGGTCAATGGCAACGCCACCATCCCCTGGGACGAACGCATCAAGTACGACGTCCACTACGTCCGACATCACAACCTCGCGATGGACGTGGCCATCCTGTTCAAGACAATCGGCGTCGTGCTCAGAGGCGAGGAGAAGTTCGCCCGGCCATTCGCCGAGAGTCCGTACGCTTCAAGAGGCAACGCCACCAACACGGAGCAACCGACATGAAGATCGCACTCATGGGCAGCGTCAGCTCCAGTTGGCACGCGCTCGACGCGCTCATCAAGAACAGCGTGGACGTCTGCTGCGTGATGGGCGTTGACGAATCGCAGTCGGAGAAAATCGGCGACTACCGATCGCTTCGCGAGATAGCCACAAAGGCGAGCATCCCGTTCCTGTCCTTCATCAAGGTGCGCGAGCCGGAAGTCCGCACGTTTCTCGAACAACACAAACCCGACATGCTCTGGGTCATCGGCATCAGCCAACTCGTCCCCGACGATCTGATCAATATCGCCCCGAAAGGCGGCATCGGTTTCCACCCGACGATGCTCCCCGAGGGGCGAGGCCGGGCACCCGTCGCATGGACCATCATCAAGAATGCCCGAGCGGCTGCATGCCTGTTCACCCTCACCGACGAAGCCGACGCCGGCGATCTGCTCGCCCAGCGTGAAGTGCCCGTCCTGCCCGACGACTATTCCGAAGACCTGATCGAACGCACGAACCACGCCCTGCAGGGTGTGATCGCCGATCTTGCCCCGGCACTGATATCCGGCGACATCACCTTCACCCCGCAGGATCACAGCAAAGCCACCCATTACGAAAGACGCACACCGGCGGACGGCATTATTGATTGGTCCGCTGACACCGAGACGATCTACCGCCTGATCCGCGCCGCAGGCCGACCTTACCCCGGTGCCTTCACCCACGCCGAACGTGAAAAACTGACCATCTGGCGAGCGAGACCCGCATTGGCCGATGACATCAGCGAAAAGGGCGAACCGGGAACCGTCTTGACGATCAACGAAGATGACGAAATCCTGATCGCCACCGGCGACGCCGCCATCTGGGCCACGAACGTCGAAGGCCCCGGTCGCGACAGCATCAAGACCGGACACAAACTCGTCTCGATACCGGAGACCGCATGACCGACATCTTCGCATCACCCCAACGCGTGCTCATGATCGCCCCGCACCCGGACGACGAAGTCCTCGGCGCCGGCGGTACGCTGCATCGTCTCGCAACTGCAGGCCACCACGTCACCGTCGCCATCGCAACCGTCGGTTGGCCGCCATTGTTCGACCAGACACAGGTCGATCAGGTCCGCGCCGAAGCAAAACAGGCCAACGACGCCCTGGGCGTCTCCGACCTCCGCTTCCTCGACCTGCCCGTCACGAAGCTCAACCTCATGCCCGAGCACGAACTCAACGCCGCCTTCGACAATCTCGTCACCGACGTCAAGCCCAACTTTGTCTTCATTCCCCATCCCGGCGACCGCCACGAAGACCATCGCCAGATATTCGACGCCTGCCAGGTCGCCCTCCGACCCGTCGCCAGCCGCGACTTCGTCCACCGCATCCTCTGCTACGAAACCGTCTCCGAAACCCACTGGGCCGCCCCGAGCATCGAACCCGTTTTCGACCCCACGCTCTACGTCGACATCACCGATCACCTCGACGCCAAGCTCGAAGCCATGTCGAAGTACGCATCGCAGGTCCGCCAATCTCCCGACGCCCGTTCGCTCGAGGCAATTCGATCATTGGCCGTCTGGCGCGGCAGCGTCGTCGGCATGCACGCAGCCGAAGCCTTCGTCACCCTCCGGGAACGCTGGACGAACGTGAAATAGGCATCGACGATCCCCCGTTTCCGTGCTATCCTTCCGGGCTGTTTGAACTTCAGGAGATAGCCGAATGGCCGACGAAACGCACATCAAGGTTGCGGACTCCAACGGCGTCCGCGTCATTGAATTCTGCGATCGCAAGATCCTCGACGAACTGTCGATCAGTGAACTTGGCTCGGAGCTGAAGTCCGCCGTGGACGATCAGCCCGGCGCGCGGACGCTGCTTAACTTCCGCAATGTCGAGCATCTTTCCTCCGCCGCCCTCGGCATGCTCATCACGCTGGACAAGCAGATCAAGGATCAGAAGGGCATCCTCAAGCTCAGCAACATCAACCCGCAGATTTACGAGGTGTTCAAGATCACCCGACTCAACAAGCTGTTCGACATTCACGATTCGGCTGAAAAGGCGCTGGCCAGCTTCTGACGCGGCGGACCGGACCGACAGACCCGTTCGTCCCGGCGGACGCTCACGCCCTGGTGTGGTGGTTTCATGGTGCAACCCGACCCCAACAACGAAGACACCTTCAAGGAGGTCACGGTCCAGAGCACCCTCCACGCCGCCAAAGAACCCGAAAAAATCATCCTGAAGGACATTGAAAAGCACGGCTTTAACTCTGACGCCATCTTCGCCATCAAACTCGCCCTCGAAGAGGCCATGACCAACGCCGTCAAGCACGGCAACCGCGGCGACGAGTCCAAGTTCGTCCACGTCCGCTTCGCCGTCTCCAGCGCCTGCGTCGTCATCATCGTCCGCGACGACGGACCCGGCTTCGACCCCGGCGACGTCCCCGACCCCACGACACCCGACCGCCTCAGTCAGCCCAATGGCCGCGGCATCATGCTCATGAATGCCTACATGGACGAGGTGAAATACCGTGACAACGGTCGCGAAGTCTATATGCTCAAGAAGAACGGGGATTGAGCGGAGTCAGCCTTGAGCACGCCGGACAAACTCAGCATCGAAACCAGAACCACGGGCAACAGCCTGGTGGTCGCCCTCGATGGCAGCGCCTCGATGGAGTATTGCGACCGGCTCAGCGTCGAACTGATGGACGCCGTCGGTCAGAAACCCGAGGGCATTATCCTCGACGTATCGAACCTCACGTTCATCTGCTCGCTTGGCATCGGCGCGGTGGTCGCCACGTTTCTCGAACTCCGCAAGGACCGCAAACCCCTCGCCATCGTCGCCCCAACCCCCGAAGTCCGCGACATGTTCACCGTCACCAAGCTCGGCCAACTCCTCGACGTCTACGAGTCAATGGACGCCGCCCGTGCGAGAGTCCCCGACTGAATTTCTGTCGTGTTCAGACAGTTGGCATGCTGTAGCGCCACCCCTCGTGGATGACGGGAACATGGTTTTCGTTGGAGCACCCAACATACCTGCGGTAGGATTGCGACGCGTCTTGAGTTTGTTGTTCGACCCGGGATGAAAGGCGAACCCATGAACACCATCTACTTCCTGCTCATCGGATTGGCCGCCGGCTGGCTCGCCGGTCAGGTCATGAAAGGTCGCGGTTTCGGCCTCGTCGGCAACATCGTGATCGGCGTCATCGGCGCGGTGCTCGGTGGTTTTCTGTTCGGCCTGCTCGGATTCTCGACCGACGGAGGTTTGATCGGATCTCTGGTCACCGCCTTCGTCGGCGCGGTCGCTTTGCTGTTGATAATCAGCACGGTCAAGAAGGCCTGACCCCTAATCAGACGGACGCCATCGTGATCGCCTGCTTGAGGGCCGCCATCCGCTGGGCCCCGCCCTGACCCACGCCAAGCTCCAGCGTCTTGCCGGCAGCCTCGGGAATCCGCCCGATGTGACGGTTCAATGCCAACCCGTCGATTTCGGCGTTCTCGTCAGGCAGCTCATCCGCTTCAAAGCCGCCGCAGATCGTCATCGACCCAAGCCGAACCGGATCGTCCGTCGTCACTTCGACCAACGCCTCTTCCCATTCATGACGACTGATGTGCCCCGACTGCATCGCATCCTGCAGATCGATGAACTCTTCCGCCATCGTCGGAAGCTTGATTTCGGTGGCCCCGAACAGCGTGAAGACCATGTGCTGGCGATAGACAGGCAGACCCGCCGCCTTGCGACGCTTCCGTTCCAAAACCAACTTAGCCAGCGTCGGTTTCTTCAGCTCGCACCCGCCGCAGATCGTGATGTACACGCGCTTGCTGGCGCTGAGTTGCCCCGCCTGTGCTCCAAAGATGCAAAAGTGAAACATCGGTCCATCCCCGAATACCTGATCCAACCCACGCCGCACGCGCGTCTGGATGTCATCACGGATCACTGCGTCCATCAACCATGAATTCGCAGCCAGCGCTCATTTATTCGCCCGATCCGGCAGAATTGCAAGCCTGAGGCCGATAATGTCCGCCAGACGGTAACTTTCATTCAGCCGGCGTCATCCGGAGTTTAGGATAGAGTCCTTGGCTGTTTCGGCGATGACCTGTCAGTTGGAATTCCCGGCCAGCAGGATCCTCGGGATCGCAACCGAGCATGGTCCCGATGTCATTCGTTGCGACCACGATCGACTCGCCGCACGCAATATCCCACGCCCTGTTGGATTCGAGTGTGACCAGCTCAACACCCCACGTTGTCTTCGGAGCGTCCGCGAACGTCCTTTTTTCTGGACATTGCGCCGAGAATGCCCCGACGTTCTTCACGCGCACACGGACCGACAGGAGGTTCTTGATCTCACGCAGGACATCGGTGAGTGACCGCCTCACCACTTCTCTGCGTGATTCGTGCCAGTCGATGTGGTCGTCTTCCTCGCTAACGACGTTCTGCCCGAACCGCGCACCGACCGTCACGTAGCGACCCGATTCGAGGCGACGCAGGAAGACGAGATAGCGCCTGTCCAATTCGTAATGTGCCGAGTCGCAATTCGTGATCGTGCAGTGGAGAATCTCCAATTCATCGGGCAACTCTCCCATGAGCACCTCCAGCGTTTCGCAACGGCCCGATGCCCGGTACGCCTTCCAATATGTCGCCCATGTTGCACCGGAGTTCGCCCGCCAGCAGACATCATCAACCTTCACCACGGCGATGGCATCACAGCGACAAGTGCGTTCGTAGAGATCCCAGAAGAGATGTCGCGATCCGAGGCAGGGCGATCCCATGCCGACAACAACCACCAAGATGAACAACCGACGATGCATGACACCCCTCGCCAGATGCGACAGCAATCGCAAACGGAAACACTTCCGCGTTGATTCTACAATGAGAATGGTGCAAGTCCGGCGTTGAGAACCACGAGTTACGTCCGTGACAACCGATTGGACGATCAACCGTTGATCCTCACTATGAACAGGGTGGCACGCGACGCGGCTTTTCTATGGTGGATAGTTCGGTACCCGGTCGGCTCTGAGGCGAATGGCGGACAGGAAGTTCGGTGGGGCGGTGGATTCGGACTCGACGCCGGCTGACTCCGCAAGGGATCTGCGAATCAGATCAGCGTCTGTCAGCGAGATGTACGGCCACCAAACGGTGTCGCCGTCAGCCGGCACCAGGTGCCAGCCTCGCATTGATCGTCGTCTTCGACGCCGTGGAGCACGAATGGTTGGCCGATTGCTTCGTCGACGGACATGCCCAAAAATGTCGGAGCATCAGGCACGAGCACTGTCAACGTCATGCCGCTCACGTAAGGCCAAGCACTGTCATCGTCGGCAACCGTGAACGTCACGAGCGTCTCCGCGTCTGTCGATGTTCGATTGAATGACTGGTCTTTGTGCCGTTGATCGGTGACTGCAGTAAGTGCGGCGCGCACAGAAAGCCGATCTCTGACGCGTCTCAACGCCTCCGCGCCGAATTGTTCTTCCATTGGGAAAATCGAGATTCGCGGAGGTGGTTGCGGAGTCGCGATCGTCACCTGTCCTCGCCGTCCGCCGAAGGTTCGATATCGTCCGTCATCGCTTCTCTTCAGGTAGACGAGGTACTTGGTGCGTTCCGCGTATTGCACGGGCAGGCGACAGCGCGACAGCGAATTCTGCTGCTCGTCGATTTCGAACACGTCGGGCAGCGATCCCTTCAAGACGTTGGAGCGGCGGCAGGTAGCCCGCCGGGTGAGGGCATTGTTTGTCGCGCTGACGAATTCCTCCGTGCGTTCAACGTCCATGATCGCGATGACGTCGGAAGAGCGGAGTATCTCTTCCTCCGAGTAGCCTCGCTCGCGACCTGCCGATGAATGCGTGAGCACAGTAACACTGAGTGCCAACAGAAAGAGCTGACGGGTCAAACCTGTTCTGTCGTGCGATGAGCAATTCATCGAATGAACTCCCATTGCGTGGAGACCTCAGCCACTTGTCAGGGTTTTCCGGTTTCCGTCGCAAAGACCCAGATCACAAGACGCCGTACACACCATGAGAATACCAATCAAATCGATGGAACTGAAGACAAATTGTCTCTGGCGATTCGGAACGCGGGAATCAGTGAATACTACGCGCCCGGATAGTCCGGGACACGGTCAGCTTCGAGGCGGATGGCGGATAGGGTGACGGACAGGGATGTGCCGGTTTCGAGGCCCGCGGAACGCAGCAGAGACTGGCAAATCAACTCGGCATCGGTCAGAGAGATACACGGCGACCAGACAACATCGGACGCCCCATCAACGCGCCCGCCGAGAAACCGCTCGACAACGCAATCATCGGTATCCAATTGCAGGTCGTACAACGCCACGTTCATCCGATCCATGGCATCGGACATGTGGCGTTTTAAAGCGGAAATATCCCCCGACAGGTCGATCGGCGGTTCGATGGCATGCTCGATCGTCGCGACGGTCTGCCCCCGCGGCGTCATGACTCAGCCGACGGACGCCCCGACGAAATGCGCAGAAGGTCAGGCTGATACTCCTGAATGTAGCCCTTCTCCTTGAAGTGCGCGAACAGCTCGTCGATCGAGTTGAACACCTTGGTCGACGGCGCGGTCACGAACGGCGACGGTTCGCACTTCGGTGTCCAGATGACGTAGACCTCTTTCGTATTCTCCCACGCATGCTGCAACTCGCGCTCGACACCGGAGGACAACCCCGGCTTGCCGGTAGGCAGTTCCGGAATGTAGCTGACGATCATGTGCGACTGATCAATCAACTGGAAATCGCGGGCGTAGATCTGCGCGTCGATGTCATACGCGACGGCCGAAATATCCACCGTGCGAAGCTGGATGTCGCGATCATTCACATGGATGTTCAGGTATTCCTCGCCACGCTGCATGGCTTGGCCGGCGCGGATGAGCATTTCCTTTTCGTCCACGTCGCCCGGATCGAACGTGATGAAATGCTCGGCGATGCGTGCGCGGAAGTGATCGATCTCCGCCAGCGTCTCCGGCATGTCCATGACGTGCGTCATCGGGAACGACGGATAGACCCGCTTGCGCTTCGGCTCAAACATCAAACGATAGAACGTTTCGACGTTCTGATTCGTTTCACCACGCGACACGATGTACGACTTGCCATACCCGCTGATCGCCTCCGCCATCGTAGCCGTCACCACCGATTCCTCCTCACGCCAGACGAGGATGTCCTTGAGCGTGTGGCGGATGTCGTGATCGCGTTCGAGGCGTTCGTGGATGGCGTCCACGTTGTCCAGCAGCGTGATGTACAGGTCGGCATTGAGCGCCGACATGTCCTTGTGATCAAACGCCGGGAAAAGACCATGCTTCCAGCGGAACGTTGCATGCGTGTTGACGATCAGGTGGTTGCCCTTCTCCGCCTCAGCCAGAATGTCCTTGAACACGCTGCGACGGAGCTGGTCGAGTCGGGGTTTGGGCAGATCGAGAATGCGCCCCGGCGCCACGTCCGGCGCCTCCGCGTACATCCGCTCGCCGACGTTGAACAGCGTGATCTCCTTGCCACGCTGACGCCCAAGCTCGACGACCTGCTCGAGGAAGTCCTTCTTGTCCAGGCCTACCTGACCGGTGCAGACCACGCGAATCGGATGCTGATCATCCGGTGCAAACAGATGTTCGTTGCTGGGTGTTGATTCAGTCATAAGATTTTGATGGGGTTGGGGATGGATCGACCACCCCGGTGGTGAATTACTCGCCGGACTGTCCAGCCGCCACCATCACGCAGTACACGCCATAGTGACCACCATAGCGTACTGCAATGCCGAGATGTGTAAAGTCAGAATCGAGCATCACGCCGCGATGCGTCTCGCTCGCAAGCCACGCGTCGACGATCTCCGACGCCGTCCACAAACCAGCCGCCAGATTCTCACCGAATACCTCGAAGTCGGCATCCGTCTTCGCCACGCGATCGCCGAAGCTCGCCTTCGTCTCGGGATGCTCGTGACCGAAGAATTCCTCCTCGATCATCTGACAGGCATAGCTTTCCGCCATCGAGGCCAACGCTTCATCCTGCTGGAGCGAGACCAGTTCGGCGCGCTTGGCGTTGATCAACTCGGTAAGATCATGGGCGAGCGCTGTCGCATCGTCGAGTTCGTGGCAGGCACCATCATCAGGGATTGACTTGGCAGCCGCATCCGACGATTCGACCCACAAACCGTCGCCCACGTTACAGCCAGTGGCTGCCAACAGCATCACCGCCATCATGAAGCGAATTGTGAATTGTCGCCAATGCACCTGCTGCTCCGAGACTTGGTTCCCGCTGCGAACGGCTCGCTAAGTGTAGCGGTCGATTCCTGTCCCAACAAGAAGATAAAATACAGCTGATCGTAATTGGTTGTCAGCTAATCAGTTGCGACGGTCTTGTGGAACAGCAGAATCGAGACATCGTCCGCTTGCCGCCCACGCTTGAAAAATGCCGCCTGATCTTGAATCAGCTCGTCCAGCGCGATCCGCGCCGACTGCCCGAACCCATCCCTCAGGCTCTCCATCAGAGCGTCTTCGCCGAGCGCCTGCCCATCTTCATTCTGAATGGTCGCACACCCGTAACTGAACACCGCCAACGTTTCGTCTTTCTTGAGACACTCAGTGCCCGACATGTACGCAAAACCGGGCGTCGTGCCGAGGGCAGGCGCGTCGTGATTGACCAGATCGCGAGACTCGCCGACCTGATCGATGATGACAGCCCCAATTTTTCCAGCCGTACTGAATTGCATCTGCCCTGATTTCGGATTGATCAGCACGCACGCATTGTGCAACGCCGACGGCGACGGATCCTCGCAGAGCATCCAGTTGAGCGAACGCAGCAGAACATTCGGGGCGTCGGCGTGCATGCAGGCCGAGCGAAACGCCGTCCGTGCCTCCGTCATCGCCATCGCCGTCCGCGTCGGATCGCTCTCGACATTGCCGATGAAGATGCCGCCCAACCCGTTGGCGAGTTTCATGACATCAAAAACGTCACCACCACGCTGGGAACCGGGTTTGCAATACGCCGCCATCTGCAAACCGGAAAACTCGGGAATTCTGGCTGGGTCCAGACGCGTCTGAACCTCGCGCAGGAACGAAAGCTGACCTTCGCGGGCCGCACTCTGGACGCTCGCCTGCGTCTGCAGCAGCGTCTCGATGTGTGCCGCAGCCAGATTGGCCAGCAGCATCAGTTCGTGCAGATCGTCCATGCTGAAGGGCGGCGCGTCGCTGGCATGGTCGAGATAGACCACACCAAGCTCGCCGAGCGTGTTGGACAGCGGTGCCGCCATGGCCGATCCGATGGCCTCTTTGGGCGATCTCGGCATCAGCAGATACTGACAGTTGTCCAGGCAGCGATTCAGGATCAGGGGTTGCAGCGGCGACTCATCGATCGAACGCCCGCCACGCAACTGCCCGCGCACAAACTCCAGTTCCCCGGCATCCTGACGACGCGCACCGACGTACGCACAGCGGCAGCCGAACATCAGCAGCAGCGAATCGACCAAATGATCCAGTACCGCCGGAACGTCCACGCAGCGATAAAGCCCAGAGCAAAAAGTGGCCAGATGCAGTGACGTCTGCCCGGAAAGGGACAGGTCACCGCCCGGCTTGCAGGTGATGCCACCATCCGGCATCGGCAATAGCTTCGGTCCATTGCTCACCGGTGCCACCGTTTCGGCAGCCCGTTGCTTGGAAATCAGCGACGGTTTGGTGGCGTCGTTGTAGACCGCCAGCGTGTAATTGAAGATCATGATCTCGTCGTGATGGTGAATCACGACGCGGTCGTGTACTGGGCGACCGTTGACCTGCACCGTGTTGTTTTCGCTCTCGGCTGAGTCCAGCGTCCAGACACCGTCATCGCTTTGATGCAAGGTGGCCTGCAGTTCGAGCAGACGTCGGTCGCGGATGTGGATCTCGCATTCGTCAGAGGAACCGATACGGATGGTCTGGGCGTCGAATTCGAAGCGGTCGATCAGGTCATCGCCGTCGCGAACGAGGACGCGGATATGCGTGCTGGTTTTCGGCATTTGCATAGGCTCGTTGGACGATCCAGCCTCACACTCGTAACATCACGGGACAGACCGCATCCGCGTGGTATCGGCACGCGGAGCATCACAAGTTTAGGCCCGAAAAACGGCAATCTCGATGACAAAACGGCAATTGACGCTCGGACACAGCCCGGATCCCGACGACGCGTTCATGTTTTACGCGCTCGCCACGGACAAAATCGACACCAAAGGATGGCAATTTGAGCATGTCCTGCAAGATATTCAGACACTCAATGAGCGGGCCATGCGGGCCGAGCTTGACATCACGGCCATCAGCATTCACGCATACCCCGAAGTCGCGAAGAATTACGCGCTGACCTCCTGCGGTTCGAGCATGGGGGATGGCTATGGCCCGATGGTGGTCGCCCGTGAACCGATGGCGATCGAGGATCTCAAAGGCAAGACGATTCTCGTCCCCGGTGAGAAAACGACCGCTTTTCTCGGACTCAACCTGCTGCTCGGACGTGGTGCGTTTCAGCATCGCGTCGTCATGTTCGACGAGATTCTCCAAGCCGTCGCCGCGGGGGAAGCGGACGCGGGTCTCATCATCCACGAGGGGCAACTGACCTATCAGAACCAGAAACTCGAACTCGTCGTGGACCTTGGCGTCTGGTGGCAGGGCGAAACGGGATTGCCGATGCCGCTTGGCGGCAATTGCATTCGTCGCGACCTCGGACCCGAGGCGATGACGGAAGTCACGGCGGTCCTGGCCGAGAGCATCAAGTACAGCCTCGATCACCGTCAGGAAGCGGTCGAGCACTCGCTGCAATACGCCCGCGACATGGGACACGACCTTGCCGACAAATTCGTCGGCATGTACGTCAACGAATGGACGATGGATTATGGGCCTCGCGGACAGCAGGCGGTTGAGGAAATCCTGCGTCGCGGCGCGGAAATCGGCATGGTGCCGAGCCTAGAATCCGTCGACTTCGTAACCCCATAGGTGATTGATCATGCGTCGATTCGGACCTCTTTTCTGTACCGCAGTCACTCTCTTCCTGGCTGGGTGTATTGAATTCCAACAGGCGTTGCTTGTCCGGAGTGAACCGGCGCGCATCCGCGTTCCCGCCAGACCCATCGATCTGGGGACACTCGGTGGCGAAAATCGCTCGGCCACCGGCATCAATGACGCCGGTCAGATCTGCGGTTTCTCTGGCACAACCGAAGACGGCGACGATCACGCGTTCATCTGGTCCGCTGAGACGGGCATGGTGGATCTTGGCACCGCTGGCGGCAACCAGTCGCGCGCGTTTGCCATCAACGACAGAGGAGTCGTCGCCGGCATCACGACATTCGCGGATTCCGACGAACCGGTGGCTGGCTGTTACTGGGAACCGGATGGCGACATCGTGATTCTGCCGCACCTCCTGGATGGCCCTTCGGAAGTGCGGGCGATCAACAACCTTGGACAGATTGTCGGGGCGTCAACCGACGCCGACGGTTTCAATCAGGCGGTTCTGTGGGAACCTGATGGTACGCTCGTGGTCCTGGGGACGTTGGGCGGCGAGCAAAGCCGTGCCCAGGGAATCAATGATCTCGGTACGATCACGGGGATTGCTCAGAACGCCGAGGGTCGCACGCGGGCGTTTATCTGGACGCGCGACGGTGGGATGCAGGACATCGGTACGCTCGGCGGCAACGCATCGCAAGCCAACGGGATAGACAATCTGGGGCGGATCGTGGGGCAGTCCTCGACGTCGGACGGCCGCCGCCCGGCATTCGTCTTCACGGTTGCGGAAGGCATGCGAGAACTGGCAGATTTCGGGTCTGGCACGGCCCAGGTGTTTGCCATCAACGATAATGGCTACATCGTCGGGCAGGCCAACACGCTGGATAACGCGGCCAAGGCGTTCATTGGCACCATTGACGGCGAGGTATTTCCACTTCCGGACTTCGGTCGGCGGATCGGGAACAACGCGCTCTCAATCAACAGCAGCAACGTCGTCGTCGGGTTTCTCAACGTGCCGGATGCAGGTTCGCGCGCGATTATCTGGGAATAAGCGTCAGATTTATCCCGCCTTCGACCGAGCGCTGAATTCCGAAAAAAACACACCTCGTAATCCCGCGAAGCGGCAGCTTTCTGCACTTGCATGAATGTGTGGTGCAGATGCGACATGATTGTTCGGACGTGAACACCACTCGCGTCAATGTTGCGCGTCCATTCCGTCGATGCACCTGAATGTGGGCGGGTTATCACCCCGATGCTCGCGGCTCAAGGCAGTCAACGCCGGCCACTTCCGAAAACATGCCGGCGTCAGAAAGGAGAGCGATTATGCTGATGTTCCTGACGCACGCGATGGACCTCCTTGTCACCTTCTTCGCCTTCATTGATCAAATCCCTGCCTGAAGGAGTCTTCCCTATGCTTGAGGTCATTACGCAAATCGACGACATCCTCATCGACGCCGAGTAGACCCGCCGAACCGGGCGATGTCATCCGCCGTATATCTCGGTGGTCAGCCCTGTCCTGTCACGCACGATGTCGGAAATGTCCTGCAATGCCGCGTCAGACAGTGCGCTGACGTAGGGTTTGGCCGGTCTTCGTGCGACGGTGTAGAGCTGCACCAGCGAGATGCGTCCGCCGGCTTGGATGATGTCACAGAGCCGATCTGCGAAGGCGTGAAGCTCTTCATTGCTCGGTGGCTCATCGTGAATCCGCATGAATAGCGATTGAATCACGACGGGCCTGACCTTTGCGGCAGCGGTGATGTTGGCGATGACGTGATCAAGCGGATAGTTCGGCACGTTCACCGTTCGGTAATACGCTTCGGTTCCGGCATCGAGCTTCGCCCAGATTTCGCCGTTGGCAAGGTCCATGATGGCCAGCCCTTGTTCGACGGCGGGACGGGTGAGGTAGCAGGCGTCGGTGATGAGGACGATTTTCACGTCTTCCAAGCCAGCGCTTGTTTTGAGGTCGGCGGCCAACTGCACAGATTCTGCGAACACCGGGCATGTGGTCGGTTCGCCGTCGCCGCTGAAAGCGATGTCGTTGACGCGACGGAACGAGGGTGGCGTGTTGGCGAACTCCGGCTGATTGAACAAATCGCCGGAAACGACGTCGGCGATCATCGACTTCAGCTCCACTTCAAGCACGGCGAGGTCGACCGTCCGCACGCTCGGTGCGATCGTGCGGTCCACTTGGCAGTAGATGCAGTCGAAGTTACAGGCTGCATCAGGATTGAGATTCACACCAATGCTCACGCCTTTGCTACGCCGCGACAGCACCGGATAGACGTAGAGGAATTGCCGCCAATCCCTCGGATGGTGGTGAAAATCACGGGGCGTCACGGTTGGGTTGGTTGGATTCTGCTCATTCATGGCGGATTCCGGTGCTGTTTAGGCTTCTCTGGATCATAGCCGGTGAGCCGAACATTGGGCAGGCAATCGACGTTTTCGAGCGCTGCGGGGTGATGGTGATATTTTTTCGACGTTTTGGAATAAAGCTTTGTCAGGCGTGGTTTCCAACAGCGACAACCAAGGGAACCGACCGCAATTTCTCAAAAAGTGTTCCTGTCGGTGTTGGTGACATCGGCTCGCCCACCACGCCGACGATCGCCCACCCCCGTATGGGAGTGGGCGTCTTTTTTTGCGCGCGCTCAGCACTTGCGGCGGGATCGCGCGCCTATTGGAACGGCACCTGTGGGACCACGGTCAGGGTGGCCGACGCGGTGATGTCGCGGTTGTTGGGGTCGGTGAGGGTGATGTCGAAGGTCAGTTGTTCGCCGAAGACCTGCGACGGGAAAACACCATCGATGGGGATCAGGCGGTCTTCGATCTCGTTCAATCCCGGCTCAATTTCGACAAACGTGGTAATCTGGGTGGTTTCGGTGACGGCCAGTGTGCCGTCGGGCAACGTTGCGGACTGGGTGACTTCGACCTGGCTGTCGGGGACAAACCCGGTGGCGCGAATGGTCAGGAAGAAGTGAGATGAGCCTTGTCCGAAGGTGAAAGCCTGAATGTCGTCACCGTTCCTGAGTGGTGCGAAGGGTTCGCCGACCTTGAGTCCGAGTTCGATGGCTGCGGTGACATCGGGCACGGTGGGGGGGATGGGTTCGAAGCCGGGATCGCCGATGGTGCGTACGAGCGCGACGCCTTCGAACGGCTCGGCGAATCGTCCGCCAACGATGTAGTAGCGTCCGTTGCCGTCGTTCCACGCGCCATGGAGGGTGCGGCTGGTGCCGGAGACTTCCTGAGTGACCTCACCGGTTTGGGGATTGAAGATGGCGGCGTAGCCATTCTGGCCGCCGATGAGCACTTCGTCGGGTTGGATGGTGAAGACGGCGTTGAGGCCTGGGACGCCGGACAGGAGCGATGTGGACCATTCGCCTTCGGCGTACACGGAAATGCGTCCGGAGGCTCGGCCACCGACGGCGACGATGCTGTCGACGCTGGTTCCCCAAAGTGCGACGAAGTCGTCGCTTGCGGCGGCGCCGGTGGGCACCTGCTCGAACGCCGCGACGTCGCGGTTGTACTTGACGATCAGTCCGTCGGAACCGACGGCGAAGATGTCGTCGCCGATGCCGAAGACCTTGAAGAGGGCGGTGGCGTCGCGGTCGTTGTCTGGGGCCGGGAAGACCTGAATGGATTGGCCGTCGTAGCCGAGGATGACGGGTGACCCGCCGTCGGCTTCACCACCAACGATGAAGAGGTCCTGCGGTGTGTTTCCCCAGATACCCCAAAGGTCTTCATCCGTGCCGGAATCGATCTGCGTCCAGCGCTCGCCGTCGTAGCGAATGAAGCCGCCCTGTTCGCCGACGGCATAGACGTCGTCGGGTCCGAATCCGAACACCCAGATCAGAATCGGGACATTCGGGATCGTCATCTGTGACCATTCGGCGCCGTCGTAGTGGTAGACCTCGCCGCGTTCGGGGGTTCCGCCGACGACGAAGACGTCGTCGGGACCGCTGCCCCAAACTGCGGAGAGGGCCCCGACGCCGGTGGTGTCGAAGGCGCGGGTGTAGCGGACATCGATGACGGGCATGTCGTCGCCATCGCCGTTCATGTCGCCGTTTCCGCCGTCAGGCACCATGGGAACGCAGGCCGGGAGGAGGAAGGCGACTGCGGCAAGCGTGAATAAGCGGTAAGCGTTGAGCGGGAGGGTGTTTGTTGCAGCGGTGGGGGCGATCACGATGGGTTCTCCAGTTTGACTCTGTCGATTCAGATTGCCGCGAATTATACGGAAAGCGTGGAATTGGGGCACGTGTTGAGTTTCGGTGGCGAGCGTTGGCGATTTCCCTTGGCAATTCGTTCGATTCGGGATATGTTATTGGTAACGCGGGGACCGGTGCGCGTAGCCTTCTGCACATCCATGCTTGCGGCGGATTGGCGTCGTCTTGCTTGCGGGTTCCGGCAACGAACTAATGCATTGCGGCTTGGGTCTGGCGGTTCGGTTGTGTGCCGTCCGCGATTGACGACCTGAGCATAGAGATGCGACGTGCGTCGCAGTTTGAGGAAGAGAGCCCGCTGACAGCCTATCGACCAAGGGTGATGACGCCGATCCGGTGTCGATACCTGTGCCACGAAACCATTTCGGCATGTATTGAGCTTCACCGATTTCGGATCAGCTTCCCAGCTTCCGAATCCCATGTTGCGCGATGTGATCCGTTTGGGCGTGCTGCGTCTGATTCCGCGGTTGGTTTTGTCCGGGCTCGTCTGGAGCAAAGAAATGGCTAAGAAGTTGTATGTGGGCAATCTTGCCTACAGCGTGACCGGGGAAGAGTTGCGTGAGTTGTTCTCCGAGCACGGAGAGGTTCAGAGCGCCGATGTGATCATGGATCGCGAGACCGGGCGGAGCAAGGGTTTCGGATTCGTTGAGATGAGCAACGACTCAGAGGCACAGGCGGCTGCTTCGGCGTTGGATGGCAGCCAGCATGGTGGACGAACGTTGAAAGTAAACGAAGCCCGTCCACGTGAGCGTGGTGGTGGCGGCGGTTACGGTGGCGGTCGCGGCGGCGGCGGTGGCGGCTACGGTGGCGGTCGCGGCGGCGGCGGTGGTGGTTACGGTGGCGGCTACGGCGGTGGCGGCGGCGGTGGACGCCGCGGAGAGTGGTAAACCGCGACGTCGGATCACACGAAATCCAACCGATGAAAACATGAGAACGCTGCCCGCTGAATCAACAGCGGGCAGCGTTTTTTTCGTTCCAGTCGCTCGTGTCGTTCGCCAGTCAGTTCTTCGGGAAGTCCGAAAGCCGTGTGGCTGCGCGGAGATAGGTCTCGCGAAACTGCTCGGGTGACATCCTGGCTTCTGCGGCGAGTTTGGCGAGTGTTTCGGGGTTCTGCAGGTCGGACTGCTCGAGTCGTATCATATAGCTGCGTGCGACGCGGTACTGCTGCGAGTTGATGTCGACGATGCGGACTTGGATGCGGTTGGTGTCGGGGTTGATCATCTCGCTGAATTTCATCGGGCGCAGTTCGCCACCGTGAACGGTGATCATGGCGCCGGCGTGATCCTGGCCGCCGTTGAGCAGCCACTGAACGGCACCATGTCCGAGGGTGCGGCAGTAGGACATGTCGCTGGGGGTTGGGTCTGCGGAGCGCAGTTCGTACCCGAGCATGTGGGTGACCATGTTGATGGCATCGCCGCGGGCGCGGAAACGGCGTTCGAGTTCGCGGCGGATGAGCAGGCCGAGCGGGATGTCGGGCAGGCGGATGTGGCCTGCGTCGTCGGTGGGCAGCTCGGTGCCGAGCATGGTCTCAAGTTCCTCGCGATCGCCGAGTTTGCCGGCGAGACCTTCAGCGACGACGACGACGCCGTCTTGTCGACCCATGATGCGGCGTTTGAGCATGGCACCTTCGATGACGTCGGCGATGCGCTGAATGCTGGTTTTCTTCGGGAATTCCTCGGGAATGAGGGTGGCGGTCGCGCTGGCCGACATGCCGACGCCGTGGGCGAGGAAGCCGGCGGTGCGGCCCATCACGGTGACGAGGTACCATCGGCCGGTGGTGAGTGAGTCGGCCATGAGGTTCTTGACGATCTGGGTGCCATAGTAGCGGGCGGTGGAGAAGCCGAAGGTGGCGGTGTCCAGCGGGAGTGGCAGGTCGTTGTCAATGGTTTTGGGGACGTGTGCGATGCGGAGATGGCTGTGGTCCGGTTCGCTGACGAATCGGGCTGAGAGGGCGGTGTCGTCGCCGCCAATGGTGATGAGGTAGTCGACGCCGAGTTCCTTCAGCCGATCGATGACGAGGTTGACCTTTTCGGCGTCGGGTGCGGCGCGTTTGCCGTCGGCTTTGGCTTTCTTGTCGAGCAGGGAGGCACGGGCGATCCGGAGGATGGATCCGCCGTCGAAGTGGATGCGCGCGACGCGGGGAATGGTCAGCGATTCGGTGTGGATCTGCGGGTCGAAGTGGTCGGAGGTGAGCCACTTGAGGCCGTTGTAGAAGCCGATGACGTTGAGGCCTTGGTTGCGTGCTTCGATGGTGGCGGCGCCGATGACGGCGTTGATGCCGGGAGCGGGTCCACCTGCGACGACGATTCCGAGTGTTTTCTGAGCGTTGCTGGTCATGTTGGATTGTCCTTGCCGGTCATGTTGACGGGCGTTTTGGGTTTCGACGGGTCACGCCGGCGCGACCATGTCAAACGTTGCCGAAGCGATCAAAGGGTAACCGAGCTTTGCATTTTCGTTGAACATTTGTGGTTTGCGATTGGTGGGTTTCGCGTGTTGTACCAAAGGCGGAAGGGGAATTCAACGATTCGTTCGGTGCGAATCTGGCGGCGAATCGGTCACGTGGATCGGTCGGTCGTGGGTGATCAGAATTTGTTTTTCGGTTCGCCGGATTTGATGTAGTTCTTGCGTGCGTCGGCGTACTCGTCGGGCGTCATGTCGTCGATGTTGAAGGCGTCGGGGTCGGCGGCGATTTTGACCAGGAAGGGGATGCACCAACCGCAGCCGGTACCCGCATTGAGGCACTCGGTCATCTGACTGGCGACGCGAGGTCGGGTTCGCCGGGCAAAGTTGACGAGTTTCCGCGCCGATACGTGGTAGCAGTAGCAGATTTTGTCGTCCCGATTCATGGCCATCCGGATGGTAAGCGTTGCGGGTCGGGTTGTCAGTGGGGTGCTGTGGGACTTAGAATGCCGGGAACGTCGCCGATTCGGAATGCTACAGCAGGGATTACGCGGTGCGCGCGGCACCGGGCCATCCGGCGACACACCTGGACGAAACCCGATTGATTGAAAGGAGCGAAGTGAGATGCCTCTGGTGACGCAACCGGCACCGACGTTTGACAGCAAGGCGGTCGTGAATGGGGAGATCGTGGAACTGGGTTGGAACAAGCTGCATGAAGGCAAGTGGCTGACGTTGTTCTTCTATCCGCTGGATTTCACCTTTGTGTGTCCGACGGAGATTTGTGCGTTCAGCGACGCGGCGGAGCGGTTTGAGAAGATTGGAGCGAAGCTGGCGGCGATTTCGGTGGACAGCCCGTTTTCGCACCTGGCGTGGACGAAGACGTCGCGGGCCGAGGGTGGACTCGGCAAGATGAACATTCCGCTGATCGCGGATTTGAACAAGAACATCGCGCGGGCGTATGACGTGTTGCTCGAGGATGCGGGTGTGGCGCTGCGCGGGTTGTTCATCATCGATCCGAAGGGCGTCGTGCGCCATGCGACGATCAATGATCTGCCGGTTGGCCGGAACGTCGACGAGGCCCTTCGGGTGATTGAGGCGTTCCAGTTCGTTGAGGAGCATGGCGAGGTTTGCCCGGCCAACTGGCGTCCGGGTGAGGATTCGATGAAGCCTGATCCGGATGGGTCGAAGGAATACTTCGCGGCGCACGCATAATTTGCAGCGGTCGTTGTTTTGACATGATGGGCGGTCCGTTTGTGGTTGAGGCCATGGGCGGGCCGTCTTTTTTTTGTGTTGGGCGAATCCACGAAGCTGTTTCTACGAAGGTGTCAGTGGGTTGTGTGCGCGCAAGGATGGATGTCGGAAAGCGGTTTGGGAGATGACGGATGGATGAGGTGAGGCGGACGCCGTCATGGCTGTCGCGGTTTCTGTTTGGCGGGTCGTCGCAGGGTTCGTGGGTGGCGGACTTGTTGTTGCTGGCGGCGAGGCTTTATGCGGGGGTGACGATTGGATCGGCTGGTTTCGACAAGCTGCCGACACCAGAATGGATGGTGGGGCAGGTGGAGCAGGTCGGATTCCCGGCGGCGGGATTGTTTGCGGTGCTGGCGTGTCTGTCGGAATTTGCCGGCGGGATTGTGTTGGCGTTCGGTTTTCTGACGCGGCCTGTGGCGTTGGTGCTGGCGTTTACGATGGGGGTGGCGTCGTTCGGGTTTCATGGTTTGACACCGATCACGGGGATGCACATTGCGCAGGGGTATGTCTGGCTGTTTGCGGTGTTCGTGGCGGTTGGTGCGGGACGATTTTCGCTGGATGCGCTCGTGCGGCGGGTATGGTCACGGCCCGAAGGGGGGAAGTTTGCCCACTGGATCGGCGCGTTGGTTGTCGTGACGTCGCTGGGGTACGGTTTGTACCGCGAGTTTCTGCTGACAAGTGCGACACAGGTCGTGGCTGACGACGGCAATGCGATCACGTCGGTAAGTCTGGCGGGGACGTTCAATGAGTGGGACCTGACGGCGACGCCGATGTCCGGGGATGGCGATTCGTGGACGGCGACGATTGAGCTGGCCGAGCCGGGGCCTGTGCAGTTTAAGTTTGCGGCGAACGGGTCGTGGGATTTGAATCTTGGCCGATCGGACGACGGGGTGCTGCGGGTACCGAGTGAAGCGAAGGGAAGCGTCGGTGGGGCGAACATCACGATGATCGTGCCGGGGGCTGGGCGATATGGTGTGACGCTTGATGTGGGGACGTACATGTATTCGGTCACGCGGGTGGATGACGGCGGGTAGGCGCTGTCAGGTTGGCGACATGTTGACGGGGTGCCGTTGGGGTCGGTGTTGGGGTACACTGATGGCATGGATGCTGATCGATTGGAATCGTTGCTGGCGTCGGTGCGGGATGGACGCGTCGGGGTTGATGAGGCGATGGTCTCGCTGCGCGGTCTGCCGTTTGAAGACCTTGGGTACGCGAAGGTGGATCATCATCGGGGGATTCGGTGCGGGTTTCCGGAAGTGGTCTATGGCGCGGGCAAGACGGTCGAGCAACTCTCGGGGATCTTCGCGAAACTCGTGGACAGCGGGGCGAATGTGCTGGCGACGCGGGCGTCCGTCGAACAGTTCGAACGCGTTCAATCGGAGCATGCGGCTGCGGAGTATCATGCGGCTGCCCGGGCGATCACGCTTCGACAGAAAGAGGCGAAGCGGTCGAGCGGAACGATCGCGATCGTGTCGGCGGGGACGAGCGATCATGCAGTGGCGGAGGAGGCACGCGTCACGGCAGAGATCATGGATCAGCGGACGGTGTCGATTTGCGATGTCGGCGTGGCGGGGATTCATCGGTTGTTCGCGCATCGCGATACGCTGCAAACGGCCAATGTGTGTGTGGTGGTGGCTGGGATGGAAGGGGCGTTGCCGAGCGTGGTGGGGGGGCTGGTGACGTGTCCGGTGATCGCGGTGCCGACGAGCGTGGGGTATGGGGCGAGCTTTGGCGGGTTGTCGGCGCTGTTGACGATGTTGAACAGCTGTGCGTCGGGGGTGGTGGTGGTGAATATTGATGCGGGGTTTTCGGGGGGGTATGCAGCCGCGTTGATGAACCGCCAGGCGGGTGAGGAGAGGCACGAAGGCATAGCCAACTGGTCTGCCTCCTGCCAGTTGGGACTCTTAACCTGTTAAGTTTATTTCAGTAGCTACGTGGTACAGG